>DASYRZ010000039.1:0-53519 GCA_036003865.1 Gemmatimonadales bacterium | reverse complement strand
GTGCGCGACACGAAACACTGCACGCCGGCGACTTTGCCCTGCGCGAAGTGGTAGTACGGAATCATCGCGACGCCGACGCTCGTGAGCTGACCGACGAGGGCCTCGGCCTTGGGTCCCTGGACGGCGAGCAGCGCGGTCTCGTCCGAGATGTCGCGCAGCCGCACATTCGCGCCGCCCTTCTGGTCGACGATATGATCCCAGTCCTTTTGAATGTTCGACGCGTTCACCACCATCATCAGCTTGTCTTCGAAGCGATAGACGAGACAGTCGTCTACGAACGTCCCATCCTTCGTAAGAATCCCCGAATACTGTGCCTGCCCGGGCTTGAGTGCGCTCACGTCATTGCACGTCACACGTTGCACGAACGCATTTCGATCAGGGCCCGTGATCTCGAACTCACCCATGTGCGAGACGTCGAACACGCCGACGTCTTCGCGCACGGCCCGGTGCTCGCTGTTGATGCCCGTGGGGTACGTGACGGGCATCTCGAAGCCGGCGAAGGGCACCATCTTGGCGCCGAGCGCGACGTGGACGTCGTGGAGCGGCGTGCGTTTGAGGATGGCTTCGGTGGTCATTGGAGGAGCGTCGCCAGTAGAGCCTTCTGGACGTGCAACCGGTTCTCGGCTTCATCCCAGACGCGTGACTGAGGACCGTCAATCACCTCGGCCGTCACTTCCTCCCCACGATGCGCCGGCAGGCAATGCAAGAAGATGGCCTTGGGATCCGCGAGCTTCATCAGCTCTGAATCCACGGTGAATCCCTTGAAGGCGTTGCGCCGGGCTTCCGCCTCGCTTTCCTGGCCCATCGATGCCCAGACGTCGGTGTTCACGACGTGCGCGCCTTCGACGGCTTCCTCGGGCACCTCGGTCACCATTACACATCCCTGCTGCTTCGCCGCCTCGTATTTGGCGCGGTTCGGCTCGAACCCCTCAGGGCACGCGAGCCGCAGCTCGAAGCCGAGCACCGTCGCGGCCTCGATCCAGGCGTTGGCCATGTTGTTGCCGTCGCCGACCCACGCGATGCGCTTCCCTTCCCAGCCGCCGAGGTGCTCCTTGACCGTGAAGACGTCGGCGAGCACCTGGCAGGGGTGCGTCAGGTCGGTGAGCCCATTGATCACGGGGATCGTGGCGAAGCGCGCCAGCTCCTCGACCTCGGCGTGGTCGTAGGTGCGGATCATGATGCCATCCACGTAGCGCGAGAGTACGCGGGCGGTGTCGGGAATGGGCTCCCCGCGCCCGATCTGGATGTCCTTGCTGGAGAGGAAGAGCGCCTGGCCGCCCAGCTGGTAGGCGCCGACCTCGAAGGAGACGCGGGTGCGGGTGGAGGACTTGGCGAAGATCATCGCCAGCGTCTTGCCGGCCAGGGGGGCGCCTTGATAGCTCCTCGTCTTCATCCGCTTGGCGAGGTCGAAGAGCTGCTCGATCTCTTTGCGGCTGAAATCGGTGATTTGGAGGAAGTCGCGCTTAGGCATCCTGACCCCTTTGCCCCTCTCCGGTTGTCCTCACCCCCTGACCCCCTCTCCCTTCGGGAGAGGGGGAACGCGGGGAACGTCAGTCAAAATGACAGGCTACGATGACAGGACGGATTTTACCCGGGGGCCCGGGGAAGGACAAGGCTCAGCGAGACTTCTTTGTTTTGATGACGATTACGCCATTGCCGCCGCGCACACCATAGATCGCGATGTCACTCGGATTCTTGAGCGCTGTGATCGACTCGACGTCCTGCGGATTGATCCATGGCAACGAGCCGCCGGGGCTCACCTCGACCTGGGTGCCGTCGACGATGAACAGGGGACCCTCGGACGCGTCCCTGAAGGAGGTTGGGCCCATCATGCGGACGACGATGCCGCCGTGTGGCCCAGGAGTAACCGACACGCCGGCGAGCTTCCCGGCGAGCATCTGATCGAGCGTGCGTGGCGCCGGATCGCCGGGCGCGACGCCCTGGACCGTCGCGGATGGGGGCGGCGGCAACGCCGCGCTCGGTTGCGGGCTTTCGGGACGGCTGTGACCGCATGCGACGCACAGCACTCCAAGAGCGACACCGGCAAGGTGCGACTTTTTCATGGTTCCTCCTCCGCCACGACTACTTGGTGAGCACCACTCTGATTCGCGTGCCGCTGAAGGTGTGATCGCCGGAGAGCGTGTTCTCCGTCACGGTCCAGGGCATGTCCCGGATGAACGTGTCGACGGCCGGCATGTCGAACGTGATCGTGTTACCGGAAAGCGTCCAGTCGCCGATCAAGAGCTGATCCAGATCGCCGCCACCCTCATCCGCTCCGGGCATGAACAGGTGACCCGTCGTGACGCCAAACGGGCCCAGGCTGATCGTCAAAGTCCCGCCTCGCTGAACCCAGTTCGTGGTTCCGGTGGCGTCGGTCGACTGGAAGGTCTGGAGGGTGTAGTCGCCGAGGACGTTCTCGGTGGTGGGTTTGAAGGAGTCGGAGCAGGCGACGGCGGCGGCGACGGCCGAGGCGGCCAGTAAGCTGGGCATCTGCTTCATAGCATCCTCCGGTACGGTGGGCTCCCCTGTAGCGCAATTCTTACCCGCAAAATGAAACGGCGTGCCCTACAAGGGGCACGCCGCGCGCCAAACGACATAATGACGTCCTAGTTGCAGTTGGGCCCGGTCACCACATCTGGATTCATCAACGCCCAGCCGCTCACGCGTTCATTGCTCTTGGAAGAGGTCATCCGAGCCCAGACGCTCCAGCCTGGCTCGCGCACGCTCCGCGCGCCACGATTACCGATGGAATCCCAGAACTGCTCCACGTGTACGATTCGCCCGCGCCACCATGCGATGTAGCCCCGGACATCCGAATCCTCCGCCTTCCCCCAGCGGAGCGTAAGCAATGAGTCGCCAGCCGGAAGTGTGTCGTTGAGAAACTCGCTCCATACCGGTCGCTCGACGATTACGCGGCCCACGGAATCCACCACAGTTAAAGCGGAATCCGAGTCCACGCTCGTGTTCGCGGGCAATTGCGCGATTGGGCGGGCACCGAGGTTGTGTGCACTCCTGACGGTCACGGGGGTGCGGAGCGTCCAGGGCGACCGGCACAAGCAATCGAACCTCCAACACGCGTCCTGAAGAATGAAGCCGGCCCTGGGCGGGGGCTGAAGCGTGTCGATCACGACGTAGCGCGTCGCGCCGAGTTCGATGTCCAGAGCATTCCGCTCCGGGAGGGAATCGTGGATGAAAAACCGCGGACCGGCGCGCACCACAATGTAGGGGCCGCGATAAGTGAGGCTTGCGAAGCTTCCGCTCCTGACGTAGCCACCGACGGCTCGGGATACCGCGGCACAGACCGAATCGTCATCCACGAGCGCCACCTGCTCGGCTCGGACCGTAGGAATGTCGGGCGAACGTGGCTCAGAATATGTCGGTGACACCCAGCGACGGACGCTTTCGAGGAACTGCACGCCCCGAGAGCCAGTCAGGCACATGCCTGCATGTTGTGCTTGAAGCCGCGGGGCGACTCCGCCCAGGATGCCGTGGACCACGGCCACGACACCAAGGATCTGCGTGCCCGATTTCAGAGGATGTACTTCCTGAGGTCCTCGTCCTCGACGATCCGCATCAGCCGCTCCCGGACCGCGGGTCCGTCGAACACGATGTGCTTGGACGGATAGTCGGGCAGCTCGAACATCACGTCCTCGAGCAAGGTCGTCATGACGGTGTGCAGCCGCCGGGCGCCGATGTTCTCCATCCGCTCGTTCACCTTGGCCGCGATGCGCGCGATTTCCTTGACGCCGTCGGCCGTGAACTCCAGCGTCGCGCCTTCGGACTGGCACAGCGCCGCGTACTGCTTGGTGAGGGCGTTCTCCGGCTCCGTCATGATGCGCACGAAATCCGCCTCGCTGAGCGACGACAGCTCGACCCGAATCGGAAAGCGGCCCTGCAGCTCAGGGATAAGATCGCTCGGCTTGGCGATGTGAAAGGCGCCCGCCGCGATGAATAAAATATGGTCGGTGCGCACGTAGCCGTAGCGCGTCTGCACCGTCGAGCCTTCGACGATCGGGAGCAGGTCACGCTGCACGCCTTCGCGCGACACGTCGGGACCGGTGGTCTGGCCGCGCGTGCCGGTGATCTTGTCGATTTCGTCGATGAAGATGACGCCGTGGTTTTCGACGCGGTCGAGCGCCTCGTTCACCACGTCGTCCATGTCGACCAGCTTCTTCAGCTCTTCGTCGATCAGGATGCGGCGCGCCTCGTGCAGGTGCACGGTGCGGCGCTTCTTCTTTTTGGGGATCAGCTCCTGCAGCGCCTCGCCGAAGTTGATATCCGGACCTTCCATCCCCTGCGGCGGCTGCATCATCTCCAGCAGCGGGAAGCTCTGCTGCTGGACCTCGATCTCGACGTCCCGCTCCTCGAGCTGCCCGTCCTTCAGCTGCTGGCGCAGCTTCTCGCGCGTGCGCCGGCGCCGCTCCTGCTGCTCGGTCTCAGCCTCCGGGACCTTCGGTTGCACGTCACCCTTGGACGAGACCACGAACAACGGTCGCTGACCTGGCGTCTCGGTTCCCGGGGCGGCAGATGAAGCGGCGGCGGAGGGCGGCTGAGGAAGCGGCGGCAACAGCAGATCCAACAGCCGTTCTTCGGCCCTTTGCTCGGCCGTTGGATAGACATCATCCTCGCGCTCGGACCGGACCATGTTGATCGACACGTCGACCAACTCACGGACCATCGACTCCACATCCCGCCCGACGTATCCGACTTCCGTGAATTTGGAAGCTTCGACTTTCAGGAACGGTGCACCCGCGAGCCGCGCCAGGCGACGCGCGATCTCGGTTTTGCCGACGCCCGTCGGGCCGATCATGATGATGTTATTCGGCATGATCTCGTCCCGGATCTCCTCGGGCGCCTGCGCCCGCCGCCAACGGTTGCGCACCGCGATGGCGACGGCCTTCTTGGCGGCCTCCTGTCCAACGATGTAGCGGTCCAGCTCCGCCACGATCTTCTTGGGTGGCATCTCCTCCAACCAGGGGAGTGTCTCCTCGGCGCCTGCGGCCACCGGAGCGCTGGTGGAGGTTGGTGGAGGTTCTGGAGGGTGGGAAATCGGTGCTCTGGCCATGCTATAGCTCGAGAACGGTAATGTTCATGTTGGTGTAGACGCAGATTTCGGCGGCGATCTCGAGCGCCTTCTGGACGATCTCCGCCGGATTGAGCTTCGTGTCCTTCAGCAGCGCCCGCGCCGCGGCGAGCGCGTACGATCCGCCGGAGCCGATCGCGAGGATGCCGTCGTCCGGCTCGATCAGCTCGCCTGAGCCGCTGATGACGAAGCCGTGCTCCTTGTCCGCCACGACGAGCAGCGCCTCGAGCCGCCGCAGCACGCGGTCGGAGCGCCAGTCCTTGGCCAGCTCGACCGCGGCGCGGGGGAGGTTCGTCGGATAGCGCTCCAGCTTCTCCTCGAACTTTTCGAACAGCGTGAACGCGTCGGCGGCCGCGCCGGCGAACCCCGCGAGAATCTTCCCGCCTTTGAGGGTGCGGACCTTGTTCGCGTTGGCTTTCATCACGGTCTCACCGACCGTGACCTGGCCATCGCCGCCGATCGCGACGTTGCCGTCGCGCCGGACGCACAGAATTGTCGTGCTATGTATGCGCTTCACGTTTCCCGTTTCTCGTTTCCCGTTACGCCCGAGGATGGGCCTGGTGATACACCTTCTTCAGCCGTTCGACCGACGTATGAGTATACACTTGCGTGGTCCCAAGCGAGGCGTGACCGAGTAATTCCTGCACCGCTCGGAGATCAGCGCCCGCATCGAGCAGATGCGTGGCGAACGAGTGGCGTAAGGCGTGCACGTGCAGGTCTTTCCCTCGCGCCAGGCCGTCAAACAGCCGCTGCATCGCGAGCTGCACGCCGCGGACGCTCAGCCGCTGGCCCCGCTGGTTCACGAACACGGCACGCGCGCCGCTAAAGAGGCGGTCGCGCTGCTGCTGGTACTTCCGCAGCGCTTGGGTCGCGTGCGAGCCCAGCGGCACGATGCGTTCCTTCTTTCCCTTGCCGCGCAGCTTGACCTGGTCGGACACCACATCGATATCGGGATCGTTCAGCCCCGCGAGCTCGGACAAGCGCATTCCCGTCGAGTAGAACAGCTCGAGCATCGCGAGATCGCGCGCTTCGCGGAATCCACCGGCCGCGGCGCGCGCCTCGGCGTCGGCGAACAGCAGCTCGACTTCGGCTCGGGTCAAGTAGGTCGGTAACGTTCGGTCGAGCTTGGGAGTTCGCGCCGCCCGTGCAGGATTGACCTCGAGTCCCTTCGTGGCGTTCAAGAACCGGTAGAAAGTGCGCAGCGCCGACAGCGCGCGCGCCACGGAGCGCTTGGCGAGCCCGCGTCGCTGCTCTGCCGCCAGAAACCCGCGCACCGCCAGCCGGTCCACTCCGGCCCAGGTCCACGGCCCGCCGTAGTAGTCCTGACAGAAGGCGGCGAACGCGCCGAGATCGCGCTCGTAGGCTTTGACGGTGTGCGGCGAGTCGTTGCGCTCTTTGGCGAGGAACGTGACGAATTCAGTGATCTCTTTCATTGCTCACACCCTAAAGGGTGTGCTCGGCTGACACTGTCCTTAAGGACAGTGTTTTGCCGAGCGCAGGCTTCAGCCTGTGAACAACCGAGGCCCGCGGCAAATCGCCCCATCTCCCGCAGCGCCCGCTCCGCCAACGCTTCCTTCTTCTTGAACTTGTCTTTCACCGGCGGATCGAGCGGCTCCATCAGGCCGAAGTTCGCGTTCATCGGCTGGAAGCGGGCCGGGTCGGTCTCGCGCAAGTAGCGATACAGCGCGCCGAGCATCGTCGTGGGCGGTGGCACCACTGGCGCTTCGCCGGCGAGCAGGCGCGCGAGATTGATGCCGGCCAGCATGCCGGTCGCGGCGGACTCGGTGTATCCCTCCACGCCCGTGAGCTGCCCCGCAAACAGCAGCTGCGGATCGTCCTTGGCGGAGAGGTGCGGACTCAGCGCCGCGGGGGCGTTCAAATAGCTGTTGCGATGAATGCTGCCGAAGCGCAGGAACTCCGCCTGCTCGAGCCCCGGAATCGTGCGAAAGATGCGCTGCTGCGCGCCTGTCTTCAGCCGCGTCTGGAAGCCGACGAGATTCCACATCTGCGCCGCGCGATCTTCCTGCCGCAGCTGCACAACCGCATACGGCTCGTGCCCCGTCTTTGGATCGACGAGGCCGATCGGTTTCATCGGACCAAACCGCAGCGTCTCGACACCCCGCTGCGCCATCTCTTCGACCGGCAGGCATCCTTCGAAGTACGGCACTTTGTCGAACTCGTGACCGGGCACGTACTGCTCGCCCGCGAGCAGCGCGGCGACGAACGCCTCGTACTGCTCTCGCGTAAACGGCGCGTTCCAGTAATCGTCGCCGCCGCCCTTGCCGTAGCGCGACAGTTTGAAGAGCCCGCCCCCGCCGTAGTCGAGGGAGTCGGCGGACACGATGGGCGCGATCGCGTCGTAGAAGGCTAGTGCTTCGACGGTTAGTCGGTTAGCGATTGCCGTGGCGAGCGCATCCGATGTCAGGGGCCCGGTCGCGATGATGCCTGGAGACGGCAACTCAGTAACCTCGCCCCGCACCAGCGTGATATTCGGATGCCCGAGCACGCGCTCCTGAACGCGGGTCGCGAATACGACGCGGTCCACGGCGAGGGCGCTGCCGCCCGGAATCCGCGCCTCGTCCGCCGCTTGCAGCACGATACTGCCGAGCTGGCGCATCTCGGCCTTGAGTAAGCCATGCGCGTGCGTGGGTTCGACGGATTTGAAGGTGTTGCTGCAGACCAGCTCGGCGAGGCTCTCCGTCTGATGCGCGGGCGTCATCTTGACCGGGCGCATCTCGTGCAGCGTGACGCGAACGCCGCGCTCGGCCAACGCCCAGGCGGCCTCGCAGCCGGCGAGGCCACCGCCGATGACGGTGACCCCTACGATACCACCTCTTCCGCTTCGGGGGCCGTCTCTTCCAGCGTCACGGTGTGCCCGCACTTGAGACACTTGCGTGTCGTCTCTCCCGTCGTCTTGGACTTGATCTCCTCCATCCCCACGAACCCACAGCTCGGGCAGGGAACGGCGACCGGCTTGTTCCAGGTCGAATAATCGCAGTCCGGGTACCGCAGGCAACCGTAGAATGTGCGGCCGCGCTTGGTGCGGCGTTCCGCGAGATCGCCGACACCGCATTTCGGGCACTTGATGCCGAGTGGAACGGGCTGCGTGTACTTGCACTTGGGGTAGCGCGTGCACGCCAGGAACTCGCCGAACCGGCCGGTCTTGATCACCATCGGCGCGCCGCACTCCTTGCAGATCTCGTCCGACGGCCGGTCGGGCACCCTGTCCTTCCTGATCGACCGCGAGTAGTCGCACTCCTTCGACGCGTAGCGCGAACAGGCGATGTAGGGACCGAACCGGCCGCTCTTCACCTCGAGCGGAGCGCCGCACTTGGGGCACTTCTCGGCTGCCACTCCCGACAGATCGTGCACCTCGTGGATGATCTTGTTGATGTCCACGGCTTCGAGCGCGCGATTGAAGGGCCCCCAGAAGTCACCCAGCACCGCTTTCCAGTCGAGATCCCCTTCCTCGACCTTGTCGAGCTCGGTCTCCATCAGCGCGGTGAACCCGACCTCGAACACCTCAGGGAACGACCGCTTCAACACCTTCCAGACGGTCTCGCCTTGCGGCGTGGGCTGGAAGCGCCGGTCTTTGGCGGTCGCATACCAGCGGGTGCGCAGCGTCGAGATGATCGCGGCGTACGTGGACGGCCGGCCGATCCCGAGCCGCTCCAGCTCTTTCACCAGGCTCGCCTCGCTGTAGCGCGGCGGTGGCTCGGTAAAGTGCTGGCTCGGCACCACCTGTTTGAGCTTCGCGCGATCGCCTTCCTTGAGCGGCGGAATCGGCTCGAGGCTGTCGAGCGTCTTGGCATCTTCCGCCTCGTGCGCCTCGCTGTAGAGGGCATGATAGCCGTCGAACAGCTGGCGGGAGCCGGTGGCGCGGAACAGGAACCGCCCATCGGCCAGCTCGAAGTCGACCTTGGTGGCCTCATAGACCGCCGGCGTCATCTGCGACGCGAGGAACCGCCGCCAGATCAGCTGATAGAGTTTGAAGAGATCGCGTTCCAGGTACTTCTTCACGGCGTCTGGTGTGAGACCGACTTCGGTGGGCCGGATCGCTTCGTGCGCATCCTGGACCTTCGAGCCACGGCCGCCCTTGTGGACGTTGGGCTCGTCGGGCAGATAGCGCTTGTCGAACTGGGCATTGATGTATTCGCGCGCCTGCTTGATCGCGGCATCCGACACGCGGACCGAGTCGGTGCGCATGTACGTAATGAGACCAACCGACCCCTGCTCGCCCAGCTCCACGCCTTCGTACAGCTTCTGGGCCGCGCGCATGGTCCGGCCCGCCGAAAACCCCAGCTGTTTCGCGGCTTCCTGCTGCATCGTGCTCGTGGTAAACGGCGCCGGCGCCTTGCGGCGGCGCTCGCCGGTCGAGACCGAGGTGACCACGAACGGCAGCTTCTCGACCTCGGCCACGATGTCGCGAGCGGCCTGCTCGGTTTTGATCTCCGGCTTGTGTCCATTCAGCTTCTGCAGCCGGGCCTGGAAGGGCTGGCCGTCCTTTTCGAGGTCGGCCGCGACCGTCCAGTACTCCTGCGGCACGAACTTCCGGATCTCCTCCTCGCGCTCGATGATCAAGCGCAGGGCAACCGTCTGGACGCGCCCGGCCGACAGCCCCGTCTTGATGCTCTTCCAGAGCACGGGCGACGCCTTGTAGCCGACCAGCCGGTCGAGGACGCGCCGGGCCTGCTGCGCGTCCACTTTGCGTTGATCGATGTCCAGGGGGTTCGACAGGGCTTCCGCTACGGCATCCTTTGTGATCTCGTGGAACAACACGCGGCGAATCTTCCCATTGCCGGCGCCGTTCAGCTGCGACGCCACATGCCAGGCGATCGCTTCCCCTTCCCGGTCAGGATCGGTCGCGAGCAGCACCCGGTCGGCGGCCTTGGCCGCCTTCTTGATCTCGGCTAGGGTCTTCGCCTTTTCTTTAATCGTGACGTATTTCGGGGTGAAGCCGTTCTCGACGTCCACGCCGAGCTCGCGCTTGGGCAGATCCCGCAGATGCCCCACCGTCGCCTTGACCGTGTAGCCGCGGCCGAGGTACTTGCCGATGGTCTTGGCCTTGGTCGGGGACTCGACAATGACGAGTGCGCCGCCCTTTACAGGAGCGGCGTCGGGAGTCTCATCTGCCGCCGGAGGCGCCTCGCTCTTCTTCTTGCGTGGCTTCTTCGTGCGGCGTGCCGACGTGCCGACGTGTGTTTCGTCGTGTTTCACTTCTTCATCGTTATCAGGCACTGATCAACCTCAGTTCAAATGCCAGACGTCTAGACGTCTCGACGTCGAGGTTTAGTTGGGTGCATCTCTTTACCAACCAGCGCTCGTTTGCGCAAGCTTTACGACCTCGGCAGCCACGTTTTCGGCGCTCTTGGCCTCGGTTTGCACGGTCGCATCGGCTTTTGAGTAAAACGGATCGCGCTGTGTGAGGAGCTCGCGCATACGCGCTAACGGATCATCACCCATCAAAACGGGACGGGTTCCCGACGGCGCGGCGCGGCCCGCTGCCACTTCGGCACGCGCATTCAGATAAACGACATACCCGCGAGGCCTTGCGGCATCCAGCGCGCCCGGCTGCGCGGCCCACCCTCCGCCCGGCGCGATCACCGCCGGCTCGTGCGCCAACGCGGCGTCGACTTCCTTGCGCTCCATCTCGCGAAACACCGACTCGCCCTTCTCGGCGAAGATCAGCGCGATCGGTTTGCCTTCCTTGCGAATCAAGATGGTGTCGATGTCCACGAATCCCGCATGCAACCGGTCGGCGACCATGCGGCCGATGGTGGTCTTCCCCGCGCCCGGCAGTCCGATCAGGACGATGTGCCGCTTCACGACGCCGCTCCCCGGGGTGTGCGCGCGCGCACCTGCGCGAGATAGCCGTCCACGTTCCGCTTCAGTTCGCTCAAGGCATCGCCACCGAATTTCTCCAGCAGCGCCTCGGTCAGGACGATCGCCAGCATCGCTTCCGCAATGACCCCCATCGCCGGCACCGCGGTCACGTCTGAGCGCTCCGACTGCGCCTGCGCGGGACCGCCCGTCTTGAGATCGACGGTCTTGAGCGGCGACATCAACGTCGAGATCGGCTTCATGGCGACGCGGACGACGAGCGGCTCACCCGTCGTCATGCCGCCTTCCGTGCCCCCAGCGCGATTCGTCGCGCGCGCGAACCCCGGCATGATCTCGTCATGGACCTCCGAACCCTTACGGCGCGCCGCGTCGAATCCGAGCCCGAGCTCGACACCCTTCACGGCGGGAATCGACATCAGCGCCTGCGCGAGCCGGCCATCGAGCTTCCTGTCCCACGACACGTGCGATCCGAGCCCCACCGGCACGCCGAGCGCAACGACTTCGACGATGCCGCCGAGGGTGTCGCCGGCCGCTTTGGCTGCGTCGATCCGCCTGATAATCTCGGCTTCGGCGTCCTTATCCAGGCAGCGAACGGGACTTGAGTCTGCCGCCTCATTCAAGGGAGATGGGAGAAGGGAGATGTTCTTTGCGGTTACGCCACCGAGCTCCGCGACGTGCGATCCGACCTCGACGCCGAACTCGCGCAGCAGTTTCTTGCACACCGCGCCGCAGGCGACGCGGGCCACGGTCTCGCGAGCGCTGGCCCGCTCCAGAATGTCGCGGGCGTCCATCCGATCGTATTTGAGCGAGCCGGCGAGGTCGGCATGGCCCGGGCGGGGCCGGGTGACCTGGCGGCGCCGTCCCTGCGGATCGGGTGCCGTGTCCGCTTCGGGGGCCATGACGTCCTGCCAGTGCTCCCAGTCGCGGTTCCAGATCAGCATGGCGATCGGTGAGCCGAGCGTTTCGCCGGCCCGCACGCCCGCCAGCCACTCGATGCGGTCTGATTCGATCTTCATGCGGGCGCCGCGGCCGTAGCCGCCCTGGCGCCGCTTCAGCTCGACGTCCACGTCGGCGGCGGAGATGGGCAGGCCGGCGGGGATGCCTTCGAGGATCCCCACCAGGCCGCGGCCATGCGATTCGCCCGCCGTCGTGAACCTGAATGTCATCGGCTTGTCTTGAGCCTCCTAAACAGCCGAGCCCGACGGACGTCGGGCTCGCGCGTACAGCACCGCGCCCCAAGTCGGGGCACCCCACCGGCGTGCCCCTACTTGATCGGCAGCGGCGGCCCCCAGATCGGCTTCGAGGGGAACGGGTTCGTCACGACCGGGAGCTCGATCATGACGACGCCGGCGGTGGTCACGCCGAACAGCCACTGCCTGGTGTTGGCCCGGTTGCGCGCGACGCGCAGCGGTCCGATGATCGGGTCGCGCACCACGATCGTGCCGATCTGGCCGAAGAAGAAGGTATCCCACACGTCAATGTTGCCGTCGGCGCGGGCCGAGAACGCGATGCGGTCGTTGGGGTTGCCCGTGCCGCCGAAGGTCGGCGTGCCGGGCTGGCCGGCCAGGAAGTTGTGGTTGTAGTTCATGTCCATGCCGAACGCCCCGAGCGGCGCCGGCGCGGTGCCCTTGAGCTTCATCCCCTCGTCGAGGAAGTAGATCGAGTCGGCGCGGACCAGGTTCGTGCCGCCGTTGAAGTTCGTGGCGATCGAGTGAAGGCTGACGCCGGTGTTGCTGATGAAGTCCGAGACATCGACGGCGGGCGTCATGCCCTGGTCGAGGTGGTTCTCGCCGGAATCGGCCGTGAAGACACCACTGGAAAGGGAACCGCCGGTGATGCATTGGGCCGGCATCGGATTGTTGAAAATCAGCGAATCCTTTGTGGTATACCCGATCACGCGCGCGAATTTGCTGCCGACGTTGCCGCCTTCCCCGACGATGGCGTGCGTGAAGTTGCCGGAATTGCGCACGTAGGTCGTATCGCCGAGGCCGAACGAGGCGAGATCGACGGTCACGCCGGCGCACGCGGTGAGGATGACCTTCTGCTGGTTGTACGGGCGTCCCCGCCGGATGGCGATGCGTAGCGTGTCGCGGCCGTCGTCCACCAGCGTGCTGTCGCCCGCCAGCTCCCAGAACAGGTGACCGAACAGCTGCGACGTATCGGTCGTGTTGACGAGCTTCTCCATGCGAACGGTGGCCTTGCCGGCGAACGGCGACGGCTGGCTGATCGTGGGCACCGTCGAGTAGATCGCGTAGATCGAGTCCGCGCTGCAGTTGGGCGTTCCCGAGATCACGCGGCACACCGTTCCGAGGTACTGCGGGCGGTCGGACAGGTCGAAGAGGATGATCTGCTCACGCAGCGGTGAGACCAGCACTCGATAGGTCTCGACCAGATAGTCCGGCAGGTCCTGCCGCCACACGAGCCGGCGCACGCCGGCGCGCACGTCGATGATCGACAGCTCCACGCCGCCCGAGTTCGCGACGACGATCGTGTCGCCGTAGTTGCCGAGCGTGTCGCGCGGCCACAGCGCGATGCCCCACGGCACCGGGCCGCCCGTCGGAATGCCGGCGGCGACGAACGAGGTGTTCGCTACCTGGAAGATCTCGACGCGGCTGAGCGAGGGGTTCGTGAGATACAGGCTCGAGTCGTTGCCGTTGAAGATCGCGTCGGCGACCCGGCCGCCGAACGGCAGCGGGCGGGTGATGCCGGCGACCACGACGATCGTGTCGATCAGCCCCTGTGGCGCCATCGCCGGCTGATACGAGGTCCTGGTGCCCTTGCTGGCGCGCAGCGGTGCGCTCGGCACCAGTATCGTGTTGTTGGTGAAGGAGCAGTTCCGCGCCACCGCGCCGTCGCAGGCGTAGCCCGTGACCGAGATGTAACGGGGCAGCGGCTGCAGCCCCTGCAGTCCCAGCGAGAAGTGGCGCGTCACATCGCTCAGGTTGCCGGCGGCCACGTTCACGGTGTCGAACTTCATGCGGATACCGTTCGTGTCCACCTTGAAGCCGATCCACGAGATGGCGCTTGGATCCTGCGCGCGGACGTGAATCGTGTCGTCGACTTCGACGCGCGACGCGACGCGATGCGCGACGACCGGCGGCGTGTTGTCCGTGGCGACCGATTGAATCTGGACGGTGACGACGCTGCTGAAGCCGCGCCGGCCCGCCGAATCCTCGGCGAATCCGACCACGTTGAACGTGCCGCTCGACGGGACGACGACGAGCGTGTCCACGTACTCCAACGAGTCCGCGTACGGCGCGCTATACACGATCGAGTCGGTGGGCGGCGTCGTCGGGTTGGTGACGCTCCCCGCCGGCGAGACCAAGTAGCCGATCTTGGCGATGCCGCCTGTCTGCACGGCGATGACGTCGACCGGAATGCCTTTGCCCGTGGAGGCCAGCGCGCCGGCCGACGGCAGCACCAGCCGCACGCGCAGCGCCTGCACGTTCGACAGGAAAATGAAGAGGGTGTCTGCGGCGAAATTGCCCCGTCCGTCGGCGGCACGGCCGACGATCTGGATCATGCCGCCGGCACCGGAGTTCGACGCAAAGGTGAGCGTGTGGCCGACGCTGTAGGTCTTGACCGTCGTATGAAACGTCGTGTCGAGCTGGCTGATGAGGCCGCCGCTGAACGTCAGGTCGATGCTCGCCAACCCCAGGTTATCCGCCGCCTGGACGTTGAAGCGCAGCCCACCCGCGATGTCCTGCGTGTCGCCCGCGGTGGAGGTGAGGGTAATGGTGGGTGACTGCGTATCGGGCTCGATGCCTCCAATACGTCGCGACGTCTCGCACGCGTACACCGCAAGCGCGAGCGAGGCGATGCTCAAAACCGCAGTACTCCCCCTGACCAGCCGCATATCTACCCTCTCCGCCATCCCGCCCGTCCGGCTTATTGCCCGGTGGGAGAGACGAGATCGTCGATGATGTGTGGCGTAATCAGAATGAGCAGATCACGCCGACTCTCCGTCTGGGACGTAAAGCCGAACAGCTTGCCCAGGATCGGCAGATCTACAAGGAAAGGAATTCCGGACTTTGTTACCGTGACCTCAGTCACCGTAAGTCCGCCAATTACGGCCGTTTCGCCGTCGTTGACGAGGATCTGGTTATCGGCCTGTTGGGTCTGGAACGTGAAGCCGATGTCCACCGCCGCCGGGCGAACGTTGGAGCGCTCGGCGTGCACTTCCATCAGGATCTGACGCGTGCCGGTCACGTGCGGCGTGACGCGCAGGTTGATACCGGTCTGCTGGAACGACACGGTCGCGCGGGGCACGTTGCTGCCCGTGCCACCGGTTTGCACCGCGCTTACGTCGATGACCCGGATCGGGACGCGGTCGCCGACCAAGATTTCCGCCTGCCGGTTGTCGAGCGTCGTGATCGTCGGCTCGGCCTGAATGTCGGCGAGGTCGACGCGCTGCAGCGCCTGCACGAACGCCGTCAGATCGAAGTTGCCGATCGCGGTCGAGAAGATCAGATCGAGCGCCGGGTTGATCACTTGCTGGCTGGCGTTGCCGAGGGCGGAGAGTGAGTTGCCGCCCAACGACACGATGTTCTCGTTGGAGGGGAAGTTCTCCTTCGGCACGAGCGCATCGGGGACGCCATCCAGGTCGGTATCCACGGGCTCCGCTGTGCGCGGATCGGGCCGTTGGACGAGCTTGTTGAAGAATTGCGTCGTCGAGCCGAGGTCGTATTTGACGCCCAGCTCTTCGACGTCCTGGCGATCGACGAAGATGATCTTCGCCTGGATCGAGACCTGCGGCGTGCGCTGGTCGAGACCCCTGACGAATTCCACGACGCCGTCGATGCGCGAGGTGACCTCGGTAATCACGAGCGAGTTGCTCGTGGAATCCGCGACCACGGCTCCGCGCTTCGTCAGAATCGAGGCGATCGACGGTACGAGCGACGTAGCCTTTGCGTAGTTGATGCGGACCAGCCGCGTCTCGATCGGCACCGTCGAATCTGCGCGCGCCAGCTCGATCTGGCTCACGACCGTGAGGATGCCGCCGGGCTGCGTCTTCACCGCGAGCCCCTGGGATTGCAGCACGGCGTACATCGCCAGGTCCCACGGCTGGTTCTTGACCTCGGCGGTGACATTGCCTTTGATGTCTTTGCCGAGGATGATGGTGCGGCCGCTGAACGCCGCGAAACCGGCGACCACGTCCTCGATGCTGGCGTTGTCCCACTGCACCGTGATGCGCGCCGCCTGCGATTGCTGCGCTTCCGAGCGATGCGTCGCGAGGTATTCCTCGATCGACATCGGCCGGCTGGGCGTCGGCACCGTCACGCGCGCCGCCTGGTCCGGTCCGCCACCCGTCCCGCCGGTCACCGCCGGCGCGGGGGCGCGGCTCGCCACCGCGGCGGGTGCCACGGTGTTGCTCGACCACGCCGCGAACGCCGTCCGTTCCGTGCCGATGCGCACGCGCACCTGGCCGGCCGCGCGCTCGACCTGATAGTCCTTGAGCGCGTCGAGATCGATCACGACGCGCACGACGTCGGGCTTGAACTGCGCGTAGCGCACGTTGCGCACGCCACCGCGGTTCTGCCCGTCGTACAGTGTCACCGGCGCCGTGAGGCGCATGCCCTGCAGATCGATGACGAGCCGCGCGGGATTGGCGAGCGTGAAGTCCTGGACCACCGCGGTTCCCTGCAGGTCGATCACGATCTCGACCCTGCCGGCCGCCGGCAGCACGCTGACCCCGCGCACTTCCCCGTCGCGGACCCCCCCCATCGTCCCAGCAAGGGCCCTGGGAGCGAGGGGAGGGGCCGCGAGCAGGGCCGCAAGGGCAAGAATAGCCTTCATGGCGTCTCCTCCTGCTTGGCGAGCGACAACGTTTCCTGCCGCTCGAACCCGAATTCCTGCACGGTGAACACGACCTCCCGGGGCCGGATCTGCGTCACCTTCAAGCGCCCGATGATGTCGCCCGTTTTCACCCGATAGATGCGGCGGTTGGTGATGTCGCGCAGTATGGCGACGCTGCGCGAGGCAAAGCGGCCGTCGTACACGACGGTCGTCAGCTTCAAGTCGGAGATCAGCGGCCGCACGTCGCCCGATCTGAGCAGCGACATGAACGGATCGCGCCCGCCCCCTTCGTAGGCGAACACTTCGCGCAGCAGCCTCGTGGGCTGCGCGACCGTGGTATCCCGTTCCGGCTGCTGCGCCCCGGCCGGAGCCGCGCACGCGACGAGCGCGAGCGCGAGACTAGCTACGCGCACGCGGTGCTCCGGCGGCGGCAGGCCGCGGTGGCGGCGGCGGAGCCGCCGACTTCACAAAGGTGCGAATCGAGAATTCGGCCAGGAGCAGCGCGCCCGCCGTATCGCCGAGCAGCTTCTGCACGGCCGGCGTCGCCGAGGTCAGGATGACATCCTGCGGCACGACGATGCGCGGCAGCGACGCGACGTCGGCGAGATACTCGCCGATCTGGTCGTAATGGCCATACACCTCGAGCCGGTAGCGGTAGGTATCGAACGGCGACCCCGGTTCGGGAGTCAGCGGCTGAATCTTGCCGAGGGTGATGCCGCGGACCTTGGCCTTGGTCGAGATATCGTCGATCAGCGTCGGGACCTCGTTGCGCTCGGGCACCAGCCGCCGCATCAGCTCGAGCGAGCCCTGGTATTCTTCGACGCGGCGGCGGAGATCCTCGAGGGTCCCTCGTTTCATGTCGGCTTGGGCGCGCTGGATGATCCGCTCGAGGCTGTCGGACTCCTGGTTCGACGCGTTGATGTGCTCGACATCGGGTGTGTGTTTCTTGGTCCAGAAGAAGTAGCCGCCCGCGCCCGCCATGAGGATGAGCAGGAGCATGATCTGGCTGCGTTGGTCGGTCGGTAGAATCGCCATGGACGCTCCCTTACCTCACCGACTGCACGAGCGGAACGGTGCGGATGTAGACCGAATCCGCGATGCGATAGCTCACCGTCACGGTGAACTCCGTGACCGGACGGTCCGCTTCGATCACCGTCTGTGAGGCGGCGGGCGTGACGTCGGTGAACCACGGCGACGCCGCGAGCTGCCGCAGGAACGTCGTGTAGGCCTGGATATCGACCGTGCGCCCTCTGATCGAGACGCGCACCGCGGGAGCGCCCGACGAGTCGCGCTGGACGGTCACGGGCCCGTTCGGCTGCCCCGCGGCGGGCGCGACGATCGCCGACACGCTCTGGACGTTCGTAATCCAGGTGTAGGGCGGCAGCGCCTTCGTCGCTTGATCGAGGACATGCGGCCAGATGTAGCGGTCGGCGTCGATGCCGTGGATCACGTTGATCTCGTGGAGCAGCGAGTCGCGCACCTTTTCGGCCAGCCGTTTCTGCGCGATCACGATGTTCCACTTCCGCTCTTCGGTCCGCATCGTCTCGAGCCGGTTTTCCGCCGACGCCATCCGCGCACGATCGGTGATGAACAGCAGCGCCCCGCCGCCGCCCACGATCACCCACGCGGCGACCGCACCGATGAGAAACGGATCCTTGACCTGCGCGAGGAGACCCCTGAAGTCCGGCAACGACAACTTCATGCCGGCGCCTTTGGGCGCCTTCTTCTTTCCGGGAAGTAGGTTTATCTCAATCATGCGGCGCGCCTCAGCGCCAACCCGACCGCCAGCATCAGCAGCGGCGCGACTTCATCAACGGGCACCGTCTCGAACACGTCATCCTTCACGCGCAGCCGCTGCACGGGGTTCGCCAGCTCGATGGGAACCCTGAGCCGCGCGCCGAGCACCTCGTTCAGACCCGGAATGCGCGCACCACCGCCGGTCGTGTAGACGCGCGACAGGCCGCCGGCCGAGCGCGATGCCGTCGCGAGGAACGCCGCGGCCCGCTCCACACCGACCGCGATTTCCTCGCCGCGCGCACTGACATAGCCGGCGAGGTCGCCGTGTTGCGACGCGCCTTGAATGACGCGCTCGGCTTCCTCGCTCGCGAGCCCCTTTTCGCGCTGCAGATCTTCGCGGAAGCGCCGCGTGCCCACCGAGAGATCGCGGGTGAGAACCGGGATGCCGTCCTCGAGGATGTTCACATTGGTCACTTCGTGACCGATGTTGACGAGACCGACGACGCCCTGCATCGCGTCGGGATGATTCAGCTCGAAGGCGTTGTGGATGGCGAATGCGTCGACGTCGATGACGGACGGCTCGAGTCCGGCCTCACTCAATAATCCAACTCTGCTCTCCACCAATTCCCGCTTGGCCGCGACGAGCAGGACGTTCATCTGGAGGCCTTCGGCCTCCGGATCGAGGATCTGGAAATCGAGCTCCACGTTGGCCATGTCGAACGGCACGTGTTGCTCGGCTTCCCAGCGGATGACTTCGCGGGCGTCCCCTTCTTTCATCCGGTCCATCTGGATTTTCTTGACGATCACGTCGCGGCCGCCGACGGCGGTCACGACCGATTTGCGCTTGACACCGGCCGCCTCGAACAGACCCCGAATAGCCTCCGAAACCAGGCCGGGATCCATGACTTCGCCCTCGACGATCGCGTCGGCGGCGACTTCGGTTGTCGCGACTTTAGTCAGTTCGGCCTCGCTGCCCGCGTGGTCGATAACCACGAGCTTGATGATGCCGGAGCCGATATCCAGGCCGACCGAGGTTTTTTTGCCGCCGAATAACCCAAAAAGGGCCATGTTCACCTTTTGGCCTAGAGACAAGAAGGGGCGAGGGCAAACTACAATAGGCCCCGCCCCTTATCCTGTCAAGCCTCGAACCTACTTGAGGCCGAAGCAACAACTGGTTTGCCTGCCGCTACTTAGGTCACTTTTAGTAGAGCTGGACCCAGCCCCTGGATCGCATCATCGAGATCGGACTCGTGGCCTGTAAAGCCGCTAAGATGCTGCAGCTAGAGTAGTTCAGGGTCGCGTTACCGCTCAAGCTCTGAATCGACAGGTCGGCGTTTTTGGCCATGACGCCACCCCAGAAGTGGGCGTCGGTGTTACCACCACCCGCCGTTTTCAGGTCGCCCTGGATGATCGTGATGCCAAAGAACTGATACGACCCTTCGACGCTTAAAGTCCCGTCCACCAATAGGATACCTTGGCCCTGGTCACCGTTCAGCGTCGCGTCACCGGTGATGTGAATAATGGGGAAATAGCTCCCGCATGCCGAGAGCGGGTTTAACCCATCCCCCCAGTTGAGCAGGTTCGTCTTGTCGCACAGCGCTCCGTTGAAGGCCGGATTTGTCTTGTAGGTACCAGGCCCGAGGACGATGTTCGCGCGCGCCGCAAGCTGGGCGTACGTCACCCCGCCGAACTGCGTAAAAGTGTTGTTGTTGATGGTCGGGTCATTCACGACCGGCGGATTCCCCGACACGGTCCCGTTACCATTCGTGCTGACCTGGCCGCCCTGGTCGCGGATACCAGGCTGCGCGGGGCCCGGAGTATCACAGTCCGTCCACCCCGTCGGGTTCTGGTCCGTGCCGCTGACGGTCGCGTTACCGCCCAAGTTCGTGGCCCCCTGCGTCGTCAGGGACGCATGGATGCCGAAGTCGATCGGCGCGATGCGCGTAATCAGGCCGACGCGCTGCCGCGCGCCGCCGCCGCCGGCGATCGAGCCGGACGCCGTGCGCTGGTCGCGGCCCGTGACGTCGATGAGGAACAGGTTCGAGCCGAGCTTATAGCTGTACCCGAAATAGCTGCCCGTCCCGTTCGGGGAAGGCCTGGTCGTAATGGCGACCGAGTCGCGCGGATACGTATTCCGCTTGTTCATCGAGTCGGGGATCCAGCTCATGACCCGCTCCTGTGCCCCCGCCTCGGCGACGCCGAACGACGTCGTCACGCGGCGCTGGTTCTCGCCGACCCGCTGCTCCTGGGTGCCGGCGAAGAACGCTCCGGCGACCAGCGCCCCAACGACGACGAGGGCGAAGATCGCAACTGCGAGCGCCATGCCGCGCTCGTCATGCAAGACCCGACGCATACGTGCTCCTCTTTGAGTGTTCTGGAGGCTCGATTCTCCCGAGCCTCCACCGCCCTCCGCCGCTAAAAGCGGCGGTTGTTCCGCAACGCCACACTGGTCGACAGGCTGTCGATGATGGTCGCTGCCGCTGCCTGACCACCTTTCCGCACTTGCCCGACGGTCCGAGCGCGCACCGTGATGTCGACGCGGGCGACGGCCGTTCTGACCGCGGTCACGTTGCCGTTCACGTCGAAGTACTGGAACGTCAGGCCGTTGCCGGCGAGCACCGGCCCGAACAGGGGCTGGGGCGCTGACTGCCCGCCTGGCTGAAAGCCGACGTACCACAGCGTATCCCCCGCCGCCTGGTAGAGCTGGTAGAGCACGTGCTCGTAGCCGCGCACCGGGGCGCCGGCCGGAATGGCGCCAGCAGCGTTCGCGCCGAGACCGAGCAGGTTCAGGTCGAACGTGACCAACTGGCCCGGCTGCGGCGGAACGGTCGGATCGGGACAGTTTGCCGCGGTCGGATTGGTTCCTCGGAACGTGCCCCGCGCCCAGTAATCGTCGTTCCGCGTCGTCTGGTCGCCATCGTAATAGATGAGCATCGTGTCGCTCACGATGTTCATCCCGCGGGCCCCAAAGAACAGCGGCGCCCCGGGCGTTCCCCCGCGGATGATCATGGTCAGATTCTGGGTCGACGCACCCCCCAGGACCGGTGCCTGGCACGCGAACCCGAGCCACCGCATCGCGCGGAACTCCAGGCGCGTGGGCGACATGGAGATGATATCACCGTCGGCCGCGTCGATCTCGCGCAGCTCGGCGGGCAGAATGTTGGACGCCGCGCGGATGTTCTGCGACAGATCGATGCGCTGCGTCTGCGCCATGTACAGCCGCTGGTTGTTCACCAGGACGCGATACAAGGCGGCGCTCACGAGCCCCAGCAGCACCAGGGCGACGAGCAGCTCGACCATCGTGAAACCGCGGCGCGCGGCGCGCGCGGAGCTCATCCGAATACGTTGCATGGGATCGTGGTCTCCGTTGAATCGCTGCGCACGCGATTCTTAACAGTCCGGTATCTCGTGACGACCTTCAACCGATAGTTCTGGTTGCCGGCGTCGGTGAAGGTCCACGTGTTGATCGCCACCCACTGCGAGCCGCGATACAGCGTATCCTGCCCATTGACGCGCTGGGCCACGATGCAGGCCCCGACACGCATCCGCTCCAGACGGCGCGAGCCGAACGCCGCCGCGACGGCGGAGCGCTGCCCGCGGGCGATCATCCGCGTCACCAGCGCGCCCGTCGTGACCAGGCCGAGCACCCCGACCGTGAGCACGATGATCGCGATGATGATTTCGATGATCGTGAAACCCTTCTGGTTCGTTGGAGTTTTCATTGCCGTGTCACCTTCCCTACTGCGTTGATGATCACCGAGTCCTGATAGTGCGCCCCCTGAACCCGCACCGAGGTCTGCTGGAACACCGTCGCGATGCCACGCGGGTCGTAGACGATCGATGCCGCGCTGGGCGCCAGCGTGACGCCAAACTCCTCGCCAACCAGCTTTTTCGTGCCGACCTGGGCCGTCGTGAACGGCGGCGTCAGGGTGCAGGCAGTCACCCACACACTGTCCACCGTCATGTTCAGCGTCGCGTTGCAGCCCCGCTGGACCGCGGTGCCGCGCGCCGTTGCCGCCAGCGTCGACAACAGCCCCTTGGCGCTGCGAATGTTTTGTTTTTCGAGACTGTTCCGCAGCCGCGGGAAACCGATGGCCATGATCACCCCCGCCAGCACGAACACGAACATCATCTCGATGAGACTGAAACCTTTGCGGCCCATGGGACCTCCGTTCGGGGCTCCCTCTTACACGATCCGTGCCTATCCGTAACTACAACTGCGTCAAGCAGATACGTCGAGCAACAGCGTTGAACGACACCGCAAAACACTGCACTAGTGCAGAATCTTGCATTACTGCAATCCGTACCGGTCAATCTTGTAAAACAGGGTTCTGAGACTCACGCCAAGCCGCTTTGCCGCCTCGCGGCGGTTGCCGCTGGTCGCGCGGAGGGCATCAACGATTGCTTGGCGCTCTGCCGCTTCGGCAACCTCACGCAGTGTACCTCTCCCCTCTCCCTGCTCCTCAGGGTCCTGGGAGAGGGGAGCAGGGAGAGGTTCGTTCCGCAGATCGGCCGAGCTCAGGATCTCGTGGTTGGTCAGCACCGCCGCGCGCTCGATCGCGTTCTCCAGCTCGCGCACGTTGCCGGGCCACTCCTGCTGTTCGAGCCAGGCGACCGCGTCCGCGCTGAGCGATAGCGGCCGCCCAAAGCGCTGCGCCAGCCGCGCGGTGAAGTGTCGCGCGAGGGGCGCGATGTCGTCCTCCCGCTCGCGCAGCGGCGGCAGCGTTATCGCTACAACGTTGACGCGGTAGAACAGGTCTTCACGAAACCGACCGGCGCGGACCTCGGCCTGGAGATCGCGCGCGGTGGCGACGAGCACGCGGGCGTCCACGCGCCGCGTCTTCTGATCGCCCACGCGGCGAATCTCTCCTTCCTGCAGCACGCGCAGCAGCTTGGCCTGGAGACCAACCGGCAGCTCGCCGATCTCGTCCAGCAACAGCGTGCCGCCGCTCGCCTGCTCGAACAGGCCGGCCTTGTCGGCGGTCGCGCCGGTAAACGCGCCGCGGACGTGCCCGAACAGCTCGGACTCCAGCAGTGTTTCGGGAATCGCCGCGCAGTTGATGCCGACGAAGGCCTTGTTCGAACGCGGGCTCGCGCGGTGGATCGCCCGGGCGATCACTTCCTTCCCCGTGCCGCTTTCACCGGTGATCAGCACGGTCGTGTTGTGCTCGGCGACGCGGACGACGAGCGCCAACGCCTGGCGCATCGCGGCGCTCACGGCGATCAGACCCCGCTCGGCTGGCCCCGACGCGAGCTGCGCCCTCAGCCCGGCGACTTCTTCACGCAGGCGCTCACGTTCCTCCGCCTTGCGGAGTGTGAGCACGACCTCGTCGGGGCGAAATGGCTTGGGGAGATAGTCGTACGCCCCGTCTTTCATCGCGGCGATCGCCGCGTCCTCGCCGCCGTAGGCGCTCATCACGATGACGAGGGCGCCGCCACCCCGCTGGCGGTAGCTGCGCAGGAACGTGAGGCCGTCCATCTCAGGCATGCGCACGTCACACAGGATCAGATCGAACGACTCGGCCGTCGCCCGCTCCAAGGCGCGGCGGCCATCCTGCTCCGCGATCACCGCATAGCCCGCGTCGGTCAGGAGCAGGCCGAGGCTCTGGCGCAGGCCCGGTTCATCGTCGACGACGAGGACGCGTTTCAGGCCTCACCCCCTGACCCCCTCTCCCGTTGGGAGAGGGGGGACGATGGCAGCGCGATCGGGAAGAACAGCTTGAACGCCGCACCGCCCTCTCGGGCGACATCGACCCAGACCACACCGCCCATTTCGTGGACCGATCGAGCCACGATGGCGAGCCCAAGACCGGTTCCCCGGCCGGGCTCTTTCGTCGTGTAAAACGGCTCGAAGATCTTCTCGCGGTCTTCTTGCGCCACGCCCGGCCCCGAGTCCGCCACGAACAGCAGCGAGCCCGGCTGACCGGCCGCGAACTCGATCCGGGAAGGGCGCCGCTCGGCCGCGCGCGGAAACATCGAGTGGCGCGGGTCGCTCTCGCGCCTGGGTGGGGCCTCGCTCGGTTCGTACGCCCAACGGCGCGCGCCGATGATGATCGATCCGCCGGGCGGTGTGGCATCCACCGCGTTCAGCAGGAGGTTCACCAGCGTCTGCTCGAGCACATGCGCCCGACCCATGATCTCAGGCACGTGGAGGCCGATGTCGGTCTCGGCGCGGAGATTCCGGAACGCGCCTTGGGCCCGCAGCAACTCGAACGCCCCGCGCACGATACGGTCCGGATCCACCGGGACCAGCGGATCCTCTTGCGGCCGGGCGTAGTCGAGCAGGCTGCGGACGATCCGGTCCATCCGCTCGAGCTCGCGGGTCATGCCCTCGACGACTTCCTGCTCCGTTCCGCGGCGCCGCAGCACCTCGAGGTACGTGCCCACGGCCCCGAGCGGGTTGCCGACTTCGTGCGCCACACCGGCCGCGAGACGGCCGATGCTCGCCAGTTTCTCCGATCGCACGAGCTGGCTCTGCGCGTCGAGGAGCCGGTCAGTCATGCGGTTGAGCCGCTCGGCGAGCGCGGCGAAGTCGCGGGTGTCGGCGTCCGGCGCCCGCGCGGCCAGGTCGCCATCGGCGACGGCGTCGGCGGCATCCATGACGCGACCCAGGGGACGGAGCACCAGCCGCCTGACGAGCGAGCGGCCGTACAGCACGAAGATCAGCACTTCGATCGCGACGAAGACGATGACGAGAACCACGCCACGTTCGGGGGCGATCGCGAGCGCCAGCTGCGATGTCGCGACGCCCACGAGGATTGCGAAGGCGGCGAGGAAGGTGAGGTAGAACAGCAGCTCGACGCGGAGCGCCGGCTTGGGGCGATTCATGGGACCCCAAGATAAGGCCAAAAAAACGAGCGGCGGGGAGACTGTCCCCGCCGCCGTACAGGAGAGGTACTCGGCTACGGTCTTACTGACACTTCGGCTCGCCCTCTTTGTTGGCCGGGGCAAGCGACGTCGAACCCACGTACACAGCGCACGTCTTGGTGGTCGTGGTGTGGGACACGCGCGCGGTGAACCCGTCAGCCGTCACCTGAATGGTGGGGCCAACCACGCCGCTCGTCACGTTGTACGCGGTACCGAGGTTGCTCGTGTACTTCACCGAGTCGGCGAAATACGCCTCTTCGGCCGTGATCAGGTTGCGCAGATCCGACTTCATCGAAGCCAGATAGGCCTTTTCCTTCGTGTTCGCGAACTTCGGAATCGCGATCGCGGCCAAGATGCCGATGATCACGACCACGATCAGAAGCTCGATCAGTGTGAAGCCCTTGCGGTTCATTGCCATTCCCCCAGGTATATGTACCGAACGTTGGACGGGTTTTAGTGATACAAAATTGCTATTAATCTGCCAGTATTAAGAGCACTAAGCATACCAAAGATGGGGGATATCTCGGATTTCATTGTACTAGAAGGAGTTAGCCATACATCAGGATTGCGGGACGACGCTTGGATCCCTATCGTGCCATGGCATTCTGCAAATGGCGCCAGTGTTCCGCACGTCTAGGGTTGATCGCTGTGCGGACGCCGACTGCGGCACCACGTCCGAACCGTATCGAGGAACTCATACACCGCGGGAGAATTCTCATTGGCGCGCCAGATCATGCCGAACTCGACCGTCGCGGCGTCCTCAAGGGGCACGAGCGCGACTTCAGGGTGTCCTCCCGCAGCGAGCGTCGCCGGTACGAGAGAAACGCCGTATCCGGCTCCGACGAGATACAAGAGCGTGTGAATGTGCTCCAGCTCTTCGAGGATCTGCGGGGTGAAACCACAGCTCTGGCAGATCCCCAACACGCGTTGATAGAAGCCCGATCCTTGGCGCTGGCCGAAGAGCACGAACGGGTCCCTCGCGAGTTGCGCGAGCGACACGCGCGGAGCGCTCGCGTACGCGTGCCCTGGCGGCAGAGCGGCGAGCAACGGCAGCGCGAGCACGATTTCGCGGTTGAGCAGAGCCGATTGGAAATAGGGCACGACCAGTCCGACATCTGCCTTGCCCTCCTCGACCGCGACGACCGCGTCGGGGACCGGTGACTCGAGGAGGTGAACGTCCACCATGGGCGCCGCACGGCGATAGGGTTCCAGGGTGCCGAGCAGCCCGGCGTACGCAGCAGTGGGACCGCATACCACCACCAGGCGACCCAGCTTTCCTGCCGCGGCAGACTGGACCGAATTGATCGCGTCGCGCTCCGCGGCGAGCAGACGATTCGCTTCGGTCAGGAAAATCGCGCCGGCATGTGTCAGCTCCACGCGCCGCTTGCTGCGGGTGAACAAGGTCACGCGCAGTTCCTTCTCGAGCATTCGTATTTGTTGACTCAAGGTCGGCTGGGCGACGCGCACGCGGCGGGCAGCGCGCGTGAAATTGAGCTCTTCGGCGACGGCCACGAAATAGCGCAGCTGGCGGAAATCCATTGTTGCTAAGATAAAAAAAAGCGGCGGAGCGAGTGCCCCGCCGCCCTGATGCATCCCGCCACAGCCCTCACGCGCACTTCGGCTCGCCTTCCTTGTTAGCAGGCGCCAGCGACGTCGACCCGACATAAATAGCACAGGTCTTCGTCGTTGTCGTGTGGGACACCGTCGCGGTGAACCCGTCAGCCGTCACCTGAATGGTGGGGCCAACCACGCCGCTCGTCGTGTTGTAGGCCGTGCCGAGGTTGCTGGTGTACTTCACCGAGTCGGCGAAATACGCCTCTTCGGCGGTAATCAGGTTGCGCAGATCCGACTTCATCGAAGCCAGATACGCCTTCTCCTTCGTGTTCGCGAACTTCGGAATCGCGATCGCGGCCAGAATGCCGATGATCACGACCACGATCAGAAGCTCGATGAGTGTGAAACCCTTGCGGTTCATCTGGGGAGCCTCCCTCCTGCGAGCAACTGCAATATGGGCGCAGGATAGCCTGCTGTTCAATGATCATGACTGGGGCACACTCGCTCAGTGCCCCACGTCACACTTAGAGGGGTTCATCGAGGCGAAACCTGGATGTGCCGCAGCAGAAACTCAGCGGCCGCGGTATCGCCTCGCATGCGTGCGGCATTCGCCTGGTTCCGATACGCGCCGGGGCACTGGGGGCAAGCCGAATCAGCCCGCACGAGCAAGGAATCGGCTACCGGAACCCGTCGGAGCACATACGCCATGTGGGCCGCGGCGAGATACACTCGTGCGTCCGCCCGATAGATCTGCCCCGCCCGGCGGAACGACTCGAACGCCCGCTCGTTCTTTCCGGCCCGCAACAGCTCCCAACCGAGATAATCCCACGAGCGGTACGAATGAGGGGCATCCGCGATCAAGCTCAACGCGAGGGTGCCATTGTTGCGCCAGACAGGAACGCGCACGGCGCTGCGCACCGCGCCCGCGCCAACGAGCAGCGCCACGATGATGGCCCACGCACGCCGCGGCACCCGGTCGAGTGCCGCGCCGACGGCCAACGCGAGGCCCACGGACGGCAGATACAGTAGCCGCTCGGCCACCAGGACGCCGTGCGGAAAGAGAAGATTCGCAACGGGCAGATACGCGATCGCGATCCACCCGAGCCCATAGGCCTCCACGCGCCGGCCGCGACGCCACGCGAGCGCGAGCAGCGCGCCCCAGACCGCCAAACAAAGCAGCCCGACGACAAATCGTGCCTCGAGGGGCGTGGTGATCGTGACTCGTTCGGCCGGCGAGTAATCGGCCTGCAGGTGAAGCGGCACGAAGAGAAGCCGGGCGACATCGAGCAACGCGCCAATTGCCGTGAGGCGAACGGCAAGAGGACCCTGACCGAGGAACTGCGCCGCGAGGTTCTGAAAACCCTCGTAGGGACGCAACACGATCCAGCGAACTGCCAGGTACGCCACGGCAATCGCGATCCAGCTGGCCCCGTACCGAAGCATGCGCTGGCGGGATGGCCGGGCGAGCCCGAGCAGCCAAGCCCAGGCGATCAGCGCCGGCGCCACCGCTGCGTTCTCTTTGCTGAGCAGCCCGACGACAAGGAAAACCGCGCTCCATGCGATGCTATCGAGTACGACAGCGGCGTACACCGCGAGGCACGTTCCCACGGCGGCCATCAGCTCGGCGCGGCCAATGACGCTGGCGACGGCTTCGACGTGCACGGGGTGGACGGCGAAGATGAGTCCGGCCGCGAGCGCCGCCGTCGGGCTCACCCAGCGTCGAGTGAGGGCTGCCACGGCGACCGCCGCCCCGGCATGCCAGAACAGATTGACGGCGTGAAACCAGGCCGGCGAGTGAAGCTGCCAGTCGAGTGCATACGATGCGACCGGGAGCGGACGGTACACGAGTCCGCCAAGATTGGCCGGCCAGTAGGGGGCGCCAAACGCCCGCCAGACTCCCGTGACCGATTGCACCAACGGATTCCAGACGATGATGGCCACATCGTCCATTGCGAACTGATTCCAGAGGGCGCCGACGTGAACGACTACCGCGCACGCCGCCACTACGAGATACAGGCGTTTGTCCTGACTCATGGGCCCCAAGATAAGGCCCAAAAGAAGAGCGGCGGGGATCGTCCCCGCCGCCCTGATGCGTCAGGCCAGAGGTCTTACGCGCACTTCGGCTCGCCTTCCTTGTTAGCAGGCGCCAGCGACGTCGACCCGACATAGATCGCACAGGTCTTGGTCGTCGTGGTGTGAGAAACGGTGGCCGTGAAACCGTCCGCCGTCACCTGAATGGTGGGGCCAACCACGCCGCTCGTCACGTTGTACGCGGTACCGAGGTTGCTCGTGTACTTCACCGAGTCGGCGAAATACGCCTCTTCGGCCGTGATCAGGTTGCGCAGATCCGACTTCATCGAAGCGAGATACGCCTTCTCCTTCGTGTTCGCGAACTTCGGAATCGCGATCGCGGCCAGAATGCCGATGATCACGACCACGATCAGAAGCTCGATGAGTGTAAAGCCCTTGCGATTCACCTGAACTACCTCCCTCTGAGGACACGGTCATAGAACGCCGTTTTAGACCCGGCCAGCGCCCAATTGGTCACAAAAAAAGAGCGGCGGGATTTCCCCCGCCGCCCCCCCTGCGTCAGGCCAGAGGCCTTACGCGCACTTCGGCTCGCCTTCCTTGTTGGCAGGCGCCAGCGACGTCGAACCCACGTACACCGCACACGTCTTGGTGGTCGTGGTGTGCGACACGGTCGCCGTGAAACCGTCAGCCGTCACCTGAATGGTGGGGCCAACCACGCCGCTCGTCACGTTGTACGCGGTACCGAGGTTGCTGGTGTACTTCACCGAGTCGGCGAAATACGCCTCTTCGGCCGTGATCAGGTTACGCAGATCCGACTTCATCGAAGCCAGATAGGCCTTCTCCTTCGTGTTCGCGAACTTCGGAATCGCGATCGCGGCCAGAATGCCGATGATCACGACCACGATCAGAAGCTCGATCAGTGTGAAACCCTTGCGGTTCATCTGGAAAACCTCCCCTGTAATGTTCTAAGACATGGGCGACACAAATATTCCGCGACGTCTTGAGGCACGAATCGTGCCCCTAAAGGATTAATGCCGCCTAAGACGAAACGCCACAATGCCTTATCAGGCCATGTAAGTGTTTACCGACCGCCAAAATTCCCTTGGAAATTCGGGCTTTTTGCAAGTCGCGAGGCCGGACGCAATAATGCCGTAAGTCATTGATTGTAGCGACGATACCAGCTCGCTTCGCCTGCGAACCGCCTCGAGGCGGAATCGGCGATCGCCTGCGCCTGCGCGCGGTGTTGCCGTGCCAACTCGAGCACGAACTGCGCACGCAACGTCACGCGCTGGCCCACGCGAGCGCCTTTCCAGCGTTCGATCAACGGCGCGGCTGTCGCCGTGTCGCCGATGCCGATCAAGAAGATTGCGCGCGCGCCCTCGAGATAGGGATCGTCGGAAAAAAGCGAATCCGCCATTCGGTACTCACGGCGCGCGCCGGCCGTGTCGTGGAGTCCCGCGAGAACGGCCGCGGCCGACCCATGAGCCCGATACGATTCCGGATGATCGAGCAGCAACGTGAGCAATTGCGAGCGGTTGTCTGCCCACGCCGGCAAACGCGCGAGCGACCGCGCTCCTCCAGCGGTGACAAGAATGCCTGCAGCCACTGCGGCCGGTCGCAGACCTTGGCGGGAGGCGAGCCATGTCGCCGCGCATCCGATCAGCGCTGCCGGCAGCGCGACCGCCAGATAGAGGTTCCGCTCCGCGAGCGCGACGCCGGACGCAAAGAAAAGATTCGCGGTCGGGAGATAGGAGAGCGCCGCGAGAGCGGCAGCGAATGAGATCGCCGGCGCGCGACGCCGGGACCACACGACGAGCGCGGGCCCGAGGATCAGGACGCAGAACCCCAGAATTGCCGCGAGCGACAATCCGGCGCGCGCGGGGATCACCTGCGGGCTGTAATCGACGGACAGCGATGCGGGCCACACCAGCAACCACGCGGCGCGAAGCGCGGCCGGGAGAGCAATCGCCAGTCGTCCCCACGCTCCTCTTCCATAGAATACCGCCGCCGCGTCGTTCTCTCCGACCCAACCGAACGCAAACCACGCCGCAAGAAACGCGACGGTCACGATACCGAGCGCGATCCAGAAGCCAGTCGGATAAGGCCGGTCATCCGCGTGGGGCGCAGGGCGAAGCCACCTATCGAGCAGTATCACGACACCGGCAATGACACCGTGCTCCTTGCTGAGCATGGCGAGCGCCGCGCACACCACGGCCACCGTCCAGTAGCCACGCCGGGCGGCGAGGACTGCCCCCAGAATTCCCACCGCGACGAGCAGCTCGGCCCGACCGACGAGACTCGCGACCGCCTCGACGTGCACCGGATGCCAGGCAAACACGAGACCAGCTGTGGCAGCGCCGAGCGGCGGCAACCACCGCGCGAGCACGACGACGAGCAGCACGGTTGCCAGGCCGTGCCAGAGCGCGTTCATGAGGTGCAGCCAACCGGGCCGCCCGCCCGAGATCGTCCAGTCGAGCGCGTAGCTCAGGATCGTGACCGGCCTGTAGAGTCCCGCACCTGTTTCGTGCGGCCAGTAGGGATCGTCGAAGGCGGCAAGCGCCGCACTGACCGAATGCGCCGCGGGATTCGACACGATGATCGCCCGGTCGTCCTGCACGAAACCGGACCGGACCGTGGGCAGGTACAGCGCGACCGCACAAACACAGACGAGCAGCTGCTCGCGTTTCATCGTATCCGCGCGAGCAGCGAGTCCGCGACCGCGGAATCGCCGCGCGAGCGCGCGGCGAGCGCCTGCGTGCGGTAGTAGCCCGGACACCGGTAGCAGAGCTGCTCGACGCGCATCAGGAGCGTATCGGCAAGGCGCGGGCGCCCGAGCGTGATGGCGGCGTCGGCGCCGGCGACAAACAACGAAGGATCGCGGTCATAGATCCGCGCAGCCTCGCGCAACGCGCCAAGCGCCTGGGCTGGCTGGCGGTGACTCTGGTAGATCGCACCCATTCGGGCCGGCCCGCGGTAGGAGCCGGGTGAATCCTCCAGAATGCTCTGCGTCACGCTGAAGTCGTCACGCCACACGGGTGTCCGCACCGCCGTGCGAGCACCGCCCGCCAGGGCGAGGAGCGCGATCACGGCGCGTGCGCGTTGCGCCGGCAGGCGCGCGAGCGCGGTCCCAGCCGCGAGTGCCAGGCCGACGGACGGCAGATACAACGTTCGCTCGGCGAGCAACACCCCCGTCGAAAACAGCAGGTTGGAGACGGGCAGAAATGCGATGGCAATCCAGCCGAGGCCGAAGGCTTCGACACGCCGCTGCCGGCGCCACGCCATCACGAGGAGCGTGGCCCACACGAGAACACACCCCAACCCGAGCGCGAATCGGCCGTCGAATACGGAATGGACGGCGGTGCGCTCATCAGGCGAGTAGTCGACACGGAGAGTGACCGGCAGCAGCAGCAGTCGCAATACGTCACCCAGCGCGGCCACCGCGGTGAGCCGACCCGACACCGCGCTCTCGCCCAGAAAGACGGGCGCGATGGCGTGCAGGCGAGCGTAGGGATGCAGCACGGCGGCTCGGAGGGCGACATATCCTCCGGCGATCACTACCCAGCTCAGCACGAACATCAGGATGCGGCGACGGTCGGGCCGCGCCGCAACGGGCGGACCCACAATCCACGCCCACACGATCAACGCCGGCGCCACCACGGCGTTCTCCTTGCTCAGCAATCCGAGGAGAAGCGCCGCACCACTCCAGAGCACGTTCTGGTGCACCACCGCCGCATAGACGGCGAGACACACGCCGACCGCGGCCATCAGCTCGCCGAGTCCGATGACGTTTGCGACCGCCTCGACATGAACCGGATGGACGGCAAACACAACGCCGGCAGCCAGGGCAGCCGTCCTCACCCCCTGCCCCCTATCGGGAGAGGGGGAACGAAGCGCGAGCGCGGTAACGATCACTGCCGCGCCGGCGTGCCAAAGCAGGTTCACCGCGTGGAACAGTACGGGGTGACCGCGTCCGAGGCTCCAGTCGATGGCGAAGCTCGCGATGGGGAGGGGCCTGTACATCTGACCGCCCAGATCGGGCGGCCAGTAAGGACCGCCGAAGGCCCGCCAGGCGCCCTGCACCGAATGCACGAGCGGATTCCAAACGATGATGTAGAGATCGTCCATCGCGAATCCGTTCCACAGCGCGGGGAGATACGGCACGAGCGCGCATGCGGCGACAGCCAGGTTTATCCTGAGCGCCGAAGGCGCGAAGGATCTGCTTCCGCTACTGTCCACGATTCACGGCAAAGAGCCAACGGCCATCCGACCAGCGGTAGATCGCGCTGATCCACGACGGATAGGCGCCGATCAACGCTCGCAGTTCGACCGCCGAGGGTGACGTGGCGCTGGCCAACAAGACATGCGTCACGCCCATGCGTTCCAGGTAGGCGCGGTGCTCCACCGGGGTCGGCCGGATCAAGTCACGCCCGTGATAGCGCTCGAGATACAACGGGACTGAGCGGCGCCGGGTGTAGAGCCAGACGAGCGCCTCGTCGTCGGTCGCGACGACGGCGGAGTCGGGCAGATTCTGGACGACGGGAAGCAGCTCAGCGAAGGTGGCCGAGATATCGCGCGACTGCGCATCCCACCAGCGACCGGTGAATCCGCGATACTCGTACTGCAGATAACCGCCGGCGGCCAGCGCAGCCAGCGCGGCGGCGGGGATACGCGCGCGCGGCCAGCGCCGCCCGAGCTCGAACAGCGCGGCCGCCCACATCAGCACGAGCCAGGGAAGCACCGCCCAGAGAAAACGAGGCTGCAAGTCCGGCCAAACCACCAGAATGATGAGGTAGAAAAGGAGTGACAAACCAATCGCCGACCTGCGCGAGATCAGCCACAGGCCGTAGAGCCCGCCGGCGAGGGATGCCATCGCAAGTACCAGGTGCAGCCAGCGCGCCGTAATCCATTCGAATGCAAGGGTCTCCAACGGCTCGGACATGTGTGAAATGTTGAAGAGCACCGGCGACAACCCGGCCTGCCTCACGTGGGCGAAATACGTCCCGTAGCCGAGCGCGAGCGCCGGATCGATTTGTCGGGCGTGCGTGGCGACCCAGAGTCCCCAGAGGAGCGCCGCGACCAATCCCGGCAAGACGGCCGCTGTGATCACCCGGCGCGGCGCGCGCCGCAGCACGAGAAAACCGACCATCCCGGCGATGACCGCGATTCCGATCGAGCGGGTCAACAACGCCAGCGCGCCGGCCGCTCCCGCGTGCCAGGGCCGGTCGCCGCGGTCCGCTGCGATGATGGCGATCGCCAGCAGCACGCTGAACAGTGGCTCCGCAAAGAGCACGCCCTGCGTCGCCAGGACGGGGATCGCGACGGCAGCGGCAAAGACGATTGCCCCCGGAACCCAGCGTGGAACGCCCGAGCCGAGCAGCTCAGTCTTTGTCACGTGCCAGGTGATCAACCCGGCCGCGCCGGCATTCAATAGCGCATTCAGGATTTTCCCAGCGATCGCCGCAGCCTTGAGCGAAAGCATCCCAAAGAAGGGCGTCAGGAGCGCCGGATAGAGCGGCGGATAGTGCACGGCCCCCGGCATGCCGGGGAGATTGGGATGCACGTAGCCATGGCCCGTTGCGAGCGCGGTGGCCAGCCCGGCGTACAAACCGTCATCGTAAAAGACACCGACCAGCGCCTGATTCAGCGTGAGAATGCCGACGGCCAGCGTGGCGGCCGCCGTGACGAGACCGGCTTTTACTTCGCGGGTAAGCGCCAAGTGTGGGAATCGCGCGGGACGAACAGGTTGTAGCGCAGTATGTGAAACAGCGCCGCGAAGCCGTCACGCCACGTGATCTTCTTTCCCTCCGCGTAAGTGCGGCCGCTGTACGAGATGGGGATTTCCCAGATGCGCGCGCGCGCCTGCGCCAGCCGGGCGGTGATCTCCACCTCGAAGCCGAACCGGTTGGATGACAGCGGCAGCCGCTTGAGCAAGTCCGCTCGCACCAGCTTGTAACAGGTCTCGAGATCGGTGAGGTTCAGGTTGGTGAACATGTTGGACAGCAGCGTCAGCAACCGATTGCCGACATAGTGCCAGAAGTACAACACGCGATGCGGGCCCCCCTGGAACCGCGACCCGTACACGGCGTCAGCCTGCCTGGACCGGATCGGGAGCAGCAGGGCGGGCAGGTCAGAGGGATCATACTCGAGGTCCGCATCCTGCACGACGATTGCATCACCGGTGGCGACCGCCACGCCGCTCCGGATCGCGGCACCCTTGCCGCGATTTTTTTCGTGGTGCACCACGCGATCCACGACGCCCTGTTGCGCCAGCGTATCGAAGATGTCGCCCGTGCCATCGGTCGACGCGTCATTGACGGCGATGATCTCGAGCCGCAGCGCGACCTGACGGACTCGACGCAGCGCCGCCTCAACCGTCGTGGCTTCGTTATACGCCGGCACGATCACCGACAGCAGCAGGTTGGGGGAACGGCGCTCGGGAATCATCCGGCGGGGGGGGCCGCGGGGGCCGGGGGGGCCGGGGGGGCGGGGGGGGCCGGGGGGGCCTGGCCGATGGCGATGAGAGATTGTCCCACGCGCCAGGGCAACAGGCGCTCGAGGCGGAACAGCGGCACGAGCGCGTCGTACAGCTTGAGCGAGCCGGCGGGAATCATCTGGCGGTGCAGCACGCGCCCGGCGAACCACCACCCCGGCACGCCCGCCAGATTGAAGTACTCGACATGTAACACGGTGAACCCGGTGGCGCGGAGCAGCCCCGTGAGGCTGTTCCGCTTGTAACGGCGGTGATGGCCCAGTGCCCGGTCGATGCTGCCGTAGAGCGCCGGGAGCGCAGGCACCAACAGCACGAGCCGGCCACCTGGCGCCAGCATGGCGCGGATCGCGCCCAGCGAGCCGATGTCGTCGTCGACGTGCTCGAGAACATTGAGGCAGATGATCGTGTCGAAGCGTTGACCGGCGAGTGCGCCGTGCTCATTCGGCAAATAGAGGCGCTCCACCGCGACGTTGGGATGTGCCGCGAAGCGCTGCCGCAGCCGGTTCAGGTACTCCTCCCGCGTGTCGGTGAGCACCAGGCGTTCGGCGCCAAGCAGAAAGGCCGAGAGGTTGCCGATACCGGAGCCGACCTCCAACACCCGCCCGCGCACCCAGCGACGCAGGCGGTCGAACATCCAGCGATTGTAGCGCGTGGCGCCGGAGAGCTGCTCCAGCGTCTGGGCGCCGACCGGATCACTCAGGGGGACGGGGGGGGGCGGGCAGAGAGGCCTCGGAATCGGATTTCTTCTCGCTACCGTCGTAGCGACTCAGCTTCCGGTACAGGGTGGACGGGTCGATCCCCAGGACCTCGGCAGCGCGGGTCTTGTTGCCCCCTTCGCTCTGCAGGACCCATGTGATGTAGGCCTGTTCGATCACATCGAGCGACGGATTCTTGTGCAGCCGCTCGGCGACCAGCGGCTCCGCCTTGCGCTCGCTGATGCGGTCGGGTATGGCGCTGCGCGGGATGAGGTCCCCCTTGGTCAACGTGACGGCGCGCTCCAATGCGTTTTCGAGCTCACGCACGTTGCCTGGCCAGTCGTACGTCATGATGACTTCTTCCGCTTCGGGGGCGAGCGTCTTGGGCGACTCCCCGCGCTCGCCGGCGATATGGCTGAGGAATTCCTTCACAAAAATGGGAATGTCTTCGCGCCGATCCCGCAGCGGCGGCAGATGGATGTTGATGACGTTCAGCCGGTAGTAAAGGTCGGTGCGGAACCGCCCGCGCTTGATGTCGTCTTCGAGATCGCGGTTGGTGGCCGCCACGACGCGCACGTCCACCGGAATGGCTTCGGTGCCGCCGACGGGAATCGCTTCCCGCTCCTGGAGCACCCGGAGCAGCTTCACCTGCGTTGCCGGCGACATCTCGCCGATCTCGTCGAGAAAGAACGTCCCGCCGCGCGCGGCTGCGAACAGGCCCTGCTTGTCGCGGACGGCGCCGGTGAACGATCCCTTCACATGGCCGAACAGCTCCGACTCGAGCAGGCTCTCCGGCAGCGCGCCGCAGTTGAGCGACAGGAACTGTCCCTCGGCCCGGGCGGACAGCTCGTGGAGGTAACGCGCGATCACTTCCTTCCCGGTTCCCGATTCGCCCTGGATGAGGACAGTGCTCTCCGTGGGAGCGACCTGCTCAGCCAACCGCAGCACGTCGCTGAAAAGCCGCGACTTGCCGAGCGGTTTGACCCGGCCGGACACTTCGCGGCGGCGGATCTCCTGCTTGAGCTGCTTGTTCTCGGCCCGCAGCCGGCGGTGCTCGGCGGCACGGCGGCAGATCGCCACCATGTCGTCGTTCGAGAAGGGCTTCTGTATATAGTAGAAAGCACCCTCGTTCACGGCTTGAATCGCGGTCTGGAGCGAGGCCTGGGCGGTCATGAGGATGACCGGAGTCTCGGGGTCCTGCCCGCGCACGGCCGAGAGGATCTCGATCCCGGTAACACCCGGCATCTTGAGATCGGTGAGCACGATGTCGGGCGCCGAGTTCTTCAGCTGCTCCAGTCCCGCCTTGCCACCCTGCGCGGTCGTGACGTCAAAGCCCTCGTTCTTCAGCAGGATGCGAAGCGTTTCGAGGATGCCCTGCTCATCGTCGATGACCAGGATAGACGGTGCGGTCGCCATGTCCTCACCCCCTGACCCCCTCTCCCTTCGGGAGAGGGGGGACGAGACTTGGTGATTGGGACCTCATGCGGCTTCCTCCTTCCGACGCGCAGCGGGGAAGTAGACGGTAAACGTCGTACCGCCACCGGCTTGCGTGTCCACGAGCACGAGCCCGCGGTGCGCTTCCACGGCACGCTGCACGATGGCGAGCCCCAGTCCCGTGCCGCCCACGCGTCCCGTGGCGAAGGGCTCAAACAGCCGTTCCTTCAGCTCGGCCGGAATGCCCGGCCCGTTGTCGCTCACTCGCAATGCGACCGGATTCTCGATGCCGGCGGCGCCGGGCAGCTCGTTCGCCGCGGCGGGACCCGTGCGCACCTTCACCATTGCCTTCGCGCCGGCGGCCTGCACGGCATTGAGCACGAGGTTCGAGACGACGCGATGCAGCAGGTCGTCATCGCCTTCCATCGGCGTGGGGCCGCCCTCGAGCGTGATCCTGACGCCCGCCCCGCAATCGGGGTGCTGGCGGACCAAACGGATGGCCGCTTCGGCGACCGCGTGCAGATCCATCGGTTGGCACTCGGTCACGCGGACACGGGAGAAGTCGAGAAACTCCGATAACAGCCGCGAGAGCCGATCGCTTTCGCGCACGATAAGACCCGCAAGGAATTTTTCGTCCGGGTTGGAGCGCGACGAACGGGACAGCTGCTCCACAGAGCTGCGAATCGACGCGAGCGGATTCTTGATTTCGTGGGCCAGGCTCGACGACAGCTCCGCGACGGCCTCGAGCCGCTCGGCGCGCAGATGCAGCTCCTCCAGGCGTTTGGAATCGGAGATGTCGGTGAAGATCGCGGAGACACGGGGCCGGGTGCCGACGGGCCCGTCGAGCGTGGTCGTGGTGACGCCGATCGGGAAGGTGCGGTCGGGGCGATGCACGGTGGCCTCAACCCGCATCAGCCGTACCCCACGCCGCGCGGTGGAGGTCACCGCGGCCCAGAACTCCGGGGCCAGGCGCGCGAATTCGGGCATCACGGAGCGCCCGAGCCATTCGCGAGCCTTGAAGCCGAGGATCTCTTCCGAAGCGGGATTTGCGTACAGCAGCCGGCCGTCGGCGTCGACCGTAAGCACGCCCGTCCGGATGTTGCGCAGCACGTCGTCGGCCTCGAGCTGCACCTGCCGCACCTCCGCCGCCAGCGCGTCATGTGCCGCCCCGAGGATCTTGACCCGGCTCGAGACATACGCCACGACGAGCGCGACGAGCACGAACACGCCCAGCTGAATCCAGATGCCCGCGGAGACACCGGCCGGGTGACCCCAGAAGACTTCGGCGAAATACACGAGTCCCGCAAACAGCGTGACCAGCCCGGCGTTGGCCGGCGGCATCAAAAGCGCCGTAACCGCGACCAGAATGACGTAGAGGCTGGCGAGGTCGCTGTCCGCGCCGCCCGTCATATGCACCGCCGCGGTGATCAGGAAGACGTCGAACAGGGCCTGGAGATAGAGGAACGTCGGCCCCGGCCGCCGCCGCCGGAAATGGGTATGCCAGTAGGAGGCGAGTGTAACCGTCGCCGCGGCGACGAGCATGAACGAAGTGACGAGGATGTCGAGCGGGGCGGCGACCCGGACCTTCAGGGCGGCGGTGACATAAATGGCGATCGCCAGGCACATCCGCCCCAGATAGACCAGGCGGAGCAGCTGGATAGCGGTCGGGGGCGACCCCTTCGATTTGACGCCGAGCCAACGCATGGGGGGCCATTATTGGGGGCGGTGTGGCAAAATGCAATAGCGGAGGTCACATCTTCGGTACGGCGACGCTAGGATAATGCGACGCTACGAAAAAGCCACGCTAGGACGAGGCGACGTGCTCCCTAGGAGTCGCCCTACCCTAGCGTGGCCTTACTTTAGCGTCGCTTAACCCTAGCGTCGCAGCATCCAGCTACTGCACCGCGTTCACCATATCAAAGATCGGCAGATACATGGCGACGACCATGCCGCCGACGATCACGCCGAGCACGACGATCATGATCGGCTCGAGCAGCGACAGCAGCGCGCTGACGGCGGCATCGACCTCGTCGTCATAGAAGTCGGCGATCTTGGTGAGCATCTCGTCCAGGCCGCCGGTCTGCTCGCCCACCGCGATCATCGAGATGACCATGGGCGGAAAGACCTTCGATTTCTGCAGCGGCGCGGCGATCGTTTCACCGCCCGCGATCGACGCGCGGGACTCCATCACGGCGTTGTGGATCACCATGTTGCCTGCGGTCCGGGCCGTGATCTCGAGGCCGTCGAGAATCGACACGCCCGACGAGATCAGGGTACCGAGCGTGCGCGTGAAGCGCGACACGGCGGACTTGCGCAGCAGGTCGCCCAGCACCGGCAGGCTCAGCAACAGCTTGTCGATCTGCAGCTTCCCGGGCGTGGTCTTGTAGTAGCGGTTCACGGAGACGAACCCGAAGATCGCGACGCCGATGATCAACCACCAGAAGTTTTTCAGGACATTGCTCGCGCCGATCACGATGCGGGTCGGCAGTGGCAGGGCGAGATTCACCGAGGCGAACATGTTTTGGAATGTCGGAATCACGAAGATCAGCAGCACGGCGATCGCGATGGCGGCGACGGAGAAAATCACGGCCGGGTAGATCATCGCGCCCTTCACCTTGCGCACGATGGAGTCGTTCTTTTCGAGGAAGACCGCAAGGCGCAGCAGAATCGTGTCGAGAATACCGCCCGCTTCACCGGCGGCCACCATGTTGACGTACAGGTCAGTGAACGCCTTGGGGTGCTTGCGCAGCGCGTCGGCGAGGGTATGGCCGCTCTCGACGTCGTACACGACGGCGCGGGTCACATCCGCCAGCACCTTGTTCTCGGTCTGCTGCGAGAGAATGTCGAGCGCCTGCACCAGCGGCAGGCCCGAGTTGATCATGGTGGCGAACTGCCGGGTGAAGATCACGACGTCGCGCGTCCTCACGCCCGCCTTGAACAGAGCGGCCAGCCCGCCGCCCTTCCCCTTCGACTCGCGGACCTGGACGACGATCATCTTGTTCTTGCGCAGATGCGCGATGACATCATCGCGCGTCGCGAGGTCGATCTTATCGCGAACGAGATCGCCCTTCATGTTCCGCGCTGTGTATTCGAAGACCGGCATACTTTATTCCTCCGCGCCGCGCCTCAGGGGCGCACGGCGACCTTTGGTGGGGCCCCCTTCGGCGTGGCGCCCGTGACCGGGGGACCGTCCTTCTCGTCCGGGGGCGTTTCGCCGATGGACCGCAGGAAATCGTTGGGCTTGGACGTCACCCGCAAGCACTCGTCCTTGGTGACCTCTCGCCCCATATAGAGTTGATAGAGGGCGTCGTTCAGGGTCTGCATGCCGTATTTCTTTCCGGCCTGCATCGACGACTCTATCTGGTGGACCTTGTCGTCGCGGATCAGGGCGCGAATCGCGGGCGTGCAGATCATGATCTCGGCGGCCATGACGCGGCCGCGACCCTTGGCCCGCTGCAACAGCGTCTGCGTCAGCACGCCCTCGAGCACGAAGGCGAGCTGCGCCCGCACCTGGGACTGCTGGTGCGACGGAAAGACGTCGATGATACGGTTGATCGACTCGGCGGCCGAGTTGGTATGGAGCGTGGCGAACGCCAGGTGCCCCGTCTCCGCGATGGTGAGCGCCGCCTGAATCGTCTCGAGATCGCGCATTTCGCCGATCAGCACGACGTCCGGGTCCTGGCGCAGCGCGTACTTGAGCGCGGCCTGGAAGCTGTTGGTGTCGGTGCCCACCTCGCGCTGGTTGACGATGCAGGCCTGATGGCGGTGGATGAACTCGATCGGGTCTTCCACCGTGATGATGTGGCCCTTCAGCTCCTTGTTGATCTTGTCGATCATCGCGGCGAGGGTCGTGCTCTTGCCCGAGCCGGTGGGCCCGGTGACGAGCACCAGGCCGCGCGGCCGGTCGGCGAGCTGGGCCACCACGTTGGGCAGGCCCAGCTCCGTGAACGTTTTCACGCTGAACGGGATCTGGCGGATCACGACCGAGACGCAGCCGCGCTGCTTGAAGACGTTGCCGCGGAAGCGCGCCAGGTTCTGGATGCCGAAGGAGAAGTCGAGCTCGTTTTCGGTCTCGAAGCGCTTCTTCTGGTTCTCGGTGAGCACCGAGTACGCCAGCGACAGCGTGTCTTTCGGCGTCATGACCTCTTCGCTGGAGGCGCTCACGATGTCGCCGTCCACGCGAAGTTTCGGGCGCTCGCCCGCCACGAGGTGGAGGTCGGAAGCGTCCTTCTCGATCATCTCCTCGAGCAGCGCGCGGAGGTTGACTGGCATTGCTTCCTCTCCTTATCCGGCGGCGGTTTCTTTGACGACTTCTTCGAGCGTCGTAATGCCCTTCTTCACCTTCAGCATCCCGTCCATGCGCAGCGTCAGCATCCCTTCCTTCACGGCGAGATCGCGCAGCTCTTCGGTGGAGGCACCCTTCAGGATCTCGCGGCGCAACGGGCTCGTCAGCGCCATCACCTCATAGAGTCCCTGGCGGCCGCGATAACCGGTGCCGGCGCAGGTGTCGCACCCCGCGCCCTTGGAGAAGGGGCCTTCCTTCTTGTCGATCGCGAAGGCGTGCATCTCCTCAGGCGTGTACTCGTGCTGCTGCTTGCAGTCCTTGCAGATACGCCGTACCAGCCGTTGCGCCACGATCAGATTGACGGCGCTCGCGACGTTGAACGGCTCGATGCCCATGTCCACCATGCGCGTGATCGTCGACGGCGCATCGTTCGTGTGCAGGGTCGACAGCACCAGGTGGCCCGTGAGCGCGGCCTTGATCGCGATCGACCCGGTCTCGAGGTCGCGGATCTCACCGACCATGATGATGTTCGGGTCCTGCCGCAGGAACGCTTTCAACGCCGCCGCGAACGTCATCCCGACCTCATTCCGCACGAGCACCTGGTTGATGCCGAGCAGGTTGTACTCGACGGGATCCTCGGCGGTCATGATGTTCACGTCGATCTGATTGATCCTCGAGAGCGCCGAGTATAGCGTCGTCGTCTTGCCGGAGCCTGTGGGCCCCGTCACCAGCACCATGCCGTACGGGTTCTCGATGGCCCTGAGCAGGTTCTCTTCCGACTTGGGTTCGAACCCGAACGTCTTCAGATCGAGCGTCAGGTTGCCCTTGTCGAGAATTCGGAGCACGATCTTCTCGCCGAACAGCACTGGGAGCGTCGACACGCGGAAGTCGATCACTTTGCTCCCCATTTTCAGCTTGATCCGCCCGTCCTGCGGCACGCGGCGCTCGGCGATGTTGAGCTGCGCCATGATCTTAACGCGCGACGTCAGCGCGGCACGCATCTTCACGGGCGGTTTCATCACTTCCTGCAGCGACCCGTCCACGCGGTAGCGCACGCGCATCTCGTGCTCAAACGGCTCGATGTGGATATCGGAAGCCCCGCGCTTCACCGCGTCGGTGAGAAGCCCGTTGATCAGCTTCACGACCGGGGCGTCGTCGGCCAGGTCCTGCGCCTTGACGTCCTCGTCCTCCATGTCCTCGACAACCTCGAGATCCTCAGCCGCCTCGACCGACTTGAGCAGGGTCTGCAGCTGGGCGTCCGACTGCTGGTAGTAGCGCTCGATGGCGTTCCGGAGGGTGTACTCCCCCGCGATCACCGGAAAGACGTCGCAGCGGGTGATGAACTTGATGTCCTCGATCGCCGTGACGTTGTTGGGGTCGGCAATGGCGACCGTGAGGGTTCTCCCCTCCCGTTTCAGGGGGAGGACCGTGTGCTTGGTGGCGATGTCAGGGGGCAGGAGCTTCAGGATCTTGGGGTCGACCTCAAACCGCGACAGGTCGACCGCCGGCATGCGGTACTGCCGGGCCAGCATCTTGCTGACCTCGGTTTCCTCTATAAAGCCCAGTTTGACCAGGGTATAGCCCAGCCGCATACCGGAGTTTTTCTGCTCCAGCAGCGCCTTTCTGAGCTGTTCGTGGGTGATCAGGCCTTCACGGACAAGTATCTCGCCGAGCTTGTCCTGGGTGATCGCAACGCTCGCCGTATGCAACTCGTTGAATTTGAAGGGACTAAAATGGGAGTCGGGGTTACGCCGGTCAAGGCTGAACGACGAAAGGGCGGATAGCGTCTAATAATTTGGCACCGACACCGGGCACGCTGTCGAGTCGCGCCAGACTGCCAAATGGGCCGTGTTCGGTCCGCCAGGCGACGATGCGCTGCGCGAGCGCGGGACCGATGCGAGGGAGCCGCGTGATTTCGCTCACGTCCGCATGATCCAGATCCACGCGCTCGCCCGGCAACAGCGGACGGGCTAGGTGCGCCGCGCGGCGGGCGGTTTCCTGCACTCCGCTCGGTCGAGGGACGCTGGTCGATTGGAGTCGGACATCACCCGGCGGATCAGTTGGCGAGGGAGAGAGGAAGTAGCGAACCGCACCGCCGGCCAATGCCAAGCAAGCCAAAACAAGAGCGGCTTTGCGGTCGTCCATTCGCACAGCATAGCCAGCATTGCTGCTTAGCCAGCATCCAAAAAACACGGACATGCACTACTAGACGCACCGCCCTTATTGCCTTACCAGGGCAACCGCGACATTCCCGACAATTTGCAGCGATTCCGCGCTCACTTTGTCCAGCGTGTCCTCCGTCGTGTGGTGGTACGGGAACTCGAAGTCGATCACATCGATCGCCCGGATGCCCGCCTGTTGCAGCGGGACATGATCGTCGATGAGGGTCTGCCCGGTGCGCGGCTGGAATACGCGACTATAGCCGAGTCGCTGCGCCATCTGCCAGACGCGCTGGACGACCTCGGGCGCGTTGACCATCGAATACCCTTCCTGCTGGAACTGGAGATCCTTGTCGCCGACCATGTCGAACAGGACCGCAAACAGGGTCGTGTAGCCCGGCGGCTGATGCTTGGCGAAATAGCGCGCGCCGAGCAGCGTCTCGGTCGAGTCGCTGAAATCGCCGTAGTCCTCGCCGTCGACGAACAGCAGGTCGACTCCCACCGTCGGGGGCTTCGCCTTGAGCGCGTCGGCCACTCCCAGCAGAACCGCGACGCCCGAGGCTCCGTCGTTTGCTCCGGGAACCGGCAGGCGCTGGTCGCCGAGGTTGGCGCTCTTGTCCGCGTGCGGGCGGGTGTCCCAGTGCGCAAGGAACAGAATGCGATCGGGCGCCTGCGGACGGAACTGCGCGAAGTAGTTGCGCAGCGTGAGCGTCTGACCTTTGCTCGTGCGCTGTTGAAACTCCTGCACGATCACGGTGTCGGCGCGGGCGCGCAGCTCGGCCAGCAGCCAGTCACCCATCTTGTCGTGGCCGGGGGTATTCGGGATGCGCGGGCCGAACGACAGCTGCTTCTCGACATACGAAAACGCGGTAGTGCCTTTGAACTCGACGGCGCTCGAGCGACTCCCATCGCCGGCGCGCGCCTGGCACGCGGCGAGAAGCAGGATCGGGAGGATGGTGTAGGTTCCTACACCAGCCTCCGCGCGGTCGCGCGCGCTCATCGGATCTGCCCCACACTCGTGGAGAGCTGCACGAAGGCGGTCAGCACAAACTGCGAGATCTTGCGGTTCGTTTGTCGCTCCTCGTTGAGAACGTAGGCCATCTGCAGTCCCGCGCTCATGTTCGTCGGAAGATCGGTATCCATGGTAAGCTGGGCTTGAGTCTGCCGGCTGTCCACAAAGGGTACGCACGTCGCCTGCCCCACCCGGCGCAAGCAGATGGTGTTGTTGGCCACGGAATACCCCGCCGTGGTGCGGATGTTGGACCGCCAGCGGCCCTTGGTCGGCGGCCGGAACGAAAACGTGACCGTGGCGTTGTGCGCGTCGCGCGCGTTACGAAACAGGTTTCCGGCGCTGATCCGGTCCGACCTGGTCCGGGACAGATCGAAGCTCGTGAAGATCCCCGCGATCCAGGTGAGGGACGCCGATGGAGTGAACGCCTTTTCGCTGGTGCGATTCACGACCACGGTGCCCGGTGGTCCTCCCGCGAAGGTCGCCTGGTCGTTCGAGGACTCCACACGGCGGTAACCCACGCGCGCCGTGATGTTCGCGAGCAGCCGGCCGATGAACCGCCGGGACGGTGAAACCGTCCAGCTGATCGAGCCATTGGGCCACTCCCGCGTCCGACTGCGAATCGGCACCTGTTCGTCGGCTCGCAAGGTCCACATCGTCCCGCGCGTCAGCCGGTACGTCGCGTTGGCCCGAAGCCCAAGCGGCAGGACGGCGGCGCCCCCGGTTGACCACGTCGCGTTCTGCGTGGCGGACGTGGCGAGCAGGCCGTCCAGCTCCCGGAACCCGTTGAACCCGCCCAACGCGAATTGGTAGCCCGCCGGCGGAGTGTCCGTCGCTCGGCTGAACACCGACCCCTGCTGGGCGCTGTACGTCACGTCGAGCCCGGTGATGTGGCCGAGCCAGTCAGCGACGCCCGCGGAGTCGCCAAACAGCGCCTGCGCCAACCGGCGGGGATCGAATTGCGCGCCGGTCTCGAGCCGGCGCGCATTCGTGAACGCGGCGGGGACGCGGAATTCCCCCGCCGTATCGCCCTGGGCCCGCGCCGGCTGGCGCGCGTTGGGGTCGCGCGTGAAGGCGAATGAAGATCCCAGCGTAGCGCGCGGCCGAATCCAGTTTCCTACCCGTGGCGTGAGAGCAATCGAGGTCGTGAGCAGGCGCTGCGTCTCCAGGCCGACGTCGCCGCCGAACAGTGTCGCCCGTTGCTGGCGGATGAGACGGCCCATCGTCGTCGAGTCACCGTAGTCGCGCAAATCGCGCGTGGAGACGGCGTCCACGCCCAGCTGCATGCCGGTCACGGGGGTGAGCTGGACTCCGCCGGAGTTTTGCCAGGCCCTGGTTTGCGAGATTGCGGGAGGCGCCGTGTCGCCGGCTTGTGCGACCGGCACAACGAACGTGAACCGCTGGGCATCGGTACCCACCACCCCCGAGCGAAAGTGAATGCGGGACGGCGTCAGGCGCAGCGCCACTCCCGCCACGCGCGTCACCGTGGGGTTCGGCGCCATGGTGTAATCGAGATTCAGGGCGTAGCTGGAGCCATTCGCGCGCGAGAGCGACGTGCGCGCATCGCCGCTCGTGTACGAGCCGAACAGCGACAGCGGATCGAGGATCCAGCGCGCCAGGCCCCCCCGGCCCCCCCCGGTGCGCGCCTGGCGCACCCGACGGGCCGAGAAGGTGTAGCTCGCCGAGCTCGTGCGGGGCGTGCGCAGTCCCTGCAGCGCGTCGCCCCGCAGATCGGTGCCGCTGAGGTAGAAGGGTTCGCTCCCCGTCAGCGTTCGCTGAAACGTGATTGGGACGGAGAGTCCCCAGCGTTCGGGCAGAAACCGGTCCAGGCGCACCGTGCCGCTGACATTGGCGCTGTTGTCGGTGACGTACGACGGATCGTCCGTCAGCTGCCGGAACTGGCCGTCGCGCCGCGACAGGCTGAGGGCGAGATCGGCGACGTCGGCCGCGGCCACCGCCACATCGATGGCGCCCGCCGCGCCCGTCTCGCGCACCACGTCACCCAGGCGAATGTCGTCCACCCACAGCTCCGCCTGATCGATCAACACGCCGGTCTGAATGCGCCACATTCCCGCGGCGATCTCCTGCACGCGCGCCAGGTTCGGCGGCGCGGTGCCCGGATCGCGCACGTGCGCGATGTACGGGCCGTCGCACATCACGAACGCGCCGTCGTTCGGCACGAGCGTCGAATCGGGACAGCCGGGATACACGCGCGCGCTGTCCCCCGCCAGCCACGCCTGCTCGACGCGCGCCCGCAAGGCGAGCCAACGCTCGAGCTGCACGACAACCTCGGGCTCCCACGACGTGGTGCGGGCGGCGGCGTGATACATGTAGAAGTTGTCCTGGTCCTTGCCGGCCTTGATGAAGAACTCGAGATCGCCGTCTTCCCAGCCGACGCCGCGGCCGCGCGCCCAGACGCGCAACGTGCGGTACTTGAGGAAGTTCTTGTCGCCCTCGGTCGTGAAGCGCAGGTACGCTTCGGCGCGCTGCCCCAGTCCGAGCCCCCGCGCGAGCAGGCGCATCGAGCGCTCGTTGATCTCCGTGGCCGTGATCTGAAATCCGGCGTCGCGGCGCCCCGCCTGGTCGCTGACGCCGGGCGGCGACGTGTAGCCGACGTCCTGATTCTCCGTGCTGACGACCGACGCGATGACCTCGCCGAGGCCCGTGCCGCGATCGCCGCCGATTCCGGCGATCGGCGTGTCGCTGCGCTTCACCCAGGAGCTGCCGATGAGTCGCACGCGCGCGAGCGCGAACGGCAGCACTGCTTCCGGACCCGCCGGAGCCGGTGCCACAACCGTGAGGCGGAGCGCCTGCACCTGTCGCAGACTCGGCGAGCCGACCTGCAGTGTGTCGGTCCGGAACGGAATCCGGTACAGCCGCCAGCCGGCGCCCGCGTTCATCCCGCCGTCGCGCACGAAGTACCGCGGATCGCCGATCGGAAAGACGTAGCGCACGAAGCTCTCGGACGTCCGCACGCCGGTAAGCGAGTCGAGCGCGAAGTCGCCATCCTGGTCTTCCGTATCGACGGCGTTGTTGTGGCGGCCGCAACGCGAGCGGATGTCGCTGAAGGTGAAGGGGATGATCTGCCCATTTGCGGTCGCGGAGCACAACGGCAACGTGTCGACGACAACGCCGTGCGTGACATCGAAGATGCCATCCACCACGCGGTCGGAGAGAATGCCTTCATCGTTGAGCGTCGCGCTCCAGGTCTGGGTGCGCGGGTCACGTTCGGAGTCCAAGCGCCCCGCCCCCGCCCGTCGCGCGCCGCTGTAGGTCGTATCGCCCGACGTGGTGACGGTGAACGAGTCGGGCACGAAGGCGAGCGCGTCTTCGAAGATCCCGCCGAAGTCGAACAGCAGCGTCATCCCGTTGGCTTGTGCGGTGCGCGGCGCGTCTTCCCAGACCCAGAACTCCAGGAATTCCACGCGCGACAGATCGACACCCGTCGCCGAGAGCGTCTGCGTAATCGACCGCCAGCGCGGCGCGTTCTGCGCCGGTCTGGTCCAGTTGGGAATTCCCGCGGGGTTCGCGAGACCCAGAATGGAATCGGGTTGCAGCGTCAGCCACAGCACGGGCTCGGCGGCCTGCGCCTGTCCCGTGAACCGCAGCGTGGGATCGATCTGCAGCGGCAGAAACTGCCGCGGCACGAGCCGGCCGTTGCTCAGGTCGTACGGCAGGCTCTGCCACGTGAGAAACGCCGCCTGATTGGGATCGAACGACGTCGTGAAACCGAGCGGCTCGACGCCGCGGACCGAGGTAGGAATGCTGCCCCAATGCCACGTGTTGTCGACGAGACTGATCGAGCGGGCGAGCCCGCCCTCGAATTCCTCGAGGTACGCCTGGCCGAACCGGTTGGGCGACGGCTTCGAGATGGCGAGCTCGCCGTTCACGCTCAGCGCCGACGGGACCGTCGTGTGCACCCCCGGCAGCGCGTTCATGAAGCGCGTGATCCACTCGGGCTGGAACCGGAGCTGCGTTGAGATCCCCCCGATGAAGCCCGACGCCGGCTCGAACCCGAGCGGCGGCCGCGTGAACGTGCTCTGCTCGCTCTGGAAGATGCCGAGCAGGTTGACCTGTCCCACGGCGCCCAGATCGTACCGGCCCGAGAGCCCGTAGGTCGTGGTGGGCGCGAGCGAGAATGCGGCGCGCTCCTCGAACTGCGCGCGCACCTGGGCCGTGCCTCCCAGCCCCTGGAAGAGCGCGTCCGGGTTTTTGAACTGCACCTGCCCCGTCGTGTAGTCGATCGTGTAGTCGGTCTCGCGCGTGAGCAGCCGGTTACCCACGTAAATCCGCTCGCTCCCCTCGCGGATCTGGAAGCTGTTCAGGGACAGCATCGACCGGTCGGCGGAGGCGGTCGCGTCGGCGTGCAGCCGCAGGGCGAAGACGGACGGCGGTCCCTGCGTGGTGAGATAGAGGCGCGGCGTCCGGTACAGCGAGTCGTTGCGCTCGGTGGCGGAGAGTCTGCTCGAGTCGGCGAAGGGCGAGAGGTGCGGGAACACGATGAACAGGTCCCGCACGGGATCGCCCTGGTTCGGGTCGCGCGCGCGCGGAAACAGGCGGTTGTACTGATCGAACAGCGTCGCGTCGTTTTCGAGCGCGACCCCGAGCCGCTGGAGGTACGTGTCACCCGTGGCGCCGCGTTCCCGCTGATTCACGCTCAACGTGAGCGCGATGCTCGTGCGGTCGATCTCGCGCCCGCCGACGCGGTACGCGCTGCGGATCTCGAACCGAAATGCGGGCGAGGTAGCGGTCACGCCCGGTTTGGGGTCGTACACCAGACGCAACGTGTCGACGACCGCGGTGTCGGTGCGCGCGTCGACCGGAAAGGTGCCGACCGAGTCGGTCTTGCTCGCCGTGATGTAGGAGACGGCGAGGTAGTCGCTCTGATCCAGGCGGTTGGCGAGCGCGAACCAGGCGCCGGTGGGATCGACGTAGTAGTCCTTGCCCTCCTGGAGGATCTCCCACTCGAACGGCCCTTCGCGTTGCGCCCTGCAGTCAAGCGCCGCCGTCGGGCCTGGTCCGCAGGCGACCGCGCGGACGCCGCCGACGTTCTGGTTGCCACTCGAGCTCGGCGCCACGGCGCGGCGGCGATAGACACGCAGCGCGCCGACGGTCAGCGAATCGGGCCGCGGCACGAGGTCGAGCTGCAGGATGTCAATGGCGGGATAGCCGGGCAGTGCGGCCGGGTCGATCACGAAAAAGAAGCGCCCCGACTCATAGTCGAGATCGCGCGCCTCCCGATCCAGCGGCTGGCTGGTGACGTCGCCGACGGTGTAGAAGCGGTCCTTGACGACGTTGCCTTTTTGTTGCGCCACGATGCCGCGGAATTCCAGCGGTCCGAGCTGCGCGATCGCCTGCACCCCAAAGTTGTTGGCGGGAACCTGTGCCGTGATGAAGCGCGAGGGCGGCGCCTGAAACGTCACGTTGCCCGCCTCCACGCGCCGCAGCACCTCATCCTCCAGCCCCTCGTACCAGACGTGGAGGTTGTTGTTGGCGTCGAACTCGCGTTGGCTGTCGAAATCGACGTCCACGTGCAGCCGTTGTCCCACGATTCCGGCGGTGCGGATCGCGTACTGTGGATTGGGCGTGATCGTCGGGAATCCCGCGCTGCACCCCGAGAGCGTGCCCTGCCGCTCCTGCGACGTGCAGCGGAGGTTGCGGAACTGGTCCGCTTTGAGCTCCAACCGAAGATTCAAATCCATCCCGATCTCCGCGGGGACCGCGGGAGGTTGGGGGAGGATGGTGGAGGTTGGTGGAGGTTGTGGAGGAACGGCGACGGCAACACCGAACAGCGGCGGGCGTCGTGCCAGGACCCCCTCGGCCCAGGCGCGCGCGATCAGCGCCGGCGGGACGCGCGCGCCGAGCCAACCGCCGGGCGCCAGTGCGGGATGGCGTGGCACCGCGAGCGGCGGCACGCCAAACGTGTACACAGGAGCCTGCGCATGAACCCGGGGTACGACCAGCGTGAGGGCGAGTCCGACTATCTGCGCGAGACGCCGCATCCCTTGTAGAGACTTGGGGTTCCGAATATAATGGCGCGACCAATCGTGCGCATCCTGAGCCGTTACATCCTGCGGCAACACCTCCCTCCGCTGGGATACGCGCTGGCGGCGCTGACGTTCGCGATGCTCGTCAATCAGATCGCGAAACAGTTCGGCAACTTCGTGGGCAAAGGCCTGCCGTGGGGCGTCATTGTCGAAGTCTTCGCGCTGTCCATTCCCTTCATCGTCGCGATGACGCTCCCGATGGCGGTCCTCGTCGCGGTGCTCTACACCTTCAGCCATCTCGCCGCCGACAACGAAGTCACCGCCATGAAAGCGAGCGGCATCAGCGTCGGCCGCGTGCTGGCGCCGGTGCTCGGCGGCGCCACCGTGGTCGGACTGATCGCGCTGCTGTGGAACGACCAGATCCTGCCGCGCTCCAATCACGAGCTGCGCACGCTCCTTGTCGATATCCAGCGCAAGAAGCCGACATTTCAGCTGAAGGAACAGGTAATCAACGAGGTGGTCGCGGGCCAGTTCTTTCTGCGCGCCGCCCGCATCGACCCGGCGTCGAACGGGTTGAGCGATGTCACGATCTACGACCTGCAAGACCCCGACCGGCGCCGCATCATCCTGGCGGACTCGGGACGGATGGCGTATTCGCCCACCGGCACCGATCTGTATCTCACATTGCGTGATGGCGAGGTGCACGAGATCAAGCGCACCGATCCCGAGCACTTCAATCGCACGTTTTACGGGGTCAATCGCATCAAGGTCGCGAACGTGAGCAACACCTTCGAGCCGACCAAGAACGACGAATACCGGGGCGACCGCGAGATGACGATCTGCGCGATGCAGGATGTCGTCGGCCGGGCCCGGCGGGACGAAGAACGGACGCGCCTCGAGGCGCTGACCGCGGTTTCGGGCGAGCTACGCCGGATCGCCAAGCTCCCGGCGATCCCGCACCCCCCGGCCGACACGACACCGCCCCCGCCGAGCCGGTATTGCCGGCTGCTCGCCTCGCTCGGGCGGCTCGTCGGCCCACGCGCCGCGCAGGCGGCCCCAGTCACGAGCCTCGGCGCCGCCGCGCAGACACCCTCGGCGTTCAACCAGCGGCTCCGCAGCTCGCGCCAGCGGGCGGCGACGTACGAGGTCGAGATTCAAAAGAAGCTGGCGATTTCCGCCGCCTGCGTGATCTTCGCGCTGCTCGGCATGCCGCTCGCGATCCGCTACCCGCGCGGCGGGGTCGGACTCGTGATCGGCGTGAGCCTGGCGGTCTTCTCCATCTACTACGTCGGGCTCATCGGCGGTGAGGAGCTTGGCGACCGGCTCATCGTGCCGCCGTTCTTCGCCATGTGGACGCCGAACCTCATCTTCCTCATCGTCTCGATCCCGCTGCTCTTGAGCGTGCGGCACGCCGGCAGCACCGCGCACGGCGGGGATTGGGATGAGCTGAAAGAAGCGTTGTTCGGATGGATCCCAAGAATGCGAAATTGGCACTGAGCCTTCCGTTGCGATTTCGCATTCCGCATTTCGCATTTCGCACTCTGGACCGTTATCTCCTCCAGGAGTGGCTCCGCGTTTTTCTCGTCACGCTGCTCGGCTTCCCCATCCTCGTCATCATTATCGACCTGACCGACAAGCTCGACACCTACATGGGCCGCGGCATCAAACCGGACAGAGTCGCGCTGTCGTACGTCTTTGACTTGCCCGAAAAGATGTTTCTCGTCCTCCCGGTAGCCGTGCTGTTCGCGACCGTGTTCACGGTGGGCACGCTCGGGCGGCATTCCGAGCTGACGGCGGCGAAAGCGTCCGGGATCTCGTTTCACCGGCTCGTGCTGCCGCTGTTCGCCGCCGCCGGCGCCGCCTTCGCCGCGGGCCTGCTGCTCGGCGAGATCGCGCCGGTCGCCACGTCGCATCGCCTCGAGATGCTGGGGGAAAAAGCGATTCGCTCCACCAGCTCGCGCTACAACTTCGTGTATCGCGCCGACCGCGGGTGGGTGTACGCGATTCGCGCGCTCGAGCTCAAGACGCGCGAGATGACCGACCTGATGCTGGAGCGGGAAGGAAGCGGCACCGCCTACCCGACCATCGTCCTCGCGGCGCAGCGCGCAGTGTACAGCGACACGGGCAGAGCCGCCCGCCGGCCGCGCTGGACCCTGCATCGCGGCACGTTGCGTTTCCTGGCGGGCAACGAGCCGGGGGGGGAAACGGCCTTCGAGTTCGATTCCTTGCGGACGCGCACGCTCACGGAGCGGCCGGTGGACCTGCTGGCCGAGCCCAAGGCGCCGGACGAGATGCGCTACAGCGAGCTGGGGCGCTACATCGACGCGCTCTCGCGCAGCGGCTCGAACGCCAAGAAGCTGCAGGTCGAGCTCGCGCTCAAGATCGCGATTCCGTTCATCTGTCTGTTGATCGCGCTATTCGGGGCGCCGCTCGCCATCTCGAGTCCCAAGAGCGGCGCGGCGTGGGGCGTCGCGGCGAGCCTCGCCACGACTTTCATCGTGCTGCTGATGTTTCAGCTCGCGAAAGCAGTCGGCGCCGGCGGCGTGCTGCC
>DASYRZ010000038.1:0-2638 GCA_036003865.1 Gemmatimonadales bacterium | reverse complement strand
CCTGACGACGATGAGATCCGCACCGGCAACGCGATGGTGCTCGACCCCTATGGTGACGTCATCGCGGAGTCGCGGGCGTTGGGTGACGACATGGTGGTGGCGAATCTCGACGCGTCAGTCCTACCCACGTCATCCGGCAGGCGCTGGTTGCGAGCGCGCCGGCCCGACCTGTACGGGTCGCTGACGCGTCCCACGGGCGAGGAGCAAGAGACCTGGCATGTGCGGTTCGGCGAGTGACCTCACCCCCTACTTCTTCCCTTCTCTCTTTGCTCTAAGGAACAAGCGAGCCTGTCATCCCGAGCGAAGCGAGGGATCTGCTTTGCGATTCTCGAAACAAGAAGCAGATCCCTGACATGCCGCGCGTCCCTCTTTAAAGGAAAAGGAATAGCTAACGGGCGACCCCCTCGCGCTGCGCTGATCACGGTTCTCCCTTTGGGTTCCTACGGAAACGTCGAACGAGCCGACCCAGGATCGAACGGGTCCTTATTCCTCCACGAACGCCCTCAACCGGTCCACCGCCGCATCCCACCGCGCGCTGATTTGATCGAGGTACCGTTTCGCCGTCTCCAGGCGCCGGCGGTCCAGCTCCCAGAGCCGCTCACGCCCCCGGCGCGCATGGCGCACCAGGCCCGCCGCGTCGAGTGTGTGGAGGTGCTTCGTGATCGCCTGGCGCGTAACGCCCGTGCCGCGGCTGAGCCGCGTAATCGAGAGCGGCCCGTCCTCGGACAGGCGTCCCAGCAGCCGCAGCCGCATGGGGTCCCCCAACGCGACGAACACCGGCACGGCCTCGCCGACCTTCGGAGCCGCCGCGCCGCGGCTAGGTGACATACGCCGCCAGGTTCTTGATCTGCCCGGCCCACCCCCCCTCGTTCATGCGGAACGCCTCGGCCCGGCGAGCCAGCGGGATCCGATCAAACCCCGACTCGACAATCGTCAAGGCCGTGCCGCCCTCCGCGTCCTCGAGTGAGAACTCGACCAGCGTCATGGGCTCGGCCGAGTAGTCCACCGCAGGATCGTTCGGATACGGATGCCAGCGATAGGAGAAGTATCGCTCGGGCTCGATCCGCTCGACGAGCATTTCGACCTTGAATTGCCCGTGGCTGCCCCGGACCGTCCTCCCCTCCGCGAACGCGCCGTCCAGCGTGATTCGGAACCACGTGCCGAACTCTTCTGAATTCGAGATCGCGCGCCACACGCGCGACCGCGGGGCGCGCAGCACGACGCGCTTTTCGATACGATCAGTACTCATCGTGGTACCGCAGCCAATGCATGATGCCTTCCTCTTCCTGACGGCCGAGCGGCGTGAGATCGAGCAGGTTGTAGGTGTTCAGCAGCGGGTCGAGGCCGCGCTGGTAGGTCGAGTAGGTGTGGAAGACTCGGGTCCCGTCGCGCATGAAGACGCTCAGCCCTTCCCTCTCGCCTTCGTGCGGCCTTCCCTCGGGTTGGGCGGCCACCGGCGCGTAGTTGTATACCGTATGCTGCGCGTCGAGCGTCACCCCAAAGTCGTAATTGAAGTCGGTCCCGAACGATGACAGCCACGGGAACGTCCACCCCATGCGCGTTTGGAAGGCTTTGATTTTTGCGAATGGCGCGCGCGAGATCGCCGCGAATGCGGTGCCCTGGGCAGCGAGGTGCACGAGGCTCCCCGCGATGTTGTCGACCACATACGAGCAAGCCGGGCACCCCTCGTCGCCCCAGTCCGGACCGAACATGAAGTGATAGGTGACCAACTGCCGCTTCCCAGCGAATAGATCGGCGAGCGTGCGGCGTCCCTCCGGCCCCTGGAACACGTACTCCTTCTCGATCGCCACCATCGGCAGCTTACGACGCTCGGCGCTCAGCGCGTCGCGCTGGCGGCTGAACGCTTTCTCCTTGACGAGCAGCTTTTTGCGCGCGGTTGCCCACTCGTCCTGCGATACCACTTTCGGCAATTTCACTTCCTTCTCCTTTTGGGTTCACATCGGTGGCATGAGTCCAGGAACGGACGCGGGCGCAATCAGGATCCAGATTCCAAGTGCGATGATCGCCAACGCGAGCGGCACATCGATCGCGGCTTTGGCGGGCAGGAGCTTTTGGACGAGCACGAGGACGGCGATCACGAGCATCCAGGTGATACTCATGACCCCGAGCGCCACCAGCATCACCATCAGTCCGATACTCGATCCGACGCAGTAGAGCCCGAATGCGAATCCCGAGCCCGCGCTCTCGCGGCAGCACCGGCGACAATGCTGCTTGAGCCGCGTGAGCTCGTAGACACCTGCCGCGATCACCAGCGCGCCGGCGACGGCAGTGCCGTGCGGACGGTACACCGCGTACACGAGGACGCCGACGAGTGTCCAGACGGCGAGGTACGACGCGACAAACGGCAGCACCACGTCTACTCGACCGCTGGCTTCTGCGCGTCGCACGACAGCCTGGACCGCCCCGGGCAGCATCATCGCCGCCATCATCGCCACCCACAGGGCGACGAAGAACGCGAACGAGCCGAGCTGGGTGGCGACGCCCATGTCCATGCCGTGCATCTGGCGGACCGTGACGATCCAGGCTGCGGCGGCAAGGCCGAGTGTCGCCCCGAGCGCCGTCCCGACGCGAGCCTTTTGGGCGGCGATGGTCAAGAGTTCGCGCTCCCAGCGACGAA
>DASYRZ010000037.1:0-31829 GCA_036003865.1 Gemmatimonadales bacterium | reverse complement strand
ACCCCTGCGATGATCGCGTACGGTATGCTCGATGTTCCCGCGGGCAATCCGACCAGCATTAGCGGCAACGCCTTTCCACTTGGTCCCAACGTCTCGCCCGAGGCGCTTCGTATCGATCGTGCCACGCGGTCGGCCGTGGTCAGCCGCGCAGCTGCGATCCTCGACTCATTCTACTTCTCCCCGGCAATCGGGAAGCAGCTCGGCGATTCGCTGCGTGCGCGGCTCGCGCGCGGCGCGTACGACCGCTACCGGAACGGGCCCGGACTCGCCCTCCGGCTCAACGCCGACCTCGCGGAGATCGCCCACGACAAGCACATGGGACTCCACTACAGCGTGCCGGCGCTGCCCCCGAAGTGGCCAGACGGGGAAGCGCCAGCCGCTCCGTCGCGCGAGGACCTGGACGAGAGCAACTGCGGGTTCAAGAAGGTCGAACAGCTGGACGGGAACGTCGGCTACGTGCGATTCGACGCCTTCGAGGAGACTGCGCCATGCGGATCCACGGCCTCGGCGGCGATGACGTTCCTCGCCGGCACACGCGCACTGATCATCGATCTCCGTGAGAATAGTGGCGGCAAACCCGAGATGGTCGCCTTTATTGCTTCGTACCTCTTTGACCGCCGCACTCACCTCGGGGATCTTTGGGACCGCTTTGCCGACAGCACGCATCATTACTGGACCGAGGACAGCGTCGCCGGACGCCGTTTCGGCGGCGCCAAGCCGGTCTATGTGCTCACCTCGGCGCAGACCTTCTCGGCGGCCGAGGCATTCGCGTACCATCTGCAGGCACTGAAGCGCGTGACCGTCGTGGGCGAGACGACGGGGGGCGGCGCGCACGCGGCGTCAGAGGGACGTTTGGGCGACCACTTTGCGATCAGTGTGTCGTGGGGGAATTCCATCAATCCGATCACCGGCACGAATTGGGAGGGCGTCGGAGTCGTGCCGGACGTCAAGGTGTCAGCGGACGAGGCACTGGCGACAGCGCAGAGACTGCTCCGCGAGAAGCTGGCGCATTAGCGCCCCCCCTTCGCATCGAGCTACGGCCGATCCCCGCGAACCACCGCCACCGTGCCGCTCCACTCACGCGCTGGATCGATGTTCCGTGGATGGTAGGCAATCACAGCCGCGCCGTGCCACGCGAGGCAAGTGTAGCCCCACGGGATCCGGGGCATGTCCCACGGGGTCCGCGACATACAGTTCGCGCCAATGACCGCCAGCCGCGGTGCCCGCAGCGTGTCGGCGCCGGAAAGGATTTGCACCGAAAACTCCTTTCGCGAAGGCGGGATTTGCCAGCTGCGTTGCTCGCCGGCGGCGAGGCGTACCGGCACCGCTAGGTGCTGCCCGACGCGCATGCTGTCGAAGGTCTGTGCGGGCTCGAAGACCCGCACGTACCAATGCGCCCAGCTGTCCCCGATCCATGCGTCCACGCCGACGGTCCCGGGCGCGCGTGCACGGATACGCCATCCCTCACGCGTGACGATCGTGGTGTCATCAACCGTGAGCACCGCGGTCAACGGTCTCACCCGCCGTCCGGCTGCATCGACGGCCTCGAACCACAAGTCGTAAGGAGGATCACCCATCACGAGGTTCACCGGGCCGCCGCCGAGCACGTCGTGCACCGGCCGGCAGCGTACGAGCGCGGACTTCACGAGCGGGCCGAGCGAGGCGCGAATCGTGGCATCGACGGCATGCGTGCACGTCACGACGCCGCTGCGAGATAAAGGCACGTTCGCTCCAGAGGTCCACTCAAAGCGGACGCCTTTGTTCGGCAGAACGTGCCCAGCGGCGTCGAGCACCCGCACCGACAACTGCAGCGGCACCACGTTGTGGACGATGACGGTATCGCCGAATCCAACGACGAGGCGCGCCGGTGGCCCGTTGCAGGCCGCCAGCGTGAGGAGCACCGACGCCATCCCAACTGAATAGGCGGGACTAATGCACCGCCGGTAGCCAGCCGACAGCTTTGGATGGGCGTTCATACCGTCATTATACCCCCATCAGCCTGCGCACCTAGAGTCATAACACTTCTCGGCGAATTGAGGATATTTTCCGTCATGCGACTGCCTGCGCAGGTCTGCCTCCTCGTCGCGCTGTGTGTGTGCCCCGCCGTTGCCCGCGCCGCCCAGGATGTGAATGGCGCTGTCCCCACGGTTTCGACGGTCGTGCATCTGCAAGCCGACTCACTGTTCCAACGGATTCTGACACGTCTCAAGAACCGCGGCTACCAGCTCGACCAAACGGACGCTGGAAAGCGCCGACTGGTCGTGCGGCCATCGGGACAGAGCACCCGAGTGGAGGTGCGCCTGATCCCAAACGGTGACTCCACAGCCGTGGCTATCGCCCCCATTGACGCCCCTGGTATCGCCGGGATGCAAGCCACGTTGCTGGTCACGCATGACGCGACGCTCGGCGTGGAGAACGACGGTCGCGTTATACGCACACTGCCCGGCGAGCTCCCGCCCTCCGAATGGCGTCCCGAGCTGTTCCTCAGTCCACGGGGCCGGTTCTGGGTCGCCCGTGGCGGGCTGTACGTCGCCGATTCGCTGCCCGGGCCCTGGCGGCCAGTCTTCCGCAATACCGGCGATCCGATGGAAGTCTCGCATGACGTGTTGATGGCGTTCACCGATGACAGTACGGCGTTCCTCGGATTCCCCTCGATTGGAATTGATGAAGACAGCGCGCACCTGTACCGCACCGCGGACGCAGGAGGTTCGTGGACGCCCGTCCGCATCGCCGACTTGGCGTGGGTGGACGACATCGGCGCCATCGGCCGTTCGGTGTGGGTACTCGGAACGCGCTGGGAGAACGAGCAGCGTCGCGGCCTGTTCGTGTCGAGTAGCGATGGTGGGCAGACCTGGGCGCGTGCACCGCTGCCGGCAAAGCTCAACGACATCACGGTCCTATACCGGCAATCCGACGCGACCGCTTATGCGGCAACCTCCCGGTCCAAGAATGATCCGGTATTCTGGAGGACGGCCGATGGCGGGGCGACATGGACGCCCATCCCGACGCCGCACGACAAAGGATTGCACAAGGTGCCGTCGTATGGCGTGCGCGTCGAGGAGATTGCCACCCTCGGCAACTGGCTGGTGGTTCGCGAATACGGCAAGGTTTTCGCAACGCGCGCGGATTCCATCAGATGGCGGCGCCTCGACGGCGTCGGGAGCATCGCGGCGGATCGTGAGCGCGATCAACTCTTTGTCTTGACCGACTCGGGATACGCGGAAATGCTGGATCGCAATCTGAATGTGTTGTGGAGGACCGCCGATCGCGTTCCCGACAACCCGCCCGGTGAGCCAACCAACATCGAGAAGGTCCTCGCGCGCTCCGGCAAGGGTTTCGTATCGATGAGTTTCGGTGAGATCTACGAGGCAAGTGACGGCGTGTTACGGCTGGTGCAACAAAAGCCGCGTGACTAGCAGTCCTACACCGTCATCCCGGGCCGTATCAACGCTCGCCAACGATTCCTGCCGGGCCTGTAAAAAAGCCGCACCATCTGGTGCGGCTTTTTTCACGCCCGCCCGCTTCGATGTTCGGCGGCTACTGCCCGCCACGGGCTGCAGCGTCTGCGTAAATCGCGACCTCGACCCGTCGGTTCAGCTGGCGACCCGCGTCCGAGCCGTTGGTGGCGATTGGCTCAGCTTCACCTCGGCCCGCTGTGCTGATGCGGGCGCGATCGACACCCTCGCCAGTGATGAAATTCGCGGCCGACAAGGCGCGCCGGTTCGACAGATCCATGTTGTAGTCGGCGCTGCCGTCGGAGTCGGTGTGCCCCACGATCAGCGTTCGCGTGTTCGAATACTTCTGGAGGCTCGCCGCAAACCGGCGCAGGTTGTCCCCCGCCACGGAGTTGATCTGATCGGAGTCGAACCCGAAGAGCAGCCCCTCGGGGAACGTCACCGTGATACCCTCGCCGATGCGCTGGACCACGGCCCCGGGGAGATCGTATGCCAATTCCTCAGCCTGCTTGTCCATCTGGTGGCCGATAATCGCGCCCGTGGCGCCGCCGACCACCGCTCCGATAATCGCCCCGCGCACCGTCGAGCCGGTGGCCTTGCCGATGACGGCGCCCGCAGCTCCACCGGCGCCCGCGCCGATGATCGCGCCTTTTTCGGCCTTGTTCATGGCGCAACTGAGCGCCAGCGGCATCAGTGCGGCCAAGGTGAGTACACGAGCCAGCGAACGTATCATGGGAGCAACCTGTCTTTCCGTGAAGGATAGAATCCTGTTGCTCAAGGCTAAGTCAGACGGCAGCCGGCAGGTATCGCACAAACGAGGTGAATGCGCAGAGCTAATGACGTACCGCGATCGAGGGACTGGGGGTAGCTTCCATAGACCTGCCGTACAATCTCCAACCGAGGAGGCTGTATGCGTTACTGGGGTAAGGCGGTCGCAATCCTCGCCGTCGCCGGTTGCAGCGGTTCAGCTCCCCCCGTGGAACCTGTCAATACGCAAAACGTGGCGCAGCTCGCCAGCGCCGTGAGCGAGGACGCACCGCCGATCGTCTTCAACACCCAGATGCGGTCGGACATCGAGGTGCCGGCGTGCGTCTCCGAATCGCAGGGACTGGCGCAGATCAAGATCCTGCAGGACGGCACGATCGAGTCGGTCGTCATTCTCAACAACAAGAGTGACGAAAGCGTCCGGTTTGGGCACATCCATCATCTGAACGCCGGCGCCACCACGGGTCCCATCATTTGGTGGCTGTCGAGCCCCGTGGGTGTAGACCTGAACCTCACCGATCGGCACATCGACATCCGACAGGTCGGGATCTTCGTTCCGAACCCGCATTTCACATCGGCCGAGGCTGGTCTCGCCGAGCTGCTCGCCCATCCGGGCGACTTCTACGTGAACTTCCATTCGGATCACTGTCCCGGAGGAGTCGCTCGCGGATTCCTGCCCTGAAACCTACAGGAGGGGTTCCTGCTAGGAGTCCAGCACCTCGCGCACGCGCTCGGTGAGCTGGCGAATCGTGAAGGGCTTGGGGAGGAACGCGGTGTTCGGCGCGACGATGTCGTGCTGGAACACCGCTTCCTGCGAATAACCCGACATCAGCAGGATCTTGGTCTCGGGCCGCTGCGCGACGAACCGGCGCAGCAGCTCCGGCACCCGGACGCCGGAGAGTACGCCGTCCGACAACAGCATGTGGATCGGCCCCTCGTGCTGCGCCGCCAACCTCATGGCGGTATCACCATCGCTCGCCGCGAGGATCCTGTACCCGGCGCGCTCCAGCGCCGTGGCCGCGAGCACCCGGATCGGCTCCTCGTCTTCGACCAGCAGAATCGTCTCGGTGCCGCGCACTTCCACGGGCGTCAGGACCGGGCGCGACACCCGCGGGCGAATATCGCTGATCGGGAAGTAGCATTTGAACGTCGTTCCGACACCAGGCTCGCTGTACACGATGACGTGGCCCTGACTCTGCTTCACGATGCCGTAGACCGTCGACAGCCCTAAGCCCGTTCCCTTGCCCTTCTCCTTGGTCGTGAAGAACGGCTCGAATAGCCGGGCCAGCGTCTCGGCGCTCATTCCGGTTCCGGTGTCGCTGACCGCCAGCATGACGTAGGCGCCGGGCGGCACCGCCGACGCGCCGTGCGCATAGGGCTCCTCCAGCCGCACGTTGCGGGTCTCGATCGTCAGTGTTCCACCCTGCGGCATGGCGTCGCGGCTGTTCACCGCGAGGTTCAGCACAACCTGCTCGATTTGATTGGGGTCGGCCATGATCGCCGCGAGGTCGGCGTCGGCCGCGGTCACCAGGCGCACCGGCGGGCCGAGCAGGCGGCGCAGCATCTTTTCCATGTCCAAAACCCGCTCGTCGAGTCGCAGCGATTTGGGCTCGAACGGCTGCCGGCGGCTGAAGGCCAGCAGCTGCCGGGTCAGCGCCGTCGCCCGATCGCTCGCCTTGATGATCTCCTTGAGGTCCTCGCCATGTTGAGAGTCGGGCCCGAGGTCATCCTGCAGGATGCCGGCGTAGCCGATGATCGCGGTCAGCAGGTTGTTGAAATCGTGCGCGACGCCGCCGGCCAGGCTGCCGAGCGCGTCGAGCTTCTGCGCCTGCCACAGCTGCTGCTCGAGCGATTTGCGATCACTCACGTCCACGGTGAAGTTCTGAAGGATCGCCTCCCCGTTCTCGTCCTTGGTGAGCGTGATGTTACACGAGAGCCACAGCGGTTTCCCATCCTTGCGGCGCATGTGCACTTCGTAATTCTGCAGCTCCGACTTCTCCTTGAGTGCCGCGATCAGCCGATCGCGCTCCGCCGGGTCCCACCACAATTCGCGCGCGCCACGCGCCATGAACTCCGCGGGCGAGTCATAGCCGAAGATCCTGGCCAACGCCTCGTTGCACAGCAGGATCTTGCCGTCGGCGACGCGGGTCGTCGACACACCCACGAGCGATTGCTCGAACATGTCGCGATAGCGCCGCTCGGCGCGGTGCTGCTCCGCATTGGCGCGATCGATCTGGTCACCGATCCGCCGCGCCAGCCGCGAGACGAGGAGCGTGATCACCGCCGCGCCGAGCACGGCGAACCAGGCCGCGACGAGCACGCGGTCGGCGCCGAACAGGAGGCCAAAGCGGGCATCCAAAAAGCCGATCAGCACCACGAGACCAGCCGCGGCAGGCAGGAAGGCGCGCAGCATGCGAGCGCGCGGTTGCTCTCCCAGCAGCGGCTCGAGCGGCCAGACCTCGGGACCGGCAGTGAGCACTGTTCCCACACCCAACAGGAGCAGGCTCAGACCGGTGGGGAGCGCGACGGGGATCGTGCCGCCGCCGTACAGCAGCGGCGTGCCATAAGCGTAACCGAGGGCGACCGTCGCGCCGACGATCGCACTGATGGTGGCGAGCGCGCCCGCGTACTGCGGGCGCGGTCCGGTGGCCGCGATCGCGAGCGCCAGCGGCAACAACGCGGCGGCCGTCACCGGCGACATCACGCCCAGCTGCACCTGCCCGAACTGGCCGGTCCCGCCTCCGAGGAGCTGATCGAGGAGCGACGGGATCACGAGATTCACGATCGCCAGCGTCGCGACCATCCATGACAACACGGTGGCGGTATTCCGCAGTGCGGAGTTGCGCGGAGCGAGCAGCCGCGCGGCCAGCGCCGCGCTGAGTCCCAGGAACGCGAGCGCCGTGGTCGGCGCCATTGGGATGAAGCGGGGAGAAGGAGTGAGGAAGATCGACCACCCTGCGGCCCAACCCACCAGCGTGACGACGCTGTTGAGCGCGACGGCGGCGGCTGCTGTCAACGCAGCCGTCCGCATACGTTGACTAGAACTTCCGGTCAGGCTCATCGTGGCACGATTAAAGAATTAGACGCAGGATGCAAGGGCACGCGTCACAACGTTTTGCAATGCCGAACGCTGGAACTGGGGCGTTTTTGCTGCAAGAAGGGGTGGTTTTGCGGCGGAGGCTACGTTTGTAGTGTGTCGTACCCCCCGTCGGGACGCAGCAGCCACGCGTCTTGAGTCATCAGCTCCTGTGTCAGGATCTTGTTCAACCGCTGCCGAGCCGCGGGATCGAAGACCGGAGTCATGACCTCGACCCGGCGCCTGAGGTTGCGGGGGCGCCAGTCCGCCGACCCGATGTAGTACTCCTCGTCGCCACCATTGGCGAAGTGATAGATCCGCGCGTGCTCGAGAAAGCGTCCCAGGATGCTGACGACGCGGATTCGTTCCGACAGTCCCGGCACCCCCGGACGTAGCGTGCAGATCCCACGCACCACCAGGTCGATCGTCACGCCCGCCTGCGAGGCACGGTAGAGCGCCTGGATCACGGTCGAATCGGAGAGGGCGTTGAGCTTGGCGCGAATGCGCGCGGGCTTGCCGGCGCGCGCGTGGGCGGCCTCGCGGTCGATCAGCGCCAGCAAACGCTCGAGCATTGCCGTGGGCGCGACGAGGAGATGGCGCAGCTGCACCTGCGGCGCCTGGCTCGATCCGGTCAGCTCATTGAAGAGCGCGTGCACGTCGGCCGTGATGCGGGGATCGGCGGTGAACAGGCCGACGTCGGTGTACCCGAGCGCGGTGTCGGGATTGTAGTTGCCGCTCCCCAGGTGCGCATGGCGGCGGACTCGTCCACCCGCTGTGCGGCGGACGACCAGGGCGAGCTTGGCGTGCGTCTTGAGGCTCACCAATCCCGTGACGACGTGGATGCCATCGCGCTCGAGACTTCTGGCCCAGGCGATGTTGCGCGCCTCCTCGAAGCGTGCCTTGAGCTCGACGATCACCGACACATCCTTGCCGCTCGCCGCCGCGCGCCGCAGCGCCTCGGCGATCGGTGACGTGTCTCCCAGGCGATACAGCGTCAGCTTGATCGCCTGGACGTCGGGATCGTCAGCCGCCTCGGCGATGAAGCGCTCGACACTGGTCGAGAATGAGTCGTACGGGTGATGCACGAGGACATCGTGCGCGTCGATCTGCGCGGCGACCGGCTGGCCCGCGTCGAACGGATTCGCCTGCGCGACAGGCGGATAATCGGGGAGATCGGCTGCGGCCGCGAGCGCGTGCAGGCCGCCGAGATCCACGGGCCCATCCGCAAGATAGACGTCGGCGGCACTCAGCGTGCTGTCGCGCTCGCTTTCCTCGAATCGCAGCTCGCGCTGCAACAGGTCACGCAATGCCGGCGGTGTTGCCGCCTCGAGCTCGATCCGCAGCACGGGTCGCTGCTGGCGGCGAGCGAGCTCTTCTTCGATCGCCTGGAGGAAGTTGGCTGTCGAGGTCTCGTCGAGCTGCAGATCGCCGCTGCGCGTGAGCCGGAACGCGTGCGCCCCGGTGATCACGCGGCCGGGGTACAGCAGGTCGAGATTGGCGCGAACCAGATCCTCGATGGCGACGCGGCGGCTGCCCGACACGGGCAGGAAGCGCGGCAGATCGGCGGAGATCTCGACGACGGCATAGTGCGCCGGAGTCCCGGGACGATCGCGCAGCGCGGCGAGCAACGCGATGCGTCGGTCGCCGATCATGGGGAAGGGGTGCCCCGGGGCTCGCGTCAACGCCTTCGGGCTGACGAACGGCAGGACTTCATCCACGCAGCGCGCCCGCAACGTGGCTCGCTCGGCGTCGCTGAGCGCCTCCCAGGTCACGAGGCCCAGGTGGGCGGAGAGCGCATGAAAGATGCGATACTGTCGCGCGATCAGCGGGTGGAGACGCACGGCGATCGCGTCCAGCGTTTCCTGCGGCCGGAAGCCGCCACTCTGCGCTGCCCGCACGTTCTGGCCCGCGGCGACGAGCTGCTTGAGCGCGCCGATCTGCGTCATGACGAACTGATCGAGATTCGTAGAGAAAATCGCGAGGAAGCGCAGCCGCGCGGCGAGCGGGGTCGCGTCAGCCGCGGCGAGCGCGAGCACCCGGCCGTTGAACTCGAGCCACGAAAGCTCGGGGTTGAGAAACTGGTCGGGCGTCTCGCGCGCCGGATCCTTCGATTCTTCTGACGCAGGCGCGGAGCGCAGCTCGCTCAGGGTCACGCGGCTGGCGCGCGCGACCTCCTCTGGAGTGGGGGTGGCTGCGGAATCTTCGCCTTCGCCGAAGGGCGCGCCCGACCACTCGGGAAGCAGGGGCGAGCGTGCGGCGACGGTCAGCGCCGCGAGGGTGGCCGGATCGCGCAGGATCGGCGACCCGACGCGGGCCACCAGCTCGGCGGGTGCGAACCACTGGAAGCTTCCACCCGTCGAGTTGCGGTGCAGTCGCCGCGCCGTCCACACCTCGAGCGGCACGCGGTCGCCCGCGCGCGGGACGACGCCGAGCAACCGGAGCTGCCCCTCACCGCCACCGACCAGCTCGCGCAGCGCCGCGCGGCATGCCTCTTCGCCGCTACCTTTGGCGATCGGTAGTCGCAGCTCCGCGCCGGCACGCCACAGCCCGATACGGCCGTGCTCCACCGCGACGAGCGCGACTTCCCGCTCGCCCCGCAACTCTCGCCCGATCGATTCGCCGAGGGCGGCGTCGAGCGCCGCCTGCATGCGCGCCACGGGATCGGTACCGCTGGGCCGCAGCCGGAACGCGGCTTCCAGCTCAGCGCCGAGCCGCCGGGCGGCGCGTGCACCCCACGCTCGTGGGCGGATCGCAACCTGATAGAGCTGCGCGCTCAGCTCGGCGCGGCGCGCCGTGACGACGTCGCCAACGAGGTCACCCAACGGAATTGGGACGAGAGAAAGGCGGAACGTCCGCCAGGTGCGCTCGACCTCGCGCTCGAGCCACGCGGTGAGCCGGTCCGGGTCGGTGAAGGCGCGCAGCCGGCGCGCGGGAACGGAGTCAGCGGCGAACGCGCGCGCGACATCGCGCTCGCGCAGCTCCGCTGCGTGGTGCGAGCCATCGGGCAGCGAGACCCGCAGCCACTGCTCGGCGTCCGGTCCAAATCGCACCCGGCAGCGCACGCCGCGTTGGCGCAGATCGCCGTCGCTCGTATCGAAGTAGACGTCGCGAAAAAAGACCATGCGGGTCGGGCCGTAGGAGCGAGTGGCATCAGCCAGAACGCGCCGCAGTGTGTCCTTGTCCGCGGCATCCCAGCGCAGCGTCACGGCAGGAGTGGCTCGAACCGCGCCCCGGTTACCTGTTTGCTGGGCTCCTCGCGCACGGCGGCCACGAGTCCGTCGGGAGTCCCTTCGCGGCGCAGCTGCACCGTGAACGTCAGTGCCGTTGGTTCCGTCCGCACCAGCTTCCAGCGGCGCGTGTACCGCTCGAGAATGCCGGCGACCGCGGTTTCGAGGCCAGGCGCCCAGGTTGCTTCCACGACCAGCCGGCCGCGGAAGCTCTCCGCCGGCGGCTCCGCCCCGACATCAAAGCGCCACAACACGAGCACCACGCCGAGGAAGATGACGGTGACGACGAAGGCCACGGAGAACGACTGAACGCCGGCCGCGAGTCCCACCGCGATCGCGAGAAAGATGTAGACGGCGTCTTTCGTATCGCGCAGCGTATTGCGAAACCGCACCGCGGCGACGATTCCGGCGAGGCTGAACGCGAGCGCAACGCTGTCGCGCACGATCAGCACGACGCCGGAGATGACTACCGGCAGCACGATCACGGTCTGCACGAGCGACGCGTCGTAGCGCACTTTGGGCTTGGTCCGCATGTACAGCCAGGCCACCGGACAGATCAACGCGAGCCCTCCCAGCATGGCGACGGCGGCGGCGCCGGGTGTGCGCTCGGCAAAGTAGAGGCCCCAGCGCGGCAGCGCGCGTCCGACCAGCCAGGCCACTCCGGCAAGCGCCCCGTAATAGGCCACGAGCCGCAAACCCAGGCCGAACGCGCGCCGCTCGCTCATCGGGGGATTGGCCGGCAGGCGCGGACGAATTCCCGGTTCGCCGCTCCTGGATTGTCGAGCATGCGGAAGAACTCGTCGAAGTAATCGAGGACATTGCGAACATCGCGCTCGGGGAGATCAGGCACGGCGCGCACGGCGGCGTAAATGGAATCCTTCGCCGCGCGAAACCGCGCGAGCACCGGCTGCAACACGCTGTCCGGCTGGCAAAAGCCGCGGTACACGCGTTGGCGCACCGACTGGATCTTGAGCTGCTCGGGCGGAGACGCGTACGGCGCGTTGACGGCTCCGGAGAAGTCGTAATCGTACGGCACCGCGAACAGGGGTTTGGGCTGCTCCAGCTGCTGGAAGAGCGCGATGTTGTGGCGCTTCCATACCGACCAGTCGGTGTTGCCGATCAAATACTGATAGACGGCGACGAGTGTCATGTACGACGGGTCCGTCATCGGGTCGTAGACGTTGTCGGCCGTGAGGGGCTGCGCGCCAATCCGCTTGCCCAGCGCCGCGTCGGACTCGACGAAGAAGCCGTAGCGCGTGACGGTGTCGTGCCGGACTGAATCGATGTAGGTGACGTGGGCGAGCCGCACGCGAAAACTGCTGTCGGTCACCGCGTTGAAGACCCGATACAGCGCGTACTCGCGCAGCAGGTTGCGCTCGTACCCGCGGTCGCCCTGACAGTGCGTCACCAGCTTGAGCCGGTCCTCACCGGCGAAGGGCGTGCCATCGACCTTGTGCACCGGCAGGTCGAGACGGATCGGCGGAAACCCGCAGGTTCTCAGCCGGAAGATGCCGCGCGTCCGCAGCTTGACCGCGATGCTTCCACCGGTGTCGGCGGCCGCGTAGTGCAGCGTGGCGGCGTGGGCCTTACGCTCCGTGCCGCGATCGTGCGTCAGCGCCCGCAGATCAGTCTCCAAACGCAACGTCAGCGGCTCGTGTTGGAGGAACAGGCGTGAAGGGGTCTGCGCGCTGGCGGCGGCGCACAATAAAGGAAGGAGGGCGAGGCTCAGCCGCATGGGGCGAAGCTACGTGGATACGCGGTTTCGGCCAGCCTCCTTGGCGCGGTATAAAGCCTTATCTGCCGCCTGGACCACCAGATCCGGCGAGGTGTGGCGATGATTCCGCTCCGCCACGCCGATACTGACGGTGATCTGGATTGCCGCCCGGGTCTTGCGCCCCTTGTCGTTCTTGGGCTTCACCCGCGGCCGGAACCGGCGCCGCATTGTGAACTTGCTGGTCTCCACCGTCTCCCGCAGCTCCTCGAGATGGGGGAGACACTCGTCCTGTCCCTTGCCGGGGAAGACGAGCGCGAACTCTTCGCCGCCGTAGCGGTACGCCGTGCCCCCACCGGAGGCCTGCGCCAGCCGCGCTGCGACCAGCCGCAGGACGTGGTCGCCGGCATCGTGGCCGTAGGTGTCGTTGAACCGCTTGAAGTGATCGACGTCCACCATGGCCACGGTGAACTGCCCGGAGAGGCGTGGCAGCGCTTCGTTCATGGCTCGCCGACTCGGAAGCTCGGTCAGGCCGTCGCGGTAGGCCATCATGTACGAGGCCTCGATCACCGCGATGACGAGAATCAGCCCGGCCGTGGCGAGCCAGATCTCCTGGCCGGGTCCCGCCGCCGGCCACGACAGGGCCGCAAAGACGGCAATCAGGCTGTAGAAGTAGCCGCGCACTGGGGACTGCGGCTCGCGCCACCAGGCCATGGCGAGCAATACCGCGATCGCGAGGAATGCGAAAATCGCGGGCTGGCGCAGTGGAGTCCAGGTGGTCCAGCGCGCCGGGAGTAGCTTTGCGGTCAGGAACCCGAGCACCTTCTCGGGAAACGACTGGGCGAGAAACACGACGATCATGACTTGCACGCCGAGTAACACCCAGCGCACGAGCCCGGCGGGCGTGAGCGTGCCGCGTTCGGGGAGCAGTGCCACGAGCGCGAGGTTGATCGGCAGGAGGAACGTCAGCGCGTGGAAGTACACCCGATCGCGTGGTGTCTCGAACCCGCGCAGCAGCAGGTATTCCGCCAGCGCGAGGAGCGCGATCGCGAACACCAGGCGCGACCGATTGAAACGCCAGCCGAGGAGCAGCGCCGCGGCGAGGACGGCGAAGGGGAAGACCGCGACCGCCCCGGTCGCGGTGGACCGCAGCGCGGGCAGGGTCAATAACGACGCCGCCGCGCCGAGAATCAGGACTTCGGGGATGAGCTTGGAGAAGATGCGTTTCATCGGGCCAGATAATCTAGACGCCGAGCCGCTGAGCCGCCGAGCCGCTGAGTACCGACGCGGGTTGACCATATCGCCGCAGACTGGCGATATTCACGCGCCCCCTCCACCTGGCGGTATCGTCTAGGGGACTAGGACGGAGCCCTCTCAAGGCTCAAACACGGGTTCGAATCCCGTTACCGCTACTCGCTCCGCCTCCATCGTCTAACGGCTAGGACACCACTCTTTCAAGGTGGGAACAGGGGTTCGATTCCCCTTGGAGGCACTTGTACGGGCGCAGCATGCTGCGCCCCTACTGGTCTGACAGGTACTCTCGCTGCACGACGCAGTTACCGCCGGAGTTCTTCGCCGCGTAGAGGGCGTGATCCGCAACCAGCATCAGCTGGGGAGCTGAGACTTCCAGCGCATGGCGGGGCAGCTCGACCAACCCGCCGCTGACGGTCACCATGGTGGATGCGTTTTCGACCAGGTTGTGGCGGATGCGGCTCGCCACGATGAGCCCGGCGACGGCGTCGGTGTCGGGCAGGATGATGGCGAACTCATCGCCGCCCAGGCGGGCCGCGATGTCGGTGCCGCGCAGGCTCTTCTGAATCGCGATCGCGACGCGACTTAACGCCTGGTCACCGGCGTGGTGGCCCCAGCGGTCGTTCATCAGCTTCAGCCGATCGACATCGATGAGCAGCAGTGACAGCGGCACGCCGTAGCGGCGGCAGCGCGCAATCTCCCGAGTCATCGTCGCGTCGAAGTGATAGCGGTTGAACAGGCCGGTCAGCGGATCGGTGACCGAGCGGTGCTCCAACCGCTCGAGCGCCTCGTGTTCCACGATGGTGGGGGAGACGAGATCGCCGCTGATGTTCAGCATGTAGTCGACGGCGGCGACGACGGCGCCGACGTTGCGGCCGAGGCGCGAGCCGAGCTCGCGGCGATGGGCCTCGATCGCGGCGGCCCGCTCGGCGGCCTCGCTCTCGCTCAGGCGCGCGTGCGGGAAGACGCGCTGCAGTGGCAGGATCGCGGCTTCCTCCATGGCCTCTGCCTCGCGGCGGTCGGCGCCGGAGCGGCGCTCCAGCCCGCTGCGACGCTCCTGCACCGGCGGGAAATTACCAGCCGATGGCATAGTTCGAGAGCGTGTGGTGCTGGAACGTCATGCCGTCTCCAGCAGGTCGTCGAGCTTATCGACCTCGGCCTTCGCCGAGAGCCGCTGGAACGAGGACCGGGCGCGCTGGGCTGCCGCTTTACCGGCTGCGATCTCGTCAGCCTGGATCAGCAGGAGCGCTAGATCGCGCTCCGCCATGGCGAGGAGCAGAGGACGGCCATGCTCCGTCGCGCGGTCGATGACTTCGCGCAGCAACGTCTGGGCCTCGCCGCGGCCGCCATTCAGGGCCAGTGCGCCGGCCTTGATGCGGAGATCTTCGGCTTCGCGGACGGGATCCTTGAGCTCCCGGTGCGTCGCGATCGCGCGCTCGATGGCCGCCATCGCGAGGTCCCGTTCACCGCGCGCCACGTGGATGTCGGCGAGACCGGCGACGGCCTGAGCGGTGAGCTGCTGGTCGCCGAGACGCTGCGCCTCATCGATCGCGAGCTGCGCGCTCTCGAGGGCGCGGTCCAGCCGCCCCTGCGCGCGGCACACCATGCCGAGGTTGTGGCGTGATTCGGCGACGCCGCGGGAGAAATGCGCCTGCTCGTACGCGGCGATCGCGCGCGTGTAGGCGATGACCGCGCGGCGATAATCGCCCTGCATGTTGGCGATGATACCCAGGTTGTTGGCGCAGCGGCCGACGGTTGCCATGTCGTTGTCGTCGGTCGCCTCTTCCTGAGCGCGGGTGAAGAAGTAGGTCGCTTCGTCGATGCCGCCGCGCTCCAGCGCGATGGCGCCGCAGACGTTCAGGGCGCGCACCTCCATCATCCGATCCTTGAGGGACCGGGCGCGGAGCTGGGCGACCATGGCCCACTGCTGCCCCACCTCGAGGCGGCCGAGGCGGCTGTGGGCGATACCGAAGAGCAGCGTGAGCAGGGCCGATTCCTCGAGCTCGTCCTTGGAGCGCTGCTCGAGGTACGTGAGCAGCTCGGCGTAGCGGCCCGCGTCGGCGTACTGCTGCGCGACGTGGATCGGCGCGAGCGAGCCACGCAGCTCGGCGGCGAAGACTTCGTCCCACCCCTGGTCGGCGAGCTTGCGGATCTCCCCTTCGGCGCCGATGCGGGCGAACATGCCCTTGGCGGACTGCGCGGCCGCCTCGGCCTCTTTGGTGCGGCCCGCGCGGCGCAGCAGGTTCGCGAGATCGCGGGTGGCTTCGGCCCGCAGCAGGGGCCGGTCGTGCAGCTCCGCGCGGCCGATCACTTCGCGCAGCGCCTTTTCGGCGCGCGGCACCTGATTCTCCCCAACCATCACCAGGGCGAGGACCCGCAGGTCTTCGGCCTCGGCGACGGGGTCGGGCAGCTCGCCGCGAATCGCGCGAATCCGATCGAGTTCGCGGCGCGCCAGCTCGGGCTCGCTCCGTACGACCCGGAGCTCGGCGCGACCGCGCAGCAGCGCCGCGTAGAGCGTCGCGTCGTGGGTCGCTTCGGCGGTCGCAACGCCCTGGTCGGCAGTCGCGAGCGCCTTGTCCAGCGCGCCCTGTTCGCGATAGGCGTGCGCCAGGTTGTTGTGGGTCTCGGCAACGCCGACCTGGTAGCCGGCGCGATGGAACGCGGCGGCGGCGATTTCCCAGGACGAGATGGCCTCGGCGTGGCGACCCTTCAGGTAGCTGACGATGCCCAGGTTGTTCGACGCCCCGCCGGTGAAGCGGTGATCGCCTTCGCGGCTCGCGGCCATGAGGGCCTGCGTGCAGAAATCCGCCGCTTCGGAGAGGTTGCCGCTGGCGAGGGCGAGGGCGCCACGCGCGTGGAGGGCATGACGCTCGACGCGGTGCTCGCCCTGCTGGCGCGCCCGGGCCATGGCGCGATCGATCCACTGCTGCCCCTGTTCGTGACGGCCGAGGCGGGCCTGCGCGATCCCGTAGAGCAACGCGAGGCTCGCATCGCCTTCGAGCTCGCTCTGATCGCGCCCACCCAGGAACTCCACGACTGCGGCATGATGGCCGGCAGCCGCGAGCTCGCGGGCTTTGGCGACGATCGGCGACGTCTCTACGAGGCGGTCGCGCGACGGGTTGCTGGGCATTGCGACGTTATCCCCCGCCTACCAGTCGATTACGAGGTCCGCTACAAGGCCCGCGACCGCGTATTCGCAAAAGTGCGGCAACGCGTAGGTGAACGATTTCTCTTCGAGCGATTGGCTGGCACCGACCTGTGTCCACTGGTCGGCCTCGCCCTCGCGATACCAGAGGCCGAGCAGCTGCGCCTCAATCTTGGCATCGGTGCTGTCGGACACGCCGTCGCCGTTCATGTCGCCGGCCGCGCCGCCGTACCAGATCTGCAGTTTTGCGGGTTCGCCGAACTGCAGACCGCTCGGCTCGAGGGAGACACCGATCTTGCTGGTATCGACCGAGACGGTGATCAGGACCGAGTCACCCACGGCCACTTCGCCGACGCCCGGGACGAAGCGCGGGTCCGTCGCCGTGAGCATCAGGAACGGGTGTGTGTCGTTATCGATGCTGCTGCTGTAATTGATCCGAATCGAGCGAGACTCACCGCGCACCGCCCAGAACGACACGACGTACTGGTCGAGACTGAGGGGAGGTGTTTGGGCAATCGTTCCGGAGCGGCGCGGGTGAGCATCCGTTCTGGCGGTGAACTGCGGGGTTTCAGCCCAGCGCAGGAATTGGGGACCCGTGGGCACCTGCACCGCTGGCGCTGGCACCGCTGTGGGTTGGTCCGCGCAGCGCGCGACAGACAGCGCAAGGGCGAACGCCAAGAGGGAGCGGCGCAGGAACTTCATGAGGGTCTCCAAGGGCTTGGGCGCTTGACTGCGTTGGGTTAGGTCGGCAGTTTAGGACGAAATAGGTCCTTCTGCCCCCAATATTAGACACCGAAAGTAGGTATATCTTGTCCCCTGTCAAGCCCGAAACTGGACCGAAACGAGTCCCTGTAGCGAGTCGTCTGGCCGTCCTGCTGGACGTCTTCAGTCCGTGGGAAGGCATCTCGTTGAGCTATCGGCAGTTCGCTGCGGCGCTAGGCGGCGGCGTAACTGAAGCAGCCATAAAGAAATGGCCCCATCGCGAGAAGTTTCCCGCAGACGTGGCGCGGCTGATCGTCACGAAGGGGAAAGAGCTTGGCGTCCCGGGCGTTACGCTGGAGTGGGTCTTGTGGGGGGAAGGTTCAGGTCCCCAAAAGGGAACCAAAAAGGTTCCAGCAGCGGGACCACAGCAGGAGGAGCATGAGGAGATCGCCGCGAGCATTGCGGACGCGTTGCGTGCCGATCTCGGCCACAATGAGTTCGGGCAGTGGTCGTCGGTCGAGGTGCAGCGCACGGTTATCTGGTCCTTGAAGGATCTGGCGCGGCGACTCTGGGTCCTGCGGTTTCCGATGAGCGAGACGTTCAAGCTGACGGATGAGTGGGGTACCAAGATCGGATTGCCGAGCCGTTCCCTTGCTTCGGCTCCCGAGCCTGATGATTTTTCCGCCTCTCCTCAGGGCCGATAGCTCAACTGGCAGAGCAACTGACTCTTAATCAGTAGGTTCTCGGTTCGATTCCGAGTCGGCCCATAGACTTAGCAGATTCGTAGTGAAAGAAAAGTGAAAGCTTGAAGGTGTGCTCGCTGCTCTCACACTGCGGCGGGCACACTTTTTTTTTGGCTTGGTGATGACACAACGCCGCCTAGCGCGTCGCGCGGACGAGGAGTGCCAGGGCCGCGAGCAGCGCGGGCGCCATCACCAGCGCGACCGCCGCGAGCCAATGCCAGCGGGTCGCGTCGGGCGGCATCGGGGGTAGGGATCTCATGGCGGCAACGTTAATGAGAAGCGGGGTCTTGCCGCGATGTCGCAATCAGCTATTTTCCGACATGCCTACTTCTGAAAAGCGAACGCGCGCGCGCCGTCCGTCGCCGCCGCGCCAGAAGCAAAAGGGCGGAGCATGGGGCGACGGACTCCGCGACCGTCTGCGCGTCCTCATCAAGGAATCTGGGAGCAGCGCGGGGTTCGGGCGGATGTGCGGGATCGAGTCGCCCCGCATCTCCGAGTGGCTCGCTGGCGTTCAGCTGCCCAGCCTGAGGTACCTGCAGATCATCTGTGATAAGACCCACGTCTCGGCGGACTGGCTCCTGTTCGGGCCGGGTGTAGAGCCCCTCTATCGCGAAGATGCTCGCCCCCGGTCCGACCTCGAAACCGAATTGGCCGTCACGGTGCGGCGTCACATCCACGCGCGCGAAGCCGACGGCGCCTTCGACACTCCCGAGGGCAGCGTCCGCGTCAGTCTGGAGAATTGGCTCGTCGACGGCGCAGGGTTGCTCCGCGATCTCCTCGCCACGGAGGAAGAAAAGGTGAAGCATTGGCTCGCGTGGGAGGCGCGCACGGACGCACTGCGGGGCGTGGCCGACGACATCATGCAGGCGCTTGAGGCATTCGTGCCGCTGCTGCCCGCGCGCGACACCGAACTTGGGAGGCACATCTACACTCTCGGGGGCGCCGCGGCGGAAGCGCGGATGTTTGGCGCGGGGCTGGGCGTCCCGGAGGAGCCCAACAGCTATCGGGGCTTCAAGGGACGACCGCAGAGTCACCCCGTCGTTGGTCCTCCAACAGCGCTCCGATACGTTAAGGCCGAGTTGGCTGAACTCGAGGACGCACCGAACCCGCTGGCCCGTCGAATCAAATCGGGCAAGGCCCGCCTCGCGCCGCGTGGGACGGAGGCGTGACGTTTTCGTAATTCGTTAAACAGACCAAGTCCGCTCCGGGCTCTCGCGAGTCGGGACGGCCTTTTTTTGTTATCTGCGATCCGGCGGTGGTCCGCGAGGTGCCCTCGCCGCACTATGGCTTCTCGGGCGGGATGTGCTGAGATAGGAAAGCGTCAAGAGGTTGAAGGAGCAATGCAATCCCGTAGGTGATCATTTCGTGAATCGTCTCCTTGTAGACAGACCCACCCTTCTGGATCTCCTCGACGGCTTGGAGAAACGTTGTGCTGCGGTGGTTCTCCGTCACCAAGCCAATGATCAACGGGTGGTCATGCCTGACGAGCGGGCCGCCGCTTAGACCCGCAGGGGCACCGATGCTCATCTCGGCGGCGTCGTACTCGTAGCCGTCCTTGCTGGTGTGGCGCATCATGCGTTGGATGTGTCCAGCAAAGAGCCGAGCGGTTGGCTGCGGTGGCGTAGTCCCAAACACATCTTCTGGGAATCCATACGCGCGAAACTCCAGACCCCACGCCATGCCGCCGTAGAATCGAAACGGGTTGATGGGTGGGACCGGATCGTCGTCCAGCTGCAGTACAGCTAGATCCGCGGTCGGATGGCGAATCACACCCCGCACACGGAATGGATCGGCGCTCGTGACGCTAGGGATGCCAATCCCTAGCTCGTGCGGCGCCAGATTCCCAATGCAGTGGGCAGCGGTCAGAAATCGCGTCGGTTGCCGAAACGCAAAGCACGTACCGAGAAAAGCGAGATGTGGGTGCACTCGAAGAAGCAGACCGGTGGCTAATAAAGGGTTCTGCTGACGCGCGTCTTTCATAATGTCGCGTGCCTAAGTAGACCGCTGAATCAGTTCGGCAAGAACCTCGGTCGGGCGCCGAGGCTTGATCGAGCAGATGGACGCAATCCGCTCCCGGTACGTCAGGATACTGTTGCGGTCAGCCGTCATAAAGAATCTCTGACGGTGCTCCTCACCGATAGCGATCATACGCGCGTCAGGTTCGTCTGGTAGCATGCTGCGGAGCGCCGCGTATGCTGGACTCGTCACTACTGAACCTGTGTTGGGATTGAACCACGTCACACCCGACGATGTCTTCAGAGTCCGAAGCGTGTCGGCTACTGCGAGATGTGAGCTACGGTACTGCGCTGGGATTCTGTTTAGCTCGTCCCGCATCACAGTGCTGCCCGCGAGCGTCACGTCGCTACGCTTCATCATTCGACGATCCGCACGACCGCGCGAATCTGCTCCGGTGGAAGGTCTCCCTTGACTAGACCGCTCACGATGTTGGTGTCGACAAGGATCGACGGGACGGACGACGAGCTGCTACTTGCTGCATTCGGCATGCGTGAAGCATGGCGAACGGTATCCGGCGATTGCAACCCGCCCGGCCAGTCCCGGTCCCACAATACGATTCCTTCCACGCCTGACGATGGCGCGCGGGCGTCAGCCGGAGATTGACCGCCTGTCCCCGCTGCTTGACGGTGGCCGGGCTAACGGCAGGTTAGAGGCGATGCATCGACACTTCGCTGCTCAGTGCCTGCTAGTGGCCAACGTCGAACTCGCGGTACCAATCGCGGCGCAGCAATCCCCAGGGACACAACAATGCTGACACGAGATCATCTGACGTCGCGCGCCGTTGTAGTCTCGCTTGCAGGTGCCGCTGTAGCGGTCCTGCTGCTCGCTGGCCCGGCAGGGGCGCAAACAAAAGTCGACCCGTTGTCTGGTATTTCAAAGGTCACCGTGCTGTTGGCGTTCAACGCAACTGGAAAGGCCCCCCACGGAATATCCGATGACCGGTTGCAAACGATCCTTGAGCTTCAACTTCGAAGGGCTGGTCTGCGTGTGCTCACACAAGAGGAGGACAAGAACGACCCAGAGGTAAACCCCTACGTGTACTTGCAGGTCACCATTCTGGAAGTACGCAACCAAGGAGGCACGCTCACCGGCTATGCATATAACATAGACCTGTCCGCGCGAGTTTTCGGCATTACTTCGTTCAATCGTTCCACAGTTCCAATGGTGCTTTGGACAGACGGTACCGTGGCTATCGCTTCTCAAGACGACGCACCGGCCGATATCGAGAGACTCGTCGGGGAGCTCAGCGACTCGTTCCTGAATGCATGGCTGAAGGCAAATCCAAAATGACGTTGCTTGTTGATCGACTCGTACCATTGGACTTGCTTCGCTCACCCGACGAGATTACGGTTCGCCAACAATTGTAGACCGGCGTGGTGTAGCACCCGCCGGGTTTGAGTAGTCGGGCGCCGGTAGTTGCAGCGGCGCGAGAGGCCTCTAGCACGGAGGCCGCGTTCGTCGAGAACTAGACGACGCGGACCTCACTGTGCTGGGGCCTTTGCATTTGGAGCTAGACTGCGATGCCGACGACGTTACTGGAAGCCGCGTTGACCCACGTTGTTCCGGAGCAGGTCGTTTCGCGAGATCAACGACGCGCACCGCCAGCTCGCGAGCGGCGAGCCGGTCTCTGCCAGCCACGTGTTCCACCGACCCGACGGACCTGCGATCGACTACAAGGCCATGCGGACGGCGTGGAAGGCGGCGTGCAGGAAGGCGAAGTGCCAGGGCACATGGCTCCACGACCTGTGCCGCGTAGGTGCGCGGAACCTGCGCCGCGCGGGCGTCTCGGAGAGCGAAGTGATGAAGCTGGGACGCTGGAAAACGCCCTCGATGTTCCACCGCTACGACATCATCGACGAGCAGGACCTCAACGCGAGCGTCGCGAAGCTGGCGGCGGCGCTGGCGACTGCGCAGAAGGGGGACGGCCGATGACGCCGCCCGATTACGCACACTTTATCAGTTGGAACCTCGAGGTGACTGGTAAAGGCAAGCGCCCCACTAGCAATCCAGCCCACGGCAGGGCGGGAGGCCGTTGATTGTTGTAAGTTGGGGTATTCCGTCTCGCCGCCGGAAGGAAGAAGAGGTCATCCACGATGACACTGCCCAGCCCTGCGCCGCCACCACTAGTCCAATACGATCTCCTCATTGAACCGGTATTTAGAGTTCGCCGACGCTGGCCTCAGCCTGAGTTCCCGATTCAGAACGTTCCGTTCCGGTTCGGGCTCCGGTTCACCAACAAAGGCGAGAAGCCGTTCCCGGGGTGCAAGTTCCGCGACGTTCACATCAGCGGCGAAGCGACCACAAAACTGGCCCTGGTAATTGGGGGGGATTATTCGTTAAGGGATCTGAAGCCCCGGCAGTCCGTTAAAGTCTGGGTGAGCAAGGAAAACCTGCCCTGGGACGGCCCCGTTATGGTTAGGTGCAACCTAGTTGCGCCGGGCATGAACATTGAAACGTACACACGAGATCCGCGTAGCGGTGACATCAGCAAATGCAACGCCTCCAACGCATGGAAGAATCTGTGGTTTGTGTCGCGTCAGATGGAAGTCGAGCAGAAGCGGACGAACAACCTCATCATGATCCTCACTTTGCTCCTCGTTCTGGAAGCACTCTTCGACGTGAAACAGATGCGGATAGATTTCCTACGATGGATCGCCGGAGTCATCGGCAAGGTCGTTCACTGAGCGAACATAGGGGAGCGTCGGTAGCGGGACCGAAACCGGTGTGTCGATGTTTCACAGGCACGACATTTGTTGACGAGAAGGATCTCAATGCGAGCGTCGCCCAATTGGCGGCCGTCCTGGCGACGACGCATCAAAGTGAAAGCAGAGTGAAAGGTCCAACGAAAAGTGAGGGGAACTGAGGGGCTCTTGGCTCCCGCATTTCAAGCTCGGTAGTGCTCCCTAGTGCCTGTTGGTCCCTCCTGGACACCTAGCTCTTAATCAGTAGGTTCTCGGTTCGATTCCGAGTCGGCCCATCCTGACGGAATGATCAATCTCCAGTGATCATTGATCAATGATCATCGATTAATGACGTTTTTCCGGATCCGCTGGTCTGTCTCCCATGCGCCCCCCCTTCGCACTCCTCGCCTCCCTCCTTATACCTGTTCGCGCCGCCGCCCAGCAGCCTCCCCTCCCGCCGCCGTTGCACGTACAAGTCGACTCGGCGCACCACCGCGTCCTGATCACCGGCGGTCCCTACCGCGTCCCGGTAAGCCCCGAAATGCCCGGGATGATGATGGACATGCCCGCCACCCCAGTGCAGAAGTTCGCGTTTCCGGTGGACGGCTGGCTCCAGGGCTTCCGCATCGACCTGTTCGATGATCACGGCCATGCGCTGTCTCACCGCCTGCTGCATCACCTGATCGTGGTGAACTTCTCGCGCCGCCAGTTCATCTATCCGGCGCTCGAGCGCCTGCTGGGCAGCGCCGAGGAGTCCGACACGGGCGATGTGCGCGTCCCGCGTACTATCGGTGTGCCCATGCGGGCCGGTCAGGACCTGGGCGTGTACGCGACCTGGCACAACGACTCGGGGCCCGAGATCCCCGCCGCCTACTGGCGCATTGTCCTCTATATGGCAAACGGGAGACTCAGGCCCCGGCCAATCGACGTCCTCCCCGCCTACATGGACGTGAACATCCAGACGAACCCCGAGGAGAACCGCTTCAACGTCCCGCCCGGCCACTTCGAGATCGGCTACGAGTTCAGCCCGCCGCTTGCCGGGCATCTCCTGCTGGTCACTGGGCACCTGCACGACTACGGCACGCTCGTCAGGCTCGTCGATGCCGCGAGCGGCAAGACACTCGTGCAGGTCAACGCGAAGCGCGACTCCCTCGGACATGTGCTCTCGATCCCGCGCAAGCTGCTCGCGATCCGCGGCGAGGGCCTGCACCTCAAGGCCGGACGTCGCTACCGCATCGTGGGGGTGTTCGACAATACCAGTCGCGACACGTCGTACGGCGCCATGGCAGAGATGGTCGGCCTGTTCGCTCCCGACCGTTACCGGGAGTGGCCCGCGCTCGACCCCGCCGATCCGTACTACCGTCGGGACCTGGTGGATCTGCTCGCGAACGGGGCAACGGACTCGGTGATCGTCGGCGTCGGGGTGCGTCCGGAATGATCATTGACCAGTGATCATTGATCATTCGTCGCGCTAGCGGTGTCAGCGCCGCGTTAGGCTCGCCCCCACCTGGAAGAAACTCACGGTCGCGCTGCTCGCGGCCTGGCCGCCGTTGAACTTCACATCTCCGCCGAATACCCCGACAGAGTAGTGCGCAAACGGCGCGAGCCGCCAGTTGCGGCTCACCGGGTACTCGTAGCCGATCCCCAGCTGCGGACCGATGCCCGATGATGTTATGACATCGGTGCCGTCATTGGCGCGGTGCATCACGAGCGCGGCGCCACCGCGGAGATAGAACCGGCGGCGCACGTTGGGATACCAGGAGGCGGTCGCGCCGACCGACATCAACGTCTGCGTGACGCCGCCGTCCCGCTCGCGCCAGCCGGCGAGCTCGCCGCCAATGCGCAACGCCCCGGCGCGCCCCGTGCTGCCGCCCACTCCCAGGAAAGCCGAGATCCCGGTCTGGCGCCTGCCGGCGCAGATGTCGCACGTGACCCGCGCCCACCCCGGGGCCAGCCCCACGCTGTACCAGAATCCCGAAGACTCCCGCCGCTGCGCGGCCAGGCCGCACGGCGCCACTAAGACGAGAGTCAGCACGACGATCGCACCGGTTCGCATAGCGCCACTATAACTCAATTGCTATAGCCCATTTGAGAGTGACACGCGTCACGAATGATCAATGAACAATGATCAATGATCATTGAACATTGATCGTTGGAAGTTCCGAGCATGAAGCGATTCGGTGCGCTTGTATTCATTATCCTGCTGGCATGCGAAGAGGGCCCAGCGGCGCCGGACTATGGCCCCGCCACCGGCAACGCGGCGTCGTTCGGCCTTTGGGCTCCGAGCGCGCGGGACGACTGCACGCCGGCCCAGCACGATGCGTATTCCGTCGTCGGCCCGGATCACAAGCGCTACCCCACCTGGCATCCGCCGATCGACCCCGTGAGCGGCTGTTCCTTCGGTCACGATCACGGGCGCGATCCGCGCGGCTCGGCGCTGTATCGGGAAGTCGGAGCCATTCCGTTCGGATATGCGAATGAACAGCTCGACGTCTATGATCCGCTGACGACCCGGCACGAAGACCACTTCGGTCACAAAGTCGAATGGCAGAACGACGTGCCGATGCACTTCGGCAGCGACGCCGCGGACGCGCTCTTCGCCGTGCGCTGCGACGTGCTCGTGAAGCTGCATCAGGGCACGCACTCCAAGGACGCGTTCACCAACAATCTGCACGAGCTGGTCTATCACATCCGCTGCACCGACGGCACCGAGATGCACATCACGATGCTCGCGGCGATCGGGACGCCCGGCCAATTCGAGCGCAGCTGCGACCGCACGACGGTAGTCGTGGGCCCGGCGACGCCGCCGAACTCGCCGGATGGCGGGGGAGTGCGGATCATCCCCGATCGTACTTGCGTGGAGCGCGATATCCTCGTGCCGGCGGGCCAGACCTCCGATTTCGGGACGCTGCACGAGAGCTGGCAGACGTCGAACTCGGTGCGCCGCGAGGATGGCCACACCCTCGCGTTCTTCAATCCATACTTCCAGGTCTCACTGCCGAGCCGGTTCTACGATCCGGCGCTGGCGGGAATCGTCGGGCGGCCGATCGACGTGTGTTACGAGGTGACACCGGCGGGCAACGCGGCACGCGGTGGCGCGTGCGCGCGCTCGACGAGCAACGGGACAATTCTCGGCATCACTTTCGACGACCCGCAGTCGGTCTTCGATGGCACGGACCGCGTCGTGGATATCAACTCGAACTTCATCGACAACAGCGGCGGCCCCGAGGTGTGGTACACCGACCCCTTCGGAAAACATGGCCGCACGGAGCCGTTCCCGGGGTCCGTGCGTCAGTTTATCGCGCGGATCAATAATGATCGGGGTGGACTGGAGCTGGCGGGGCCGGGAATTGGTGGTGATAGGGACTACGGTGGACCCAGAGTACATGCTCCTAACTGATAGAACCGAATAGACGCAGCAGACGCAACAGACGCAGCAGGTAGGCTATTTCTTCCGAGAAACAGTTCCGATCGCGTTGATCAAATCGCCTAAATCGTAGGGCTTCGTCACCGACGGCTGGCCGCAGTTCTCCAGGAACGACCGCGTTTCCCCTCGCGCCTGATCGCCCGTCACAAACACGAATCGCTTAGCCACGAGCGGCCGGCTGTTGACCAGCTGCTCGTACATCGCGCGGCCGCCCAGGCGCGGCATCTGCAGGTCGGTGACGATGGCGTCGAAGGTGTTGTCCCGGTCACCCAACCGCTCCATCGCCTCGAGACCGTTTTCGACCGCCACGATCTGATGTCCCTCGCGCTCGAGCAGCAGCACCATCGCCTGGCGGTTCACCGCGTCGTCATCCACGACCAGGATCCGCATGCGCGGCAGGCTCTCGGCGGGCGTGGAGAGCGCGGTCGGGCCGCCCAATACACTGCGCGGCAATGTCACGACGACTTCGGCGCCGGTGCTGCCGCCGCGCGGCCGCAGGCGCAGGCTCCCGCCCGCCGACTGCGCGAGCGCGCGCGCGAGCGCGAACTCCACCTCGCCCCCGCCGCCCGATTGCGTGAATCGGAACGGCGACGTGAGCCGCTGTTCCGCTTCCACCGCCAGCGGCGTCCCCGAATCCCACAGCGACACGACGACCGAGGGCCCGGTCGGAATCGCATCGAGACGCAACTCGCGGGGAGGCTGCGAGGCGCGCAACCGGCGCAGTGAGAAGTCGAGCAGCTTCGTCAGCATCTCGGTCAGCTGCGCCATGGGGCAGGCGACCATGGGCAGATCGTTCGGGATCGACCGCACGATCTTCACGCCGAGCTCGCGGAACGTCGACTCGCGGTCCGCCAGCACGCCGTTGATCACGACTCCCGCGTCGCACGGCTCGGCGGCGCCGGCCGGATGCGCGGCCAGCTCGAGGAAATGACTCGTGATCTCGGCGGCGCGGCGCACCTCGCCGTGCAACAGCACGAGCGCCCGCGCGCGCTCAGGATCGAGCGGGCTGCCGTGCAGCAGATCGGCGAGCGCGCCGATCGCCGAAAGGCGGTTGTTCAACGCGTTGAGAACGTTGGCCGAGCCTTCGTCGAGCACGACGTGCTTGACAGAAGCCGATGTCGAGGATTTGGAGGTTGGTGGAGGTTGTGACGGCGGCGCGGGACGAGCCTGCGGCACCGACACCCGTTTCTGTCGGCCCAGCAGGTAGCCGATCAGCGCGCCCACTGCCGCACCAAACCCGAACGCGACCCATAACTCCATGCGACAAAGCTATGCACTGCGCGAGTTTGTGCGAGGAGTCGGACGTCACCGCTCGACTGAAACCCTCGTCACGCCATGCCCTGGCTCGGATTCGAACCGAGACGCCTTGCGGCACTGCCCCCTCAAGACAGCGTGTCTACCAGTTCCACCACCAGGGCGGGCCAGAAACATAGAAGCGTTCCGCGATGAAGTACAGACGTTTCTCAGCCAAAGCGCTTCACGGCGCGTTCCCGCGCCTTGCGCGCCTCTGCTTCCCGATTGCGGGGCGGAGCCTTGATCGTCAGGGAGTCGATCAGGCGGCGGGCGATCGCCGTTACATCTTCGACCGCGGCATTGAACGCCGGTTCATTCGCGTGCGACGGGTGCGTTGTGCCGCTCAGCTTGCGCACAAACTGCAGCGCCGAGGCCCGAATTTCATCGTCCGTTGCCGGCGGCTCGAAGTTGGCCAGCGTCTTGATGTTTCTGCACATATCGGCTCCTGAAGAATTCAAAGGTCGTGCCCGAGTCTATCCGCTAAATGGGCCTACCACAATAGGATTACCGCGTGTCGATTTCCAGGAAGCTCGTTCGACGCTTGAATGAGTAAAGACGTCGAGCCAAGGCATCGAGGAGAAACGTCGAGAAAAACCCTCAATGGAAGCGAGACGGCAATGCGATTCCTGGTGATGGTGAAAGGCAACAAAGACTACGAGGCCGGCGCCATGCCGACCGAGCAGGAGCTGACCGAGATGGGGAAGTTCAACGACGAATTGGTCAAGGCGGGCGTCATGCTGGCGGGCGAGGGCTTGCAGCCCACGGCGAAGGGTGCGCGCATCAGTTATGCGGGCAACAAGCGGACGGTGCGGGACGGGCCGTTCACCGAAACCAAGGAGCTGGTCGCGGGATTCTGGATCTGGCAGGTGAAGAACAAGGCCGAGGCGCTGGAATGGGCCAAGCGGATTCCGTTCCAGGAAGGTGAAGTAGAGATCCGCCAGGTCTTCGAATCCGAGGACTTCGGCGCCGAGTTCACGCCCGAGCTGCGGCAGCAGGAAGAGCGGCAGCGCGCGGCCATCGCCAAAAACAAGCAACGCTCGGGGAAATAGCCATGCGATTCATGACGATTGTGAAGACTCGCGAGACCGGCGCGCACCCGTCGCCGGCGCTCATCGACAGGATCATGAAGCTCGGTGAGGAAGGGACGAAAAAGGGTGTGATGGTGGGGATGGGCGGCTTGGGGCCGACGGCCCTCGGAGCGCGCGCCCGGCTTGCCAACGGCAAGATCACCGTCACGGACGGCCCGTTCAGCGAGGCGAAGGAAGTCATTGGCGGCTTTGCGATCTATGACGTGCCGTCGAAAAAAGAGGCGATGGAGTGGACGCGGCGCTTCCTGGAAGCGCACATCGGGCTGTGGGACCAGGACCTGGAAGTCGAAGTGCGGCAGATGATGGATGACCCGTCAGAAGGCTGCTGACGCCATCGATGCGGTCTGGCGGATCGAATCCGCCAGACTCATCGCGGGGTTGGCTCGCATCGTCGGTGACATCGGCGTTGCCGAAGACCTGGCGCAGGACGCGCTCGTCGCCGCGCTGGAGCAGTGGCCCGAGTCGGGCGTACCGGACAATCCCGGCGCCTGGCTCATGGCTACGGCGAAGCATCGCGCGATCGACCACCTGCGCCGCGGCAAGATGCAAGCGAAAAAGCACGAGCATCTCGGGCGCGAGCTCGACGAGCGGCAGGTCAGTCCGGAGTCGGCGCTCGCGGCCGCGATCGACGATCAGGTGGGGGACGATTTGCTGAGCCTGATCTTCACCGCCTGCCACCCCGTCCTCACGACGGAGGCGCGCGTCGCGCTGACGCTGCGACTGCTCGGCGGCCTGACGACCGACGAAATCGCGCGCGCGTTTCTCGTGTCGAAAGCGACGATTCAGCAGCGGATCGTGCGCGCCAAACGCACGCTCGCGGCGGCGCGCGTCCCGTTCGCGGTGCCGCGCGGCGCCGAGCTGGCCCAGCGACTCGAGTCGGTATTGGAGGTCATCTACCTCGTCTTCAACGAGGGCTACTCGGCGACGGCGGGGGAGGATTGGGTGCGGCCGGCGCTGTGTGAGGACGCGCTGCGCCTGGGCCGCATTCTGGCCGAGCTCGCGCCGCCCGAACCCGAGGTGCACGGTCTGGTTGCCCTGATGGAGATTCAGGCATCGCGCCTGCGGGCGCGCGTGGGGCCGCAAGGCGAGCCGATTCTCCTGCTCGATCAGGACCGCGGGCGGTGGGATCATCTGCTGATCGGGCGCGGGTTGGCGGCGCTGGGGCGCGCCGAAGCGCTGGGTGGTGCATCCGGTCCCTACACGCTCCAGGCCGCGATCGCCGCCTGCCACGCGCGCGCGCGCACCGCCGAGGAGACCGATTGGACGCGCATCGTCGCGCTGTACGATGCGCTCGCCCAGCTGATGCCCTCACCGATCGTCGAGCTGAACCGGGCCGTGGCGCTCGGGATGGCGTTTGGACCGGCGGCGGGTCTCGAAGTCGTGGACACGCTCAACACGGACCCGGCCCTGGCGGGTTATCATCTCCTGCCCAGTGTGCGGGCGGATCTGCTGGCCAAGCTCGGCCGGGTGGAGGAAGCGCGCGCCGAATTCGCGCGCGCCGCCGAGCTCACCCAGAATGCCCGCGAGCGGCAACTGTTGCACAAGAAACGGGAGGCACTGTGAAAAAGGAGTGGGCGCCGCAGCTGCTCAGCGTGCTTCGCATCATGCTGGCGTATCTCTTCATCCAGATCGGTACGGCGAAGCTATTCGCCCTGCCGGCGGCCGTGATGCCGGGCGGCGGAACTGCGGCGGTCGGATCGCTGGCGTGGGTAGCCGGCCTCATCGAAACGGTCGGCGGCCCGTTCATCCTGCTCGGGCTGTTCACGCGGCCCGTGGCGTTCATTCTCGCCGGCGAAATGGCGGTCGCGTACTTTTACGGGCATGCGCCGCTGGGCCATTGGCTCTGGCCGGCGATCAACATGGGCCAGACTGCAGTCATCTACTGCTTCCTCTTCCTCTATTTCTCTGCGGCCGGTCCCGGCCCGTGGAGTCTCGACGCGCTGATCGCCCGGCGCCGCGGCGCAAGCGTTCCGGTCAGCTGAGTGACGGACACCGCATCGCGCTACGATCGCTCGATCGTCGACGGACCACTGCGCCCGGCGGTCTGGAAGATCGCATGGCCGACGATGCTCACGAACGTGATCGGCGGGCTGCAGGGAATTGTGGACCACGTGCTGGTCGGCAATCTGGTCGGCTACAAGGCAAACGCGGCGATCGGTGTGAGCTGGCAGATCTTCCTGGTCGTGATCGTATTCATTTCTTCCCTGTTCACCGGTATGAGCGTGCTCGTGGCGCGCTTCGCGGGGGCAGGACAGCCGGATAAAGTCGACCGCGTCGTTTATCAGGCGTTTCTGACCGCCATCGGCATCTCGGTTCTGATCATGGCGCCGCTCGGCTATTTCGTAACGCCAGTGTTGCTCAATTTCGTGAACGCGGCACCCGCCGTGCAGGCCGAGGCGCAGCCCTACCTGCGGATCCTGTTCGCCTTCTCGAGCGGCATGCTGATCTTCTTCATGTTGAGTGGTGCCCTGCGGTCCGCGGGCGATGCGCGCACGCCGATGCTGCTCGGCATCTTCATGACCGTCGTCAATCTCGTGCTCAATGTGATTCTCATCCGCGGCCTCGGCCCCATCCCGGCGTTCGGCACGCGTGGCTCCGCGATGGGTACCTGCATCACCGCTGGCCTGCTCGCGATCTACTCGATGTGGAAGCTGTGGAGTGGAGCCTGGGTCGTGCGCTTTCCGCGCGGCCACGGGTTCGGACCCGATTGGACGATCATCCGCGAGCTGTTTCGCTTTGGCCTGCCGACGGGCATTCAGGGGATTATGATGAACATCGGCGGCGTCTTGATGCTGTCGTTCATCGGATCGCTGGCGCAGAGCGCGGCGGCACAAGCCGCGTTTGCTGTGTCATACACGGAGCTGTTTTCGCTGATTACCTGGACATCGGTCGGACTCATGGGCTCCGCCGCGGCCGTGGCGGGTCAGAACCTCGGCGCCGGGCATGCCGACCGCGCCGAACAGGCGGTGCACGTTGCGGCCCGCTACGGCATTTCGGTCGCGGCGTTCGTCGGACTCTTTTTCCTGTTCTTCCCGCGACAGCTGCTCGCGGTGTTCGGCATGCAGGATCCAGTGGTCGTCGATATCGGCGCGCAACTGCTGCATGTGTTGAGCGTCTCGGGTCTGTTCATCAGTGTCGCGCTCGCTTATACCGGCGGTTTGCAAGGAACGGGGGACACTCAGAGCCCGCTCTACATCTCGATCATCTCGCAGATCCTGGTGCCGCTCGGCATCTGCTTCGTGATCCAGC
>DASYRZ010000036.1:0-48941 GCA_036003865.1 Gemmatimonadales bacterium | reverse complement strand
ATCGGAGGTCATGACCATCGGCTTCGAGCCGACGGACGCTGAGGAAATGTTCATTTTGGTGACGCCGGTGACGGTGCCGTCCAGAATCGCGCCCCGCGATATCGAGAACTGCTGATGACCCGTGATCGTCCCCTCGAGCCGGAGCGTTCCCGTGGGTGACTGGGAAAAATCATTGCGCACGGTCTTGCCCCGCTCATCGAACACCACCATGGCGCTGATAGCGGAGCGCGACGTTGGGACCACTTGGTCCGCACGCAACCACACCGATCGAGCAGAGCGCGGCGACGTGGCGGTAGCCCATCTCAGTAGGGCTCGTCCGAGATCGGATTCAAGGGCGGCACCGTGTGGTGCTCGCGCGGCAAGTCGGCCGCAGCGCTCACCCGAGCACCCAGCACCTTCCGGAAGTAGGCGAACGCGTCGTCGGGGCGCGCGCGGCGCACGGTGGCGAGCGCCCGCCGTACGTCGTCCGGCTCGCGATCCGCGATCAGATCCTTCACCTGGTTCGGCCGTACCTGGCGGTCCAGTCGCAGGAGCTGGCGGACGACGGCATCGTCGAACGGCACATCCGCCGCCGGCGGAAACCGCTCGACGCCGTCGCGACCCCGCAGCACCGGCGGCTTGGGGAAACGCACGAAGATCGGCTGCGTGAAGTGCGGGTGCCGAACCATCAGCTCGCCGATCGGCAGCGTGGCCAGCTTGCTCTTGGTCGCGGGGCTCAGGACCTGGTACCCCGGCGTCGCCAGCTCGTCCATGTCCATCCGGCCGAACAGCTGCGTTCCCGCGTTCCCAACCACGCGCCGGTGCACCTGCGATCGGAACTGCTCGGCGCCGAACAGCACCAGGCCGAGATAGCGACCGCGTTCGGAGATATCGAGCAGCATTTTCTTGACGTACGTCTCCGGTCCGTCTCCGGGCGCGTACTTGTTGAGCTCATCCACGAACACGACGACCGCGTCGACACCGAGCTCGCGCCGCTCGAGCTGCTCGCGCAGCTTCGACACGACGCGCGCGAAGACCAGATCCTGCCCCAACGGATCGACGTTCGCGATGTCGATGACGTAGACGGTGCGGTCCGCGAATCCAGTCCACGGCAGGTCGCTCGCCGGACCGTCGTCGGTGACGAGACCCTTGCAGCGCGTCGAGATGTTCAGCAGGCGGTTCCGGACCTTGCGCATCGTGGCGATGTGATGGGTACGCCAGGTGTCGCTGCGGCCCCCCGCCGTGATCTCCAGGCCGTCGAAGATCGAGCGGAACAGGCGATCGAGGTCGGCGAACGTCTGCACGCGATGCGTGGTGCCGAAGCCGTCGTCGAAGGTTCTTCCTAAAACTCTGTCTCTCAGAAAATCAATAAACGCGTCAGCCTTGGCGTCGATGTCGTCGCGGTTGAGCAGCACTTCGGCGTAGTCGACGACTTCCTGCAGGCCCCACGTGAGCGGTTCGACGTCGCCGACGAGATCGGGATGGGTGCGCAGCGTGTTGAGATTCACGCCGTCCGCTTTGAGTGGCGCATAGAGCTGGACCCGCTGGAACGGTTCGGACGGCACCTCGAGCCGTTGGTAGCGGCGCCGATCCTCGTCGCTGAGATCGCCGGGCTGATCGAGGAAGCAGAGGTCGGGGCCTTTGACGTTGAAGCACACCGCGGCGACCCGGCCCTTGTGCGCCGGGAAGTGGGCGAAGATCGACGCCAGCAGAAACTCGACCGCGCTGGTCTTGGTCGCGAGTCCCGAGACACCGGAGATGTTGAGGTGCGCAGCCTCCGGACCGAGCAGGAAATCGGCGTCGAGATAGACCGGCGCTTCGCGGCCCGCCGACGTGTAGAGCCCGATGGGAATCGCGGTCGGGGTCGCCGAATAGAGAAACGCGTCCATCCGCAGCGCCTGCGCGACGTCCGCGTCAGCGGCCAGGAAGACCTGACCGAGCGGCACCGGCTGCAGCGGCTCTTCCGGCGTCTGGCGCAGGACCGCGGCGGTCCAGTAGCGAATCTGTTGGCGTACAGTGGGTGCCTCGGCGGCGCGGGTCGGATCGCCTTCCGCGCCGACGACATCGTGAAGCGGCGTCGCGAGATCGGAGTACGCAAACCCCTCCGTTACCACGCCGTAAACGACCCTTCCCTCTTCCCCCGTCCCGCTTCCCCCAACTTTCACAATCGCCCCGATTCCGATCGTGGTGTCGGTCGGCGTCCAAAAATGGAATTGGTGTGGGGTCGCCGGCTTGAGCTCGGTCGCGACGACCCGGCCGACAGCGGGAGAGGGGGCGGGGGCGGGGGCGGGGGCGATCACGTTCCCGTCCTGGGCAGTCGGGAGGCACGACGGAGCTGCACATCCCGGGGCGCACGGGCCTTCAGGTATTCCTCCACGTGATGTAAAGGATACAACAGCCGGTCCCACCGTGTCGCCGGCGTCGCGAGTGGCGCGCGTTCGGCCCAGAGCCAGCCGCTCACTGCGAATGCATGCTTCACGGTCTCGGCATCGGCCCGGGCTTCAACTCGCAGCAGTCCGTACAGCAGGTCGTTGCCTTCCCACGGCCAGAGCCGCAGGTACCAGGAGTAGACCTCGGTGCGAGTATGGCCGCCGCGCACCGCGAACACGCCGGTACGATACCCGGCGGGCAGCGTCAACGCGCGCTCAAGTCCCCTGCCCTCGAGAAACTGCGCGCCATGACTCTTGATCACGCCAAGCGTGCGCGGATGCCGGGCCACGGCGGGCGACCGCGAGAGCAGCCCGTCTACGACCAGCCATTGGTCGGCGCCAAGGTCGTCCAAAGCCGCTTCGGCGAGCTCGCGCTCGAGATGCGCCCGCACCCGGCGCACGGTCGCCTCTACCATCTCGCGGTAACGCGCCGGTTGTTCGACGAGATCACCGTCGACGGCCTCGATGTCCGTCGCGGACTGCTGCAGCGCCTGGCGCGGCGCCGGGCTCATGCGGTCGAGCGGCGCCACGGCAAACGTGCGACTGCGCTCGAGGATGGTCGACAGCACGCGCCGTTCGTCTCGACGTCGCACCGCCGCAGCGACATAGGCGTTGACCACCTGCACGACACCGTCGTAGGCGACGACGCTCCAGCGCTCGATGCCATTCAGAAACGACACCACCGCGGGCACGCGGGCCGCCGCGCGGTCCACCGCAAATGTTTCGAGCTCCCTACCTTCGACGATGTCAGCCGGCTCGGCCGCGGAGGGCTCCGGCTCTTCACCTTTGCCGCCGTTACCGGGTATCGCCCCCGCGTCGATCAGCGCTTGCCACCACGTCATGCGGCGTCCCGAATCTTGACGCCAACCACGAGCCCGTCGCGCACGGGAATGATCGTGGCAACGAGGCGCGGGTCGTGCGCCGCGAGCTCGTTGAACGCCCGCACGCCGAGCGCGCTCGGCGAGCGATCGTTCGGATCGACGGCTGCGCCATGGAAGAAGGCGTTGTCGCACAGCAGCAAGCCGCCGCGTCGCAGCAGCTTCATCCCCCAGTCGAAGTACTTGGGGAGCGGTTCTTTGTCCGCGTCGATAAACACGGCATCAAAGCCGGGTGGCAGCGTGGGCAAGACGTCGAGCGCTGGCCCTTCGATGAGCCGCACGCGCCCATGCAGGCGGGCCATAGCGAATGCTTCACGCGCGACTTTCGCGTGCTTGGGGTCTTTTTCGATCGTCGTCAGCTCACCACCGGGCGGCAGCGCCCGCGCGAGCCACACGCCGCTGTAGCCACCCAGCGACCCGATCTCCAGGACCCGCTTCGCCTGGATCGCGTGCAGCAGGACGTGCAGCAGCTTGCCTTCCTCCGGCGAGACATTGATCGGCGGCAGATCCTCGGCGGCGTGACGGGCGCGGATTTTTGAGAGAATCGGGTCTTCAGCGGCGAACAGCTCGGTGACGTAGCGCTCGAATCTATCGTCCACTACGCCGTGGCTTCGACGTTGGGGAAGGGTGGCACTTCCAGCAGCCACAATCCGGCGATGCGCGACTGTTTGTCGATCTCGACGAGCATGTGATCGGCCACACGCACGACCGTCGCGGGGCGCTGGCGGCCGACGCGAATGTGAAACACCGATTCCGCTTGATTCTTGTCCACCGTGAGCGGCGTATCCACCTCGACCGCGGCGATTCCGGGCTGCGAGCGGCGGTTGGGGAATGTGACCTGGCCCTCTTTGGATATGTCAGGCGGCTGCAGGGACGCGACGGTTCGCACGTCGTCCGGCCACGTCACGACGTCGACGCCGCGCAGCGCGCCGCCGGCCACGTCGATCACCACAAAGGAGCCGTCCCCGCCCTCGAGATCCACCGTGCCGTTCATCCCGTTCCCTTTCGGGACACCTTTGCAGGCGACAGTCAGGATGTCCGTCTCTGGATCCCAGCGGTACGACACCTTTGGAAGTTTGCCGTTGAGCGGCTCGATGCGTGCTTCGAAATGCATGCGGTTCGGCGCCTTCCCGCGCGAGTGAGGCTCGCGTAATATAGCCGCACTATGGAGCGACGCGAGTTTCTTTCAACTACAGGATTGGTGGCACTGCCGATCGTCGGGCGTGCGGCGTTCGACGTGCGGCATAGCGAACCCCACCCTTCAACGCCGCACGCCACACGCCACACGCAAAATCCCACCCTCGGTCCGGCAGTTTACACGCAACGGATCCAGCGAGCGCAGAACGAGCTCAAATTGCGCAAATTGGATCTGCTCGTAGTAGAGCCAAGCACCAATTTCCAATACTTCACGAGCTACAATCCCGGACGCAGCGAGCGGCTGATTCTCCTGATGATTCCCGCGAACAGCGCTCCAGTCATCGTGTGCCCGTCGTTTGAGGTCGAGCGCATCAAGCGGAATACCACGATCAGCGACGCGCGCGGCTGGGAAGAGCAGCAGGATCCCTGGACCCTGGTGACCCAAGCCGCGCAGCAGATGAAGCCGGCCGGCCGCGACGGCATCGTGGCGATCGAGCCCACCACGTCGTATCAGAGCTATCTGCAGCTCACGACCCGGGTCCCCGGCTGGCGGCCAGTCGATGGCAGCCCTGTCACCGAGCACCTGCGCATCATCAAGGGCCCCGAGGAGATCGCGCTCATCCGGCAGGCGATTGCGGCCACTGAAGCGTCGATCGCCGCGACGTTCACGCAGCTCGCGGTCGGCATGACGGAACGCGACGTGGCCCAGCTCCTGTCGCGCGAAATGGCCAGTCGCGGCTCACCGGGCGGCGGGTTGGTGCAGTTCGGACCATCGAGCGCGCTGCCTCACGGCGGGCCATCGGCAGGCAAGCTCGTGCGAGAAACCGTCGTCCTGATCGACGCCGGCTCGCGGGTCGAGGGCTACACGTCCGACATCACGCGGACGATCTGGTTCGGCGACGCACCGGCGGAAGAGTTCAAGAAGGTCTACAACATCGTGCATGACGCGCAGACGGCCGCGATCGAGAACGCGAAACCGGGCGTGACGCAGTGTCAGCAGGTGGATCGTGCGGCACGGAAGGTCATCACCGATGCGGGTTACGGGCAGTACTTCACCCACCGGTTAGGGCACGGCATGGGAATGGACGGCCACGAGCCGCCGTACATGGTCGAAGGCAACGCGACCGTGCTCGAGCCCGGGATCGTGTTTACCGACGAGCCCGGGATTTACCAGCTCGGCAAGTTCGGGGTGCGGATTGAAGACGACTGTATGATGACGTCGAGTGGCGTCGAGGTCCTGTCGCACCGGCCGTTAAAGATCTAACGGGGAAGGGGGAAGGGGGAAGGGGGAAGGGGGAAGCGGGAAGGGTACTGCGGGAACCCAGTCGTCGCACGAGTCCAATCAGTAGCGCGATAACCCTGACACATAGCTTCAAGACCTCATCCGCTCGTTCTTTCGCGGCGATTTTCATTTCAAATGCCAACTCGAGGTGCGTGTGGAGCTCGGTCGCTGATCCAAGAGCAATGCGGAGACAACGGATGAATTGCGGCGTTGTCGCCAGCGCATATCCTTCGGCGATGTTTGCTGGAATAGCGGCCGCAGCGCGCCGGATCTGATCGGCGAGGCCGAAGTGCTTCGCCAATCCGCCCTACCCTTCCCTCTTCCCCCTTCCCGCTTCCCGGGATCTCAGTCTCCTAGCTTCCTCGCGAAGTTCACGATTCGATCGAGGGCCTGTTTGATCGAATCTGTGGCGGCGGCGTACGATAGCCGTACCCACCGATCGTCTCCAAACGCCGCGCCGGGTACGAGGGCAACACCGGACTGGGTGATAAGCCGCGTGCAGAAATCCGTTCCCGTGATCTTCCCGAACGAATCCACTCTAAAGAAGAAGTAGAAGGCACCGAGCGGGTCGACGAATTCCACGCCCGGGAGATCCTGGCGGAACCGGGCGACGACGATGTCGCGGCGCTTGCGGAACTCGCCGACCATGCGATTGACGTCCTGCTCCACCCGTTCATCGCCGAGCGCGGCCGCGGCCGCGAACTGGGCCGGGTGATTCGCGCCGGTCGTCGTATGCGACTGCAATGCGGCCATCGCTTTCGCGATCTTGGCGGGGGCGAGCGCGAACCCGATGCGCCACCCGGTCATCGCGTATGTCTTGCTGACGCCGGTGATGAGCACGACACGCTCGAGCAGGTCGTCGGGCAGATCGAGGAAAGACGGCGCCGGGCCGGTGCCGTAGTGAATCCGCCGGTAGATCTCATCCGCGATCACCCACACTTTTTTGGCCTTTGCCCATTGCGCGATCGCGCGAATCTCGGCGTGGGTGTACACGGCGCCGGTGGGATTGCACGGGGAGCAGAGAATCAGCCCCGTGGCGCCGGGCAGCATCCGCTCCAGGTCCTTCACGCTCGCCTTGAGGCTCCATTCCGGATCGCCGGCGATCATCACGGGCCGGGCGCGCGCGAGGTGGACGATCTGCGGATACGACACCCAGGCGGGCGCCGGAATCGCCACGACATCGCCCGGCCCGAACAGCGTGAAGCAGGCGTTGAACAGCGACTGTTTGGAGCCGTTCGACACCACAATGTGATCGGCGTTGACCGGCCGGCCGCCCGACAGGAGTGAGAGATGCGTTGCGGCCGCGGCGCGCAGCTCGAGAATCCCCTCGTTCGCCGAGTAGTGTGTCTTACCGTCTTTGATTGCGCGAATACCCGCCTCGGCGGGGACCGGCGGCGTCGGAAAGTCGGGCTCACCCGCACCCAGATCGATGACATCTTCCCCCGCCGCCTTGCGGCGCTTGGCCTCGGCGGAAATCGCAATCGTGGCGGACGTCTCGAGATGCTGGAGGTTGGGGGAAAGACCATCGGTCATCGAGGAATGGCTCCATGGCGTTTGAGGATCATGACCGTGGAATCGACGGGTAGGGCACGCACAACGCCACGATAGCCCCGGACCGTCTCGGCACGCAATAAGGAATTGTAAATGGCTTCCTCCGTGGCATCGGCAGTCGCCTGGAATAACGGTGACATCAAATCGTTCGGCACGATCTCCACGGCGGCGGTCGGGCGGTCAGACTGCAACGGCGGCGGCCGGGCGGTCGAGAACGCGATGACGTAGTCGCCGCTCCCGTTGCTCATCGAGCTTCCGGTGCGCGCGAGTCCGGCGAGGGCACGATTCGCGAGGCGCACCAGGCGCAGGTGATCGAGCGGCGCGTCGGTGGCCACGACCATGATGATCGATCCATCACCCGATCCCCGTGTCCCGTTTCCCGTCTCCCGTAACTCGCGACCCACGGGCACACCCGCGATTGTCAGATCGCCACCGAAGTTCGTTTGCACGAGTACGCCGACCGTCCACCCGCCGAATTGCGCCGGCAGCCTGCGGCTCGACGTCCCGATCCCGCCTTTCCACCCAAACGCGACCGTGCCCCGCCCCGCGCCCACCGCTCCTTCAGCGACCGGCCCCTCGCTTGCGCCCCGAATCGCGCTCAACACGTCCGCCTCGGTGATCGGCCGCGAGCGGATGTTGTTCAGATAGCCGTCGTTCGTCTCCGCCACGACGGGGTTCGCGGAGCGTACATCCTCGTTGCCGGGGAGCGCGAGGAGCCAGGTCAACACGGCGTCGGCCGCGCGCGGCACGCACAACGTGCAGGTCAGCACGATCGGCGATTCCAGCTCGCCGAGCTCGTTCACTTGGGTCGAGCCGGCGAGCTTCCCAAACCCGTTCCCGACGACGATGGCCGCGGGGACTTTGTCCCGGAACGGGTTCCCGCCATGCGGCAAAATGGCCGTTACCCCCGTGTTGATCGAGTCTCCCCGGGCGATCGTCGTGTGGCCGACGCGCACACCGGCCACGTCGGTGATGGCGTTGAGCGGGCCGGTGGGGATGGACCCGACGGTGATCCCGATATCGCGGGCACGGGGCCTGGCCGACTGAGCGGCTGCAGGTGTTCCGAGCAGCCCCACCATGAAGAGAATGCGGAATGCGGATTGCGGATTGCGGATTTTGTCATGACGTCGCGACATCAGCCGACCAATCCGCAATCCGCAATCCCAAATCCGCAATCGCATGCGGGCTCCGTTGCTCTCCCGGTTTCCGCAAGTTACCATCCATACCGTACCTTGCCCATTGACAATCGAGGCTCGTGTGCGGCACGTCGTGCTGGTGTTGCCTCCCGCTGTCGAACGAGCGGGGAAAGCGTGGGAGTTGGTGCAGGAACGCGCGGTGGTGGTCTGTGCAGACTACGAACAGGCCGTCGCCTGGGCCGACGCCGCACCCGCCGAGCTTCGCGCTCATCCCGTCACGGGCCTGGCACGCACGGCCGCCCTTCTAAAGGAAGGGCGCGTGGGCGTTCTCGTCGGATCCTACGCCGACCTCGCCGCGCTGGTGGCCCAGGCCGCACTGAAGCTCGAGACGATCAAAACCATCGTCCTCGCCTGGCCCGAAGGCTTCGCCGCCGAGCTCGACATGCTGCTCGCTGAAGCACCCGAGGCGCGTCGCGTGATTCTGAGCTGGAATCCCTCTTCGCTCGACGCCTTCCTCGAGCGCCACGCTCGCCGCCCCGAGATCATTGGCGACCTGCCGCTCGATGACGTCGGGCAACCACTGGGCCCCGTCACGAGCGCGCGATACGCCATCGTCGCGGCCGGACGCAACCGGGTTGGGGACGTGCTCGACGCGCTGCGCGCGGTGCGACCCTACGTCTGGTCCGGTGGCCCGATCGTGGCGCCGGGAGACATCCCGGACGCGGTCGTCGCCGCGGTGCTGCCCACCAGAGACGAGCTGCGGCAGCTTGCTGCCATCGCGCCGCCCACCGTGCTGGCGCTCGCGTCGCAGCTGCCCTACCTCCGGTCCATCGCGACGCTGACTCCGCTCGCCTTGCCTTCGCCCGCAGATCGCGCGCAGGATCGCAACGCCAAGCTGCGGGCGCAGATCTCGGCGCGGCTGCGGCAGGGCGATGTCGATGCAGAGCTCGCGGTGCTCGCGCCGCTCTTCGAGGATCACGCGCCGGCGATGGTGGCGGCGGCGCTGCTGGCACTGAGCCGTAAGCCGTCTGGTGTCAGCGGTCAGCCCGCCGAACAACAGTCCACCACGCCGTGGGTGAAATTGTTTGTCACGGTCGGGACGAAGGATCGCGCGAGCGCCAAAGACCTTGTTGGTGCGTTGATCAAGGAAGCAGGATTGCAGAAAGGACAGATCGGAAGGATCGAGGTGCGGGACACGTTCTCGCTCGTCGAGATCGCTCCTCCAGTCGTGGATCAGGCCGTGCGGCGACTCACGGGCGTCACGATTCGCGGACGCAGAGTCGCTGCACGGCCTGATCGGAGCTGAAACAGCTACTTCTTGTTATTCACCGCCATCTTCAGCTGCTTGCCCGCCCGGAACGCCGGCGCAATCGACGCCTTGATCTGAATGACGCCGCCCGTCTTGGGATTGCGACCCATCCGTGCGGCACGCTTGCGCGCCTCGAAGTTGCCGAAGCCGGTGATCTGCACCTTGGAGCCTTTCTTCAACTCGCCGGCGATGATTCCCTTATCGTCGAAGAGTGCTTCAATGGTACGCGTGGCATCGGCCTTCGACATCTTGGTACGCATCGCCAGCGCGGAGGTGAGTTCGGCCTTGTTCACTGCGATCTCCTTGAAGGGGGGGCGCGGAAACCCGCATGAACACTGCGTTATTATGGGATATCCCCAGAAAAACCGCAAGATACCTGGGTTTTCTAGGGACACACGTCGGCACGACGGCACGTCGGCACGTTGCTCCACGCTCGGGCCATTGCTAGCGTTCGACGCCCGAGCCGCCGATCTCGTGCCGACGTGCCACTCGTGCAGACGTGCCTCGTGAGGGTCCATGTTCCAGAATCCCCGCCCGGGGTGGATAGAAGTCATCTCTGGCGTGATGTTCAGCGGTAAATCGGAAGAGCTGATCCGTCGCGTGCGGCGCGCCGTCATCGCGCGCAAGCACGTCCAAGTCTTTAAGTCACATCTAGATGCGCGGTATGCCGGCCTCTTCTCCGTCTCCTCCCACGATGGCGTGACGGTCGAAGCCGAGCCCGTCGACTCGGCCGACGAAATCGCGCGCCGCCTCCGTGACAGCACCGAGGTCGTCGCCGTCGACGAGGCGCAGTTCCTCGACGACGGCATCGTCGACATCGCCAACCGGCTCGCCGACCGGGGCGTGCGGGTCATTCTCGCCGGTACCGACGTCGACTTCCGCGGCCTGCCGTTCGGCCCCATGCCGATGCTCATGTGCATCGCCGAGGTGGTGGACAAGTTCCAGGCGATCTGCGTGGTGTGCGGCGGGCCGGCGACGCGGAATCAGCGGCTCGTCAACGGCAAGCCGGCGCTGTGGGACAGCCCGATCATCATGGTGGGCGGGCGGGAATCTTATGAAGCACGGTGTAGGCACTGTCATCGCGTGCCGAGGCAGGATGAGGATCAAACTGCACTTCTATAGCTATCGGCTATCGGCTATCGGCTATTGGGTGTTGTTACCCAATAGCCGATAGCCGATAGCCGATAGCTTTTTTCCATGCTCAACGTCGGCCTCACCGGCAACATCGCCGCCGGCAAATCGACCGTCGTCGAGCTCTTCAAAAAATGGGGCGCGACGGTCATCGACGCCGACGTCCTGGCCCGCGACGCACAGGCACCCGGCAGTGCGGTGCTGGCCGCGATTGCGGGGCGATTCGGCGCCGATGTGCTGGCGCAAGGCGGCGGACTGGACCGGGCCGCACTGCGCGCCAAAGTCATGGGCGACGATGCAGCCCTGGCTGCGCTGAACGCGATCGTCCATCCCGCGGTGCAGCAGCGCCGCCTCGAGCTGCAACGCCTGGCCGCAGAACGCGGCGACGCCATCGTCATCAACGACATCCCGCTGCTGTTCGAGGTGCTCGATCCAGCGCAGTTCGACGCGGTCGTATTGGTCGACGCTCCTGTCGCACTGCGGCGCACTCGGCTGCGCGCGTGGCGCGGGCTCTCGAATCAGGAGGCCGACCGCATGATCGCTGCGCAGATGTCGGCCGAGCGGAAACGCTCGCGGAGCCAGTACATCATCGACAACGCGGGGACCATCGAGGAGCTGGAGCAGCAGACACAACAGGTGTTCACCGAGCTCAGGCAGCGGGCTGCGCGCGCCGGCGTGCAGGACGAGGCGCCGGGGCAGACACTGTTGCTGTGTGCGCTGGACGCACGAGATGGTGCGGCCCCCGTGCTCCGGGCCATCGAGCGTCGCTACACCGATGCGGGAATGCGGGTGGAGCGCACCACCGTGAAAACATTGCCGAAAGCATTGAAGAGTGTGAAACCACTTTCGATCGTAGCGACCGTCGCTGCCGCCGAGGGCGCGCGCGCCGCCTGGGAGAGCGCGGTACCACCTCGGCCGTGCCGTCTCTATCACCTCTCGCCCGACCCCGATCCGATCGCCGTCCGTCTCGACCTCCGCCCCTGGGGTCACGAGCGAATCGCGCTGAGTGAAGAGGACGGCGCAGGACTGGCGCCACGAGCGGACCTGTTGTAGGCTCCGCTCCCATGTCCAGCATCCCGAAAGACCTTCGGTATACAAAGGACCACGAGTGGGTACGGGAAAGCCGCGACCCTCAGGTCGTGGAGGTGGGCATCACCGATTACGCCCAAGGCGAGCTGGGTGATGTGGTGTTCGTCGAGCTTCCCAAGGGGTCGGCGACGTTCAAGCAGCGGGATGTGTTTGGCACGATCGAAGCCGTCAAAGCTGTTTCGGAGCTCTACTCTCCCCTCGCGGGCACGATTCTCGAAACGAACAAGGCGCTCGAGCAGGATCCGGCGCTCGTCAACCGCGACCCCTACGGCAAGGGCTGGATGGTCAAAGTGAAGGTCAAGGACCCGAAAGAACTGGAGGGGTTGCTCCGCGCCGACGCGTACGCGAAGCATGTAGGAGAGTGAAAGCAACATTCCACGGCCACGCCTGTTTCGTCCTGGAGCGGGACGGGAAGCGCGTCATCATCGATCCATTTCTGACCGGCAATCCCGCCGCCGACATCGGTCCCGACCAGCTGCCGCAGCTCAACGCCATCCTGCTTTCACACGGTCACGGCGACCACCTCGGCGACGCGGTGCCGCTCTCCAAGAGGCACAAAGCCACGATCGTGGCCACGTATGAGCTGGCGCAGTTCTGTACGGATCAAGGTGCGACGAGTCACGGGATGCACATCGGCGGCGCGCACGAATTTCCCTTCGGGAAAGTGAAGCTCGTCCCCGCGTTTCACGGCGGTCGAGTCGAAGGCGACCCCACTGGCAGGTACACGACCAACCCGGCCGGCGTCGTCGTGACGATCGGCGGCAAGACCGTCTATCACACCGGCGACACCGCGCTCACGCTCGAGATGCAGCTTCTGGCCGGCCGCATCGATCTCATGCTCGTGCCCATCGGCGACAATTTCACGATGGGGATTGAAGATGCAGTCCGCGCCGTGGAGTTCGTGAAACCCAAAAGCGTTATCCCGATGCACTACAACACGTGGGATCTGATCAAGGCGGATCCGCAGGAGTTTCGACGTCAGGTTGGTAAGACGGCCGCCGTCACGATCCTGAAGCCCGGGGAGTCCTACACCCTCTCATAAGATGGACATCGAACGCGATCTCTTTCAGGACCGACATATCGGGCCATCGTCCGAGGATCAGGCGGCGATGCTCGGCGCGCTGGGGTACGACTCGCTGGATGCCTTCATCGACGCCGTCGTCCCGGCGGACATCCGGCTGCACCAGGGGTTGCGCATTCCCGCCGCCAAAACCGAGCAGGAAGCACTGGAAGAGCTGCGGCTGCTCGCCGCGCAGAACCAGGTCTATCGCTCCTACCTCGGCATGGGCTACCACGACTGTGTCACGCCGACCGTGATCCAGCGGAACGTGCTGGAGAACCCCGGGTGGTACACGGCCTACACACCGTATCAGGCCGAGATCGCCCAGGGCCGGCTGGAGGCGCTGCTGAACTTCCAGACCATGGTCTCGGATCTCACGGGCCTTGAGATCGCCAACGCGTCGCTCCTCGACGAGGCCACGGCGGCCGCGGAAGCGATGCACCTCACGGAAGCCGTCGCGAAGCACGAGGGAAAGCTGACGTATCTGGTGGATGCGAACTGTCATCCCCAGACGATCGCCGTGGTGCGCACGCGGGCCGGGGCACGCGGCATCGACGTCGTCGTCGCCGATCCTGACACTTTCAACTTCCAGGGCAATGTAATCGGCGCCCTCGTGCAGTATCCCGCGACCGACGGCGCGATTCGCGATTTCCGCGAACTGTGTGAAGCTGCCCACGCCGCCGGCGCGCTCGTGACGGTCGCGACCGATCTGCTGGCGCTGACGCTGCTCGCGCCGCCCGGCGAGTGGGGGGCGGATATCGCCGTCGGGAACTCACAGCGTTTTGGCGTCCCGCTCGGCTACGGCGGCCCGCATGCCGCCTTCTTTGCGACGCGCGACGAATTCAAGCGGCATCTGCCGGGGCGTATCATCGGCGTCTCCAAGGATCGGGCGGGGCGACCCGGGCTGCGCATGGCGCTGCAGACGCGCGAGCAGCACATCCGCCGCGAGAAGGCGACCAGCAACGTCTGCACCGCGCAGGTCCTGCTGGCCGTCGTAGCGGCGATGTACGCGGTCTATCACGGTGCGGACGGACTGCGCCGTATCGCGCGCCGCGTGCACGCCTACACGACGTCGCTCGCCGCCGCGGTCGAGAAGCTGGGGTACGGCATCGTATATCCCCAGTTCTTCGATACGATCGCCGTGGAGGTGCCCCCGGACGCGCTGCCCCGGATCATCGACGCCGCGCGCGCCAGGCAGATCAACCTGCGCATTTTGTCACAGACGCGCATCGGCGTCGCGTTGGACGAGACCGTGACGGACGACGACCTCACGGACCTGGTTGGGGCGTTTGCTGGCCCGACGGGACGGGATGTAGGGGCGCAGCATGCTGCGCCCCTACCACGGGATGCGTTGCCCGGCATCCCCGAACCGTTACGCCGCACCACGCCGTTCTGCACGCATCCCGTCTTCAACACGCATCACTCCGAAACGGAGATGCTGCGCTATTTGAAGAAGCTCGAGGACCGGGATCTGTCGTTGACGGCAGCGATGATTCCGCTTGGCTCATGCACGATGAAGCTCAATGCCACGACCGAGATGATTCCGATCACGTGGCGCGGCTTCAACCGCCTGCATCCGTTTGCGCCGCGCTCGCAGGCGCAGGGATACGCGACACTGTTTCGCCAGCTCGAGGAATGGCTCGCCGAGATCACCGGGTTCGCGAAGGTCTCGCTGCAGCCGAATGCCGGCTCACAGGGCGAGCTCGCCGGGCTGCTCGTGATTCGCGCCTTCCACAAGCATCGCGGCGAGGCGCATCGGACGACGTGCCTCATCCCGCAGTCGGCGCACGGCACCAATCCAGCCAGCGCCGTCATGGCGGGGATGCAGGTCGTGGTGGTGAAGACCGACGCCCAAGGCAACATCGACGTCGGCGATCTCGAAGCGAAAGCGAAGGAGCACGGCGCCACGCTTGGCGCGTTGATGGTGACCTATCCGTCCACGCACGGCGTGTTCGAGGCCTCGATCAGGAAGATCTGCAAGATCGTCCACCAGTACGGCGGCGAGGTCTACATGGACGGCGCCAATATGAACGCGCAGGTCGGCCTGTGCCGGCCCGGCGACATCGGCGCCGACGTGTGCCATCTCAACCTCCACAAGACGTTCTGCATCCCGCATGGCGGCGGCGGTCCCGGCATGGGCCCGATCGGCGTCGCCGAGCACCTCACGGCGTTCTTACCGACGCACCCGGTCATCGACGTCGGAGTCCCGCTCGCCACCAGCGCGGGCACCGTGTCCGCCGGACCGTGGGGCAGTCCCTCGATCTTGCCCATCTCGTGGGCGTACATCGCGATGATGGGACGGGATGGTCTCACCCTGGCCACCAAGGTGGCGATCCTGAACGCGAATTACATCGCAAAGCGGCTCCAGGAAGGCGGCCACTACGAATTGCTGTACGCCGGGCAGCACGGCCTCGTCGCGCACGAATGCATCATCGATACGCGCCCGTTCAAAGCGTCGGCAGGCGTGGATGTGGAGGACATTGCCAAGCGGCTGATCGACTACGGCTTCCACCCGCCGACCGTCTCGTTCCCGGTCGCGGGCACGCTAATGGTCGAGCCGACGGAGAGCGAGCCGAAGGTCGAGCTCGATCGCTTTGTCGACGCGCTGATCGCGATTCGCGGGGAGATTCGCGAGATCGAGAATGGCGAAGCCGATCGCGACAACAACCTGCTGAAGAACGCGCCGCATCCGCTCGCCGATTTGCTTTCCGATAACTGGGACCGTCCCTACGCGCGGGACCGCGCCGGTTTCCCGACGGCCGCGACGCGCGAGCACAAGGTGTGGCCGCCGATCGGCCGGATCGACGCGGCGTTCGGGGACCGCAACCTGGTGTGCACCTGTCCTCCGGTGGAGGCGTACGCTACTGTCTGACGGTCTGACGGCCGGACGGCCGGACGGCCTGGCGGCCGGATGGACACTGCTAATCGACGCTCAGGGCCGGTCGGGTGTCGAGAACATGCAAATCGACGAGGCGTTGCTGGATGAGGTTGTCCGTTCGGGCAGCGCCTTTCTCCGCTTGTACAGCTGGGATCCCCCTACGCTCTCAATCGGTCGCAATCAGCCAGCCGTCTACGAGGGCGTTCCAATCGTACGTCGACTCACGGGCGGACAGGCTGTATGGCACGAGCATGAGGTCACCTACGCGGTTGCCGCACCGATTGCATTATTCGGCTCCCTCCGCGGCGCGTACCGAGACATCCATACGCGACTCGCGACCGCATTGCGCTCGTTGGGAGTCGACGCGATCCTCGCACTCCCTCCGGCCGTCCGGCCGCCGGGCCGTCCGGCCGCCTGCTTCGCGGCTCCCGTCGGCGGCGAAATCCTGGTGAATGGGCGCAAGCTCGTGGGCTCGGCCCAGGTCCGGCGCGGAGATGCCTTCCTACAACATGGGTCGATCCTGCTGGACGGATCGCAACGACGGGCGTCGCCCGACACGACGGAGACAACGCTGGCAATCACGCTAGGGCGCGTCGTACCCTTCGAGGAAGTGGCTGCCGCCATCGTCGACAATTGGGGGGAGCCACTCAGACCGTCCGGCCCCTTCGCTTCGCTCAGGACAGGCAGTCCGGCCGACGATCATTGCTTCTCCAGCCGCGCGGTGAAATGTTAAGCGCCATGCTACGGCGCTCCCACCTCGCGTCTTTCATTGTTCTTGCCCTCGCCACGCTCGCTGCCGCTGGGTGCCAGCGCCGCGGCGGCTGCACCGGTCCCAACTGCGGCACGCTCATCAATGCCGCCGTCGGTGAGCCGTCGACGCTGCTGCCGCCGTCGACTGAGGAGGTCGTCGCCAGCGACATCGCCGAACAGCTGTTTCTCAAGCTCGCCGACGTGGGAATGTCCGAGAACACGCTGGGCGACGAGGATTTTCAGCCGCTCCTCGCGCAGAAATGGGAATGGGACGGGCCGCTGACGCTCGTGTTCCATCTCGACCCGCGCGCGCGCTGGCAGGACGGGCAACCGGTTACGGCGGCAGACGTGGAGTTCACGTTCAACGCGTACACCGATTCGTTGGTGGCATCACCGTACCGGCCCAAGCTGAGCCGGGTAACGAGCGTCACGCAGCGCGATTCGCTGACCGCCGTCTTTCGGTTCAAAGACCGCTACCCGGAGATGTTTTACGACGCGGTCTACCACATGCGGATCCTGCCGGCGCATCTGCTGCGCCCCGTCCCGCGTGACCAATGGCGAACCGCGGCGTTCGGCCGGGATCCGGTCGGCGACGGGCCATATCGCTTCGTCCGCTGGCAGCCCGCCCAATCCATCGAGCTGGTCGCCGATTCGACGTTCTTCCTCGGGCGGCCGGGGGTCCGGCGGCTCATCTGGCGGTTCACCCCCAACCTCCAGGTCGCCCTCCAGCAGGTGATCGCCGACCAGGCGGACGTCCGCGAGCAACTCGTGACGCCGGACAACGTGGAGCGCGCGCGCGCGGCAACGCAGCTTGCCGTGTACCCGTTCCGCGGCAATGTCTATACCTATCTCTGCGTCAACTTCCGCGCGGGCGGTGATACGACAAAGCCGCACCCGATCTTCGCCGACCGCGATGTGCGCCGGGCACTGACTATGGCGGTGGACCGCGCCAGTCTCGTGAAAAGCGCGCTCGGCGACCTCGGCAAGGTGCCGCCGGGACCGATGTCGTCGCTGCTCGGCATTTGGGATCCCGACATCCGTCAGCTTCCCTACGATACCGCCCTGGCAGCCCGCATCCTCAGCGCCCACGGCTGGCGCGATCACGACGGCGACGGCATCCGCGACAAGGACGGCCAGGCGCTCGCCTTCCACATCCTGGTTCCCACGACGAGCGTGTTACGGCGGCAATACGCGCGGCTCTTGCAGCAGCAGTTTGGCGCGATCGGCGTGCATGTCGAGGTCGACGAGCTGGAGTCCACGGTCGTCAACCAACGGGTAGCCAGCGGGAGGTTCGACACCGCCATCCTGTCGCGGAGCAACGACCCTTCGCCGAGCTCCGGAATCGCACAGAGCTGGATGCGCGCCGGACTCGGGGGGGGCTCGAATTTCGGCCGCTATTACAATCCGGACTTCGAGGGCATCGTGGATCGCGCCGTCAAAGCCCCGACGCGCGACCAGGCGCGCGCTCTGTGGCGGAGAGCTATGGAGGCGCTCAACGCCGACGCCCCCGGGATCTGGCTGTACGCGCTCGAAAACGTCGCCGCCGTACACAAGCGCGTCGACAACGTGCAGATCCGCCCCGATTCCTGGGCCGCGCTGCTGCGGACGTGGCGCATTCCTCCTGACCGGCTGCTCGATCGAGATCGCGTGGAGCGGTAAATGACGGGGGCGGCGTGGCTCCTGCGGCGCCTCGTCGCGTCCGTCGCCATCATCTTCGCCGTCGTCACCTTCGTCTTCATTCTTATTCATGTCGCGCCAGGCAAGCCTTGTGGCGCGCAGTCCGAGGTGTTCGATCCCGCCGCTTGTGCACAGCTGAATCAGCAGTTCGGGCTCGACAAATCGCTCCCCGAGCAGTACGGGCGCTATCTGGTGCAGCTGGCGCATGGCAACCTGGGATTTTCGTTCTCCCTGCGCCGCCCCGTGAGCGACGCGATCCTGGAGACGATGCCGTTCACGTTGCAGCTCGCCGGCGCGGCGCTGTTGCTCGATTTCCTGCTCGGGCTGGCGTTAGGCATCTATCAGGCACTGCGGGTGAATCGCCTCCCCGATATTGTCCTCGGCAACATCGCGCTGTTCGTGTATTCCCTCCCCACGTTCTGGCTGGCGCTGATTCTGCTCCTCATCTTCGGAGAGAAGCTGGGATGGTTCCCGGTGGGCGGGGCGAATGACCCGATCTTCTGCCCGGTCGTGGATTCGCTATACTGCGTCGGGGATCGCCTCTGGCATCTGGTGCTGCCGGCGGCGACGCTGGGACTCGTGGGCGCGGCCGGCACGGCCCGATTCCAGCGCGCCGCGATGCTGGAGGTGGCGAGCCAGGATTACGTGCGCACCGCGCGCGCCAAGGGCCTCCCCGAACGGCGCGTCGTGCTCCGGCATCAGCTCCGCAACGCGCTGCTTTCCTTTATCACGCGGTTCGGCCTGGCGTTTCCCTTCCTGCTCACCGGCGCCGTGCTGATCGAGACGATCTACGCCTGGCCCGGGATGGGGCGACTCGCGTTCGAAGCGATCCTGACGCGCGACTATCCGCTCGTCACCGCGACCGCCTTGCTCGCCAGTGTCGTCGTCGTCGCGGGGAACCTGTTCGCCGATATTCTCCTGGGCATCGCCGATCCGCGCCTGCGGGTGCGGGCCGGCGACACCGCCGACATCGTGACCGCATGACCCTCGGCACCTGGCTCGCGCTGTTCGTCGCCCTGGTCGTCGCGGCCGAAGTCGTCCGCGCGCTGCGCCACCGCGGGCTCCGGCAGGAACGGTGGCGGCGCTTTTTCCGCCACCGCAGCACCACGTGGGGACTCGGGATCCTGATCTTTCTGGTCAGCGTCGCGCTCGCCGCCCCGCTCATCGCGCCGTTCGATCCGAACCGGCAGCTCGACATCGTGCACCTCAAGAATCACGCGCCGTCGTGGACATTCCTGTTGGGGACCGACGTGCTGAGCCGTGATGTCTGGAGCCGCGCCGTGTACGGCGCCCGGGTATCGCTCGGCATCGGCGCGCTGGGGGCGTTGGTAGCCGTCTCCCTCGGCACGCTGGTGGGGGCGGTCGCGGGCTATTACCAGCGCTGGATCGACGCCGTCCTCATGCGCGGCGTCGACGTCGGGCTCGCGCTCCCGCGCATCTTCATCCTGCTGATGGCCGTGGCGCTGTGGGACGGGCTGCCGTTCGCGGCGCTGGTCATCGCCATCGGCCTGACGTCGTGGTTCGGCACGAGCCGGCTGGTGCGGGCGGAAGTGCTCGCGCTCCGGCAGCGCGACTTCGTCGTCGCGGCCCGGGCGCTCGGCGCCGACACCGGGCGCGTTATCTTTCGGCACGTTCTCCCCAATGCCGCGGCGCCGATCATCGTTTCGGCGGCATTGGGCGTCGGCAACGTGCTGCTGCTCGAAGCCTCATTGTCCTTCCTCGGCATCGGCATCAAGCCGCCGGATGCGAGCTGGGGCAACATGATCGCGGATAACGCCGCCAGCATCTACAGCGCGCCGTGGTCGACAATCTTTCCGGGGCTCGCTATCTCCTTGGTCGTCATGTCACTCAACGCAGTCGCCGACGGCGTGCGAGAGGCGCTCGATCCGCGCGAGGAACCCGCGTGAGCGACCCGGGCGCGACGCCGGTGCTGCTGCGCGTGCGTGACCTCAAGACGTATTTCGTCACCGAGCACGGCAAGGGCACGGCGCGGGCGGTCGACGACGTCTCGTTCGATCTCTATCCCGGCGAAACGCTGGGAATCGTCGGCGAGTCGGGCTGCGGCAAGACGGTCACCTCGCTGTCGATCCTGCGGCTCGTGCCGGAGCCGCCGGGCCACATCCTCCCCGGCAGCCTGATCGAATTCGAGGGGCGCAATCTGCTGGCGCTCTCGGCATCCGCGCTGCGCGCCGTCCGCGGCAACCAGATCGCGATGATCTTTCAGGAGCCGATGACCTCGCTGAATCCCGTCTTCACGGTCGGGGATCAGATCGCCGAAGCCGCGATCATCCATCAGCGGCTGTCGCGCCGCGCCGCGCGCGCCCGCGCCATCGAAATGCTGCAGCTGGTCGGCATCCCCGATCCCGCCGAGCGCGTCGACCATTACCCACACCAGCTGTCGGGCGGGATGCGCCAGCGCGTCATGATCGCGATGGCGCTCGTCTGCCACCCCAAAGTGCTGATCGCGGACGAGCCGACCACCGCGCTCGATGTGACCATCCAGGCGCAAATCCTCGAGCTGCTCGATCGGCTGCAGCGCGAGCTCGGCATGGCCGTGGTGTTGATCACGCACGATCTCGGCATCGTGGCGGGACACGCCGATCGCGTCGTCGTGATGTACGCCGGCAGGGTCGTCGAGACGGCCGAGACCGAGGCGTTGTTCGAGCGCCCCACGCATCCCTACACCGAGGGACTGCTCGCCGCCGTCCCGCGCATCGATGCCCCTCGCGCGCGCCTCCACGCCATTCCCGGCCAGGTGCCGGCGGCCACGGCGTGGCCGTCGGGGTGCCGGTTCCACCCACGGTGCCCGTACGCGTGGGACAAATGCGTCGCCCAGGAGCCGCCGCTCCTCGAGACGGGCATGCCAGGACACACGGCGCGCTGTTGGCTGGTGAGCGAGCCCGAACGGCGAGTGCCGAAACGATGACGCAAGCCGGCACGACTCCGCTCGTCGACGTGCGCGATCTGGTGAAGCACTATGCCGGCGAGCGTGCCTGGCTCGGGCTCGGCCGCCGGAAGGCCCCGGTGCGCGCGGTCGACGGCGTGTCGTTCGCGATTGCCGCGGGCAAGACGCTCGGATTGGTCGGCGAATCGGGATCGGGGAAGACGACGGTCGGGCGGACCATGCTTCGGCTCCAGGAGCCGACTGCGGGGCAGGTGCTGTTCGACGGCAACGACGTGTTCGCGCTCGATGCCGCGCGGCTGCGTGCCTTGCGGCGGCGGATGCAGATCGTCTTCCAGGATCCGTACAGCTCGCTCAATCCTCGCATGACCGTGGAAGAGACGCTGCGGGAGCCGCTCGAGATCCACGGGCTGAACGGCGCCGTCGCGGCGTTGCTGGACGAAGTCGGACTCGACGCCGCGTTTGCGAAGCGGTACCCGCACGAGCTGTCGGGCGGCCAGCGCCAACGCGTCGGCATCGCGCGCGCGCTCTCGGTCGAACCCCAGTTCATCGTGTGCGACGAGCCGGTCAGCGCGCTCGATGTGTCGGTCCAGGCCCAGGTCCTGAACCTGCTCGCCGACCTGCAGGCGAAACGGCGGCTCACCTATCTGTTCATCGCGCACGATCTCGCCGTCGTCCGCCACATCGCCGACGCCGTCGCGGTCATGTACCTCGGCAAGATCGTGGAGCGGGCGCCGGCGGCGGAGATCTACGCGCAGCCGCGGCATCCATACACGACCGCACTGCTGTCGGCGGTGCCGGAGCCGAGCCCGCGGGCCACGAAGCAGCGCATCGTGCTCGCCGGCGACGTGCCGTCGCCGGCGCATCCTCCATCCGGTTGCCCGTTCCATCCGCGTTGCCCGCATCCCAAAAAGAGCGAGCGCTGCCGCACCGAGCCGCCGCCGCTCCGGCCCATCACTCCCGGCCATCTCGCGGCCTGTCATTATGCCGAGGAGCCGATGTGAAGGCGGTGCTGCTGCTGGCGCAGAAGCTCAGCAACCTGCTGACACGCCCCAGCCTGCAGAGATTTGGTTATGTGATTTGAACAAGTCCCGCCAGATTGGGTTTACCCCGGGCTTGCGCCCGGGGTCAGAAAACCTGGAGTTCACTTGTCGGCTCATCGAGCATTCCAGATGTATGCGCATATCACCTGGCACACATGGCGGCGCGTCGGGTGCATTGACGAGCGCGCCGCCCGTGAAGTGCGCGTCGCTGTTGCGAGCGCCGGTAAGCGGACGGGTTTGCAGGTAGTCAAAGGAGAGGTACTAGCGAACCACATCCACTTGCTCGTCAGCTTTCGTCCCGATAGCCGCATCAGCGATTTCATTCGACTGGCAAAGTCAGTCGCAGCTACTCGAGCGAATCGCATCGTTGCCGGAGCAGTGCGGTGGGCGCGGGGTTACTATGTGGCGACGATCCACAAAAGCGATCTGCCCCGCGTGATCAGGTACATCGCCCGTCAATTCCAGCGACACCCCGATCTGATTCCGCGGCCCTCTAGGTTTTCTGACCCCGGGCGCAAGCCCGGGGACAACGGGAAAGGGATCCGGCTGGACCTACCGCACTCCCCCCATCAGCCGCTGGATTGGCCGAGTCAGGGCCAACAGAATCGCCGCGGCCACGATCGTCGTCAGGGCGACGGCCCCGAATAGTTTGGGCAGCGACATCGTCTCGAACAGTCCGCCCGCCCAACCCGCCAGCTTGTTCCCAAATGCGATCGAAAGAAACCACAGTCCCATCATGGCGCCCACGATCCGCGGCGGCGCGAGTTTCGTCACAATCGAGAGGCCGACCGGGCTGAGACACAACTCACCGATCGTGTGGAGGAAGTACAGCCCGATCAGCCACCAGGGACTGACGAGCACGCCCTGCTGCGCGGCCTGCGCGGCGGGAACGATCAGCACGAAACCGAGTCCCACGAAGATCAATCCCAGGGCGAATTTTACGGGACTCGAGGGCTGGCGCGGGCCGAGCCGAACCCAGATCCAGCCGATCAGCGGAGCGAGACCCAGGATCATGAACATCGAGTTCAGCGACTGATACCAGGTCGACGGGAAGTTGTAGCCGAACGCCGTATTCCGCGTGAGGCGCTCGGCGAAGAGGTTTAGGCTCGATGAGGCCTGCTCGAACGCGCCCCAAAAAATCGCTGAGAACACGAAGAGCACGGCAATCGCGGCAACCCGGCCCCATTCGTCGCGCGTGAAGCGCCACCACGGCTCAGCCGCGGGCGGTCGAGCGGCATGCCGGTCGGTTTGTCCCAGGCGCTCGAGCGCCGGCATGAGTCGACGTTTGCCGGCGACGTACTGGATCAACCCGAGGGTCATCCCAACGCCGGCGCAGACGAAGCCGACATGCCAGTTGACCTTCTGTCCTAGCGTGCCGACGATGAGCGGCGCCGCAAACGCACCCACGTTGATGCCGACATAGAAGATCGAGAACCCCGCATCGCGCCGCGCATCGTCGGGGTCGTACAGCGCGCCAACCATGGTTGTGGCGTTGGGCTTCAGCATTCCCGTCCCGATCACGATCAGCCACAGGCCGAGGTAGAACGTCGGCACTGTCGGGAATGCCATGCTGAAGTGCCCGAGGGCGATGATGATGCCGCCCAGGAGGACGCTGCGATACTGACCGAGCACGCGATCGGCGAGCAGACCGCCGAATATCGCCGACGCGTACACGCCGAAGCCGTACGACCCAATCACTGACCCGGCGCGCTCGGCGCTGAACCCGAGACCGCCTTCCGCCGCCGTCGCGGTCATGAACAGAATCAGGAGGGCTTTGAGACCGTAGAAGCTGAAGCGCTCCCACATCTCGGTGAAGAACAGCGTCGACAGGCCGCGCGGATGGCCAAACCACCCAGAGGTGTCCCTCTGCAGAGTGACCGGCTGCGCCATCTAGCGCACGCCGCCCATCAGATTCCGAATCGGCCGTAGCAGCAGGAAGAGCACGACGCCGGCGCCGATCGTCACCGCGGCAGTGACGCCGAACAACGTCACCAGCGGCACCGTGCTGACGAATCGCGCCGACCAACCGGCGAGCAGATTCCCCAGGAAGTTCGAGAGGAAGAAGATTCCCATCACGAAGCTGACGAGTTTCACCGGCGCCACCTTCGTAACCAGGGACAGACCCACGGGACTGAGGCAGAGCTCGCCGAGCTCCTGGATGAAATAGGCGGCGATCAGCCAGAGTGGGGACACCTTGATGCCCTGCTGCGCGAGTGAGCCGGCGGGGATGAGCAGCACGAACGCCAGCCCGACGAAGACGAGCGCCAGCGCGAACTTGGCGGGACTCGATGGCTGCCTCGGCCCGAGCCGCACCCACAGCCAGGCGAACAGCGGCGACAGGAGGATCACGAACAGCGCCTGCACCGACACGAACCACGAGGCATACAACCGGATCCCCAGCAGCTCGAGATGGACGTAGCGGTCGGCGAACAGCGTCAGCGTCGAGCCCGCCTGCTCGTACGCGCCCCAGAACAGCGACGCGAAGATGAACAGGACAAAGACGGCGGAGACCCGGCGCCAGTCGTCGGATGTGAGCGGACCTCGCGCGGAGGTGGGGTCGGCTGCCGTGCGCGCGGCCTTCTGCGCGCCGATTCGCTCGACCGCCGGCTGCAGGTGGCGGCGGCCGAGGACGTACTGCGTGAGGCCGAGCACCATTCCGACGCCGGCGCACGCGAACCCGAGGTGCCAGTCAATGCCCTCGGCGATCCGGCCCGCGATGATGGGACCGAGGAACGCCCCCAGGTTGATGCCCATATAGAAGAGCGAAAACCCCGCATCGCGTCGCTCATCGCCCGGTTCATACAGTCCGCCGACCAGCGTGCTGATATTGGGCTTCAACATTCCCGTGCCCAGCACGATGAGCACGAGTCCTGCATAGAGAAACGGAAGACCGTGGAACGCCAGCGTGAAGTGACCGAGCGCGATGATGATCCCACCGATCAGCACGCTGCGGTATTGCCCGAGCCAGGCGTCGGCGATCAAACCGCCGAGAATGGGGGTGAGCCACACGCTGGACACGTAGGTGGTGTAGGCGTTACTCGCTTGCGTATCGGTGAACGCCAGCGCCTTCGTCATGTACAGGATGAGGAAGCCCCGCATCCCGTAGTAGCTGAACCGCTCCCACATCTCCGTGAAGAAGAGCGTGGCGAGGCCGCGTGGGTGCCCGAAGAACTGTCGTTCGCCGTTCATGAGTCGAACAGATCGTCTTGTGCCGCGGGGTCGGCATGCGGCGCCGGCCGCAGCAGCGTGCCGAGCCGTTCCTCCCATTTCTCGACGTCGAAGTGGTGCTCGTTCTGCAGCGCGCGGCGCAGCACCGGCGAGAATTCGTGGAACGCTTCCAGCAGCTCGCGGGTCGTCTGGCGCAGCGCTTCCTGCTGGAAGCTGTCATCGCTCGCGCCCATGTCCTCGAGGATCGCCTGCTCGGTGCGCGAGGCGACGATCGGCTCCGCCTGCCCCTCGATGAAGACGTTGGTGCGCTGCCCCGGGCCACGCCCCTGCTCGATGGGCGTCAGACCGAGAATGCGGTCGGAGCGCCAATACTTCCCATAGCCGAGGAATACCATTCGGCCCCGCTTCACATCCATAGGTTTACCTCCGCGGACGCCGGTTTTTGCGAATGTCTTCCAACGCGACGCGATCGATTTTGCCGTCCATCCGCACGCGCACGTCATAATTCTCCCAATACATGAAGTTCGCGAGCGCGGTCAGGAAGGTCTCATTGCGCGAGGGCTGCGGGGCGCTGAGCCACTTCTGCGGCTGATTCGCCGGCTCCGTCAGCAGGATCGCTTCCAGCTCCTTCTGCAGCGCCGGCGTGATGGGAATGAGATCCGCCGAGTCGCTCGTGAAGAAATACAGTTTGTGGAGCGCGTACAGCCGCTGCAGCTCTTTGATCGGATCGGGCGCGTCATAGACGCGAATGTCGATGTAACGATCCGTGCCGCCGAGGTAGCCGCCTTTGGCGCGCACGACGAGCAGCGCCGCCGACTGCATTCCCCGCTTGTCGCCCCCTCCCGCCTGCCCCGCCACCAGCGCGGCGATCAACCGGTCGGCGAGCGAGCCGCGACTCCGCTCGAACGTTTCCGCCATGTTTCGGACGGTGGCGTCCGACACCATGATGTTCGCCTGCGCGGCGTAGCCGTGCCCGACGATCATCTGTCCCTTGCCGCCGATCTGACCGCCGCCCGTCCGACCGCCGGCCCAGTCGAACGTGGAATCGCCAGTCCAGCTCGCGGCGTTGCCATGCGCATCCACCATCCCGACCTGCCGCTGCGAGGGTTGTGGGTCACTGCGCATGATGATACGCATTGCTTCCGGCGCCGTGGCACCTCGCGCCAGGAGCTCCAGTCCCTTCTCGCCATAGTCGGTGTTGCTCAGCGCCTGCGTCGCGACGGCACCCACGCCGGCGCGAGCCCAGGGCACCAACCCACCGACGTTCGGGAACTTCGACTGCACAGCAATCCCCAGGTCGCCGGTGACGGAATCGTACGCGACGATGCTGTAGGTGTGAGCGCGTTTGGTAAAATCAGCTGGTGGAGGAAGTGGAGGTTGGTGGAGGGTTTGGAGGAAGGCGAGCAGGAGCACAGGTTCAGTCCTTTCTCATTTTCTTCTTCAGCTCCTCAAGCTGGCGCGCCGCGGCGGCTTCGCGCGCTGCCCGGTCCATGTCCGACTTGAGCAGCTCGTCCCGCAGATCCATGCCCGGGCGCGCGCCCCCGGCGTCTTGAACATCCCGCCACGCCTGTTCGGCGCTGCTCTGTCCTTCGGTTACCGGCCGGCTGCGTTCGGCGGTTTTCAGCTGCGCCTGCATGTCGTCCAGCTCGCGCTGGGTGAGCGCCAGCTCTTCGCGTTGATTCGCAAGCTTTCGCTCCAGCACGCCGAGCCGCTCCCGATGTTTCGCGGCAAAGCGCTCGGCGACGGACACCGTCTCCTGATCCTGGATCTCGCCCGCGAGCCGGCCGCGCCGTTCGGCATCAGCGAGCCGCTGGCGCTCGACTGCCAGCTCACGCTCGGTCCGCGCGACCGCCTCCCGGATCTCGGCGACGGCCACCTTGGCATCGACGACGGCTTCGCGCATCTGCCGCGCGAGCGATCGGAGGTCAGGGCTGGACGCCGCATCGAGGGCGGCGCGGAAGGCGTCCCGCAAGCGCTCGAACAGGGATCAGCTCTTCCGGACGGTCTTCGCGAAAAAATCGGAAAAGACGGGCTCGACGGCGCGCGAATCACACTGCGGACAGGCGGGCCGCGTGTGCGCGGCATGCTCGGCCATCGACTCGGTGCGCGCGAACACCGTGTCACACGCCGTGCAGCGGTACTCGTATGAGGGCATGCGCAAACGTTATTTGGCCGCAAAACGACGGTCAAGTTGACGCTCTCCCCCGCGGCGGCAAATTGCTGGGATGCGCACGCTTGTGTTGCTCGTGGCCGTGGTTACGGCATGTGGCGGCGGCCTCGAACCCGAGCCGATCTGCGCGCCGAATCTTGTCGGCCTGTGCGGGACGGTGCGATTTCGCGGCACCGCTCCCGACAGCACTGACAACGTCTTCATCGCCGCCTATCTCACGTTCCCCCGGACCTGCACCGATCTCATCAACAACCGCCAGCCACTCATCCCGGGATCGGTTCCCTACACCGATTCGGTCGTCGCCTACAGCGTGCCGTTGTCACCCGGCACGTACCGATGGGTCCTCGCCGTCTGGAAAAAAGTGGGCACCCTGACGCTCACCGCGTCCGATACAGCATTGCTGCGTGTCGCCGGCTACTACCGGAACCGCGCGGATACGACCCTACCAGGCGTCGTGACGGTGTCGAGTGGCGCTGCCCCCGGCGACATCGATTTCGTCGCCGATTTCGACAACCTGCGGCCAGCCACCGATTTCGTCACATGTACCGCGCAATAGTCGCGCTGCTCGGCGCGAGCGTGCCGCTGCAAGCGGCAGCCCAAGGCGTGGTGCGCGGCACCGTTCGCGAAAAGGGAGGCGCGCCGATCAGCAGCGCGAGCGTCGAGATCAAGGGGACAACACTCTCTACCCGCACGGACCAGGACGGCAGTTTCCGCATCACGCTCGTCCCAGCCGGCCGCGTGCGCATCTACGCCGCCGCCATCGGACACGCCCCCGTGGATACGACCGTTGCGTTGACGGGCGGCGACTCGACGACGGTGGACTTCTCGCTCACGGCCTCGCCACTCGCCCTCCCACCAGTGGACGTGGTCAGCAACCGGGTCCCGGTCTTCGGCGAACGGCCGGCGACCAGTGTGGCGGAAGTGACCGAGCGCGATCTGGAGCGCCGCGCCGTCAACACGGCGGACGAGGCGATCGATCATGTCGCCGGCATGCAGTTGATCAATGGTCAGACCAACATTCGCGGCTCGACCGGATACGTGCAGGGACTGAACTCTCGCGTCTTGTTGACCGTGGACGGTGTGCCGATGAATCAGGGCGATCGGGGCGGCATCAATTGGGACCTGCTGGCGGTAGATGAGATCCAGAGCGTCTCGATCCTCAAGGGCGCCGGCTCATCGCTCTACGGCTCCGCCGCGTTCGGCGGCGTGGTGAATATCACGACGCACGACATCCCCACCGGCCTCCATACCCGGCTGCGCATGACCGGCGGGATGTATGGCGATCCTCCCCATCCCATCTGGCAGTTCCGCGACAACCCCGGACTGCTGGGCAGCGCCGATCTCGCCGCGTCCTACGGCAATACCGTCATGGGTGTCAGACTCTCGGCCGGCGATCGCCACTCCGACGGCTATCGCCAGCAGGATCAGGACGATCACTTGCACTTCGCCGGCAAGGGGCGGTGGCAGACGGGGAATACGCGTGTCGACGTCACCGGAGCGTGGGCCGTCGACCGCTATGACGTCCCGCTGAGCTGGTGCAGCCGAGGTGAATGCAACGACAAGGGCCAGGTCTATCAGCCGTTCATGGTCGACACCACCGAGCGCGGTGCGCGGACCGACTCACGGAAGGGCTACCTCTCAGCCCAGGTCAGGACGATCGTGTCACCCCAGTTTGCGTGGGCGGCGCGAGGGTCGTGGCTGCGCACCGATTTCCGCGATGTGCGGCGGAGCGCGAGCGAGTACGGCATCGGCGACCGGTTCGGCCTCGCCGGCCAAATCGAAGCCCGGCCGGAGTCCGCGCGAGCCGTTACGATCGGCCTCGAGACGACGTTCTCCGACGTTTCGAGCGACATCTTTGGCAACCATTCCCAATCGGAATTCGCCGCGTACGCGCAAAGTGAACAGCGGATCAGCGCGCTGCTATTGAGCGGCGGCGCGCGGGTGGACTTCCTCGCCGTGGACGGTGGCTCGCTCACCGCGGTCGTCAGCCCGCGAATCGGACTGTCGCTGCCCACCGATCATCGCGAGCACGATGGTGGTACGCTGCGCGCATCGGTGGGCCGCGGCTTCCGGTCGCCGACGATGGCGGAGCGATTCGTGCGGACGGTCGCGTTAGGATTGGAGGTCGTACCGAATCCCACGCTGCGCCCCGAGACTGCGTGGTCGTTCGAGATCGGCCACACCACTGCGCCACTCTTTCATGTCATGCGCCTCGACGCCGCGCTGTTTTGGACCGAAGCACACGATCTCATCGAGCCTCAGTTGCTGCTGATCTCGCCCGACACGGTGCGGATTCAACTGCAGAACGTGGTACGCGCCCGGATCGCGGGGCTCGACGCCAGTGTGATCGCCGCTCCGATCCCTGACCATCTGATCGCCACGCTGGGCTATACCTACCTCGACACGCGCCGTCGGCTGGCAGGTGACAGCACCGAGGGGGCGCTCGCGTTTCGCCCGCGCCACCTCCTCACGCTCGGCGCCGACTACACGTGGAAAAGCGTCGCCCTGGGGGCGGACTTTCGCTTCGCGAGCCGGCCGGAGCGCATCGAGCTCGAGGGGTTCGTCGATCCACGCCGGGTCCCGGTGAAGGTCCTGGACCTCCGAGCAAGCTGGAAGCGCGGACCGGTCGAGTTGCGGTTGCTGGCCGCCAACGTGCTCAACTACATCTACAACCTCGTGCCTGAGACCCTGGCGCCGGTGCGAACGCTCACGTTCACCGCCGTCTGGTCTCATTAACGTTAGATTTGCGAGCTATGACACGAGCACTCCTCGCCGGGCTCACGCTGCTGGTGGCGGCTGCTTGTAACCGCGGGAGCGGCGGTTCGCCCACCTGCGGCATCGCACTCCTCGCCGGTCCGTCACTGATCACCTCCCAGCTCACCAACGCCCGCGCCGTCCTGACCGATCCGCCACGGGGCTTGCCGGATTCGCTGCCCGCCTTCGTCATCCAGCAGAAGAACGACCGCGGGGCCGTCATCGTGGGACGCGACGCCGAAGGCAAGGTGTCGATGCAGTTCCGGGGACCGGCATTTCCCCCGCGGGGCTACGGCCTGCTCGTCGTGGACGATACGTCGCAGCGCGCGATGGGGGTGCTGATCATCGATCAAGAGGAGCCGCGTGGTCACCCGGCCATCGGGACGGTCATCGGCGGAAGCACGGCGCTGAACCTGTACGGCGTCCTGGTGGATTGGGCGAGCGTCAACAATCCCAGCTGTCCGCTGTTCGGCGGTCCCGCGTCTCAGACTTCGTGAGAATGGCTCCTGCCGTTGCCGTGACGGCGCCCCGCCGCCTGGTGGATGGCCGCGAGCGCGTCACGTTGAACACGGCGTACGTTCGCGCGCTCGAGAGCGCCGGCCTCGTTCCCCTCGCCGTTCCCACCATGCTGGCAGCCGACCGCGCCGGAGCGGCGCTTGCCGCCGTGCGCGGGCTCGTGCTCACCGGCGGTGAAGACGTCGCGCCCGATCGCTACGGCGCGACGCCGCACCCGCGCCTGGGCGACGTCGATCCCATCCGCGACGCCGCCGAGGTCGCGCTCATCGCCGCGGCGCGCGCTCGCGGACTGCCCATTCTGGCGATCTGCCGTGGCATTCAGATTCTCAACGTCGCCCTCGGCGGCACGCTCTATCAGGATCTCGACACCGAAAGGCCGGGACCGGTGCCCCATAGCGATGAATTGAGCCGCCACGCCGTGCGCGTCGAAGCGGGATCGCTCCTCGAACGGACGCTCGGCACACGATCGGCGACCGTGAACAGCCGCCACCATCAGGCGATCCGCGACCTCGCACCCGGTCTCAAGGCCGTCGCCTGGGCCGACGACGGGGTGATCGAGGGGGCGGAGCCGGTGGACACCGGCGCACCCTGGATCGTCGCCGTCCAATGGCATCCCGAAGATCTGACGGAGCGCGCGCTGTTCGATGGCTTCGCCAAGGCGGTCGCATGACCGCGGCAGTCCACGCGTTCCCCTCACCGGAGTGGGTGGCGGCGTACGAAGCGGCGATCAATGCGAGCGATGACTATCGGACGGCGTCGACGGAATGGACACACGGCTCGGTGGCGCTCGTCATGCCGGCGCAGCCGGCCATCGGCGTTCCGGAGGACGTCGGGATCTGGCTGGACCTCGATCGCGGTGTGTGCCGCGGCGCGAAACTCGTCCCCCGGCCGGAAGCGCAACAAGCCCCGTTCGTGCTGACCGCCGAATACCGCTATTGGAAGCAGATCATCAAGAAGGAGCTTGGTCCCATCGCCGGGATCATGCAGCGCAAGGTGGCGCTGCAAGGCTCTCTGCCGATCGTCGTGCGCTTCCTCAAGTCCGCCGAAGCACTCGTCGATGCAGCCACGCGCGTACCGACTCGATTCCTGGACGAAGCCAAATGACTGGGTCGGTCGCCGAAATCCTCGGTCGGCTCACCGCGTTGTCTCAGGAGTTGGCGGGCGCGTTTCGCCCGGCGACCATCGTCGAGATCGTGGCGCGCGTGCTCACCGAGCAGCTGGCTCCCGGCCGGCTGTCGGTCATGTTGCTGGATGTCGACACGAACGGGCTCGTCGTGACCTATCACAACGGGCCCCGCCCCGCGACCACGGACGAGCCGCTGCTGCAGCTTGCCCTGCGCCGGGGGCCGCTCGTCTTTCCCGACAACGTGGCCGCCCGCGCCGCCGAGCAGGGCGTCACTGTGGAAAAGCCGGTGCCGGCGAGCTGGCTGGGCGCGCCGATCGTGGCCGTGTCGCGCACCATCGGCGCCGTCGCGATGGAGGGCGACAGCAAGAACGCGATGGATGACAGCGCGCTGATGTTCGCGCGCGCCGTGCTCGCGCAGGCGGGTATCGCGCTCGAGAACGCGCGCCTGGTGGAGCTGCTGTCGAGCGGCAAGCGCGAGTGGGAACAGACGGTGGACGCGTTCAACCAGGCGATCTGCTACGTGGACGCGCGGGGCGCCGTCCGGCGCGCCAATCGGATGTTCGCCGAGCTGATCAAGCTGCCCGTGACCGCGCTGGCGGGCCGCCCCTGGCTGACGCTGCTGCCGCCGGCTTGGGCGGATCCGATCGCCCGGCTGCTCACGCCGGAAGGCGGCGTCGCCCCCATAGAGGTGCGAGCGGGCGAGCGGACGCTACTCGTCACCGCGATTCCCACGGGCGAACCCGGGGCCGCCGTGCTGCTGTTCGAGGATCAAAGCGAGAAGCGCCGCCTGCAGGAACAGCTGCTGCAGTCCGAGAAGATGTCGGCCATCGGACAGCTGATCGCGGGCGTCGCGCACGATCTCAACAACCCCCTCGCCTCTGTGGTGGGCTTCAGCGACCTGCTTGGCGAGGCCGCCGACGTACCGCCACGCCTCGCCGAACCGCTCGCCGTGATTCGCCAGGAGGCCGAGCGCGCGTCGGCGATCGTGCGCAACCTTCTGTCGTTCGCGCGCCGCCAGGAAGGCGAACGACAACTGCAATCGATTCGACCGATTCTCGAGTCCACCCATCAGCTGCTGAAGAATCAGCTGCTCGCGGCGCGGATCGAGCTGACGCTCACGTTCGAGCCGGGGTTGCCGGAAGTCGAAGTGCACGCGAATCAGATCAAACAGGTGTTCGTCAACATCATCAACAACGCCGCCCAGGCCATCGCGAGCACGCGCTCGAAAGCTGGAGGCGGGGGCGGCCGCATCGAAATCGCCACCAAATGCGAGCCGGATGGACTCTCGGTCAACATCTCGGACAACGGGCCCGGCATTCCGGAAGCGATCGCGCAACGCGTGTTCGAGCCGTTCTTTAGCACCAAGTCGGAGGGCGAGGGGACCGGTCTCGGGCTGTCGATTTCCCTGGGGATCGTGAAGGAGCACGGCGGCAACATTTCGGTCGATCCGGGGGGCGCGGGCAGCGGCCGCGGCGCGACGTTTACCGTCGAATTGCCAACCGGCGTGCGGGCGGCGCTGAGCCCGCTCGACGGACGAGCGGAGACGGACGCGGGGCGGGGCTCCGCCGAACGGCACGAGCACCTCCGCGTACTCGTTGTTGATGACGAACCGCACATCCTCCACTACATGCAGGCGACGCTCGAAAGCTGGGGTCATGAAGTCGCGGTCGCGAACGACGGCAGTCAGGCGTTGAAGCGCGCGCTGATGCAGCCGTTCGATCTGATCATCTGCGATCTGCGCATGCCCCGGCTCGGCGGGCGCGAGATGTTTCACACGCTCGCGCGGATGCATCCGAGCGTCGCTGATCGCATCATCTTTGCCACGGGCGACACGGTCCGCGGCGACACGCTGCAATTCCTCGAAGAGCTGGGCCGTCCGTTCCTTCAGAAGCCCTTCAAACTCGATGCACTGCGCCGCGTACTCGCTGGAGTCGTGAAAGTCCCCGCCTAGGGAAGGCCGGGACCGTGCGCGTACTGCAGGTCGACTCGGGGCGGGCGTGGCGTGGCGGCCAGAATCAGGTCTGGCTGCTGTGCCGCGAGCTGGCGCGCGAGCCGCAGGTCGAGCAGGCGCTCGTCACCCAACAGGGGAGCGAGCTGGCGCGGCGGGTCGCCGCAGCCGGCATCAACGTGCACGGCATGGCGTGGGAGATCGGCCTCGACCCCAGAGCCTGGTGGCACCTGCGGCGCACCATCGCGGCGTTTCAGCCCGACCTGATCCATGTCCACGACAGCCACGCGCTGAGCATCGTGGCGACCGTCTCTTCCGGACGCACCATCGTCGCGACCCGGCGCGTCGAGTTTCACATCGGCCGCTTTGGCTCCTGGCGGCGCCCCGACCGCATCATCGCGATCTCCGAAGCGGTGAAACGGGTGCTGATCGGCGACGGCATCGCGAGCGATGCGGTGGTCGTCGTCCACGACGGAATCGATGTGGACGAAGTACGGCAGGCCGCGCTCCCACCGCTCGATATTCAGCGCGAGCTGCGGATTCCGGCGACGGCGCCACTCGCCGTCAACGCCGCCGCGCTGACCGGCGAGAAAGATCACGCGACGCTGATTCGTGCGGCCCACTATGCCCGGGCCGCACACCCCGAGCTCCACTGGGTGATCGCGGGAGAGGGAAAGCTGCGCGATCGGCTCGTCAGGGAGATCGATCGGCTGGGATTGCGTGATCGGGTGCACCTGATCGGGCACGTGGATCGGGTGGATGCCCTGATTGCCGCGGCCGGCGTCTTCGTGCTGTCCTCCAAGAGCGAGGGATTGGGCAGCGTTATCCTGAACGCACTCGCCTTGGGGCGGCCCGTCGTCGCGACAGCGGCGGGCGGGATCCCGGAAATCCTCCCCGCCGAGGTGCTGGTGCCGGTCGAGGCGGCCGAGGCGCTGGCGCAAAAAGTCGTCGCCGTGCTGGAGCACCCCACCCCGGTTTCCCTCCCGTCCCGCTTCACCGCGCGCGCCATGGGGCAAGGAGTCTTGGACGTCTATAGGGCCCTTCTCTAGATTGCAGGGCCATGATTTACGTCTGCGTTCCGGTCCACAATGAGGCCAGCACGGTCGGGCTCGTGCTCTGGAAGGTGCGTCAGGTCTTCACGGCCTTCGAGCGCGAGTACCAGATCATCGCCTGCGACGACGCCTCGACCGACGCGAGCGCCGACGTCCTGACTTCGTACGCCCGCGTGCTGCCTCTGACCGTCCTCAAGCACAGCGCGCGCCAGGGGTATGCGCGCAGCCTGGAAGAGCTCCTGCGGCTGGCGTTACAACGCACCGACCGGCCGAAGCGGGATTGCGCGATCACCCTCCACGCCGATTTCGTGCACGCGCCCGAAACGATGGAAGAGATGGTCAAACGGCTCGAGTCGGGCGCCGATCTCGTCGTCGCCGAGCAGTATCGCGAGCGCGGAGGCAGCTCACGCACCTGGCCGCAGCGCTGGGCTCGGCGCTGGGTGCCCCGGTTGCTGCGCGTCGGTGGCGGCGTGAAGGATTCGATCTCGGGCTTCGCCGCACTCCGCCTCATCGTCCTGCGGCAGGCGACCCGTGGCAGCGAGGCACCGTTGCTGACTACCGAAGGCTGGGCGGCCAACGCCGAGCTGCTGGCGCGACTGGGTGCGCAGGCTCGCCGCATCGAGGTCGTGCCGAGTGCCGCGCGCTACGACTTGACGCAGCGCCCCTCCCGCTCGAACCCCTGGCAACAGCTCCTCACCGCTTGGCGGTCGCGCGGCCTGATCAATGCCGCGCGCAAGGGCGCCGGCACCGCGCTGCTCAGCGTCGCGCTGCTGGGATTCGGCCGCACCCTCGCCGCCCAGGACACGGTGTGCACCGGTGTCCTGGTCGGTTCTTCGCGTGGTTCACCGGCGTCAACGTCGCGCCCATCCCCGGCCGCCCCGGACCCCGTCCCTCCGGTGACCCGCGCTGCGCCGGCGGTGCCGTTCCCGGTGGGCGAGCGGCTCACGTTCGGCGCCAAGTACGGCATCTTCAGTGTCGGGAACGCGGTGATGGAAGTGATGGGGATCGACACCGTCCACAAGGTGGAGACGGTGCACATTCGTTTTACGATCTCCGGCGGCGCGCTCTGGTACCATCTCGATCAGACTATCGAGTCGTGGGTGGGACGCTACGACTTTCGCTCGCGCCGTTTTGCCTCCGTCCAGGATGAGCGGGACCGTCATCGGGAGCGGCGCTACGAGATTTTCCCGGATTCCGGTTTCTACAGAGAAGTCGGGCGCGACACGACCTTCGCGACCGTGCTCGAGCCGCTCGACGACGCCGCGTTCCTGTATTGGATCCGGACTGTGCCGCTCGAGGTCGGGAAGAAATACGAGTACGCCCGTTATTTCCGGCCCGACCGCAACCCGGTCATCATCGAGGTCCTGGGCCGCGAACGCGTCAGCGTCGCGGGGAAAAAGTGGCGGGCGCTCGTGGTACGTCCCAAGATTCCGCAGGGACGCGGGATCTTCGCCGAGAAATCGGAGACGCGGATCTGGCTATCGGACGATCCGCAGCGTCTCGTGCTCGCGATCCAGTCCAAGTTTTCGTTCGGCCAGGTGACGCTGAAGCTCAAGGAGTACGTGGTTCCAGGAGTCCCGCAGCCATGACCGATTACCGCGAAGCGGATCTCTCGCGTCTCAAGACAGTCCCGGTTGCCAAGCGCCCCAACAAAGTCGAAACCTCGCTGCTCGCCCGTGCCCCCCTGTCCTCTGACCGCTCCTTCACCGCCTTCCTCGACGCCCTGCCGGCGATTCTCGCGGCGCAGGATTTCCGCTACGTCGTCGACCAGATGGTGGCAGCGGCCGGACGGCGCGCGGTCGTCGCGATGCTGGGCGGGCACGTCATCAAAGTGGGGCTGGGTCCGCTGCTGATCGCCCTGATGCGGAAGCGCGCGATCACGGCGCTCGCGATGAACGGCAGCGCCGCGATCCACGACTTCGAGCTCGCCGCCTACGGCGGAACGAGCGAGGATGTCGCGGCCGGATTGGGCGATGGGACGTTTGGGATGGCGGAAGAGACCGGGCGCGAGATGAACGCGGCACTCGCGCGTGGCGCCACGACGCAGCAGGGCGCCGGCGAGGCATTTGCCGAATACCTGCGCGCGCGGAAGGATCTTCCCGGACGCGATGCCTCGGTGCTGGTCGCCAGCGTCGAGCTGGGTGTGCCGGTCACGGTACACGCGGCGATCGGAGCCGAGATCATCCATCAGCATCCGACCGCCGACGGCAGCGCGATCGGGGCGACCAGTCATCGCGATTTCAAGCGTCTGGCCGCGGTCCTCCCCGATCTCGATGAGGGCGGCGTCGTGTTGAATCTGGGAAGTGCCGTCATGATGCCCGAAGTGTTTCTCAAAGCGTTGACCATCGCGCGCAACCTGAACGGCGGGCGGCCGAAGAACTTCACGGCGTGCGATTGCGACATGCAGCGCCATTACCGGCCCAGAGTGAATGTCGTGGAGCGCCCCACTCTGGCCGGTGGGCGCGGCATTCAGCTCACCGGTCATCACGAGATCCTGTTCCCACTACTGGCGTGGGCGGTGTTGGCACGGCTGGAAACGAGGTAGGGGCGCGCCATGTTGCGCCCCTACTCCTTCATGGTGGCAGCGCTGACGGTTGTAGGCTGCGTATCGCGGACCGTCCGGCCGCGCGAAGTCACGGCCGTTGCGGGAGCCGGCGGTACGGATGAGGTGCAGGCGGTGGTGCGGCTCGCCCTGACGCTCGATGCCGCCGGCGATCGGCAAGCCGACACACTCTACGCCTCCGATGCGCTGGTGGTGGGCAATGCGCGCGTGCGGCTTGCCGCACCGCGATTTGCGGGCATCACAATCGGCGGGCACGTGACGATCACCGCCGCAAACGCGACGGTCGAGGGACGGATAGCCTGGGTCTTAGTGGATTACCGCTGGGCCAACCCGGCCGAACGACGTGCCGAAGCCGGCCGGGCGACGGTCATATGTGAACGGCGGGGCAACAGCTGGAGAATCGTGCACGCGCATTCCAGCCAGCCGCTGCCCTGGGAGCAGTAGGGGCGCAGCGTGCTACGCCCCTACGCGTCGGCGGGACGACCCTTGATCATGTCGCGAATGCGATCCGCGGTGCGCGGACTGACGAGACGCAGCGCGACATAGACGACGAAGCCGATGAACGCGAGCCACAGAACCGTCATCGCGAGACCGACCAGGCTCCCCAGAATGCCGAAGATCAACTTGAGACCGAGCCATGCGAGAACGGCCAGAATCGCGAACCCCAAAATGCTCCGGAACATGATTGCCTCCGTGGTGTCCGGTGCGTTGCCAGCGTACGCCTAAATGTCGCACAAAGTTTCGTCCTGTGAAGTGTTGGTCGCCGGGGGCGGCATCATCGGCGCCGCGTGTGCTCGGGCATTGGCGCTACGGGGGTTACGGGTCCTGATCTGCGAACCCGGCCCGGAGCCCGCCGCGGCATCGGCGGCATCGGCCGGAATCTTGGGCCCGCAAATCGAGCGCACCGACGAAACCCTCCGGGCGCTGGGACTGCGCGCGCGGGACCTTTACGACACGCTCGCCGGCGCGCTGGCCGAGACCACGGGCATCGACATCGGATTGTGGCGCGAAGGGATCGCTTCGCTCGCCTTCGAGGAGGCCGAGGCGGAGCGGCTGCGGGACGCCGTCGCGCATCAACGCCAGGCCGGCTTGCGGTGCGATTGGCTCGAGTCGGCGGATGTGGCGGAGCGATTCCCCGCCACCGCTCCCTGCCTTGGCGCCATGTTCGCGCCGGAAGACGGTGCGGTGGACGCGCCGTCACTCGCGCGCGCGCTCCACGCCGATGCCAAGCGCCACGGCGCGCGCACGCTGAACACCCGCGTGACCCGCCTCAATACGATCCTAGGCCGTGCGACGGGCGTCGAAATCCCCGCGGGCAAAATCAAGGCGGAGCACGTCATCATCGCCGCTGGTGCGTGGTCCAACCGGATCGAGCATCTTCCCCGCAGGTTGCCGGTCGAGCCCGTCCGCGGACAGATGGCGGCCGCGCCCTGGCCGGACAACATGCCGCGCACGGTGCTCTACTACGACCATAGCTATGTTCTCGCGCGGAGTGGCGAAGCCATCTTTGGCAGTACGATGGAGCATGTGGGCTTCGACGGAAGCGTCACCGAGTCCGGAGTGCGAGATATCGTTGCCGCCGCGCAGCGGCTGCTGCCGCAGCTGCCACCCGTCCCAACACGAACCTGGGCTGGCCTGCGGCCCCTCACGCCCGATGGGCGCCCGATCATCGGCCCCGACCCGGATGTGCGCGGGTTGTGGTACGCAACAGGCCACGGGCGCAACGGCGTGCTGCTCGCCGGCCTCACCGGTGAGATCATCGCCAGCCTCGTGACCACCGGTGAATCCGAGATAGAGATTGCCTCTCTCGCCCCGGAGCGATTTACTTCCTAGGATGTTCAGCAGGTGCGGGTTTTGTAACGCGGCGTTTGACGGTGATGGCGGCCCCTCGGGCCTCGGCGTGGGCCGGCGAATCGCCTTCGACGAATGGAAGGGCCGGCTGTGGGTCGTCTGCCCCAAATGTGGCCGCTGGAATCTCACCCCGTTTGACGACCGCCTCGAACGCATCGAAGCTGTGGCACGCGCCGCGAGTCAGGGACGAATCGCGGCGTCCACCGAGCAAGTCGCGTTGATCCGCTGGGAGCGCTACGACTTCGTGCGCATCGGCAAGCCGCCGCGGGTCGAGCTGGCGACCTGGCGCTACGGAGAGCGGCTGCGCAATCGCCAGCGTGAACGAATGAAGGTCGTGGTGCCGCTGACGGTGGCCGCCATCGGTCTCGGTGTTGCCGCCAACATCGTGGCGGGCGGCGGCTTGGGATTCTTCGTCTGGAATGTCCATCGCCTGGCCGACGGCATATACCTGAACCTGGTCGGCCGCCGTCGAGTCGACCTGACGGAGCCTCCGATCTGCGCGCATTGCGGCAGCCTGATGCAGTTGCGCGCGCGGCACGTGCAGCATGCCCGCGTCGTCCCCGATCGCCACGCCGACATGGCCGTGCTCTTGAGCTGCCCCAATTGCAAGCAGGAAGGCGCCCAGGTCACCGGCACCGACGCGTTGCAGGTTCTGCGACAGGGTCTCACCTTCTTGAACCTGAGACGCGGCGGGCGGCGCCGGGCCGAAGACGCGGCGCGCGAGGTCGATCAGTTGGGCGGCGCCGATCGGTTGGTGCGCGACATCGCGCATCGTGAGCTGACGCTGCGGTCGCTGCGGCCGGAGCGCGGCCTCGCGTTGGAGATGGCGATCGACGAGCGGGCCGAGGTCGAGGAGCTCGAGCGCCAATGGCGAGAGGCGGAGGAAATCGCCGACATCGCGGACGGGACGCTCGGGACGTCGACCGAGGTGGAGAACGAGCTGCGACGTCTCAAGAATCGGCGTGGTGATCAACCGTCCGGTTGAAAAATGGCCTACCCCGCCTCCTGAAACTGACTATCTTCGACGTCCATGGCGGCCCCCCTCGTCCAAATCCAGACCGTTCCAGCTCCCGCAGAAGCCCGTAAGCCCTCGTGGCTGAAGGTGAAAGCACCCGGCGGTCCCAACTACGTCGCGCTCAAGCACATGATGCGTGACCTGAAGCTGCATACGGTCTGCGAGGAGGCGCACTGCCCCAACATCGGTGAGTGCTGGGAGCACAAGGCCGCGACCTTCATGATCCTGGGCGACGTCTGCACACGCAATTGCGCCTACTGCGCCGTCGCGCATGGGACCCCCGCCCCGCTCGACGCCGGCGAACCGCGGCGCTTGGCCGACGCGGTCGCGCAGATGGGACTCAAGCACGTCGTCATCACCAGCGTGGACCGCGACGACCTGCCGAACGGCGGCGCCGAGGTGTTCGCGGCGTGTATCGCGGAGATTCGCCTGCGGTTGCCGCAGACGTCCGTCGAGGTTCTGATTCCGGACTTCAAGGGGAACCCCGCAGCGCTCCGCCTCATCGTCGACGCAAGACCCGACATCCTCAACCACAATCTCGAAACCATCGCCCGGCTGTATCGCATCGCACGGCCCGGGGGACGATATGCGCGCGCCCTCGAGCTGCTCGATCGCGCCAAGGACATGAATCCCGAGCTGCTCACCAAGTCGGGCATCATCTGCGGGTTGGGAGAGGAGTGGGACGAGCTGCTCGGGGCGATGTGCGATCTGCGCGCGGCACGGGTGGACATTCTCACGATAGGCCAGTACCTGCGGCCGTCGGATCAGCATCTCCCGATCGCGCGCTGGTACACGCCCGACGAATTCGCCGAGCTGAAGCGCTACGGCATGTCGCTCGGCTTCCGCCACGTCGAATCCGGCCCGCTGGTTCGCTCGAGCTATCACGCCTGGGAGCAAGTGGAGGCAGCGACCGCATGACCGCCACCGCTAGATCCGCGAAAGCCACCCCTTCCCCCGCACACTCCGAGCTGCATCTCAAGATGCTGCGGCAGATGCTGCTCGTCCGGCGCTTCGAGGAGAAGGCCGCCGAGGCGTACGCGCTCGGGAAGATCGGCGGCTTTTGCCACCTCTACATCGGACAGGAAGCCGTGGCCGTTGGCGCGCTCGCGGCGCTGCGGGACGATGACTACGTGATTTGCTCCTACCGCGAGCACGGTCAAGCGCTGATCAAGGGTATCGCGGCGAACGCGGTGATGGCCGAATTGTTCGGTAAGGCGACGGGCTGCTCCAAGGGCAAGGGCGGATCGATGCATCTGTTCGACGCCAAGCGCGGCTTCATGGGCGGTCATGGCATCGTGGGCGGTCACATCCCCCTGGGCGCCGGCCTGGCGTTCGCGAGCAAGTATCAGGGCAATGACAAGGTCTGCGTCTGTTTCTTCGGCGAGGCCGCCGTCAACATCGGCGCGTTCCACGAGACGCTGAACATGGCGTCGGTGTGGAAGCTGCCGGTCATTTTCCTCTGTGAGAACAACCGGTACGGGATGGGCACCGCGTTCGAGCGCGTCGCGGCCGTCACCGACATCGTCGAGCACGCGTGCAGCTACGACATGGCCGCCGAACTGGTGGACGGCATGAACGTCCTCACCGTGTACGACGCAACGCGGCGCGCCGTCGAGCGGGCGCGGAAGCAGAGCCATCCGACGCTGCTCGAGGTGCGCACCTACCGGTACATGGGCCACTCCATGTCCGACCCGTTGCACGGCGTCTATCGCACCAAGGATGAGGTCGAGGAGCAGAAGGCGCGCGATCCGATTACGCACCTGGCCGGGAAGCTCAAGGAAGAAGGCGTGATCGATCAGGCGGGCCTGGATGCCCTGGACGCCGAGGTTCATCAGGAAGTCGACGCGGCGGTCAAGTTCGCGGACGAGAGCCCCGATCCCGATCCCACCGAGCTGTTTACCGACGTCCTGGTCGACTGATGGCCACGCTCACGTACCGAGACGCCCTGAATCAGGCGCTGCGCGAGGAGATGCAGCGCGACCAGAACGTGTTTCTGATGGGCGAAGAAGTCGGCGTCTACCAGGGCGCGTACAAGGTGAGCCGGGGGTTGCTGGAGGAGTTCGGTCCGAAGCGGGTCGTGGACACGCCCATCGCCGAGCTGGGGTTCGCCGGGATCGGCGTCGGGGCGGCCATGGGTGGGCTGCGCCCCGTCATCGAGTTCATGACCTGGAACTTCGCCGTGCTGGCGCTGGATCAGATCGTCAACTCGGCGGCGAAGATGCTGTATATGTCCGGCGGTCAGATCCCGATGCCGATCGTGTTTCGCGGACCCAACGGCGCCGCCCTGCAGCTCTCCTCGCAGCATTCCCAAGCCTGGGAATCGTGGCTGTCGCACATTCCCGGCCTCAAGGTCGTGGCGCCCGCCACGCCGGCCGACGCCAAGGGATTGCTGAAATCAGCGATCCGCGACAACAACCCCGTCCTCGTACTCGAGGGCGAGATGCTGTACAACAACAAGGGTGAGGTGCCCGAGGGCGAGCTCCTCGTCCCCATCGGCCAGGCGGACGTGAAGCGTGCCGGCACCGACGTGACTCTGATTTGTCACTCCAAGACGGTGTCGGTTGCCCTCAAGGCGGCGGAGCAGCTCGCCAGTCAGAACGTGGCGGCCGAGGTGGTCGATCTCCGGTCGTTGCGCCCCCTCGACGAGCCGGCCATTCTCACGTCCGTGGCCAAGACGCATCGAGCCGTGGTGGTCGAGGAGGGATGGCCGCACTGCGGCATTGGCGCCCAGGTGGTCGACATCATCCAGCGTGATGCGTTCGATCAGCTCGATGCCCCCGTGCTGCGGGTCACCCAGGCCGATGTGCCCATGCCCTACAACAAGCAGCTCGAGCGACTGGCCAAGGCGTCACCCGAGAAGGTAGTCGCGGCCGCCCGACGAGTGCTGTACCTCGACTGATCATGGCAACCAAAGTCGTAATGGAGGCACTCTCGCCTACCATGGAGGAGGGGCGCCTCGTCAAATGGAACAAGCCCGTGGGCGCGGCCGTGAAGTCCGGTGAGACGCTGGCCGAGGTCGAGACGGACAAGGCTGTCATGGAGCTGGTGGCGCGCGCCGACGGACAGCTGGTGCAGCAGGTCGTCTCTGAAGGGGCGACCGTGCCCGTGGGGGAAGTCGTCGCCTACATCGGCGCGCCCGGTGAAAAGATCACCGCGGCCACGGCACCGCCTCCGCCCGCTCCTGCGCCCACTCCGGCGCCGGCGGCGACGAAGCCCATGCCCGCGCCTCCCACTCCCGCCCCGGCTGCCGCCCCAGTCCCGACCATCGCCGCGGTCGCCGATGCGACGCGGGTCGTCAAAGCGTCTCCCCTGGCCAAGCGCATCGCCAAGGAAAAAGGCTTCGACTTGAAGCTGGTCCAGGGCTCGGGGCCGGGTGGGCGCGTGATCCTGCGTGATCTCGCGGCCGCGCCCGCCGGCTCGGCACAACCCGTCGCCGTGCCCCGCTCCCCGGTCCCGCTGGCGAGCGGCGCCGCCTACGACGACGTCCCCCTGACCCAGATCCGCAAGACCATCGCCAAGCGGCTCGCCACCTCGCTCGGTCCAATCCCGCACTTCTTCCTCACTTCCGAAGTCGATATGGAGCGGGCCGCGGAAGCGCGTGAGGCGTTGAACAAGTCGCTGGGCGATGCCGGCAAGGTCAGCTTCAACGACATCATCCTGAAGAGCGTGGCGCTGGCGCTCGTGAAACACCGCGCCTGCAACGCCTGGTGGCAGGACGACCACATCCGCTACTGGAACGAGGTCCACCTGGGCATGGCGGTGGCGGTCGAGGACGGTTTGATCACCCCGGTGATCCGGAACGCCGACGTGAAGCCGCTGTCGGGAATCGGCGCCGAAGCGAAAGCGCTGGCTCAACGGGCACGCGAGCGACACCTCAAGCCCGAGGAGTACACCGGCGCCACCTTCTCGGTCTCGAACCTCGGCATGTTCGACATCGACGAGTTCACCGCGGTCATCAATCCGCCGGAAGCGGGCATCGTGGCCGTCGGCGCGATTGTGGCGAAGCCCGTCGTGCAGGACGGCCAGGTCACCGTCCGGCGCCGGCTTCGGCTCACGATGAGCTGCGACCATCGGGTGATCGACGGCGCCACGGGAGCCGCGTTCATGAAAACCCTGAAGCAGATGTTGGAGAACCCGCTGGCGATGCTTTTGTAATGCGGAGTGTGGAATGCGGAGTGCGGAATACCTCGGGTAGGCTCTTGACCCGCGCGGTCCTCCAGCGACGCCTTTCCATTCCGCATTCCGCACTTCGCATTCCGCATTCGTGAGGCATTCGTGGCTAATCAATTCGACGTGATCGTTCTTGGCGGCGGGCCCGCCGGCTATGTGTGCGCCATCCGCGCGGCCCAACTGGGGTTCGCGACCGCCGTCGTCGAGCGCGAGAAGCTGGGCGGCGTGTGCGTCAATATCGGCTGCATCCCGACCAAAGCGCTGCTGCACTCGGCGTACATCGCGCACCTGCTCAAGGGATCGGCGGAATTCGGCGTAGAGGCCGGAACGGTCAAGACCAACTACGGAACGGCCATGCAACGCAGCCGGAAAGTCGCCGACCAGAACTCCCGCGGCGTCGACTTCCTGATGAAGAAGCACAAGATCGCGGTGTTCAAGGGCACCGGCACGCTGCTCCCCAGCCGGAGAGTGAAGGTGGGCAACGATACGCTGGAAGCAAAGAAGGCGGTCGTAATCGCCACCGGCTCGCGCGTGAAGGGGATCCCCCAGATCGGGCTCGAGATCAACAAGACCACCGTGATCTCGTCGGACGAAGCCCTGGTGATGGAGAAAGCGCCGGCTACACTCGCCATCATCGGCGCCGGGGCCGTGGGGATGGAATTCGCCGACATCTTCAACGCGTTCGGCGTCGCCGTCACGCTGATCGAGGCGCTCCCGCGCATCCTGCCGATCGAAGACGCCGATGCGTCGACCGAGCTGGCCAAGAGCTACCGCAAACGCGGCATCACGGTGATCGCGGGCGCCAAGGTCACCAAAGCGACGGTCGCGAAAGACAAGGTGACCCTCGACGTGGAAGCGGGCGGGTCGTCCCAGAAGGTCGAGGCGGCCGCGGTGCTCATGGCCGCGGGACGGGCGGTGAACACCGAGAACATCGGTCTCAAGGAATGCGGCGTGGAGCTGGATCAGCGCGGGTTCATCAAGGTCGACGCCAACCTGCAAACGACCGTCGCGGGTTACTACGCCATCGGCGACGTGGCCGGCCCGCCGATGCTCGCCCACAAAGGCAGCCGCGAAGGCGTGTTCGTCGCCGAGCTCCTGGCCGGACAGAAGCCCCACGCCATCCGGTACGACAACGTGCCGAGCGTCACCTATTGCCACCCCGAAGTGGCCAGCATCGGCATGACCGAGGAGCAGTGCAAGGAGAAGAAGCTCGACTACGTAGCCGGCAAATTTCCCTTCTCCGCCAGCGGCCGCGCCCGCGGCACAGGCGAGACGGAAGGGTTCGTGAAGATCCTGCGGGACAAGAAGTACGGGGAGATACTCGGCGCCCACATCGTGGGCAGCCAGGCCTCCGAGCTGATCCACGAGCTCACGGTGGCGCGGGAAAACGAGTACACGGTAGAAGAGGTGGAGCTCGCGATTCACGCCCATCCGACCATGTCGGAGGCCGTGTCGGAGGCCGCGCTCGATTCGCTCGGCCGGGTGCTGCATATCTGACCGAACCCGAGAAAGATCCGCTGGCCGTCGGACTGGGGGCGCTCGCCACCGGGGTAGGCCTTGGCGGCGCAGCGGTGACGCTCGTCCTGATTGTGATCCGGACCCTGCAGCATATGGAAGTCAGCCGCTACGGGGAAAGCGTCAGCGAGCTCGACCCCACCTGGGCATTGATCACGGCGATCGTGGTCGGCGCATTTTTCGGATGGCGCCGCAGCCTGCCGCTCGAAAACGCATGGCAGCGCGCCGTGATCAGCTCGTTGTCCGTGTTCGGGGCCCTGTTCCTGGCGATTCTCGCCGCGCCGATCTGGCATTTCCTCCGGTTCATCGGCTTGTTCGTTCTGCTCGCCGCGTGCCTCCTGCTCGGCCTCTCCGGCAGCCGCTGGGCCGTGACGGGGGGGGGAGCCGGTCGATGAATCGCGTGCTCGACGTGGTCTGGCTGGGGCGTGTGCCCTACGGGGATGCCCTCGAGCTGCAACGCCGTCTCGCCCTGGATCGAATCGCCAGCCGGATGCCCCACGACCGGCTGCTGCTGCTCGAGCACCCCCCGGTGGTCACCCTGGGACGAACGTCCGATGCGGCCCACGTGGTGCGTCCGGAAGGGGTCGACCTGTTCGAGGTGGAGCGCGGCGGCGACGTCACTTACCACGGCCCGGGGCAGCTCGTCGGCTACCCGATTCTCGATCTCACCGGGTATCGGCAGGACCTGCACTGGTACCTGCGGACGCTCGAGCAAGCCCTGATCGAGGCGCTGGCAAGCCTCGGCATCGGCGCCGAACGCCACCCCGGGTTCACTGGCGTTTGGACCACGGGGGGGGCGGGAGGAAAGCGCAAGATCGCGAGCATCGGCGTGCACGTGAAGCAGTGGGTGACGTGGCACGGGTTCGCGTTGAACGTGACCACCGACCTGAACGCGTTCGATCGCATCGTGCCGTGCGGGATCGCGGGCGTGGAAATGACATCGGTAGAGCGAGAGGGGGGACGAGGGACGGGGGACGGGTCGCTGTGGGATCAGACGGTCGCGGCGGTCGTTCAGGGGTTCGAATCGGCGTTCGAGGTCACCGCATCCGCCCCGACCGTCGAGTCGCGATGACCGACCGCCTGCCGCCCGGCCAGGTGTTGACGACGAAGTGGCCCGTGCTGCACTACGGGTTGGTTCCCGATGTGGACCTCGAGACGTGGACATTCGAGATCTCGGGACTCGTCAGGAACCCGCTCTCGCTCACCTGGAAAGAACTACTGGCGCTTCCTCAACACACGGTCAGGTGTGACATCCATTGTGTCACGACCTGGAGCCGCTTCGACAACACGTTCGAAGGCGTATCCGTGCAGTTGTTGTTGCAGCGGGCGGGCGTGGCGCCCGAAGCGCGATACGTCCTTGTGTCCGCCGAGCAGGGTTTTACGACGAACCTCCCGCTGGACGATCTGGACCGGCCCGACAATCTGATCGCCCTGAAACACGATGGGGAGCCGCTGACACCGGAGCACGGCGGTCCGGCGCGTCTCCTCGTGCCGCATCTCTACCTGTGGAAGAGCGCCAAGTGGGTGCGGGGGCTGACGCTGCTCGATCAGGACGTTCCAGGATTCTGGGAGCAGAACGGGTATCACATGCACGGCGACCCGTGGACCGAGGAGCGTTACGGAGGGCGCGGGTTGACACAGCACGACATCAACCGGATTCGCAACCTCAGCAAGAAAGTCGGGCCGGCCTAGCCTCGCAGCAGCTCGGCGACCTCGCGTGCGGCTTCCGCCTGGATTCGCCCCTCGTCGTCCAGGTCGCGCGCCGCCACGGCGAGCGCCGCCTCCGGCGCCCCCACCCGCAGCGCCGCATCACCTGACAACCGGCTCACGGTGGCGGTGGCCTCGAGCAGCCGCTGCACGAGGATATCCCGGCCGTGCTCGCAGCGGGCCAGCGCGTCGATTCCCCCCGCCGTCGCCGTGAAGCGATCGGCCTCCGCCTCGAACGCCTCGAGATGCTGCTCGAGGGCCGCCAGCTCGCGCGCCGCGGCGCACGCCGACCGAACGAGCGCGCCCAGGGATTCCGAATCGCTCGTGGTGGCGGACGCGCGGCGCACGAGGTCGATCAACAGCGAGCGCGCGGCGCCCGCCGGCAGCTCGGCCAGCGTGCGCACGACGTCCCGCTCGGAGTCCGGCGGCAGCGAGCTGGGGCCGGCCGGCGGCGGATTCCACACCGGGGTGCGCCGCCCCAAGGTTGCGACGCTCACCAGCGCCATCGCGACGAACGGGGTCGTCGCGAACAGGATCGGCGTCGCTGCCACGAAGCCGGCGGCCATCCCGCCTATCGTGACCGCGCTCGCGAGGGCCGTGATGGACATCGGTACGTCGGTGCGCCAGAGGGGAGTGAGCGATTCGGTGCGCGCCGGGATCCCCTGACTGGCGAGCAGCTCGACCACCCGTCCGCCCGCCGTGGCGGGGATGCGCAGCAGCGGTCGGTGACCCTCGGCGGCCGCCTGGTGGCCGGTCGGCGAGGCTCCCGGTAACCGATCCGCCAGCGCCTCGAGCACGGCGCGTCGCGGGCTGCCGCTCGTGGTCCGCTCGAGGAACACCAGCACATCGTCGGCTCCGCCGGCCCGGCGAGCGCAGCGCGGGCAGACGCCGAGCCCGAACGGCTCCGTTGCCCGGCAGACGACACATGTGAATCGCGCGGGCGGCGGGGCGAGGGCGTCGCCGGTGTCGGGGGCCAGCGCCGCGCCGAACATGGACAAAGAGGGAAAACGGTCGTCGGGGTCGGCCGCGGTGGCCCGGGCGATGGCGGCATCGAGCCAGTCCGGGACGCCCGCGCGACGGGCGCCGGGACGATGACCGCCGGACTCGGGCGCGGGGCCCGCGCGCGGCGCGCTGCGCGGAGGCAGGGAGCCCGTC
>DASYRZ010000035.1:0-44690 GCA_036003865.1 Gemmatimonadales bacterium | reverse complement strand
CATTGTCTCCCGAATAAAGGGATTGAAGCTGGTCGCGGGCATGGCACCGAGCGTTCCGCGGAAGCTCATGTCGAACCGCGGCGCGTCGAGTGGCACGACGAAGTGCACGTCGAGTCGCCCGACGCTCTGCAGGTGCGCCGTGGCGCTGACGGTCATGGGGTCACTGCCGGTCCGCCGCCTCATGAAGTGCCGCACATTGACCGCAACGACGCCGAGATGCGCGAACGTGAGGACGCCCGCCTGTGCGTGGTCGCCGCGCCGCTCGCGATACACGATCTCCCCGTGCCGGATCACCACCGTGTCCACGCTCACCGTCCGGCCGAGGCCGGCGATCCAGCCTTGAGGCGTGCGGCGACGCTGGCGCTGGGGATTGGACGCTCGCCGCCGGTCGCTGATGACGTCCAGCCGCAGCGAATCGAGCTCAACCCGCCTGGCGCGCAGTCCATGCCCGAGGACAAAGCCCCCGACGTCGATCCCCTGCAACGCGATGCGACCGACCGTGGTCTTGATCAGGCCGCGCCGGTAGCGCTGCGACCGGCCGAAGGCGGCGTCGCTCACTGGCGGCGCAAACGCGACTCCGCGCACGTCGACTGTCGAATCGGTGAGGCTGGCCTGGAGTGCGCCGACCCGCACCGCCGTGGTCTTGTCGAGATGGCCCACGAAGTGGCCCGCCGCAAGCTCCACAGTCCGGCTGAACAGCGGTCGGGCCGCCGCCGCCGTATCGGCGGGATCGATCGCGAACCCGCTGATGCGCCACCGGAGATCTTCCAGCTGGAGGCGGGCGTCGCCGGCCCGCGCGCGCTGCAGGCGGAAGTCGAGCGAAACGTGCGGGAAGTCACTCCGCGCGATGCGCATCCGTGGAGCGAAAGACGGAAGCCGGAGGCTTTGTTGGACGGCAAGAAAGGCCCGCGGAGCGGCACGCAGTTGCCCCACCGTGTCGGGCAGGCCGCCGGAAGGGGGGGGCACGACGACGGCGACGCTCACCGCGCGGCACCCGAACGATTCGGCGACGAGCCCGCGGTTGAGGATCAGCGTGATGAGATGCACGCCACTGATTGTGCATTGGTGAAATGCGAAGCGCAGCGCCGCCAGCGGTCGAGGCCTCAGCGCATTGAGGGTCCGATTCGTGGTCACCAGGATGGAATCGACGGCGACGCGCCGCAGCGCGAAGTTGAACCGTACACGCGCGACGTTGAGCCGGTACACATCCCCCGACTTCTCCGCGATGGTCGCGGCGGCCCACGAGCGCAACAGCTGATTGACGATCCAGGCGGCGCGCCACCACGCGCCACCCGTCAGGAGCGCCGTCAGCACGGCGAACCCGATGACCGTCCGCCGGTGCGTCAGGATGCTCGTCACAGATGTGAATCATGCCGGCAGGTCGCGGGACGGGCTATCGCACGAACGTCTTACTACTCCAAAGACACTGCGCGCCGTACGTTTCGCCCCGATGCGATTCGCGCCCTGGATACTCGTCGTGCTGCCGCTCATCACGCCTTCGCGTCCGGCCGCCGCGCAGTGCGATGGCAAGATCGTTTCGGCGATCCACATCGTCCCCCGCGACCCTTCGTTCATCCGGTTCCCCCGGTCCCTGCGGCCAGTCGCGCGCGCGGTGGGATTGCACCACACGACCACCAAAGCGGATGTGATCGGGCACTTTCTGCTGCTGTCAGTCGGACAGCCGTGTACCGAGCGGCTGCGGGCGGAATCGGAGCGCATTCTGCGCTTCCAGCCTTTCCTCGCCGATGCAACAGTGCGCGCGGTCTCCGACACGGCGGGGGGGGTGCGCATCGAGGTCGAAACCATCGACGAAATCCCCACCGTCTTCAGTTTGCGCGTTCACAACGGGAGTCCCGCGGCGCTGCGCATCGGGAATAGCAATGTCGATGGCCACGGGATATACCTCGCCGTGCGCGGGGAGCGCGGGTTCGCTTACCGAAATGGCATAGGCATGCAGCTCGTCGCCTATCAGATGTTCGGTCGGCCCTACACACTCGCCGTGGTAGCCGACCGCACCCCGCTGGGGAGTACGGTGAGCTTCGCCCTCGGGCACGCCTTCATCACCGACCTGCAGCGGACCGCGTGGCACGTCGGCTTCCGCGACGTGCGCGACTACACGTCGTTCCTGCGGCCCGATGGCCAAGCCATCGCCTTGGGAGCGCGACGCCGCTTCGCCGACTACGGGGGCGTCCTGCGCATCGGCCGCGCGGGACGAAGCGCCTTCGTCGGCGGCCTCGTCACCCATGAGCTGGTGGCGCCGGCGTCGCAGGCCGTCATCGTCTCCGATTCCGGATTCGTCGCGGACACGAGCACGCCGCTCGCCGGCCCCTTCCCTCGCGTCCGCAACATGCGGCTCAACGCTGTCCTCGGCGTGCGCTCGGTCTCGTTCCAGACAGTGCGCGGGTTCGACGCCCTCGCGGGAGCCCAGGACGTTGCGACGGGCGTGCAGTTCGGCGCCGTCGTCGGGCAGAGCGTCCCATGGTTCGGCGCGGCCGACCACGACATGTTTCTCTCCGGCGACTTCTACGCCGGGCTGGGTTCGACCATGGCTTTCGCCGCGCTACGGATCGAGGGAGAGGCACGCCATGATCAGGACAGGGATCGCTGGGATTCCATGATCGCCAGCGGCCGGCTCGCTTTGTACGTCAAGCCATCCCCTGCGTACGTCCTCATCGGCAGCGGCGAGTTTTCCGGCGGGCGGGACGAGCGGTTCCCTTTTCAGCTCAGACTCGGATCCCGCGACGGGGGCGTGCGGGGCTATAACGGGTCACGCGTCGCCGGCGGAATGCGGACCGTCGCCCGCTTCGAGGCGCACCGGTCGATCGGTCAGCTCAACCGGCACGTCGCGCTGGGGCTCGCAACCTTTGCTGACGCGGGCAGGGTGTCGGCAGGCGACGCTCCCTTCGGCGTTGACAGCAGAATGAAAGTCGGCGTAGGCGTGGGACTGCTGGCCGCCATCCCACTGCAGTCCCGGCAGCTGTGGCGACTGGACGTGGCCGCTCCTGTGAGCGCAGACGCGCACGCCCGCTGGGAGGTCCGTTTGACGGTCACGCGTGCACGCGACTTCTGGCGGGAGCCGAACGATGTGACGCGTGCCCGGGCCGGTGCGGCGCCCTCGACGATCTTCACGTGGCCGTGAGAGCCATCATTCTCGCGACCGTGGGAGCTCTGGTAGCCGGCTGCGGCCATGGCTCCGGTCCAGGTCCCGCGCCGCGCACATTCTTGATGGGCTTCTCCGCGATCCCGCCGCGTCTCGATTCGACCGTCATCAGCGCGATCAACAATTGGGTGCCGCACGCCGATGCGGCCATTGGGTATTTGCACTCGCCAACAAGATTCGGCCGGACTATCTCGGCCTTGCCGCCTAAACAAATCTCATCCGGCAGTTGGCGCCAGATTCCGTGTATCAGGCGCTCGTGACAATGGCGAATGCGGTCGTCGCGCAGATCCGCGCCGCGAGTTTGCCAAGCAAGTTGTACGTCAGTGTTCAGGTCGAGACGGCGTGGGGCCGGCCGAGCGGACCATATCAAGGAATCGGGCAGGATCTCGCCGACTTCCCGTTCGTCGAGGCGCTCGGCCTATCGACTTCGCTTCAGGTGCCGCGATCAGATAGGAACGTGAAGACTATTCGCCACTAAGGCCTAGACCGCACCGCCGTTGCATCCATCCGACAGGCGCGGTAGGCGCGCGACGTGGCCGCGCGGCCGCATCTCCTTAGACGGCAGGGGCGTTGCGAACGGAGCGGGTATGACGCTTCCGCTACTCCGTCCGTTCGCACGAACAGACGCGTGCTTCACTCACCTGCCACACTCGCCTGACAACAACAGAATTCTTCCATCACATGTCTCCCAATCGTTGGGAGCTGCTGAGCTTCTCGATCTCGCATCGCAGCTGTGTGGAAAGCGCGCCGCGCTGCCGCGCTGACGCAGCGCGGCAGCGCCGCAAGCAGCGCAGCGATCTATCACGGAAGAGGCGGGCGCGACGCGTGGCACGGGACGGCATTCGGCTTGCACTACGTGACCCGCGTTCAGCGAGGCAGACCCAACAAATTGCCGGAGGTACACGTGATGCGAAAGGTGAAGATCCCAACCATACTGGTCGCCTGCCTGGTGGCGGCGGCCGTGGTCGCCGCCTGCGACCGCGCGGCCACGCCGCTCACGTCGTCGGATCTGCCCCAGTTCCACATCTTTCCGGGCGAGGAGCTGGCGTGCTTCCGTATGACGGGCGGTGGCCGGATTGACAAGCCCGAGCCCCCAGTACTGACGCCCCAGCCCAAAAACACCCCCGACTCGCGCGACTTCGCGACGTTCGGATTCCAGGCACGGCCGAACGATTGCAACATTCCTGACGGCAGCGGGCAAGTCGAATGGGTGGACCACAATCCGAACGCGGTGCTGGGCGGGTTCTCGTTCCACGGCGTGGTTACGTGGTTCGTCGCGGTGCACGACCACTACGGTGATACCCAAGATCCAAAGAACGGCTGCGGTCGCTTCTCCGGAGCTGGCACAGTGAAGGGGCGCGACGGGTCGAGGTTCGACAACGTGTCGTTCATTGTCGAGCACGCCTGCGACCGCGGTGAGCCCGGCGTCGGCCGCGACCACATCCGGCTGTGCCTCGGCACGGCGAACGGGGACCAGTGTACGCTCGGCAATGCTCCCTATGAACGGGATGGCATCCTGACGGGCGGGAACATCCAGAAACACAAACTCTCATGAGCCACCACCGGCAAACACCAGGAGATCAGACTATGACGAATCTCAAACTCTTCGCCGCGTTCGTCGGCATGGTGTCGCTCGGCGGAACGGCTGCAGCGCAAACCGTCAACGGCAAGGCGTTCGGGACCTACGTGAATGCCGCGGGGGTCACGACGCAGTCGCCCGTTGCCAGCCTGCCGTCCTCGGGCGGCATGGACGTCGGCAGCGCCGATGCCTTTGGCGTGCCCAGTGCCCTCGACGCGAAGTGGCTGTCGGCTATTACGACCGGCGCGGTGGACAGCCCCGCATCAACCGCGCAAAGCACATCGGAGCTGGAGAACGTGAGTGTGCTGAGCGGTCTCATTACGGCCGACGTCGTCACCGCCGTCGCCAGCAGCTACCGGAACGCCACTGGCGCGGCGAGCGATGCACAGGGGTCGGGCTTTGTGAACCTGATCGTCAACGGCCTTGCCGTCACGAGCGACGTCGCGCCAAACACGCGCGTCAATCTGCCGGGTGTCGGATACGCCATCCTGAACGAGCAATCGCTTACCGGGGACGGCATCAGCTCGAGCGGGATGACGGTGAACATGATCCACGTCTACTTGCAGAGTCTCACGAGCGGCACCTGTACGCCGTTGGGCTGTCTCCCGGATGTGCTCACGACCACCGGCGAAATCATCGTGGGCTCCGCCTCGAGCGGCGTGCGGTAGCAGGCGGTCAAGGGCAAAGGCGTCGGTCAAGAAGCGACGGCGTCGGCCAAAAGGCAAAGGCGGCGGTCATTGGCAGCTCGACCGTCGCCTTGCTTTTTGACCGCCCGACCGCCGCCGTTGTAGTTTGACCGCCATGAGTTGCCTTACATGATCCGCGGCATCGGACTAGACGTCGTGGAGACGGCGCGCGTGGCTCGGGCGCTGGCGAACTACGGCGAACGGTTTGCCGAGCGGGTGTACACCGCCACCGAGCTCGCCGACTGCGCGGGTCGGGCCGATCGGGTCGAGGCGCTGGCGGCGCGGTTCGCAGCGAAGGAAGCCTGCCTGAAGGCGCTGGGCACGGGATGGATTACGGGGCTGCCGCTGCGGCACGTCGAAGTCGTCAAGGGGACGGACGGCTCACCCGAATTGCGGCTCCACGGCGCTGCCCGTGAGCGGCTCGCCGAACGCGGGGCGCGCCGGCTGCACGTGAGCCTCAGCCATCAGCCGGGGCTGGCAGCGGCGGTCGTTATTCTCGAAGACTGAGCGGCTTCGCTCCGACAAACTGGGCGATGCGGGACAGCGTCCGGAAATCATCGATCTCCAACTCTTCGACTGAGACGCGAAGCCCGAAGCTCTCCTCGAGCGCGGCCAGCAACTCGACGAACCGCAGGGAATCAAGGATTCCCGTCTCGAACAGATCGGTATCCAGCGTCGGCACCTCCGTATTCAGCCGGTCGGTGAACAGCTTCGCAATCTTGTCGTGGAGCGCTTTCCCGTTTTGCATTTTCAGATCTCCGCCGAACTCCGTGAAGGCGAGCGCTGTCCAACGGCAGCAGCTTCATCGGGGGCGCTCCACTCCTCCTTGATTCGCCGCCGGTCGATCTTCCCGTTGGCATTGCGCGGTAGCACGTCGTACTCGCGCCAGCGTGCAGGCAGCATATAGGACGGGACCAGCTTCCCGAGCTCGCGCCGCAGCGCGACCGGGGTCACGGTCCTCCCCGGCTGCGGCACGTAGGCGCAGCCGATCGCTGTCCCCTCGAAACCCTCGCTGGGCAGCGCGACCACGGCCGCTTCCCGCAGATCCTTCACCGTGAGCAGCGCCGCCTCGATCTCACCCAGCTCGATGCGATAACCGCGACTCTTGATCTGCGTGTCGGCCCGGCCCACGAAGTACACGAGGCCGTCCGGCCCCATGTACGCCAGGTCGCCCGTCCGGTAGATCCGGCTCGCTGGATCGCCGCCGCAGGGATTTCGCACGAAAGCCGCTTGCGTCTTCTCGGCATCCCGCCAGTACCCCGGCGACAGCCCTACGCCCGTGATGTGCAGGTGGCCGATTTCGCCGGACGGTACGGGCCGCAGGTCGTCGTCCAGGACGAGCAGATCTTCTCCTGCGCAGGGCCGGCCGATGGGGATGGCCGCGCGATCATCGTCGGGACAACGCGCCACGGTGTAGTAGCTGCTCGCGATGGTCGCTTCGGTCGGGCCGTAGAGATTCGTGAAGGTGACGTGTGGCAGCCGGCTCATCCAGTACCGCAACGCCGGCGTCGGAAACACCTCCCCGCACCAGATGAGCCGCTTGAGTGCTGGGAAGTCGTTCGGCCGCACCAGGTCGAACTGCGCCATCTGCGTCAGGGCCGACGGGACGGAGAACCATTGGGTCAGCTCGGCCGCGCGGATGAAGGTGGTGAGCTGGTGCGGCACCACGTTCAGCTCCGGCGGCACGAGGTGGAGCTGAGCACCGGCGGCGAACGTGCCGAACACATCGAACGTGGATAGATCGAAGTGAAACGGGGAGTGCCCCGACGTGCGGTCAGCCGGCGACAGGCCGAAATACCCGGTGGCCCAAGCCACAAAGCTCAGCACGTTCGCGTGGGTGATCATGACGCCCTTGGGCGCTCCCGTCGACCCCGAGGTGAACAGGATATGCGCGCAATCGAGCGCGGCATTGGCGCAGGGGGGCCTGGTGGACGGCATGTCGCGGACATCGGCGAGCGTGAACGCGGGCGCGGCCGGAGCGGTGTCCCGGCCGTCCGCTTCCAGCCAGCCGATCCCGAGCGACGCTCCGAGCTGGGCATCTTCGAGCAACGCCCGCAGCGTCGCGGCCCCCCGCGCTCCCACGAGGATTATTCGCGGTTCCGCCGACGCCACGATCTTCGCCAGCCGGGCGGCGGGGCTCGCGGTGTCGAGGGGCACGTAGCACGCGTCGGCCTTCAGGACCCCAAGCATGCTCGCGACGGTCAACGGGGATTTGGGGAGCAACAGGCCGACCCGATCACCCCGCTGGCAGCCGGCCGCTCGCAGCGCGTGGGCCACGCGGTTGCTCAGAGCCTCGAGCGCGCCATAGGTGAGTGATTCGTCGCCCATCACCACGGCCGTCGCGTCCGGCCGGCGCTGGGCCTGTCGCGTCACCAAGTCCTGCAGCAGCGTGTTCATGACGCCACGCGTTGCACGGCGTGCTCGAAGGCCGCGCGCGTGTGCTCCAGTTCCTCCTCGCTCGGCGGTATATCGAGGATGAACGAGCGATACCCCAGTCCGATGTAGCGGGCTAGCTCCGCCCCGACGCACTCGTAGTTCCCGACGAGATAGGGGCACATGGTCTTGTAGTTCTCGAATGGCACGAGCCAGTAGGGGCTCTCCTGAGACGCCGTGGCCTCCGCCAGCTCCGAGAGCTGCCGGTGCCACACCGAGTCGGAGACTTTCATCGCCAGCTGGTGGGTCAGCTGGCCCTTACGCTCTTCCGGGAACCGCGCGCGGGCGACCGCCCAGGCGTCGTCCGACTCGGGGCGCGCGATGATCCCGACCCGCACACCCGCGCCGACTCCCTCGTTCGGCTCCGCCTCGGCATCGGGCGCCTTGGGGTACTTCACGGCCGTGGCGCCGATCGCCGCGGCGGCGCGCAGCCCCGCTTCCGACGAGCCGGACACGAAGATCCCCGGGAACAACTCCGGCGCCAGCGGCGGCGTGAGCTTCAACCCTTGGACCTTGTAGAACTCGCCTTCGAAGGTCACGGGCGCGGAGGCTTCGGCGAGCTGCCGGATGACCTGCGTGTACTCGACCAGCCGGTCATAGCGCCGGTCGTGCGGCGTCGGGTCGTTCAAGGCGGTCAGGTCGTTCTTGAATCCACCCGCCACCATGTTGAGGTAGATGCGCCGGCCGTACAGGTGCGCGAACGTTGCCATCATCTTCGCTATCGCATAGGGGTGCATATACACGGGCTGCACCGCCACCAGGGGACAGAGGGTCTTAGTGTGCTGGATGATGATGTGTGAGACCAGCCACGGATCCAGCTGCCGGTTGTCGCTGTAGACCAGGATGCCCTTGCACCCCACGCGCTCGCTCCAACGCGCCACGTCGACTACGCGTTGGGCGTAGGCCTCACGATCGAAGTCCACGGCCTGCGGGCACGTGGAGAAGATCTCGAGCTCAACACCCGCTTCGCCGTTGTGCATGGACCTTCCTCCTCCGGTCATTCGTCGGGGCTGGGCGACATCCGCTCCGCCAGTTCGTGTGCAGGAGTGTGCAGGAGTGATGCCACGCGGCTCATAGAATGAGAGGCGCTTTCGAGACACCGTTGCGGCACCCGGGCGGCTCTGGTGCGGCGTCTGCGCAACACCAGTCGCACGGGCTACGCGGGCCGGCTCCCCGTAAGGCGACAGTCCCGGCGACCCGTCGGTTCTACCGTTCCGCGGATGGTCCGGTTCTTGCCCCGGCCTAGTCGGTGAATCCCGAAACGGAGCAACCCCGTGGTACGCAACATGGAGCGAACGTTGTGGGCAGTGGCGGCCGCGACCCTGGTCGTCGCGAGCGCGTGCAACGATCCACAAAGTCCCAAGCGCGACGCGCCGTCCTCGCTTCTGACTGACGGCATAATCACCACAGACGGTACACTCACTGCAGAGACCCACACCGCGGGCGCGCTTCCCGACGCCAGCAGTTTTGGCACAATCGATCCGGACGGCTATACCGTGTGGGTGGATGGCACGCAAAGCCAGGCCGTTGCGACTAACGGCATGGTAACGTTCAGCGGGCTCGCCGCCGGCAATCATGAAGTCGCGCTGTACGGAATCGCCCCGAATTGCACCGTGAACACAATGACGAACGGCTCCAACAACCCGCGGACCGTCTCGGTCATCGCGGGCGCGGTGGGGGGAACCGATTTCGACCTGGGGTGCGGGTCGTGGGGCGGGCTCTACGTCACCACCAACACTACCGGCGTGGACCTCGATGCCGATGGCTACACTGTTACGGTGGACGGCGGACCGAACCAAGTCATCGCGCCCAATGGCAGCGTTACCTTCACTCAGCTGTACGCGAACACGCACACGATCGCCATTTCAGGCCTCTCGGCGAACTGCACGCTAAGCGGGGCGAATTCGCGCGCGGTCACCATCTCGGCGGGCAAGACGGCGTCGCTCACCTTCTCGGCGAGCTGCACACCGATGGGGCAAGGCAGCGGAACCCTCACTGTGGTGACCAATACGACGGGGTCGAATCTGGATGCCGACGGCTACATGGTGACCGCGGATGGCACTTTCAGCCAGCCGATCGCGACGAACGGTAGCGCGACGTTCACTGTGCCAGCGGGTGCGAATCCCGTGGCGCTGTCGGGAATGTCCTCGAACTGCGCCCTGAATGGGGCGAATCCAAGCATCGTTACCGTGCCGGCGGGTGGGACCGCCACGACGACCGTCGCGGTGACATGCTTCGTCCCGGGGACGCGCGCCAGCGGCACGGGGCAGCTTGGGATGGGTACTACCACGCCCCACGATAACGTGCAGATCTTTGACTTCGACGTGCGAGCCAACCTCACGGGGCGGTTCTACATCACCGCCTATGACGACATTCATCCGGACGGCACCATCGCCATGGTATTCGCCGATCCGGCGAAGGATCCCGCGACTTTCTTCAAGGCGTATCGGACCAGCTCAGCTGCGTGCGCTGATCCGAGCCGAGGCGTCGAGTTCGACGGCCTCGCCAGGGATGGGCCCGACCTCGTGAACTTCACCGTGATCGCATGCGATGACGGACCGCAGGGGAGCGGCAGAGACTTCCTGAGCTTCTTCATCGACAAACACGCGGACGCGGGAATCGGTCGTTCCGGCATGGTGACGAGCGGCGACATCATCAAGAACTGATCCTGGGGCACCAACGGTCACTTCCTTGAGGGGTCCACTTCGCGCCATCCGCGCTCACCCGCTCCTCAACCCAGCGGCCCTCCACGAGGGATGGCGCGAGCGGCTTGGTGGGTATCCGGCGGACCCGCGGCACGAGCCGCACCTGGTGGCGGCGATCGAGTGGCTGGTCCGGGCGCATGACGCGACACCGGACGGCGGCATCTCGCGCGGCTTCAGTCTCACGTGGCACCCCCATTTCGGGTGTCGCGGCTGGCAGCCGTCGTATCCGGAGACTACTGGCTACATCATTCCGACGCTCTACGGCGCCGCCAGGCGTCTGCAACGTGTGGACCTCGCGGCGCGCGCCGAGCGCGCCGCCCGATGGGAGATCGAGATTCAGCTCCGCACGGGAGCGGTGCGTGGCGGCGTGGTCGGCGAGCCGGAGTCTCCCGCCGTGTTCAACACCGGGCAGGTGCTCCTCGGCTGGCTCGCCGCACTCGAGGAGACCGGGGACGCTGGTTTTGCCGACGCCGCGCGCCGCAGCGCCCGCTACTTGGTGGCGACGCTCGACCCCGACGGACGTTGGCGCAGCGACAGCTCACGCTTTGCCCGCGCCGACTCCACGCTGTACAACACCCGTACCGCTTGGGCGCTCGCGGAGGCGGGAGCCCGCCTGAATGATGCCAAGTTTACCGCTGCCGCCACGCGCGGCCTCCGCGCCGCTGCCGAACTGCAAGCGCCGAACGGCTGGTTGCCCCAGTGCTGTCTGACCGATCCCGAACGTCCGTTGCTGCACACGCTCGCATACGCCATCCGGGGATTCCTGGAAGGCGGACGGGTCCTTGGCGACACGCGTCTGCTGCGCACGGCAGAGCGTGCGGCGGAAGCCCTCGTGGCGACCGTCCGGGCGGATGGCTGGATGCCCGGGCGCTATCGTTCCGACTGGTCGCCTGCCGCGCGCTGGTCATGCCTCACGGGTCAGGCGCAGATGGCGAACAACTGGATGCGTCTCGCCGCGATCACGGGCGAGGTGAAGTGGCTCGAGCCGGTGCCCGCCGTGTTGTGCTTCCTCAAGCGGACACAGAACCGGCGCAGCCCGGAGCCGGGACTGCGGGGCGGCATCAAGGGCGCCTGGCCCGTCAGTGGAGCGTACGGAGCCTACGAGGTCCTGAACTGGGCTACGAAGTTCTTCGCGGACGCGTTGATGCGGCACGAGGCGATTCAGGCCACCTCCCTCGGTGCCGCACCACCGGTTTCCCTGCTCGCCTAGTCAAACGTAGCTACGGGGTCGCCGTCCCCGACTTCGTGATGTCGCCACTCGTGAGAAAGCCGCCGTGGCTGTAGTCACCGGGGATGACGAACTGGAAGAAATCCGCGCCGCTGCCGGATACCCCGTTGTCACAGATGCTCACTGTGAAGCTCGTCAGTGTGCCGTCATCCAGTCGGCCGGTCCCATCGAACTCGGCCCCGTGCGTCGGGTCCGTGCACTTGTCGGACCGATCCCGGTACGCCGTGATGTGCGTCTGCGAGTCCTTCGGGTCCACCGTGATAAATTCCACCGTACCATTGGTGTTGAGTTCTGTGAAGTCCCGGTAGAACAGTCGGCCGGTCAAGTCCGCTGCTACGTCAAAATCGAAGTCCTGCCGATCGCTGCCCGGCGACGGGCTGCCCAGTCCCAGCGTGCCGAGACCAGTGCTCCTCGCAGTTGTCGGTGTTGATGTAGGGCAAGTTCCGGCGGCGCTCCCGGGGCGGATGTCCACTTCAGTAATGCTGTTCCAAAAGCTGCTGAGGGTTGCGCCATTCCACTGGCCGTGGCCAACGATTCGGATGTAGCGACACGTGACCCCCGAGAACGGATAGGACTGGTACTGGACGTTCCCCGCGGTGCTCCGCCCGCCGCGAATTTTTGTCCAGGTGGCCGCGTCGCGCGACACTTCGATATCGAACACGGACTCCCATTGCTGCCCCTGGGGCTGGTACCACGCAATGTCCAGGGCGCCAATGGGCGTGGGAGCGCCGAGGTCATACGAAATCCACTGGCCGTCGCCGTTTGCTGACCAGCGGGTCCCGAGCGCGTTGTCCATCGTATTCCTTGGCAGGTTCGGATCTTGATATCCGCTCGCGCCGACCGCAGTCGCATCGAGGACGTTGTCGATACCCACTTCAGTAATGCTGTTCCACCGGCTGAGCAACGTGGCACCGTTCCACTGGCCGTGGCCAACGATTCGAACGTAGCGGCCCGTGACCGTCGGGAACCCGTAGCCCTGAGGCTGAACGTTCCCCGCGACACTCCGACCCGAGAAGACCCGCCTCCAGGTGACCGCGTCGGGCGACACTTCGATATCGAACGCGGACTCCCATTGCTGCCCGTCCCTCTGCCACCATGCAATGTCCACCCGCCCGATCGGCATGAGAGCGCGGAGATCGTATCCGATCCATTGGCCGTCGCCTTCGACGGACCAGCGGGTCGCAAGGTTGTGGTCCAGCGTATTGCCTGGCACGTTGCCATCCTGAAATCCGCTCGCGGCGACCGAAATAGTGGTGGAGGAGACGTTGGAGAGATTGACCTCAGTAATGCTGTTCCAGCGGCTGAGCAACGTGGCACCGTTCCACTGGCCGTGGCCAACGATCCGAACGTAGCGGCCGGTGACCGTTGCGAAGCCGTAGCTCTGCGGCAGGACATTTCCCGCCATACTCCGACCCGAGAAGACCCGCGTCCAGGTGACCGCGTCGGGCGACACTTCGATATCGAACGCGGACTCCCATCCGGTGCTTGTCTGATACCATGCGATGTCGACGCGATTAATGGCCGTCGCAGCCCCCAGATCATACTGGATCCACTGGCCGTCGCCTTCCTGTGACCAGCGCGTGGAGATGTCGTTGTCGCGAGTATTCTGGGGGACGTTGGGTGCCTGATACCCACTCGCGACGACCGAAGACACGGGTAGCGGTGTCACCTCCGCCATCGGATCGGGGAGCGCCGGGGGGCGCGTCACGTTCGAGTAGTCGCACCCCAGCGCGAGGACGGCGCAGGCGGCGAGCAATCCGTTCGTCCGGGTGGAGGGCATGCGCAGTTCTCCTCGTACGAGAGGGCGTCGTCTTGGTGGTGTGATCTTGCCCGTCAGTTGACCGATGGTGCGCGCAATGCAACATTGAGGCCAGAGGGAATCGCAGCCTCGCACGCAGGGCCCGCGCCGTTTTCAGCGGCAGCCTGTAGCGATTAGGTGCGCATGTCGCAAGGCTGCGACTGAGTGACGAAGGTCTTTGCGGATGCGTTGATGCGCCACGAGGCCGTGGGAATCCACGGCCTCGTTTGCTGCATCACCAGTTTCCGTGCCGCCTAGTCGGAGTCAAAGATTAGTTCGTCACCGTGACCACCTTCGTGTCCGAGCCCGAGGCGCCGCAACTGTCCGTCAACTCGATGCGGATCGTGTAGCTGCCCGGCGACTGATACGTGTGCGATGAGCTGATCGCGCCCGCGCTCATCTTCATTCCGATCGTCGAGGAGGCGTCGCCCCAGAAGATCGTACCGCTCCACGGCCCGCAGTCGGGATCGCTGAACGACGCGTTCAGCTGATACAGCACGCCGACTTTCGCCGTCTCATCCGGCCCGGCATCGATAACCGGCGCGTGGTTGGCGGTCGTGCAGCTCACCTGAAATGTGGTGCTCCCGGGGCCGCCAGCGGGGACGGTGACGGTGCGGGGATTCGCGCCGCTCACCGTGCAGTTGGTGGGCACGGCACGGAGCTCGACCGAGTAGTTGCCCGCCTCGACGCCGGTGAAGGTGACGGTGTCGCTCGCGCCGATCGACGGGTCCGCCGTCTGGCCGTTCCCCGTGATGTGCAGCTGGTAGCCCTGGGGCTGGCTCCCGCCCGTTGTCGCGGTGGCGATCATCAGCGTGCCGGTCGTCGCAGTCGTCGCCGTGCAGGTGATGTTGAAGGTGCTGCTGACGGCGCCACCGTCCACCACGGTCACCGTGCGGGGGTTGATCCCGCTCGAGAGCGCGCAATTGGCGGGAATGTCCGTGATCTCGAGCCGGTAGTCGCCGGCAGCCACCCCCGTGAACATCTTGCTCTCGGTCGCGGCGAACGTCAGGGTCGTCAAGTCGCCGCTCGGCTCCGTGACGTTCATCGTGTAACCCGCAGGTTGACCCGCGCCCGTCGTAGCGGTCGCGAGCATGACATCGCCGGGATCGCCGGCCACCCGGCCGATCGTTCCCGTGGGGCCCGTGATGATGACGTCGTCGATCAGGAGCTCGGTCGTCTCGTTGGCGGCGGTCTTCTGGTTGTTGTATGCGCCGATCACGACGGTGTGGGTGCCGGCCGCGAGCCCGGGAACCGCCACCTTGACCTGTTGCCAGCCTGTCGTCTTCGGATTCCCGCCGTTGCCATCCCCGGTGAGGCGGGCGAGACGATCGACGGCGGTGAGGCCCTGCAGGACCCCGTCCACGCTCACCAGGGCATCGGAGTACTCATCGCTCTCGTACTCAGAGCTCTGCGTGAGCTTGTAACTCAGCTTGAGGGTGATGTCCTCCGGTTCGTCGAGCGTGAACGTGGCAGCCCAACCTCCCGACATCCCGAGCACGTCGTTGTCGTCGATCCCGCCCAGAAGCACCCGGAGCCCGCCGCCGCTGACGCCCCCGGTGGCGCTGAAAGCGCCACTCGCGTAGGCCGGTGTCGCGGTACCTCGGTACGAATCATCGCGATAGCTGAAGCCGTCGGTCCCGGCATCGAACGTGGCGGCTAAAAGCGTGGTCGGCGTCGTGCCCGTGACGGCGACGTCGTCGATCAGGAGCTCGGTCGTTTCGTTGGCGGCGGTCTTCTGGTTGTTGTAGGCGCCGATCACCACGGTGTGGGTGCCGGCCGCGAGCCCGTTGATGACCAGCTCGACCTGCTGCCAGCCTGTCGTCTTCGGACTCCCGCCGTTGCCGTCGCCCGTGAGACGGGCGAGACGATCGGTGCCCCCGACGCCCAGCAGGACCCCGTCCACGCTCACCAAGGCATCGGAGTACTCATCGCTCTCGTACTCGGAGCTCTGCGTGAGCTTGTAGCGCAACGTGAGGGTGACGTCCCCCGGCGTATCGAGCGTGAACGGGGCCGTCCAGCCCCCCGACACCCCCGGTACAGGGGCGTCGTCGATCCCACCGAGGAGGACACGGACCGCGCCGCCACTGAAGCCGCCCGTGGCGCTGAAGGCGCCACTCGCGTAGGCCGGTGCCGCGGTCCCTCGGAACGGGTCATCGCGATAGCTGAAGCCATCGGTCCCCGCATCGAAGGTGCCCGTGAGCGAGTAACCCCCGCTCACAGCAAAATTCGGAATGCCGGGACCAATGTGTTCGGGAATGTCGGGACTGAGAGAGTCGGAACAACTGAGGGCGAGTAACGCGACCGCGAGTGGCAACGAGATGCGAGCCACGGTCGTTTCGTATCGATGCATGATCCCACCTCCGTTAAGGTCGACGCTGCGGACGTGAGGGACAACGCGGAGCGCGCGGGCCTTGACGGCCCGAGCGCGCCGCGTCGCGCGCCGCAAAACGCACACCGTCAGGAGGTGGGGGGCAGCGCGGCGCGGAATGCGTCGGCGCGCCGCATCTTTGTTGCGATCAGGCGGCGACGACGTTGTGACTACGCGACGTAGCGCGACTTCAGCATTCGACTAGGAGCGATGGGCGCTTCGTCGGTCGCCGCGGGGGCCTCGGCTACTCCTGCACCGGCCCCCGTACTCGCTTAGCTGGGTGGGGTCGTGGCGCCTTAGAGCGTCTGTTTGTTCAGCAACCGATTCGGCGTTCCGCTCGGATTGCCGGTGATGACGCCCGCCGTGGCGTTGCTGATGATCCAGTTCGATACCGTCGCCGACGCTGCATCACCGAAGGTGGCCTTGTAGAGCGCAGCGACGCCGGCGAAATGCGGCGAGGCCATTGAGGTCCCGCTGAGCGACATCGTCGTCCCAGCCAGGTAATCCGACACGATCGCCGAACCGGGCGCGTAGGCTTCGACGCAGCTCCCCCAGTTCGAGAACGACGCTTTCGCATCGCTCTTGGTCGACGCCGCCGCGGTGAACGCGCCGCTCGCGCTCGCCGGGGACGCGGTGCACGCGTCCACGTTGTCGTTGCCCGCTGCTACGGCGACGAAGACCCCGGCGTTCCAGAGGTTCGTCGTGGCGTCGTTCAAGGCCTGCGAGAACCCGCCGCCCAGGGACATGTTGGCCACGGCCGGGTTGGCGTGGTTCGCACGTACCCAATCGAGTCCGGCGATAATCTGGGACGTGAGGCCAACCCCCGCGCAGCTCAGCACGCGCACACCGTGGAGGAACACGCCCTTGGCCACGCCGTAGGTGGCCCCGCCGATCGTTCCTGCAACGTGGGTTCCGTGCCCGTTGCAGTCCTGAACCGTCACGCCCCCCAACAGGTTCAACGTCAGCGCATCGTACACGTTGTCCGCCCGGCCGCCGAAATCGGGGTGCAGCGTCCAGATCCCAGTGTCGATGATGTACGCGTGTACACCACTCCCCGTCGACGTGTAGGTGTAGGTCTGCGACAACGGCAACGCCGACTGATCGATCCGGTCGAGCCCCCACGGATCGCCGTTCGCGTCCATCGACTGGGTCACGTCGGCGCGGAACACCTGATCGGGCTCGACGTAGGCGACGAGCGGGTTGCGCTGCAGCGCTTGCACCGCCGCCTCCGGCAGCCGCGCCGCGAAGCCCTTAATGGCGTTGGTGTAGGTGAACGACAGGGAGCCGCCGTGCGCTTGTACGAGCTGACGAGCGAGACCCGCGGGATCGCCGACCTCGTCCCGGAACACGACGATGTATTGGCCGTTCGCAACAGGCGCCGCGTGGAGCGCGTCGGCTGGCTGAGTGGGCGCCGTGGCGTCGCGGCACGCCGCGAGGCTCAGCGCGAGGGCGAGGACGGCAACTGTCTGCTTCCAGAGCATGGCGGCTCCTTGGGGAGGTGAGGTCATGCGCTGGGGGGGAGCAAAATCCGTTCTCGGGCCAATGAGCGCGAACGATGGTACGGTGTTGCGCCAGCGCGATGCGTCACCGCAACAGGACCAGCATTGTGCCGCTCACGACCGTCGCGGCGCCCCACACCCCATCTGGGCGAACGAAGTTTTTGAGGACGCGCTGATGCGGCACGAGGCCGTGGAGAGCGACGGCTCCGGTGCGGTTTCACCGGTCTCCGTGCTGTCCTAGACCCGACCCTAGTCCCCCCAGCACGCCACGCTGTGGTCTGATTCGATTGCGCAGGCGAGGTAACCCCCGTCATGGTCATCTCTGAGCTGCGCTCACGGCGCGCCGCGTGTCACAGGAGGCTGCGGGCATTGGATATCACCGTGAGCACCTTCGTGTCCGAGCCCGAGGCGCCGCGGCTGTCCGTCACGGTGACGCGGATCGTGTAGCGGCCCATCAGGACGTAGTGGTGCGACGCGCTGATCGTCCCCGCACTGGACTTGGAACCGCTCGACGACGCGCCGTCGCCCCAGGCGATCGTGTACGACCAGGGCCCGTTGTCCGGGTCGTTGAACGACGCGCTCAGCGAGTGGAAGACGCCTGGGAGCACCCTCTGATCCGACCCGGCGTCCACGCTCGGCGCTTGATTGGGCGGGCTCACGGTTACGCTCCTGGATGTGGAGGCCGTGGCGCCGAGGTTATCGGTCACGGTCAGCGTGACGGTGTAGGAGCCCCCGGCGGCGTAGGTGTGCGACGGGTTTTGCGCCGTCGACGTGTCCCCGTCGCCGAAGGTCCAGCTGTAGGTCGCGATCGAGCCGTCAGGATCGCTGCTCGTGCTCGTGAAGCTGCAGGTGAGCCCGGAGCAGCTGACGGTGAAGTTTGCCACGGGTGGTTGGTTGGGGGTTTGCGCGATAGTTTCGGAACCCCAACACGTCGCGCTCGCATCGCGCTCCAGCGCGCACGTGTGGGATTCTCCTGCGCTCACCTGGGTGAAGGCGACGGGAGGCGGCGTCGCCTGTCCGGCGTTGTTGGCGCCCCAACACTCGACAGTGCCGTCGCTCTCGAGACCGCACGTGTGGGAAGCGCCGGCGCTCACCTGGGTGAACGTGCGTGCGGGTGGCGTGGCCTGGCCGGACGAGTTGTCCCCCCAGCAGGCGACCGTGCCGTCGGTCTTGAGTCCGCAGGTGTGGCCTGCGACCGGCCACCACCGGAACGTGCCCCCGGCGCTCACCTGGGTGAACGTGCCCACCGGTGGCGTCGCCTGCCCCTTCTCGTTGTTCCCCCAGCAAAGCACCGTGCCGGAGATCAAGAGCCCGCAGGTGTGCCAGGGCCCTGCACTCACCCCCGTGAATTTTCCTGGAGGTGGCGTCGCCTGACCGTAGAAGACACTGTCTCTGGTTTCCGGGAGGAAGCCGAAGTTGCTCCCCCAGCATGCAAGCGTACTATCAACCCTGACGCCGCAAGCGTGGAAGTTCCCGACACTCACCTGCGTGAACGTGCCCGCGGGCGGGCTCGTCTCGCCGTGACGGTTCCAGCCCCAACAGGCGACCGTGCCGTCCGTCTTGACGCCGCAGGTGTCGTACGCCCCGGCGTCCAGCTGGGTGAACGTCCCCGCCGGCGGCGTCGCCTGGCCGAAGCCCAACGAGCCGCCCCAGCAGGCGACGGTGCTGTCAGACCGGACAGCGCAGGTGTGGGTACCTCCGGCGCTCACCTGGGTGAAGATGCCGGTTGGCGGCGCTGCTTGCCCGAGGTGGTCCAAGCCCCAGCAGGCGACTGCGCCGTCGGTGGTGAGCCCGCAGTTGTGGTACTGCCCTGCGCTGACCTGGGTGAACTCGCCCGTCGGCGATGTAGCTCCCCCGTTATCGTTATTTCCCCAACACGACACCGTGCCGGTCGTCATGACTCCGCAGGTATGTTGATAGCGTGCGCTGATCTGGGTGAACGTGCCTGGCACAATAGGCGGCGCTTGGCCATCGTAGTTGCTCCCCCAGCACACAACAGTAGCGTCGGTCTTGAGCCCGCACGTGTGGGACCCACCGGCACTCACCTGGGTGAACGTGCCCCCCGGTGGAGTCGCCTGGCCGACGTTGTTCTGGCCCCAGCATACGACAGTGCCGTCCGCCTTGAGCCCACACGTGTGCCCGTCCCCGGCGCTTACCTGGGTGAACAGGTCCGCCGGGGGCGTCGCCTGGCCGGAAGAGCTATTCCCCCAACACGCGATGGTGCCGTCGGTCTTGACCCCACAGGTGTGCACATACCCAGCGCTCACTTGGGTGAACCCGCCGGTCGGCGGGGTCGCCTGCCCGTAGGAGTCCGAGCCCCAGCAGGCCACGGTCCCGTCGGTCTTAAGCCCACAGGTGTGGTACCAGCCCGCGCTCACCTGGGTGAACGCGCCTGCCGGGGGCGTCGCCTGGCCGGAAGAGCTATTCCCCCAACACGCGATGGTGCCGTCAGTCCTGAGCGCGCAAGCGTGGTCGCCTCCTGCACTCACCTGCGCCACCGTGCCCGGTTTGAGCAACACGAACTCCGGTTGGCCAGGGGCCGGCGCTGCGACGTCGCGCCCGCAGGCGGAGGCGACGACGAGCCCAAGCAGGGCCAGCATGCGAAGGTCGTGATTGCAGTTACGCATGGTCATGGTGGCCTCGGCGTTGTGCGCCGATCGAGTCGGCGTGCTGCTTCGTGAGAGACTCCTCGGCCGCGCGACAACCGAGTCGTCGGCGCTTATAGCACGTTCTGTGCTAAGGTCGGACGTGCGTCGGGGCGTAGCTGTCACATTGACTGAGTGCGTCGCGGGCGCGTCAGCGACGCCGCACGCCGATGCAACGTTGCACCGACGCACCAGCGCTGAACGGCGGGCCGACGATGGCGCGGCTGCGCGACTTGCTGCTCGAGCTGCTCAGACGGGACCCCGCAATGCTCGTATGGTGGGGGACGCCCGTGGAGTGCACGTCGGCCGTCGCGCCACGGGAACGCGAGGGGAGCACTCGGCGCTCAAGTTCGTCAGCCTGGACGCGCGACTGAACGAGGCGGCGGCGCGCGAGGGATTCCCCGTGCGCCCCGCCCAGCCGCCAGACCCGTCACGGCCGCCAAACAAAGACATCGTCCACCCAGACATGCTCCGGGATCGGAGCCCTATCCAGGTAGTTGACGAAGGCGATCTGGTTGAGTCGTAAAGAGTCCGTGGTTCGCCAGCGTATGTTCTGGATATCGATCTGCTTGGTACCGTTGATCCACAGCGTTTCGCTACCGTCGGGTGGTTCTTGGCCGAGAGTGTTCAGCCTGATATGGACCACGACCTCCTGCCACTGCCCGCCCGTAAGCGCGATGGCCGGTGACATTTGGGGAAAGTGCTCCCCAAAGCAGTTACGGAGGAGGGGATCGTAATCGGCCCCGCAAGGCATGTCCGGATAGTACGTGTAAAACCAAAAGGGCTGCAGAGTCGGAAGGGACAGCTCTGCCGGATCGAGACCGGCATAAAAGAAATTCGTGCCGTCAGGCCGGATCCCGGCCGTACCGAACCAGGACCCACTGTCATCCGTCCTGTTGCCCGCTACCGCGAAGAAATGCATCCCCCACCCGTCGGGCCGCACATTCTGGAATCCTTCCTCGAACATCACGGCGAACTTCACGTATACCTCGTCGTAGCCCGGCATGAACCACTTGGTGATCATTCCGTACGCCCCATTCGTGTCGGGCGTGTAGAGAGCTTCCAGGGAGCGTAAACCGGACTTCACGCGTGCGGCATTCGTCGTAATGCTGTAGCGGGGGATCGAGACATCGATTTGACTCCACGGGCTCAAGCCGCCGCTTTCGAAGCCGTCTTGAAAGATGATGGCGGCCGTTCCCGCCTTCGCGACATCGCCACTGGACAGAAAACCGCCGTGACTGTACTCGTCCGGCGACGTCGAGATGTCCAGCTGCACGAAATCCAACGCGCTGTCGGCCGGGCTGTTATCGCACGCTCGGACACTGAAGGCCACCAGCGCGCCGGTGTCGAGTCGCCCCGTTCCGTCGAACTCCGCCCCGCGCGTGGGGTCGCCGCATGCGCTGGACCAGTCCCGGTAAGCCGTGATCGCCGTCCCCGAATCCGTGGGGGACACCGTGAGAGTCCCCACGGTGCTGTCGCTGCGCACGACGGCCCAATCGCGGTAGAACACACGCCCGCTCAAGTCCCCCGCAACCTGAAAGTCGAACTCCTGACGGTCACTCCCAGGCCCGGCGCTTCCGGACCCCAGTGTCCCGAAGCCACTGTCCCAATACTGTGCCGCGCCGAGTGAAAGGTTGGGGGCTCCAATCGGGGGATGTACGGGACTCCCGGTTTCGTAGCAAGCCAAGGCCAGCAGCGTGGCTGCCAGTGCCAGAACGCTACGGTCGCGAGGCATCAGGGAAGGCCACCCCCGAGATTCGTGAGCACCGTGAGCACCTTCGTGTCCGAGCCCGAGGCGCCGCAACTGTCGGTGACCGTCACGCGGATCGTGTAGCTGCCAGGCAGCAGATACGTGTGCGTGTCGCTGATCGGGCCCGCGCTCGTTTTCGTTCCGCTCGTCGAAGTGCCGTCACCCCAGTTGATCGTACCGTTCCACGGCCCGCAGTCGGGATCGCTGAACGACGCGCTAAACTGGTAGAGCACGCCGACTAGCACCGTTTCGTCCGACCCGGCGTCGACGCTCGGCGTGTGGTTCGGGGCCGTGACGGTCACGCTCTTCGAGGCGGAGGCCGTCGCGCCGCGATTGTCGGTCACGGTCAGCTTGACGGTGTAGGTGCCCCCCTGGGCATAGGTGTGCGACGGGTTCTGGGCCGTCGACGTGCCGCCGTCGCCGAAGGTCCAGCTGTAGGCCGCGATGGAGCCGTCGGGGTCGCTGCTCGTGCTGGTAAAGCTGCACGTGAGCCCATTACAGCTGAACGTGAAGGTCGCCACGGGCGGCTGGTTCACCGTCACGCTCTTGGAGGTCGTCCCCGTCGCCCCTTTGTTGTCGGTCACGGTCAGCTTGACGGTGTAGGTGCCCCCCTGGGCATAGGTGTGCGAGGGGTTCTGGGCCGTCGACGTGCCGCCGTCGCCGAAGGTCCAGCTGTAGGCGCTGATCGAGCCGTCGGGATCACTGCTCGTGCTCGTGAAGTTGCACGTGAGCCCGCTGCCGCAGCTGAACGTGAAGTTCGCCACGGGTGGCTGGTTCACCGTCACGCTCTTGGAGGTCGTCCCCGTCACCCCTTCGTTGTCAGTCACGGTCAGCTTGACGGTGTAGGTGCCCCCCTGGGCATAGGTGTGCGAGGGGTTCTGGGCCGTCGACGTGCCGCCGTCGCCGAAGGTCCAGCTGTAGGCGCTGATCGAGCCGTCGGGGTCACTGCTCGTGCTCGTGAAGTTGCACGTGAGCCCGCTGCCGCAGCTGAACGTGAAGTTCGCCACGGGTGGCTGGTTCTGCGCCGTGCAGCCCACCGAGAACGTGGTCGAGGCCGTCAGCCCCGCGGCGACGGGCACCGTGCGCGGGTTCGCCCCACTCACCGTACAGTTCGTCGCCACGTTCGAGAGCGTCACCGTGTAATCGCCGGCGGGGATTGCCGAGAAGGTCACGCTGTCTGTGGCGCCGATTGCCTGGGAAGTCGAGCCGCCGGGTCCCGAAACACTGAGGGTGTACCCCGCGGGGAGGTTCGAGCCCGTGGTGCTGGTCTTCACCTTCAAGTTGCCGGTGGTGCTCGTGCAGCTCACCGAGAACGTGGTACTACCGGTGCCGCCGTCCGGCACCGTGACCGTGCGGGGATTGGTGCCGCTCGTCAGGCCGCAGTTCGTTGGTATGTCCGTGATCTCGAGCCGGTAGTCGCCAGGAGCAACCCCAACGAATGTCTTGCTCTCGGTCGTAGCGAACGCTAGGGTGGTCACCTCGCCGCTCGGCTCCGTGACGCTCATCGTGTAGCCCTGAGGTTGATTCTCGCCCGTCGTCGCGGTCGCGATCGTGAGATCGCCGGTTCCCGGCGTCTGTTCGATGGACACTCCCCCGCCCGTCGTGATCGCGACGTCGTCGATCAGGAGCTCGGTGGTCTCGTTTGACGCGGTCTTCTTGTTGTTGTAGGCGCCGATGACGACTGTGTGAGTCCCGGCTGCGAGCCCGGGGATGGCCAGCGAGACCTGCTGCCAGCCCGTCGTCTGGGGAGTTCCGCCGTTGCCGTCGCCCGTGAGGCGGGCGAGACGGTCGGTGCCCGCGACGCCCCACAGCATCCCATCCACGCTCAACAGGGCATCAGAGTATTCATCGCTCTCGTACTCGGAGCTCTGGGTAAGCTGATAGCGCAGCGTGAGGGTGACGTCCTCCGGTGCACTCAACGTGAAGGTCGCAGCCCAACCCCCCGACATCCCGAGGACGCTGCCGTCGTCGATCCCGCCCAGCAGCACCTGGAGCCCGCCGCCGCTGAAGCCACCCGTGGCGTTGAACGTGCCACTCGCATAGGCCGGTGCCGCGGTACCTCGGAACGGATCATCGCGATAGCCGAAGGCGTCGGCTCCAGCATCGAACGTGGCGGTGAGAACGTCCCCGGTAACCGCGAAATCCGGAACTCCGAGGCCGTGGCGCTCAGGAGCGACGCCGTCACCGCAGCTCAGGGCGAACACCGTAGCCGCCAGAAGGCCTGCGAGGGCAGCACATGTGTTCCATCTCGACACGAATCACCCGCCGTGGTTGGAGTGCGCGCAGGATCTGCACACGTGCAACACGGGGAAAACCCGCAAGTCGCGCACCGCGAGACGGCGAGGCGCCCGCGGGTCGCCGCTCCTCCCGCCGCGCCAAGTCGCGTTGCGGTCAGGCCACGATGTGTAGCGCGGCTTCAGCGTCTCGCTACGCCGGAGATCTCGCTCCGTCGTGGGTGAGGCTCGGGGGCAACGGTCCTGCGGTGGAGGGTGACAGCGACCACTGTGGCGTGCGAAACTTCCTGCTCCTCATGAGACAATCGATCACAGTCAGGTTGCCGACGCGATTGAAGGTGTGCACGCCCGCTACAGACGGACTCCCATTGGGAGTTATTCTGGACACCTCGAGCTCTTCATACCGCTCCGGGTCCAGCTGTAGGATGCGATTGAGTGACACCGCATAGCCGTAGTGCCGGGAGCAGTCTTGCGCCGGTCGATACGCCTGACCGTCTTTCTCGAAAATACGCCCCGCGGGACGCGCCGAGCGAACATCGCCCTTGATAGGGTTGCTTCGATGAGATATCCAGGGACCCAATGGCGAATCGGCATGGAATAGGTGCAGCTCATCCGTACCCGGGCCGTAGGCGGCAACGTTTGCGAACAACCACCATCGGCCAAACAAGAATGCCGCCGTTGAGTCGAATGCTCTCAGACCGGAGAGCAGAACGCGCTCCAACTTCCACCGCGCCGGGAACGTGACGCAGCGATACAGCTCGACCTGCCCACGTGCTGCGGTCTCCGGGATCATGAACAAGTCGCCGTCCCATGAGAACACGAACGGATACGAGAGGTGACAATCTGTTTCGAGGATAGGAACGCATTGAGCCACGGGTGTGGCTGTATCGTTCACGACCGTTAGAACGATGGTTCCCTTCCCCATTGAAAAGAGGAATTCCTCGTGGAAGATGTAGTAGTCGCTCCCTACCTGAACCGGAAAAGGATCGGCCCAAAAGCGGTCCGTTGGAGGCATCAACCTCCGAAAGGTTCCGATCTCCAGTTGATCGCCAGCTCCTTGCTGATATGCCAACGCCCACTGCTCGCGATAAAACGTGTCCCGCCACTTGTCGGAAGCGTACCGACGCGCGAGCGCGGCGCCGGCCCGTAACACGGCGACATTTCCCGGAGCGGGTGATGGGTGGTGTACAGCATCAAACGCGGCAGCCGCCTTGAACCTCGCGCGGAACGCGTCCGGATCATCCCACAGCATCTGCAGCCGCCTCACCAGAGCAGCGGAAATCTTCCAATAGACATGATTCTGGCTGCGAGACACGGAACGACGATCAGTGGGCGCAACGGACACATAGAGCGAAACCGTCGCGTCCTCGCCCCTTGAGCGAACACAGAGGCGCGTCTCGGTGCTCGCTCTCCCCTCGACGACCTCCCAAAAGCCCGGCGCCGATTGCGTCTTGGGATCGCCGCTCTGACCGAAGCGGATGCTCCAAACACCGTGAGGAGGCAGGTCGGCAAAACATCCATCCGGCAGCAGAAAGAACGGATCCAACGCCACGTCAATCCGGTGCTCCTGAAACATGCGAGCCAATGCAGCGGACTGGAGGCTGGCCCCATCGAACACCGGTCTATCGGGGAAGGCCGATCCGACGTTGATTGGCGCAAGCGCGTCTGGAGACCTGCGAAACAGTTGACGATCCAGGTACTGGTAGGCGCGAAACAAGAACCGCCGCAGCCGCGGAACGACACTCAGCCCATCTCGCACCTCTGTGGGAACTGCGCGCAAGACCACCACGACCTGTGCGGCTCCCGACCGCTCGAGTTCTTCCAGGCAGCTAAACAACCAGGCGGGAATTGTGTTGCCACCCGCCGCGACCAGCAGGCGCAGGGGTGCACGTGGGCTGTCGGGCATTATTGTCGAGTCAGTGCAAAAGTGACGCCATCGACCATGGGTGTTGTCTCAACGCAACAGGTCGCGCTCGGGTGGCCCCGCCTGTGACCCGGCAGCGTCGTGGCACCGCTCCTGCACCAGGAGAGGGCGCGACTGGCGGCCGCCACGAAGAGCCGCGCACACAGGAGGAGCCGGCAACACATGACGATTGCAAGCGCCAGATCATCGGTTGCGGCACGCGTTCCGCTGGCCGACGCCTTGGCGTTTGGACCGGAGCTGTGGGACCGGCTCCTGGCGCAGTCGGGCACGAGGAGTCCTTTCCTGACTTGGGCCTGGCATCGCGCGTGTGCGGATGCCGTGCCGCCGGAAGAGCTGGGTTCGTGCCAGGCGGTAGTGCTGCGCGCTGCGACCGGCGACGTCGAGGCCGTGTTTCCGTTTCGTATCCAGCGAGACCGCTATTGGGGAGTTCCGGTCACCGAACTCGGTTGGCCGTTCGGGGATCTCGGCTGCCCGGATCATCTCGATATCCTCGCCACGCCCGAGGCCGATGTCGACGCGCTCGCTGGCGCCGTTCAGCAGCTCCCCTGGGTGGCGATCCGCCTGTGCAACATAGCCGAGGCCGCCAGCAACGTCGCGCGATTCTGCGTGGCATGCGAGGCGCGGGGCTGGACCGTGCGGCGCAGATCGCTCGGACGCTATCTGTATCTGGAGCTGCCCGGCACGTGGGAGGGATATCTCTCGAGCTTGAGCTCCCACGCGCGCCACGCCATCCGTCGCAACGAGCGAAAGCTCACGCGGGAGCACAAAGTCGTGCTGACGGACTATGGACACGACCGCCTCGAAGAGGGGCTGCACCACCTCCAACGCCTGCACACCCTCCGCTGGAGGGGTGGAGGATCCTTTCGTGATTCCGCGATGCGGAGTCTGCACCGCCGCTTCGCCGCCGCGCTGGCCGACCGGGGCGAGTTGTGGCTCGCGACGTTGGACCTGGATGGCGTCCCGGCGGCGGCCTGGTACGGCTTCTCGCTCGGTGATACGGTCTATCACTACCAGAGTGGGCGGGACCCGCGCTGGGACCAGGCCCGCGTCGGCGCGGTCATGATAGGCCTTATCATTCGTCGCGCAATCGAGCGCGGCTACCGCAGGTTGGATTTCCTGCGCGGCGAGGAGCCGTACAAGATGGCGTGGACCCACACTGCTCGTCGCTGCTCCGACGTCGTGGTGTTCCGAACCGGCTGGCGCGGCGCGGCATTGCGCGGACTCGATCGGATCCAGCGCCCGCTGCGCGGCAAGGGATTACGTGGCATAGGCCATCGCTTCCGTGGATGGCTGGCAGAGTCCTGGCGACTCCGCAAGCAGCGCGAGGAAGCGGTCGGCCAGGAGCGGATCCACGGGTAAGACGTCGCGACTCCAATGTGCGGCACTGCACGGTGACGCCAGCCGTTGCGTCAACCCTGGAGCGTAGACATCCAGAGGCGGATCGTAGATGTAATCCAGCGCCAAACCACGTTCGGCAAAGTGGGCACGGACCCGCTCACGCTCCCGCACGAACAGCGGCACCCGGAAAAGAGCAATATCCGCCGGCAGACGGAGACCGGGAAGCGTGAGCCCCGACGCGGAGAGCCTGCGGGCGCCGGCGATGCGGACACGGCGATTCTCGTCGAACGCCTCCAGGCGCCGGAGGGCCGCTCGCTGGGCGGAACGCCGCGGCCAAGTGTGGTACATGTCGTTGTCGACGCGGACCCACCGGTCGAAGCGCTCGAGCCCTCCCCCCTCGTCTTGAGCCTCGCGAACCAACGTGGTTTCGTACCACATCCGGTGGCCGTTACGCACCGGCTGGCGACGGACAAGTCCGTTCCGAAGTCTGACGAGCCACTTGCCTGGCCGAGTCGAGGCGCCGGCGGTTCGGAGGATTGCCCGCGCTCCATGCACGATCGCGGCGGGCAGGGGCCGATGCCGGATATCCTCCGCAGCGCGGCGCGTGAGTGATTCGCGCCGGCCCGCGTCCGCGAAGGTCAGCACGCCGCCCTCGACATCGAGATGCTTGTGCAGGCTGTAGGCGGCCGCGACCCCAAACTGCCCGATCCGCCGCCCCTCACAGCGACTATCGAGGGCGTGAGCGGCGTCCTCCAGCAGCACGAGACCGTGCTGGCGGCAGCGCTCCTCCAGCAGATCCATGCGATCTGGGATCCCGTAGAGGTTGGTCGTCAGCACGCCGCGCAACGTGGGCCAGGTCGAATCTTCGATCGCGGTGGGATCCAGGTTGCCGGTGCGGGGATCCAACGGGCCCAAGACCGGCACGATACCCGCAGCCAGGACCACGAAGAAGACCACATCGTCGGTCACCGGAGACATCAGCATGCGATCCCCGGGCCGGAGCCACTCGCGGAAGGCAAGATAGAGCGCCGCACGGCCCGATGGGAGGTAGAGCGCGTCCCGTCCGTAGCGGGTGCGAAAGAAATCCTCGATCGCTTGCACCTCTGGAGTCACCGCGCGCGCTCCGGAATCTCCTGGTGCTCGGTGGCCAACATGTCGAACAGCAAGCGATCGTACGCGTGGCCGTCAATCACGTGACATTGGCGCAGCCGCCCGATGGGGCGGAAGTGCAGCCGCTCGAGCACCCGCTGAGCGGCGACGTTAATCTCGACGGTCCACGCGTTCACGGCGCGTAACCCGAGCTCGGTGAAGGCATAGCTGAGCATCTTGGAGCAAGCGAGGAGCGTCCCTCCGCCATAGCGCTTGCGGCCCAGCACGGCCCAGATCGAGCCGGTCTTGAAGTTTCGGTCGACGTTGGAGAGGCCCACAATCCCGACTGGCAGATCGCCATCATCCGTGGTGTAGAGCCGGAACACGTGCAGATCGCGCTGCGTCATGATTTTGAGCGTGACGGGAGTGACCTTCTGAATTCCGTTACCGAAGTCCAGCCACTTAAAGTTGTCGGGCTCACTCAGCCATCCCGCGGCGAGCTCGATCTGTTCGGCGCTGTCGAGCGGTAACAGTTTCATGGCTCGTGAACCAGCTTACGCACGAACAGCCCCCGGTCCGCCAACGCTGCAGCGGCGTCATAGACTTCGCGCGCCCGCACGTGCGCCAGTTCTAACCGACCCACGCGCCCCCGTCGCCACTGCTTGCGGCGCTTCAGCTCGGCAATCAGCGGACTGAGATCGTGGTCGAGACCCCGTGCGAACAGCCGCAGGTTAGAGACCCGCACTGTCCCGTCCGCGTCCTTCCAGCGCATCGCGTACGTTTCCCGCGTCAACACGGGAACCGGCAGCCGAGCTTCGAGCTCCTCGGCTGCGAAATAACAAAACGTCATCGTGCTCGCCGACACGCCCATCAGCAGGATCTTGCCATCGTAGTCCAGCAGTCTGGCGTAGGGCGTAAGCCGACCGCACGGCGTATCGGACCGCTCGTGGCCGGCGATGATCGCGTCAGCGCGCTTCCCCCATACCGCCACCGAATGTGTCGGGTGGATGCTGCGGACCACTCCCGGGCAGCGGCGGAACACCTCGGTAATGAGCCCCATCCTCGAGACGGTTTGCCGCGCATCGAAGACGGGGTCGCCGAGCGCGTACGCTACGGCCGTGCCCTGGAACGGAATCGTCGGCATCATCAGGGCCCCGCCCGACCCCACGACCTCCTGAAGCGTCCGAACCACGTCGACAGGTCCGCCTTCGAACCCCAGGAATTTGTCGAAGGCGCTGTGTACCATGAGCACATCTCCCGGGACGATCCCCAGCTGCAGCAGCGCGCGCTGTAGATCCGCGGGCGTGAATCGGAAAAACATCCGATGGTAGACGCGCACCAGCCGCTTGAGGCGGCGCTTCATCCCAGGGGGCAGCATCGTGGAAGGAGTCATTGTGCCCCGGGTTGGTCGGGCCGTGGCAGGGCGAATGTCAAGAGATTTCGTCCAGCCGCGATCGTGACGAGCTGTTCCCCGCCCGCGACAAACGTCACCGCAGCCGCGCGGATCGTGCCGCCGGTCTCCACGGACCATAGCGGCCTGCCGGTCCGCGAATCGAGCGCGAAGAAAACCCCCTCGTCGCCGCCGAACACGACGCCCCCCGCGGTGGAGAGCACCCCGCCCATCAGGTTGTTGGCCTGCCGCGCCGCTCGCCGATGCTCCCATACCATTTTTCCCGTGGACGCGTCCAAGGCACGAACCGCCGTATAGAACGGCCTGCCGCCCAGTGCCTGGGGCGGCAGGGACGTGAAGTACGCCATCCCCTGCTCCAGCACCGGGACAAACATCAGGTTCAGCGCAGGATCGAAACTGGGCGACCACCAGTTGGTCGCCCCCACGTACCCCGGGTATTGGAGGACCCCTTCGCGGTTTCGGGATGCACTGGAGACAGGCTTCGGGCGACCCTGCAGATCGAGTCCCTCGGTCCAGGTCTGCTGCACAAACGGCGCGGCCGCGAGGAACTTCCCGGACACCCGATCTAGGATATAGTAGAAGCCGTTGCGATTCGCCCACAGAATACGCTTCTCGGTGCCGCGCGCTGTCGTTCGATCCGCCAGCACCGGGATCTGGTTCGCATCCCAGTCGTGATCGTCCCCCGGCGTGAACTGAAAGTACCAGACGAGTTCCCCGGTGGACCCGCGCAGTGCCACCGCACAGTTCGAATACAGATTGTCGCCTCTCCGCACCGCCGCGTCGTAGTCGGGCTTCGGATTACCAACGGGCCAAATGAGGAGGTCCAGCTCCGGATCATACGAGCCCGTCAGCCACGTGGGAGCGCCCCCCCCGCGCCAGGAGTCCCCCTCCCAGGTCTCGCTGCCCGGCGCGCCCGGCTGCGGGATCGTCACGAACCGCCAGCGCTCCCGTCCGGTATTCGCATCGTAGGCCGCGATGAAGCCTTGTCCGCCGGCCGCCTCGCCCGCGATCGCCACGCCAGTCACGACCAGGTCGCGATACGCCAGCGGGGCGGACGTAATCGAGTATCGCTCCCAATCCGTCGCCACCCGCGCCTCCCACTGCAAGGCGCCCGTCGCTGCCGAAACGGCAACGAGTCGTCCGTCCGGTGTTCCAAAGAATACTTTGTCGTTCAGGATGGCGACCCCACGATTGTGATAGAACTCATTCGCGGCGACGGTGCTCGATGCTTTGTGATCGTACACCCAGATCGGTTTCCCCGTGGTCGCGTCCAACGCCGTCACTCGGCCGGGGGGCTGCGTCACGAACATCACCCCGTTCCGCACCACGGGCGATACTTCGAGGTCGCCGGCCTCACCCGCGAATGGGTAAATCCAGCGGAGCGCAAGGCTCCTCACGTTCACGCGATTGATCTGCGTCAGCGCGCTGTGGCGGGAAGACGCGTACGAGCCGGAGTAGGTCAGCCAGTCCCCGGCTGGCTCGCGAATCGCCGCAAGCTCCTCGTACGGCACACTCACCGCAAGGGAACCACTGGCACTGCGCCCGCCGGTTGCCGACGCAGTGCCGCCGCGATCGAGCGAGCGGACGAACGCCACCACCTGCCACAACGCCGTCTCCGGCAACGGATGCGGTCCCATGGCGGTGTTGGGAATACCGAAGCGAATAGTCCGGTATACGGCCCAGTCGCTCTCGCCATGCGTGAATGCGCGATCGAGCAACGCTGGACCGCGGCCGCCGCTACCGTCCGGCCCGTGACACTCTGCACACTCGCTGCGAAACAGGATGGCACCGGCCTGAACGTCGGCCGGAGTGGTTTTGACGTTGCGGATCACCGCGTATGGATTGTGGGTTTGGACCAGGGGTTGCATGTACTGACCGGAGCCCGGCCTCATGTATGCCAGCAATTGCTTCAACCCGATATCGGAGATCTGTCCGGTGAGATACAATGCCAACACATGGGCTCGCCACCGGATGCCTCCGGACAGCAGCAACACGAGGCATGCCACCACGAGCGCGCCGACCGTGGACAGCAGCAGGCCACGCCTACGCATGCTCGGGCTCCGGGTGCCTCGGATGGACGACAGGAGTATTGGCAGCGGCACGATAGCGCGTGGGTGCCGCCTGTGGACGCCCGACGCCTCCTCGTGTGATGGCACTCGCCACGCGCCATGCCGCCGCTCCGCACCCTGCGACGAACCGATAGAGCGGACCGAAGACGCGGAGCGAGGCAAGTCCAATGAAGTAGAGCCCAGGCACACTGCTTTCGAACCAATGGTTCAGCATCGGACTCCCTCTGTGCGTCGCGATTTCGGCCCGGAGCGAAGGGTGAAACATCGTCACCTGGTCGACGTTTACGGTGTAGCCGGTCGCCAGGATGACGTGATCAGCGCAGAGCTTCACGCCGTCCGACACGGCCAGGTCGAGTTTCCCTTGTGCCACCGTCACGTTCACCACCGTCTGCCGTTCGCGCAGCGTGACCTTGCCCAGGACTCTGTCCCGCAACCAGTCCGTCGCCCCGGACGCGTACAACGCGGTATAGGCATCCTTCCACCGTTGGGGGAACCGGTAAAACAAGTACGGCACATGATCCCACACCCAGTTGATCCAACCAGGCGCGATGCTCGCGTCCGGGGCCAGGATCCGTTCGAGCGTGCTGCGCGTGTTCGAACGATCGGGCTCCAGCCACTTGATGGATCGCCGTGATACGACCTGCACGGCGGCACCCGCCTCGTGGAGCAATGCGGCAAACTCGATCGCGCTCTGGCCGCCACCAATCACGATGACGTCCCGTCCCTTGAACCGACTGAAGTCTCGGTGGTCGGAGGAATGCGACACGAATCCAGCCGGCAGCTCGGTGAACTGTGCCGGTCGATTGGCAAACGGATAGGGGCCGATCGCCATCACGACTGCGCGACTCTCTACCTGGCGCCCATCGACCAGGTGTGTGACAAATCGGGCGCCCCGACGCTCGATCGACGCAACGTACGTCTCATCGACATGAGGCACCGCCCGTTGCTGGAACCAGAGGCCATAGTCGATGAACGTCTGAATCGGCACGGGATAGCGTGTGTCCTGTCCCGACTCTTTGGCGAACTGAGCAAAGCCATGGTCCCGACGCGGATCGGACAGGTTGCTGGCCCACCAGTGCGATCGAAGCAGCATGCCCTGCGGCATGTGCTCGCGCCACATCCCCAGTGGCCTGCCGAACACGGCAACCCGCAGTCCTCGGCCGAGCAGATGTGCCGCCGTGGAGAGCCCATAGGGACCCGCGCCGACGACCACCACATCAATCGCACGCCTCACAAGCCGTTCCTCCTCACGGGAGATACCATGCCCCGAAGACTGCCGCGGACGCCAGGCTTCGCAGAGCGCCCTGCGTGAAGTTCGCCATAGCCCTGACCGCGGGAAGCGGATCCGTCCAGTTCATGTAGTCATAGGCCATCGGCTTCAGAAACGCGCGGCCGAAGTTCACGAGCGTCTGCACCGGCCGCGTGATTCCGGGTCTGCCTCGTTGCCTGAGGGAGGCGACCATCGTCGTGATGTCGCCGCCCAGATGGCGCATCCAGCCGCCGGTGTGATAGCCCGCGACTCGCTCAATGGGCCCGCCGCTCGCCCATTGGTATAGGAGATACGGGAAGTCGACGCCGGCTCGCACCGCGATCTCGACTGACGCGGAAAGCCGCGGGTTGATTTCCATTAAGTACGGCACGCCCGCGGCGTCACGACGGAACTCGACCTCGCAGTAGCCCTCGAGGTCGATCTCGCGCACGAGCGACTCGGCCTGCGACCCGATGTCAGGTGGAATGGCGATGCTCTGACGCAGAACCGAGTCCCCGCCCAAGGGGGGACTGGTTCGCATGGCCCATTGTGCAAAACGCGCGTACACTTCGCCCTTGGCGTACAGGAAACTGACCGCCTCGCGTCTTCCCGTAAGCAGTTGCTGGACCTGCACGGCTTGCCCAAAACGCGTCACCGCCTCGATAGCGTGTTGTGCCTCGGCGCGAGTGACCGCGAGTTTCGCACCCAGCCGCACACCGTCGCGTCCGTTCCACAACCAGGATTCGCATGGCTTGATCACCGCCGGGAGACCAATCGCGTCCAGCGCAGCTGCTATCTCGTCGTCGTTGCGCACGACGGCCTCGCGAGGGACCTGCAGGCCAAGGCCGCGCGCGACCGCGAGGGTCCGTTCCTTGTTGATCGCGATCGCTAACGCCGGCTCGGCTGCGAGCGCGAGGTGGACCCGGGGCTCGAGGCGCGCGCGATAGCTTCGCAACAGGGCGATCGTGGCATCGTGTGACGCAATGAGCAGTCCCGCACCGGTGCGCTCCAGCCAATGCTCGAGCATCTCGTAGTAGGCGTCCGTCCCTTCCTTTGCCGAAAACACAAGACCGCGCTGGCACCAGCGCGATGCAAAGGCCGGTGCGCGAGGATGCGTTTCCGCCGCAGCGATGCCGAGCCCTCGCCGGCCGAGGCACCGCACGGTCACAAGCGACTGCCGCAGTGATGCGTCCAGCACGAGCGTGTCGAAGCGCTGCTTAGCTGCGATGGATCTCATGCCACAGCTCGAATTGGGCCACGGAGAACAGCCGCAGCGCGCGAGGTGAGAAAGCCCACACGGTGCGCCCCCTCGTCCGGCTCCGTCTCGGCGTCGGGCGCCTTGGGATACTTCACGGCGGTGGCGCCGATTCGGAGTCCGCGGCCTGGGGGCACGTGGAGAAGATCTCAAGCTCAAGACCCGCTTTGCCGTCGTGCATTGGCGTTCCTCCTCGTCTCCTCGGGGCTGGGGGGGGGCGACATCCAGTGCTCCAAGTCATGTGCAGGAGTGGTGCCAGCCGACACGGCGGGCGCGAGCCGGTTTCGAGACACCGGTGCGGCGCGCGGGGCGGCTAGGTGCGGCGTCCGCGCAACACCATGGCAAGGGCACCGAGTTGGCGCCATGCTAGGGAGCCTCGCCCAAAGGCTCGGTGATGCCAGCTCCAGGGCGACCGCGGACGGAGGCACCTCTCCAGACACTCGTTGCCGCAGCCCGGCGCCTGGCACGTCCCGACCTCGCAACGCTGCGGGGCCGCGCGGCACGGATCTTGACCCTCGGTCGAACGGGTCCCTGAAGAAGATCTCTCCCTGAGTTCAGGTGGGTTTTCAATGATGAGTAGAACGGTGGATGGGGCCGCAGCGCCAGCGGTGGCGGTGGTTGGGTGCGGCGCCATCGCCAGCACACAGCACGTCCCGGCGCTCGCCGAGCACCCCGAGGTACGGGAGCGGCTCGTGCTCGTTGACCAGGACCTCGACCGGGCGCGGGGGCTCGCGGACGCGTTCGGCGTGGCCTCGGTCGCCGCGGACTACCGGGATATCCTCGGGAGCGTTGACGGGGTGGTGATTGCCCTGCCGCATCACCTGCACTTTCGTGTTGTCCTCGATTGCCTTCGCGCCGGCGCACACGTCCTGTGCGAGAAGCCGTTGGCGGAGTCTGCGGCGGAGGTGGCTGAGCTCGCTGCTGCTGCCGAGCAGTCGCATCTCACGCTTGCCGTCAACAACACACGGCGCCTGTTTCCTCCCTCCAAAAGAGTCCATGAGTTGCTGAGCGAGGGCGCGATCGGCCCGGTCCGATTCCTCGGCTACTATGACGGCGCGAAGTACAATTGGCCAAGCGCGTCCGGCTTCGCGTTCGGCCTCCGCGGGACTGGGAAGGGCGTCCTGCTCGACGTGGGGGCTCACGTGCTCGATCTGGTCTGCTGGTGGTTGGGCCGCCAGCCCCAGATCACCGACTACGCGGACGATTCACTGGGCGGTAGCGAAGCCGTCGCGAAGCTCTCGTTCACGGACGGGGGGACGCACGGCGAGGTGCATCTCAGCTGGTTGGCCAAGTTGCAAAACGGGTTCCGGGTCGAAGGCGAAGCAGGGTCCATCGTCGGGAGCGTCTACGACTGGCACGCCGTCGAACTCGTGTCGCGATCGGGAAAGCGCAAGCGGATCCCGCTCAATTCGGGCATCCGCACAAGCAGCGATCTCGGACGATTGGTGGTAAAGAATTTTCTCGACGTCATCCAGAGCGGCCGACCGCCGCTGGTGTCGGCACGGGATATTGCTCCGTCGATCGCCATGATCGAAGAGTGTTATGCCCGGCGGCGTCGTTTCGACATGCCCTGGCACGACCACGGGAAGCAGATCCTCCATGCACTCTGATTGCCGGGTACTCATCACCGGAGCCGGGGGATTCATCGGCGGGCGGGTAGCCGAAGTTCTCCACGGTTTGGGCGGTGTTCAAGTGCGCGCCGGCGTGCGGCGGTGGGCCAGCGCCGCACGGATCGGGCGATTGCCGGTTGAAATCGTACGGTGTGATTTGGCCGATCCGCACCAGGTAGACGCCGCCTGCGAGGGAGTCACGGCCGTGGTGCAATGCGCCAAGGCTACGGGCCCGGGGGATGAAGCGCCGCTGCACAACCTCCTCGAAGCCGCCCACCGGCGCGGCGTTGCCCGGGTCGTTCACCTCAGCACGACCGAGGTCTACGGTGCGGTCGCCGGGGACGTCGATGAAGCGCATCCCGTTGGCCCTGGGCAGAGTGACTACGCTCGATCAAAAGTCGCGGCCGAGCGAGTGTGCGCCGAATACATTGCTCGGGGGCTCCCGCTCGTCATCCTCCGGCCCACCATCGTCTACGGTCCCTTCAGCGAGAGCTGGACGGTCAAATTCGTCCAGCGACTGCTGTCGGGTAGCTCGTCCCTGCCGGAGGAGTCTTGCCGGGGGACGTGCAACCTGCTCTATGTCGACGATCTCGTGGCGGCGATCATTGCCGCCTTGCGGAGCGACCAAGCCGTCGGCGAGGCGTTCAACGTCAACGGGAACGAACGCATCACGTGGGATCGGTACTTCCGCACGCTCGGCGATGGGCTGGGGGTCGCCAGGCTGGATCGCAAGGGCGTGCTTGCGACTCGTGCCAGCGCGTGCCTCATGCAGCCGGTGCGGGCGTCCGCGAGATTCTTGTTGAATCATCACCACGAGCGCATCATGGCGTTGTACGCGCGCTACCAGCCCGTGCGGCGACTCATGCGCAGGGCCGAGAGCCTCATACGGAGCGTGCCATCCAGCGATGAGTTCGATTTGTATGGCCGTACCGCCTTCTACGTGACGGGGAAAGCGCAACGTATGCTCGGGTATGAGCCAAAGTTCACCATGGCCCAGGGCATCGCCTTGAGCGTCGCATGGCTGCGGCATGAAGGCTATCTGCGCAACGGAGGTCCGGCCTGACGCCGTCCGAGCCGCTGTCGATCCTGCATATTGCCGCTCCGGGTCCCGTTGGAGGGTTGGAGCGCGTGCTCCAGGCCCTGCCGGCCGGTCAATGCCGACGCGGGCATCGGGTGCGAGTCGCCTTGGTCGTCAGACCGGCGGACCGGCGGGGTGCGTTCGTCGCCCCGCTCCTGGATGCAGGCGTCGAGGTGGATATGCTGCGCCTGCCGGCGAGGGCCTATCTTCGGGAGCGCCACCTGATTCGGGAGCTGTGCGCTCGGCTCCGACCTGATGTCGTGCACACCCACGGCTATCGGCCGGATGTGCTGGATGCAGGCATCGCCCGGTCGCTGGGCGTGCCGACGGTCACCACCGTGCACGGCTCAAGCCGCACGCGGGGGCGGGTCCAACTCTACGAGCTTGTCCAGTTCGCGATGTTTCGCAAATTCGATGCTGTCGTTGCAGTCTCGAGGCCGTTGGTGCGCTCACTGAGGCGGTTTAGAGTCCCGCGCGATCGGATCCACGTGGTCCCGAACGGCTGGGACGGGCGTGCTCCCGGCTGGGATCGACACGCGGCGCGTCAGGCGCTCGGAGCTCCGCTGGACGGGATTCTCATAGGCTGGGTGGGACGGTTGATCCCCGTCAAAGCGGCAGATGTTTTCCTCCGAGCCCTTGTCGAGCTCCGTGACGTTCCGTGGTCCGCTGCCGTGGTCGGCGACGGCGATGAGCGCTGCCGCATGGAACGCCTCGCCGCAACGCTGGGGCTGAGCGACCGTGTGACGTTCCACGGAACGGTGGACGACGCTGCCAGGCTGTTCCCGGCGTTCGATGTCTTCGTGCTGAGTTCCCGGACCGAGGGAACGCCCATAGTGCTGTTCGAAGCGATGGCGGCCGGCGTACCGATCGTCGCGACCGCCGTGGGAGGCGTGCCGGATGTGGTTTCCGACAGAGAGGCCCTCCTGGTACCACCGCAGGATCCCGCGGCGCTCACCCAAGCGATTCGCACCGCATTGGTCGATCCCGGTGCGAGCCTCTCGCGGGTGACCGCTGCCCGGGCGCGTCTCACGCAGGAGTTCACCGTGGCCCACTGGGTTTCGCGTTACGATGCTGTCTACCAGAGGGTAAGGAAGCCTTTGTCTTAGGCGCGAGGGAGACCCTGCCAGAGTTCAAACTCGGCCACATGGAAAAGCCTCATCGCGTCCGCGGGCTCGATGCGATGATTGTTCTGTAGGACGCTCAACATTTCCGACACGTTGTAGATCCCGCGTTCCCGAGCGGCCCGGCTCACCAGGATGTCGCGCAGGGGCTCGGCGAGCTCGTCGGTCACCCAGATATGGAGCGACGTGGGAAAGCCCATCTTCTCGACCCGGGTTCGCACGGATTCCGGGATGCGGCCACGCAGACTGTTGCGGAGCAGCGCCTTGTTCCACACACCGTCGATCTTGCGGTCCGAGGGCAAACGGAACGCGAGGGACACCAGCCGATAGTCCATGAACGGCAGGCGAGCCTCCACGCCGTGAGCCATCGAGTTACGATCCTCCATCCGGAGATAATGCGGCAGGGGTGTGCGCTCCACGGAGCGTCGGAGCACGGTGTTCAAGTCGGGGTCCTGGTAGTCCGTGTCATTCGCCCCGAGGTGCTCGATCAACGAAGGTGTGAACCAGCGGTTGCGCGTGACGTAACGCGACCTCCGCCGGCGCGCGAGGCCGCGATACGGGCTGAAGCGCCGCAACTGATGGTGGAACAGGCGGCTCAGCGCGGTCAGGAACAGGATCCCCCTCCCCCTGGTACCGCGCCCGGCCGCGTAAGCGCGTATCTCATGCCACGCCCTGGCGACTTGGGCCGTACGGAGGAGCGTGTACCAGTAATCCTGGAAGTAGCTCGCATAGCCCGCGAAGGTCTCATCGGCCCCCTGGCCGTTCAGCACCACCTTCACGCCGTTGGTTGAGGCCAGCTTCATGAGGTGGAACCCGGCAATCGGGGCTCCCGAATGGATCGGCTCATCCTGGAACCGCAGGACCTCCGGCAGACTCTCCCACATGGCTGCCGGAGTGAGCGATGTCCGTCGCAGCAGCGCACCAGTCTGTGCCAGCGTGTCGTCAATAAACGCGCGCTCATCGAACGCGGGCTCGTGATAGCAAAAGGCCAGGAGGGGAGCCGCCTGCCCCAAGTCACCCTGCTGTCGGTGTCTCGCCATGGCACAAATGATCGCCGTCGAGTCGATCCCGCCGGACAAACACACGCCCACGGGAACGTCGCTCCGCAGACGGATGCGGACCGCGTCATCCAGCAGCTCGGCGACCGCTTCCTCACTATCCGGCGGGGGATCTGCTTCGTGGTCCACGAGCGACCAGTACTCCCACTGTCGCCAGCTGCCGTCCAGCCGGAGCTCGAACGCGCAGCCGGGAGGGACCTGCTCGATGCCCGCGTAGAAGGTCGCCGGCGTTTCATCCAGCTTGCCGTGGACGAGGAAGTCGGCGGCGACCTGCCAGTTCGTTGCTCGGTGATAGAGGCCCGACGCCAGGATGGCTTTGATCTCCGAGGCGAGGAGCCAGCAGTCCTTGCCCCGGTGCACAAAGAGGGGCTTCACGCCGAAGCGGTCCCGGGCGCCGAACAGCACACCGCGGCGGCGGTCGTGAATAACGAACGCCCACATCCCGTTCAGCCTGTCCAGACATCCCGGGCCCCAGTGCCGGTATGCCGCGAGTAAGACCTCGGTGTCACTGGTCGATCGAAAGCAGTATCCGGCCGCCTGTAACTCGTCCCGCAACTCGATGTAGTTGTAGATCTCACCGTTGAAGACGATGACGAGCTGGCCATCGCTCGAGCTCATGGGTTGATGGCCTGTAGGACTCAGGTCCAAGATGGAGAGCCTGCGAAATCCAAACCCCACTGGGTGATGGACGTATACGCCCGAATCGTCCGGACCGCGGTGCGCGATGCTTTGGGCCATCCGGTTCAGGATCGCCGCTTCTACCCGCCGACCACCGAGGCCCAGCATCACGACCAGGCCGCACATTCCGCGTACCAACCTTTCGATCAACGCCGAAAGGGGGGTATGGCACGAACAGTGCCAAGAATGTGGTGCGCTCGGGGCGCGGGGACCATCAGTCTATCACCGAGCTTCATGCTCTCGCCCCGAACTCGGTCGGAGTGTGGGACGGGTGATGTGGCGTCGACGCAACACTGCACCCAAAAACCACTGGGCCTCTGACCGCAGTCCGGACTTTACCGAGGGAGCGCGCGCCAGAAATGATGCAGGAGCGGCTCCAGGCTCTGGTCGCCGAAAACGGAGTGCGCGAGCGGGTGCATTTCCACGGGTATCGGGAAGAGGCCGCCAAGCTGTTTTCGGCCTTCGATGTATGGGTGCTGAGCTCTCGCTCAGAGGGAACGCCACTGGTCTATCAAAGCCTCCTCAACTAAGGTGGGCTGTGCCTAACGTTGCAGTGTCTGAGGCTCGGACCCTCGATAGTTCGCTGCTGCGCGGCGTCGCCTGGACTGCGGGAGCCAAGTGGGTCACGCAGGGGCTCACTTGGGTCTCTTGGTTGCTCGTCGCCCGCTTGCTCAGTCCTGAGGACTACGGTCTCGTAGGCATGGCTGGGATATACCTCGGGCTGGTCACGCTGCTCTCCGAGTTCGGCCTCGGCACGGCGGTGCTCGCCGTGCGCGAGTTGAGCGACGACCAACTCAACCAGCTCAACGGCGTCGCGGTGCTTTTCGGACTGAGCGGCTGGCTCCTGTCCTGCGCAGTGGCGATTCCGTTGGGGCATTTCTTTCGCTCGCCACAGTTGCCGCTCGTTGTCGCGGCCATGAGCACCACCTTCGTCATCACGTCGTTCAAGACCGTACCGTTGGCGCTGTTGCAGCGCGACCTGCGCTTTAAGGCGCTCGCGCTCATTGACCTGAGCCAGGCGCTGGTCTTGGCAATCAGTATGGTCGCATTTGCCGTCGCCGGGTTCCGCTACTGGACCCTCGTGTGCGGCGGCGTGCTAGGGGCGCTGGTGTCGACGGGAGCAATCGTCAGGCTGCGGCGGACGCCGTTCGCGTGGCCGCAGCCCAGGTCCCTGAAGCACGCGATGACGCTGAGTTCCGACGTCGTCATCGCGCGTCTGTGCTGGTACGCGTCGGCGAACGCGGACTTCCTCGTCGCCGGGCGGATCCTGGGCAAGGGGGCCCTCGGCCTCTACAGCATCGCCTGGACCCTGGCCAGTATCCCGGTGGACAGGGTCGCGGCGCTGGTCGGGCAGGTGACGCCGGCCTTTTTCTCCGCGGTGCAGAAAAACCCCGCGGAACTCCGGCGATACGTCCTCCGCATCACCGAAGGGCTTGCGTTGATCACCTTCCCTGTCGGAGTCGGACTCGCGCTGGTGGCGGGGGATTTCGTCCCGATCGTCCTCGGTGCCAAGTGGGAGGGCGCGATCACACCGCTACGGCTCCTCGCCGCCTACGCGGCCGTCCGTTCCATCACTCCGCTGTTGCCTCAAGTGCTGCAGATGACCGGGGATTCGCGGTTCGAAATGTGGCGCATGGTCGTCGCTGCCGTTGTCATGCCGATCTGCTTCTACGTCGGCGGGCTCCACTGGGGGACAGTCGGCATCGCGATGGCCTGGCTGCTGTTGGATCCCTTCTTCTCCTTCGCGCTGTACCGACGCGTCTTCTCCCGAATCGAGCTGTCCCCGGGAGCATACTGCGTCGCACTATGGCCGGCGCTGAGTGGGACGGCCCTGATGGCGGCCGTCGTGCTCGCCGTGGGCGCGTTCAGCGGCAGCACGTGGAGTGCGGGCGCGCGCCTGGCCGCCCAAATCGGAGCCGGCGTGACAACGTACGGGCTCGCTTGCTTCATGCTGCACCGTGCGCGTTTCGGAGCCTTTCGTGCGGTGGTGACGGCAGCACGCCGAGGATCTGAGGGGGCGGTGTGAGCGACGCCCGGCGGCTGCTCGTCATCACGTATCACTTCGGTCCCGACGGTCCCGTCGGTGGGCATCGGTGGTGGGGCATCACGAAGTATCTGGCTCGGCTGGGCTGGAAGGTTTCAGTCATCACCGCCGCCCGTTCCAGCAGAACGGACGAGTCGATTGACGTGCAGGTGGAGCGGTGTCCGCGCCTCTGGACGTGCCTCGACGGCATTCGCCTCGTGCGACGCCTGGCCTTGGGGCTGGCACTCAGAGGAGCGCCGCACGGATCGCCGGCGGCGCATGCGTCGAAGCCGCCCGGTCTGCTGCGCCAACTCGCCAGGGAGGGCGCGGCGTGGCTCGCCTTTCCGGACCAAGGTCGGGGCTGGATGCTGCGCGCGGCGCTGCGTACGCGTTCGATGATCCGCGACTTCCGGCCTCACGTCGTCGTGAGCAGCGGCCCGCCGCACTCGGCCCACCTCGTGGCGGGGCTGGCCACCCTCGGGACCTCGGCGCGGTGGTTGATCGACCTCAGGGATCCCTGGGCCGGACCTCTGCCGAAGCTGTGGGAGTCGGACCCGATACTCGGATCTCGGATCTTCCACATGCTCTCCCCGCCGATGGAACGCCGCGCCCTCGGGGCGGCGGACGGAGTCATCACGAATACGCACCAGCTCGCGGACACGCTCGCGGCGAAGTATCCCGACGTGCCCGTCGTGTGCGTGCCGAACGGCGTCGACCCCGAATGCTTACCGCCACCTGCCCGGGATCCCTATCCCGGGTTGGGGATCGTTCACGCCGGCACGCTGTACGCGGGCCGCGATGTCGGGCCGGTGGTGCGCGCGCTTCGGATCTTCTTCGAACGCCATCCCGACGCTGCCCAGACCGGTTCCAAGCTGCGCGTCGCGGGGGAGGCGGACGCGGGTCATGCTCGGGCGTTCTTCAATGCGGTCGCGGCGGCAGGGATGGAGCGGTACGTGGAGGTGCTGGGCCCGCTTCCCCGCGCCGAAGCGCTGAACGTCGTCTCCCGTTCCCGCTTGGCCGTCGTCCTCGCACAGCAGCAGGAGCTCCAGATCCCCGCCAAGCTCTATGAGTCGGTCGCGATGGGCATCCCCACCCTCGTCGTAGCACCGGCCATCAGCGCGACTGGGGTGGAGGGAAACCGCATTGGGGCCGTGGTTCGCGATTCAGATGACGTCGAAGGAATAGCCTGCCTGTTCGAGCACTTCTGGCGGAACGGCCCGCCAGAGCGATCTCCGTGTCCCGTGCCTATTACGTATGGCGCTATTGCTCCCCTCGTGGATACGCTCCTTACGACGACCCTCCCGCCGCCTTAGCGCCGCCAGAGGCTTCGTCGTCATGGAGACACTTCATGGCCGCCAAACGGTCACATCATCCAGCCAGCTATACTGGATCTTGGGCCCCGCCGGCATATAGTTGTCGAACCGGATTTCGTTGGCTCGCAAATCCGTGGTGGTTCGCCAGCGCATATTCTGCATATCGAGCTTCTTGACACCATCAATCCAAACGGTTTGGCTGCCGTCGTGCTGGCCAGGGGTGTTCAGTTTGATATGGAATACGACCTCCTGCCACTGGCCGCCAACAAGCGCGATCTTGGACGACGGCTGCGTGAATACATTCCCATAGCAGCAGGCCATGTCCGGCCAATACGTGTAATACGAGAACGGACGCAGAGTCGGATCGCGCTGAATGTATTCAGGATCGAGACCGGCATAAAAGAAATCAGTGCCGTTCGGCACGACGCCGGGTTTACCGAAGGAGGACCGAACATTATCTATCCTGTTGCCCGCTAGTACGAAGAAGTGCATCCCATTGCCATCACCGCGCATATTCTGAAATCCTTCCTCGAACATCACGTGAAACTTGACGTACACTTCATCGTAGCCCGGCATGAACCATCGGGTGATCATTCCGTAGCCATTCGTCGGGGTGTAGAGCACTTGCATGGAGCGCGTGCCGGATTTCACCCGGGCGGCATCTGTCGATATGCTGTAGCGGGAGGTATTAGGAATCTGCTCCCACAGGCTCAAGTTGCCGCTCTCAAAGCCGTCCTGAAAGATGATGGTGTCCGTCGGACCCGGTTGAGGGCCTGAGCCGCTCCGCGACACGGTCGCCACGGCCGGGGCCTTCGACGCTAGTGCGCCGGAAGCGACCAGCAGCAGAGACGCCAGCGCGAAGTGCACCAAGCCCCGTTCGGTGCGCGACCGTGTGCAAACGCCGAGTGACGGCATAGCCCACTCCGGAACCAGCAACTTTCGGACCAACAGTGGTGTCTGGTCTGGTCCGGGGCTAATCAGTACTCCCCAGACACCTCATGGCCGCCAAACCGTCACATCATCCAGCCAGACATGCTCGGTGATGGGAGACCCACCCCCCATGTAGTTGTCAAACCGGATTTCGTTGAGTCGCACGTCCGTCGTCGTGCGCCAGCGCATATTCTGCTGGCTCAGCTTCTTGACGCCGTCGATCCACACTTCCTGAAGGCCGTCGGCTTGGCCGATGGTGTTCAGTTTGACATGGAAGACGACCTCCTGCCACTGGCCGGGGACCAATGCAGTCTTAGACGATTGCTGGAAAAGCATGTTCCCGTAGCAGCAGTTCATGTCGGGCCAATACGTGTAATACGAGAAGGGCTGCAGGGTCGGCAGGGAATTCTCCTCAGGATCTAGACCGGCATAGAAATAATCCGTGCCGTTCGGCACGAT
>DASYRZ010000034.1:0-13963 GCA_036003865.1 Gemmatimonadales bacterium | reverse complement strand
AAGATCGACGGCGTCTCGCTCCGCGTGCCGACGCCCGATGTCTCCCTCGTGGACCTCACCGCCGAGGTCGAGAAGAAGACCACGATCGACGAGGTGAACGCCGCCTTCAAGCGGGCGGCGCAGGGCGCGCTCAAGGGGATCATCGACGTGAGCGATGAGCCTCTCGTCTCGGCCGACTACATCGGCAACCTCTACTCGAGCGTGGTGGACGCCATGTCCACCAACGTGATCGACGGGACGCTGGTGCATGTGTCGTCGTGGTACGACAACGAGATGGGATACTCGGCGCGCTGCGTGGACCTCCTCGCGTATATCGGGCGCACGCGGTGAGGAAGCGCAGCCTGCGCGGCCTGCCGGCTGAAGCGCTGGACGGCCGGCGCGCGCTGGTTCGCGAGGATTTCAACGTCCCCCTGAAGGACGGCGCAGTCGCGGACGACACGCGGTTGCGCGCGGCCCTGCCCACCCTGACGTATCTGCGGGAGAAGGGCGCCCGCGTCGTCGTGTTGTCGCACTTGGGACGTCCCAAGGGTCCCGACCCGACGTACTCGCTGCGACAGGTGGTGCGCGATCTCGAGCGGCTGCTCGGCGCCCCCGTCGAGTTCATTCCCGACCCGGCGCAGGGCGTCCCGGCCACGCGACGGCTGCCCCGGGGCGGAGTGGCGCTGGTCGAGAACACACGTTTCTGGCCCGGCGAGGAGCAGAACGATCCAGCGCTGGCGCGCGTCTTCGCCGCCCTCGGCGATTTCTACGTGAACGACGCGTTCGGGTCCGCCCACCGCGCCCACGCCTCGACCGAGGGCGTGGCTCACCTCCTCAAACCCGCGGTCGCCGGATTCCTGTTGGAGAAGGAACTGAAGTACCTCGGCGAAGCGTTGCACGAGCCGCGGCGCCCCTTCGTCGCAGTGCTGGGAGGCGCCAAGATCTCCGGGAAGATCGATGTGATCGAGGCACTCTTGCCGCGAGTGGACGAGGTGCTGATCGGCGGCGCGATGGCGTGCACGTTCTTCGTCGCGCTCGGATTCGACGTCGGGACCTCGCTCGTCGAGCCGGATCGCGTCCCCCTGGCGAAGGCACTCCTGACGAAGGGGGGGCCCAAGCTGATCCTGCCGCGCGGCGGGGTCGTGGCGCCGTCGCTCGATCGGGCCGCCGAACGACGCGACGTCCCGGCCGACCGGGTCCCGCCGGGCTGGGCCGTCTACGACATCGACGAGGCCACGCGCCACGACTTCCGCGCCCGCTTGCTGCGCGCCAAGACCATCCTCTGGAACGGGCCGATGGGCGTGTTCGAGACGCCCCCGTTCGACGCCGGGACCCGCGCGGTCGCCGAGGCCCTCGTCGCCGCGAGCGCGAAAGGCGCCGTGACGATCGTGGGCGGCGGAGACTCGGCCGCCGCCGTCGCCGGGCTCGAGGACCGCCTCACACACGTGTCGACCGGGGGCGGCGCGTCGCTCGAGTTCCTCGAGGGCAAGGTGCTGCCGGGCGTCGCCGCCCTGGAGGATGCGTGAGGCGGTTGGTGTTCGCGGCCAACTGGAAGATGCACCTCGGCCCCGGCGAGGCGCGCGAATACCTCAAGGTCTTTCTGTCGGGCTCACGCCCGCCCGAGGGAAGGGACGTCTGGTTCTTTCCGCCGGCGGTCTCGCTCGAGGCCGTGGCCCAGGCGCTCGGCTCGCGCGGCGGTCTGCTCGCGGGCGCCCAGGATGTCCACTGGGAGCCGAAGGGGGCGTTCACGGGCGCCGTCTCGGCGCCCCTCGCGGCGGCAGCGGGCGCTCGCGCGGCGCTCGTCGGCCACTCCGAGCGGCGCCACGTGTTCGGCGAGACCGACGCCGAGACCGGCAAGAAGGTGGCCGCCGTCCTCGGCGCCGGCCTCCTCCCCGTGCTGTGCGTGGGAGAGACGCTGGCGCAGCGCGAGGCGGGGGACACCCTCGCGGTCGTCACCCGGCAGCTCGGCGCGGCGCTCGGAACGCTGGACGGCGCCGGTCTCGACAAGGTGACGGTGGCCTATGAGCCGGTGTGGGCGATCGGTACGGGCCGCAACGCGACGCCCACGGACGCCGCAGAGGTGCACCGCGCGATTCGCGCCTGGCTCAAAGGGCGCCGTGCCGGGGCCACGCGCGTCCTGTACGGCGGCAGCGTAAACCTCAAGAACGTTGCGGACCTGCTGGCGGAGCCCGAGCTCGACGGCGTGCTCGTCGGCGGCGCGTCACTCGATCCCGTGGGGTGGGCGGCGCTTGTGCGCACCGGCGCCGGCTAGGTATCTTGCCCGCGAATGTACAGAATCCTCGTCGCCGTCCTCATCCTCGATGCGCTCGTGCTGGCAGCCGCGGTCCTGCTTCAGGCAGGGCAGGGCGGTGGGCTCGCGTCGCTCGGCGGCGGCGCCGGCACCGAGACGATCATGGGCGGGCGCCAGGCGACGACGCTGCTCACCAAGGTCACGTGGTGGAGCGCGGGAGTCTTCCTGTTCCTCGCGCTGGTGCTGACGTTCATGTCGCAGCAGGGCACCCAGACGCGTTCCGTCCTCGAAGGGCAGACGCAAGCGCCCGCGCCGGTGCAGCCCGCTCCGCTGCCGATCGAAACGCCGCCTCCCACGCCTCCTCCAACCCAGACCCCCCGTCCCAATCGCTGACCGTCGCCCCGCCTACGTGCTCCTCGAGGACGGAGCCTGGTTCCCGGGCACCGCGCCCCTCGCTTTCGAGCCCGCGTACGCCGAAGTCGTCTTCACGACCAATCTGAGCGGGTATCAAGAGGTCTTCACCGATCCGTCGTACCTGGGCCAGATCGTCGTGATGACCGCGCCGATGATCGGCAATTACGGGATCAACCCCGACGACGTCGAATCGGACCGTCCCCGCGTCGTGGGCGTGGTCGTGCGCGAGCTGTCGGCGCACGCATCGAACTGGCGGGCGACCGGCGACTTGATCGACTGGCTCGCAGGGGCGCACGTCCCGCTCGTGGCGGACGTGGACACGCGCCAGCTCACGCGCCACATCCGGTCCAAGGGAGCGATGCGCGGAGTGGTCGCGCCCGGCGAACGCCCGACCGACGACGTGCGCGCCGCGCTGGCGGCGTCCCCGTCGATGGACGGGCTCGACCTGGCCAGCGCCGCGACGATCGAGCGCGAGTACACCGAGGGAGCGTCGGACGCCAAGCATCACGTGGTGGCGTTCGATTTCGGGATGAAGCGCAACATCCTGCGGTTGTTCGCGCGTCAGGGCTGTCGAGTCACGGTCGTGCCGGCGGCCACGCCGGCGCAGCGGGTGCGCGAGCTGCAGCCCGACGGTGTGTTCTTGTCCAACGGCCCGGGCGACCCGGCGGCCGTGAACTACGCGATCGCAACGATCCGCGACCTCGCCGACGGGAGCCTCCCGATCTTCGGGATTTGTCTCGGGCACCAACTGCTGGGTCTGGCGCTGGGCGGCGAGACGGTGAAGCTCCCGTATGGCCATCGGGGCGGCAATCACCCGGTGCGCGATCTCAATACTGGCCAAGTACTTATCACGTCGCAGAACCACGGGTTCGCGGTCCGGGGCGATACCGGCGGCGTGCCGGGCGCGAAGTCGCTTGAGGTCACGCACCTTAACCTCAACGACGGAACCGTCGAAGGCGTGAGGCACCGCGAGTACCCGGTTTTTGCGGTGCAGTACCATCCGGAGGCATCGCCGGGTCCGCACGACGCTCAGGGACACTTCCACCAATTCCTACAAGCTCTTGACAGTCAATAAGTAAGCCCGTATGATAGCCCCCGACTTTTGCAACCCTGGGCGCCGTTCGGGGGGGGCCAATGACGAAGGCCGATCTGGTCGAGAAGGTCACCGCTCAAATCGCTCGCACCGCCGGTCCCCTGATTTCGAAAAAGGACTGCGCCCGCGTCGTGGACTCGTTTCTCGACGCCGTCAAAGCGGCGCTAGCCGAGCAGCATAACATTGAGATTCGTGGGTTTGGGACGTTCAAGATCCGTCAGCGGAAGACCCGGATGGCGCGTAATCCGCGCACCGGTGATCCAGTCGAAGTCGCGGCGCGCCCGGTGCCTGTCTTCAAGCCCAGCAAGGAGTTGCGCGCGATGGTCGCGGACGCGAGCGCAAAGGTTTCGCCGTAACCCGCTGCGCACACGGCACTTGGCCCCGCGGCCCCGGTCGACAGCCGGGGCCGCCTCGTTTCTGGGTATAATCGACACCGTCCTCCGTTGCACCTTCTTTCCCGGAGTTCGTGATGCGCTCGCTGCCACGCCACCTGCTCGCTCTCCTGGTCGTCCTCGCGCCACGTCTGCAGGCCCAAGTGGTGCGCTACGAAGTCGCGGTCACGACATCCGGCTCCCCGCTGTTTCACGTCACTGCCGACTTCCCGACTGCGGGGAAAGACACGCTGTACCTGTCCCTCCCCGCCTGGAGTCCGGGCGCGTACGAAATCCAGAACTACGCGCGCTACGTGCGCGGCTTCCGCGCGACGAGCGCGACGGGCCAGTCGCTGTTTTGGGACCGCGCCGATAAGGACACGTGGCGGGTGGTGACCGGTCGCGGCGACCGCGTGACCGTCGGGTTCGATTACCTCGCCGACACGATCGACCTCTCGTTGGCGCGGATCGTGGGCGACTTCGGGCAATTCCTCGGGACGAATCTCTTTCTGTTCGAGGAGGGACGTCTCGACCGCCCGGCGGAGGTGCGATTCCGTCTGCCGGCCGGTTGGCGCGTCACGACGGCCTTGCCCGGCCCGGACGCCGCCGGCTACCGGGCCGCCGACTATCACGAGCTGGCCGACGCGATGACGTTCGTGGGCCGCTACAACCTCGATTCGCTGCAGGTGGACGGGAAATGGATCCGCATCGCGCTCTGGCCGGCGGCTGACTACACGCCCGCGGTGTCGCGCAATCTCCGCAACGGAATTGAAAAGATGGCGCAGGTGCAGAACCGCCTGATGGGTGGGGCCCCCTACGACGTCTACACCGTGTTCTTCAACGTCATCCACGAGCCGATCGGATTCGGCGGCGGGCTGGAGCACAGCTCGGCGCAGTACGACGTCATGCCCGCGCAGGCGTTCGCCGACCCCGCCGGCACGCTCGGCGACTTCATGTATCCGCTCCTGTCGCACGAGTTCTTCCACCTGTGGAACGTGAAGCGCATCCGCCCCGCCGACATGTGGCCCTACGATTACCGCGCCGAGCAGTACACGCCGCTGCTGTGGTGGTCGGAGGGCGTGACCGACTATTACGCCGATCTCACCAACCTGCGCGCCGGGCTCTGGTCGCCCGACCAGTTCCTCCAGAGCATCACGGGCAACATCCAGCAAGTCGAAGCCATCCCGGAGCCGTGGAGCGCGGAGGACGGCAGTGAGGCGACGTGGATCAACGAGATCTACATCAACAGCTCCCAGCTCTACTACCCCAAGGGGTCGCTGCTCGGGATGCTGCTCGACATCTCGATCCGCGATGCGAGCGACAACGCGCACAGTCTCGACGAAGTGATGCGCACGCTGTTCACGCGCTACTATCGCCAGGGCAAGGGCTTCACGACCGGCGACCTGATCGGTGAGCTGCGCCGGGCCGGGATGCCCGACCCCGACGGGTTCTACCAGCGCTACATCAACGGCCGCGACTCGCTGCCCTACGACGCCGTGTTCGCCAAGGCGGGGATCGTCGTGACGCGCGACGTGGTCTCGCAACCATTCGTGGGCGTCTCCACGGGCGTCACGCCGGCGGGCGCGGTCGACGTGCAGGGCATCACGCCGGGGAGTGCCGCGGAGGCGGCCGGACTGAGGCCGGGCGATGTCCTGGTGAGCGTGGGCGACATCCCGGTGACGCTGGACCAGGATTGGGCCTCGGCGTTTCGGGCCCGCTATCGGGGGCGCGCCGGCCAACCCCTCGCGCTCACGGTGCGCCGCGGCGGCCAGACCCTGACGCTGAACACCGTCGTGCGCGAGCGTGGCGCGACGCGGTTCGCCCTCGCCCGTGCGCCGAGCCCGACCCCCAAACAGGCCCGGATCTGGCAGGGTCTCGCGACTGGTACCACGCCGAACTGACGAGAGCTATAATCGGGCATGGCCACGGTCACGGTGCGGTTCCTCGCCCGCTACGCCGAGCTCGCCGGCTGTGAAACGGCGCCTGTTGCGGTGCCCGGCACGGCGACGGTAGCCGATGTGGTGCGCCGGGTGCGCGAGACGGTGCCGGGCGCCGCGTCGCTGCCGGAGCGCCCGCTCGCCGCGGTGAACCTGCGTCACGCGAAGCTCGACGCGCCCGTGCGGGACGGCGACGAAGTCGCGTTGCTGCCGCCGGTCGCAGGGGGATGAGCAACGTGATAGGGGAGCGCGGCCGTTCCCAGGCTGAAGCCTGGGCCCGACACCGCACTGTGCCTGAGGCACAGCGGTGCACCGGGCCCACGCTTCAGCGTGTGGTCCGGAGGAGGGACGCTTGCCTCACCTGACCCCTTCGCCCGTTTCGCTCGATGCCCTTCTTGCTGAGGTGCGCTCGTCAGAATGCGGCGGCACGTGCATCTTTCTGGGCACCGTCCGGAACGGGCCCGAAGAAGGCGGCGTGACGGAGATCGAGTACTCGGCGTACGACGCGATGGCGGAGGCGGAGATCGAGCGGATCCTGGCGGACGCGCGCGACCGCTGGCCGTCGGCGCGCGTAGCGCTGCGCCATCGGTTGGGCAAAGTGCCGGCCGGAGAGGCGAGCATTGCGATCGCAGCCGCGGCGCCGCACCGCGCCGAGGCGTTCGCCGCCTGCCGGCACGTGATCGAGGCCGTGAAGCAGCGCCTGCCGATCTGGAAGAAGGAATATCGGCTCGACGGGACCGCCGTGTGGGTCGACCCGTCCGGGAAGCCGGTGCCCGCCCATGATGCGTGACCGCCTGGCGCGCCCGCTCGCCAGCCTGCGGGTGTCGGTGACGGACCGGTGCAACCTGCGGTGCCGCTACTGCATGCCGGAGCAGGACTACGTCTGGCTCCCCAAGGAATCGATCCTCACGTTCGAGGAGATCGCACGGCTGGTCGGGGTCTTCACGTCGTTGGGCGCGCGCAAGATCCGGCTCACCGGCGGCGAGCCGTTGCTGCGCCACGACCTGCCCGCTCTGGTCACCATGCTGTCGCGCCTAGATCTCGCCGACCTGGCGATGACCACGAACGGGTTGCTTCTCTCTCGCTGGGCCGAGCCCTTGCGGCGCGCCGGTCTGCGCCGCGTGACGGTGAGCCTCGATACGCTGCGGCCCGAGCGGATGCGCGACCTGGCTCGGAGCGACCGGCACGCCGACGTGGTGGCGGGAATCGCCGCCGCGCGCGCGACCGGGTTCGAGCGGGTGAAGCTCAACACCGTCGTGATCCGGGGCGTGAACGACGATGAATTGGTCGATCTGATCGAATTCGCCCGCCGCGAGAGCGCCGAGGTGCGGTTCATCGAGTACATGGACGTGGGCGGCGCCACCGAGTGGTCGATGGAGCAGGTGGTCTCGCAGCGCGAGATGCTCGATGTGCTTTCGCGTCGCTACGGTGCGATCACCCCCGTGGTCAGGGGAGGTGGCGACGACCCGGCGGCACCCGCCGAGCGGTTCCGGCTGCCGGACGGGACGACATTCGGCATCATCGCCTCGACGACGGCGCCGTTCTGCCGCTCCTGCGACCGCAGCCGCCTCACGGCCGACGGCACGTGGTTCCTGTGTCTCTACGCGGAGCGGGGAGTCGACTTACGAGAGCCGCTGCGTTCGGGCGCCACGGATCAGGAGCTCGCCGACCTGATTACGCAGGCTTGGGCGGCCCGGACCGATCGCGGCGCCGAAGAGCGCTTGGCATTGGCCCAGCGCGGCGCGCTTTATCAGATCGACGCGCTGCGCGCGGATCCGCGGCGGGAGATGCATACGCGGGGTGGGTAGGTGAAACAATGAGGCCGTCGTTCTCTTCAGTAGTCCTGTTCGCGCTGGCCATCAGTTCGACCGCTTGCCAAGACGCGCCCACCGGAACCTTACCCGACAGCGTGGAAGTCCGGCTCGCCAACCCTGTGGCCTGGCCCGGCAGCGACCTTGTCGTCCTCTCGCCTGCTCTGGCAGGCCAGCCGGCGCTGCCTGAGGTGCTGCTCGACACGCTTCACCTCACCGTGGCGCGACGCGATGATTCCACGGTCACCGCGCGCCTGCCGGACACGAGCGGCGTCTTCGCCTTGCACGTGAAGCTCCATGGTGGGGACCGCTTCGGGAGCGTACGGATCGTCGGGTTCGTCGGCCGGGCAGATGCTCCCCCGCTGACGGGATGGCCCCAGCCGACCTCGCCGGGTTCGCCCGTCGTGATCGCGGCGGCCGAAAGCAGCTTGGTGGAGCTCGACCTGCGCACCGGCGCCACCGTAGACCTCGGCATCGGTCACAGTGGGGGCTGCGCGGTCTCCCCCGGTCTGTCGTTTCGACCTCGCGCCGTGGTGGCGCAGGCGGACACGGGACGCTGCGGGCGCGCCGTGTCCTGGGTCCTCGATGCGAGCGCTACCCCGATCGACAGCGCGCCACTCGGCGGTTTCGCCGCCGATAGAATCTGGGCCGAGCTCTCACCCGGCATGTGGTTGCAGACGGCCCACCATTACATGAGGGTGTACCGACCGGGAGACTCCACGCTCACCGAACAGATAGAGTCCGGCGAGCGCGTGGTGCTTTCGCCTGACCGCTCGCTCGCCATCGTGCTGGCCACGTGGGCGCCGAATCAGGTGCCGGTCGTTGAAAGCGCGACCGGAACGATCACGTTCCGGCTACCCTTCGCCAGGGCCGAAGGCGTGGCGTTCTCACCCGACGGCGACACGATCTTCGCCGCAGGCCGGGCGAACTTCAATGCCGACGAGCCGGAGCGTCTGGTTGCGGCCTCCGCAGCGTCGGGACAGGTTGCGATCGACACGCCCGTTACGATGCCCATGCTGTGGGACGTCGTACTCGACCCTGGAGGCCGGTGGCTGTACGGCGTGGCGCTCACCGACAGTGGCGCGACATTCCAGCCGATCATTCACGTCTTCGATCGACACACGTTGGGCCATGTCGGTCGGATCCGGCCGCCGGCCGCGGTTGTTTGCCGCGCGGATTTCTGCGGGCAGATCAGCCTCGCCATCGATTCCTCGGCGCGGAAGCTCTGCGCGCTCGAGATCGCCGGCTGGGGGTTATTCTTCAGCACCATTCCTGCCGGCATTTACACGTTCGACCTCGTGCCCACAACACAGGCGGCCCAGGTCCTCTCGCCTTAGGGCTCGCGTGGACCCCGGACTGGCGCTGGTGACCTCGTCGCCCAGAGCGGCCCTCCTCTTGGCAGCCGCGTGCCTCGCTTGCCCCGCGGTGCGTGTCGCAGCGCAAGACTCCATCCCTTGGCCCGCCGGTAACCGGCTGACTGCGACCGTCACAGCGGAGAGCATCAGTGTCCGCGGAGATACCATTCGCATCTGGTACGCCCTCTCGAATGCTCCTACCAGCGCACAGTCGGCGCGCCACCTGGCCATTCGCACGAGCGTACGCCAATACCGCATGGGCGCTCCGGGTCGTTGGCATGCAAGTCCCGGGGTAGTCCAGGACTCCACAGCCGCCCTCTGGACGGCCCTCTTCTCCAGGCCAGACGTGCAGCCTGGACAGATGCTCAGGGGCTTTTGGTTGGAGGCTGTTGGACTTCCCGAAATCGCAGCCTTCCGGGTGCAAGGGCGTTACGAGATGCCAGTCTATAACGACTCCCTACCATGGCTCATCAAGCAGGCGCCGTCCTTCTGGGCCAACTCCGTCGGCGGCTTCACGACAGGCATCGAACCGTTGCCAAGCGCCGCGGACTGGGACGTGCTGTTGCAGCGACTCCGAAGGCTCTCCGACCGGGCGTGCGCGCTGGCGTGGATCACGAGCGCCGAGGTGTGCAATCGCCTCGGGACTGCGCTTGACCAGAGTGCCCAGGCATTTGCCCAGGGTAACAAGGGCCCCGCACGCACCCGACTCCGGAGCTTCATAGCTGAGCTCGCCGCCCAGCACAACGCGGCGGGTTCACTGCCCGTTAGCCATGCGGCGATGCGGTTGCTGACTACCAATGCGGAGTACATCCTCGCCCACTAGGGGACATCTTGCGCGGGCGCGGGCGCTTTCGCAGTCTAGAGCGTCGGAACGCGCGATAGACTGCGAGGATTGCAGCGTAATGCCGCCCCGCGTGCGGGAATCCGCGGCCGGCGGAATCGCGGCGGTGGCCTGCCTCATCGCGGGCATCTGGTCCGTGTTCAGCCAGCCCGCGCGGGGCTTAGCTCTCATTGGCCTCGGCATAGTCCTCGGAGTCATCTTTGGCCGAGTGCCGGCTAGGGAGCGCGACGCGGACAGGGGAGCGGATGCTGCCTAACAAGCGCTTGAAGCTGCCGGCGCGCGTAGGTTGCGGAATGAATCGTCCTTCAGCGCGCCGCAGCTTAAGCGCGGTCCGTTAGGCAGCGGCAAACCGTGCCCGAGAGCAGGTTGGCGCGAATCTTTGGCAGTGCGGCAATTGCGGCGTTCGAATGGGTGGAGGACCGCCCGAAGTGGCTACGACCCCCCCTGTATGGCGCCCTGTTCATTTACGCATTCATGGCTCTGCGCGGCGCTTGGTTCCTCTTGCCTGTTCTCCTCATCATCATGGCAGTCACGAACCCCCTCGAGGCGTGGCGCGCCTTTCTCGCTATCCTCGTTTATGCGCCTCTCGGTGGTGTCTTGGGCGGTCTTGTGTACGCCACCATCCGTTCAGTGACTCGATCCCTCGGCAGACTTGGAACGTTCATTCAGTGTCTAGGCGCAAGTTGCGGTTATGCTTTCATCTTATCGTTCCTCGTCCTGCCGACGTTCAAGGGGAAGCCGATGCCATCCTTCAGCGATCAGTCCGAGTGGATAACGGTCGCGGTCATCGGAATGATTGGTGGCATCGCAATCGGCATTCCCCTGAGTCGCGAACGTGCATGATGAGCCGCTGCCTAACACGCGCTTGAAGCTGACGGCGCCCTTCTTCTGTGGTAACATTGCATTTGTGATTATTCCAGCTCGGCGCCGCAGCTTAAGCGCCATCCGTTAGGCGGCCTCACGAATCCCGTGTAAGGAGAACCGATGCATCACATCAAGAAGGCCCCGGTTGCTCTGGCCGTTGTCGGCTCGGTGTTGGCACTCGTGGCTCTCGGGGTTTGGGGCTTTGGGATCTCTGCTAAGGCCGCGGTGATCGGTGGGCACGCGGTGCTGCTCACGGGCCTCGGCGTGGCCATCTGGTTGCAGCATCATCACAAGTCGAGTTCGGAACCGCCGGCCGCCTAACAAGCGCTTGAAGCTGGCGGCGCGCGTAGATTAGGGAATGAATCTTTCTTCAGCGCGCCGCAGCTTAAGCGCGGTCCGTTAGACGGGCACATCAACCATCGAATGAACGTCACTTGGCACTCGAAGCATCGACTGCGGCGCGGCGCGACCCTCGTCGAGCGGGTTGCTTGGCATGTCGCCCACGCCAAGCACTGCGGCTGTCGTCCCATTCCCCAAATGATCAGGGCACGGATCCGCGCGAGACGCGGTGCGCGTGGTGGGAGCCGAGCGCGTGCCGTCTAACAAGCGCTTGAAGCTGCCGGCGCGCGTAGGATATTGAATGACACCTTTTTCTTCAGCGCGCCGCAGCTTAAGCGCGCTCCGTTAGGCAGCCGCAATGTCCTACGAGTGGTGGTACCGCGTCGCGCTGGTCACACTTGGTATTCTCCTCGCGGTGCTCGTGCGGACGTCAGACATTTCGCCCATTCCTGCTGTTGCAGTTCTGGCCGTAGCTGCGTGGGATATTTTTCGTGGCCTGAGGGGGCGCAAGCCGTAGTTCCATTGCCGGCTGCCTAACACGCGGCTGAAGCTGCCGCCGCCACGTTTTTAGAGGTAGTCTTCTGTTGTGAACATGGTAGCTCGGCGGCGCAGCTTAGCCGCACTCCGTTAGGCAGCAAACCAGTATGCGTGCTCCTCTCCTTATCCTTCTGCTGCCGGCGACTGTGGTAGGTCAGGGCGTCGGCGACCACCCGCTCTGCTTCCGCGTCGCCTACGACTCTGCGCAGCGCGGTGCCACGCCAGGCATGTTCCCGCCTTCGTTCGTCCTGATGCCGGGGCAGGAACGGGGTGAGGTAAGGTTGCCGGACTCCGTCGCGTTTCTGTATTATCGGCCGGGTCTCGGAGCGACGAACTGGTCCTACCGCGATGGTCACTACAATCTCATAATTGAGGCCGGTGAGAGCGGGGTATCCTTCTCGCTCACGGTTAGGGGGGATTCCCTGGTTGGACATGTGCGGCACTACACCGATGCCGCGAGTGCTCCTGAACCTACGATGCGTGCAATCGCGACGCGTTACCCTTGTGCTGAGTCGAAATGAGGTCAGTTGCTGCCTAACAAGCGCTTGAAGCTGGCGGCGCGCGTAGGATACTGAATGACGACTCTTTCGCCAGCGAGCCGCAGCTTAAGCGCGATCCGTTAGGCAGCAACTAAATGTTCGAGCGGCTCTATCGCGTTTGGGAACGCCTCGAGCTGCCGGTTCTACTTCGGGGTCCCGTTTGTGGTGCGGCCCTAATCTGGACCTTGATCGGCTTTAAGGGTGGTTTCATTGGATTGCCGATCGTAATTCTAGGAATCCTCCTGACCAGTGCTTCTCCCAGCGCAGATCTTGCGATGGTCGGCATCATCTTCGGCCTTGCAACGCTTGGTGGAGCTGCAGGTGGACTTGCCTACGATGTCATCGGCCGGCCGTTACGTTCGGTCCCGCTCGGTGACTACCTGGCTGGGGTGATGAGCGTCGCGCCCTATGTGGTCTTTGTCGTCATCATAATTCGGGCGACGGAGCATAAGCCTCTACTGGTAGCTCCGGACGCAGCAGAGCTGTTCTCATTCGGGATTTGCACCCTACTATTTGGTATCGTTTTTGGGCACAGCTTCCTACGGGAGTCATGAGCTCTCAGTCGTTGCTGCCTAACAAGCGCTTGAAGCTGACAGCGCACGTAGGGGCATTTGATCTTTCACTAGTGCGCTGCAGCTTAAGCGCGATCCGTTAGGCAGCCAAATGTCTGGACTGCTGGTTCTACCAGAGATTCGCATCGCGGAGGAAACTCGACGGGCGCAGGAGGTCGCGATTGCGGAGGCGAGGTGGAGTCGCGTCTTGCGCCGGCGGGTGGTGCTGGTGACTCTGCGGTGTGGCGCAGCCTATGTCGCCGGAGCCATGCTCGTTGGAGCGAGCTTCGGTCTAACGGGCGATATGGCCCAGGTGGCGCTGTGGGCTGGCTTGCTTCTCGGTAACGCGGGACCGCTCGTGTTCGCATACGCGTTTTGGATGCGAGAGCAGGGCCATTGGTGATTGCCGCCGGTGGTTGGCTGCCTAACAAGCGCTTGAAGCTGACAGCGCACGTAGATTAAGGAATGAATCTTTCTTCAGCGCGCCGCAGCTTAAGCGCCATCCGTTAGGCAGCGTGAATCGTGCGGCTACCGGACAAAGTCAAGCAACGCGTCATGATGATTCTGATTGCTTTTCTGGTGGGGGCGTCTGTCGTGGCATGGGTCGTACTCATGCATCACCCACAGATCCAATACAGCACGCTGGCATCCTTCTGTCGCCCCCTGTATGCCAGGGCGCTCAACCGCATTGATACTACGAAAGTCGACGGTTGGGTACCTCCTGACGGCAATCGGAGCGAGACCGACAATCCCTTGAGGTGCGGTGAACTCAGGCGAGCCGGTTTTCTGGAGGACTCATTAAGGTGATGTCGTGCATCCCGCGCTGTCTGATATCAACTTTGAAGTGCAACACTGAGGGTCAGCGAGCATAGCATTCCTCCGGCGTGCGATAGCCGAGCCGCTTCCGAGGCCGGCGGTTCAGTTTGGTCGCGATCCGATGGCAATCGTGCTGGGTGAGGTCGGCCATGCTCTGGCCCTTGGGGAGGTACTGCCGGAGCAGCCCGTTGGTGTTCTCGTTGGTCCCGCGTTCCCAGGCGTGGTGGGGGGTGGCGAAGTAAAACTCGGCGGCGGTCGCCTGCTC
>DASYRZ010000033.1:0-6165 GCA_036003865.1 Gemmatimonadales bacterium | reverse complement strand
GTTGTACGTGCGGACTTTCTGCGACCGGTCGCCCGTCCCCACCTGCGCTCGACGCTCGCGCGCGCGCGCGGCTTCCTGCTCAGCGACCATGCGGTCCAGCAGTCGCGAGCGCAAAATCTCGAGCGCCTTGATTTTGTTTTGCAGCTGCGACTTTTGATCCTGGCATTTCACTTCGAGGCCGGTGGGGAGATGCGTCACGCGGACCGCGCTGTCGGTCGTGTTGACGCTCTGGCCGCCGGGACCGCCGGAGCGAAACACGTCGATGCGCAGATCCTTGTCCTCGATCTTGACGTCGACTTCTTCGGCTTCGGGGAGGACGGCGACAGTCGCCGCCGAGGTATGAATGCGGCCTTGCTGTTCGGTCACCGGAACGCGCTGCACGCGGTGCACGCCAGATTCGTAGCGCAGCGTGCCGTACGCCTTGGGCCCGCGTGCCGCGAACACCGCTTCTTTCAGGCCGCCGAGTGTGCCTTCGGAGAGTGAGAGGATCTCGACCTTCCAGCCGCGCCGCTCGCAGAACCTCGTATACATCCGAAACAGATCGGCCGCAAACAGCGCCGCCTCGTCGCCGCCGGTGCCGGCGCGGATCTCGACGATCGCGTCCCGGTCATCGAAGGGGTCGGCCGGCGTCAACAGCTCGTCGAGCTCCGCTTCGAGCCGCTCGATCTCGGGGCGCAGCCGTTCGACGTCGGCGCGCGCGAGCTGGGACAGCTCGGGGTCTTTGTCCGTGAGCACTTCGCGCGCCTGTGCCAGCTCGCTTTCCAGGCGCTCCAAGCGCTGGGCCGCGAGACGAATGACCTCGAGCTGGGCGTGCTCGCGGCCGAGCTGCTTCAGTTTGGCTGGATTCCGCGCGGTGGCGGGGTCGGCCAGCTGCCGCGCGACCTCCTCCGCCCGCGCGAGCGCCTGGCGGAGTCGGGTCTCCACGAGATTAGCTCGCTCCGGCCTTGGTTCCGTACTTCTGGCGGAAGCGCTCCACGCGGCCGGCCGTGTCGACCAGCTTCTGCTTGCCGGTGAAGAAGGGATGGCAGCTGGCGCACACTTCAACGTGAATCACGGGGGTGGTCGAGCGCGTCACAAAGCTGTTCCCGCACGCGCATTGGACCGTCGCCCGCTGGTATTTCGGGTGAATTCCGGGTTTCACTGCACACATCCTTGCCTAATGGTCGGACAGAACGAAGTGCGGAAATATAGCTGGCGCACAAACTTGGAGGCAAGGCATGGGCTTCGGTTCAATTGACACCGCTCTGGACACGTCGTAAGCTGTTCGCGTGTCTGCGACCGACGTGCTGCAAAAGGTCCCGCTGTTCAGCCAGCTAGCCGCCGCCGACCTGCAGCGGGTGGTGGAGGTCGCCCGCGACCGAACCTACCCCAAGAACTCCGTCATCCTATTCGAGGACGATCCCGGCGACGCGCTCTACGTCGTCGCGAAGGGGCAGGTCAAAGTCGTCCTCATCGGCGAGGACGGCCGCGAAGTCATCCTCTCCGTGCTCGGTGAAGGCGAGTTCTTTGGCGAGATGGCGTTGATCGACGACGAGCCGCGCTCGGCACACGTCATCGCGATGGAAGACTCCACGCTGTACGTCCTGCGCCGCGAGGATTTTCAGGGCATCCTCGAGCACTCGCCCGGCATCGGACTCGCGCTGCTGCGCGAGCTGTCGCGCCGCCTGCGGCGGGTCGACGAAAAAGTCGGCAGCCTCGTCCTGCTCGACGTGCACGGCCGCGTCGCGCAGCTGCTGCTCGACCTCGCCGACGAGACGGACGGCCAGCGGATCACGCGCCGCCTCACCCATCACACCATCGCGCAGATGATCGGCTCTTCGCGCGAAACGGTGTCCCGCACCATGCGCGAGCTCGTCGATAAGGGAATGATTGATGTAAGTCGCAAGGACATTGTGATCAAAGACCGTGGATCGCTCGAGCAAGCAGCCGGTCGGTCGTGACTCGCGTCACGGCTCTACGTCACTAACTACCAGTAACTTAGCTCGAGTCTCGGCTTGCCGACACGCGTGTCGTACACGGTGACCTTCTGGGGAACCCGGGGGAGTATTCCTACTCCCGGGTCCGCGACGTCGCGCTACGGTGGCAATACGCCGTGCGTGGCCGTGGAGGGCAACGGCGGTCAGCTGGTCGTGCTGGATGCCGGAACCGGAATTCGCGCGCTGGGGCTCGACCTCGTCGCCAGCCAAAACGGCGCCGCCAAAGTCGAGATTCTGCTGTCGCATGCGCACTGGGATCACATTCAAGGGTTGCCGCACTTCAAGCCGTTTTTTTCGCCGGGCAACTCCGTTCGCATCTGGGGATCACGGCAGGGCACGACGTCGCTGGAAGCGATCCTGCGACAACAGATGGATCCGGCGGTGTTTCCGGTGCCGCTCGACGCGTTGTCGGCGCAGCTGACCGTGCAGCAGGTGGACACCGACGACTTTTCGATCGGCGAGTTCCGGGTGCGGACGATCAAGCTGCGGCATCCGGGGACGACATTGGGATTTCGGCTCACGCCCGCTGCCGGCACGGGTGGACCGAGCATGGCATACGTCACGGACAACGAACTGGGCGCCGGAGGCCACTACGACGTCGCCAAGACCTGGCGCCGCGACTTCGTGACCTTCTTGAAGGACATCGACCTGTTGATTCATGACGCCATGTATACGCCGAAGGAGCTGGAGCAGCATCGCGGCTGGGGTCACTCGACATATGAAGAAGCGGTGACGCTGGCAAAGGATGCGGGCGCCGCGAAGCTCGTGCTGTTTCATCACGAGCCCGAGCACGGTGACAAGGAAATGGATCACTTGCTGGCGGCCGCGCGCAAGTTTGCCAAGGCGCGCGGAGGCTCGTTGGAGGTGTTGGCCGCCCAGGAAGGCATGAAGGTGACCCTGTGACCCGAGGAGTAGCTATGCGCGCGCGTGCTGTGATGACGGTGTTGAGCCTGGTGCCGGTGCTCCTGGGAGCGCAGCAGGGGGGGCGCAATCAGGATACCCGCCCGGGGATCGCCGTTTTTCCATTCGACAATGGCGGGTCGTACGGTCAGAGTAAGGAAGACTTCGCGGCACTGCAGCGCGGCATCGCCGGGATGATGATCTCGGAGCTGGCCCAGAATCCCGCGGCCCGCGTGGTCGAGCGCACCGAGCTCCAGCACATCATCGACGAGCAGAATCTGGGTGCGCAGGGGCGCATCGAGCCGCAAACGGCGTCCAAGGTCGCCAAGCTCGTGGGCGCCCGGTACTACGTCTTCGGCAGCTTCGTCGATTTCTACGGCGACTTCCGCGTCGACGTCCGCCTCGTCAACACCGAGACCGGTGAGGTCGTGAAGACCGAATCGGAGCGGATGCAGCGCGATCACATGTTCGACATCATCCGCAGCATCGCCGCGCGCCTGATGAAGGATGCCAATCTCCCGCCGCTGCAGCGGCCGGCCGGGGATCAGCGCATGAGCCGGCAGGTGCCGACGGAGGCGCTGACGTACTACTCGCGCGGGTTGCTGTATTCGGATCACGGTCAGAAGGACAAGGCCGAGGAAATGTTCCGGCGCGCCTTGCAAATCTTCCCCGAATACGCTGAGGCGCAGGAAGGCCTGCAGCGGGTGAAGTCGTCCTAACGGACCCCGTCGCGCCCGATCCGGCGCGTGGTCCAGTGGGCGCCAAGCCGTGAGATACGTGCTGCTGCATCCGCCCATGTGGCGCCCCGACGCGGTCGCGCCGGCGCTCGAGACCTCGCAGGTCGAGGCCCGCACCGTGCGCCTGGCGAAGGATCTCACGGTCGCCGATGACCGCCCCACAGTGTTGCTGCTCGATGCCGAGAGCCGCTCGGCGTTTCCGGTCGATGTCATGCGCTCATTCGTCGACGCGGGCGGCGCCATTGTGGCGCTGGGACGAGACGGCGAGACCGATGTCCCCGAAGGCCTCCCCACCGAGTTCCTCTCGGGGTTCCTGACCGAGCCGACCAGCCCCCGGCGCCTGTTGGTCGCGATCCGCGCCGGCTTCCGGGAAGCGGCGGCGCGGGCCGAGACCGCGCGCGCGCGCGGGGAAGCCGCACAGCGGGCCCGCGAGATCGGCGAGCTGACGCGCATCGGCGTCGCGCTCGGCACCGAGCGCGACATCAAGACGCTGCTCGATCTCATTCTCACGCAGTCGCGGCGCATCACGCAGTCGGATGCGGGGAGCCTGTACCTCGTCGAGACCAATGCCAACGGGGACAAGCGGCTGCGCTTCCGGCTCGCGCAGACCTTCTCCAAGCCCGAAGCGCCGTTCGTGGAGCACACGATTCCGGTAGACCGCGGGAGTCTCGCCGGTTACTGCGCGGTCACCGGCGATCCGCTCGTCATCGACGACGCCTATTTCCTGCCGCCCGACGTCGAGTACACCATCAATCGCTCGTTCGACGAGCGCTACGGCTATCGCTCGAAATCGATGCTCGTCATTCCGATGAAGGATCACAAGGACGAGATCATCGGCGTGCTGCAGCTCATCAACCGCAAGCGCAACTTCGACGCGACCCTGTCGACGCCCGCGGATGTCGAAAGACAGGTCGTGCCCTACTCCCGACGGACCGTCGAGCTCGTGACGGCGCTGGCCGGCCAGGCGGCGGTGGCCATCGAGAACAGCCGGCTCTACGAGGATATCGAGAAGCTGTTCGAGGGCTTCGTGCTCGCGGCGGTGCACGCGATCGAGCAGCGGGATCCAACGACGTACGGTCACAGCGGCCGGGTCGCGGGGATGACGGTCGGACTCGCGGAAGTGGTCGACCGCTCCGGTGACGGGCCGTATCGCGGCATTCGGTTCTCACGCGAACAGCTCAAAGAGATTCGCTACGCCGCGTTGCTGCACGACTTCGGCAAGGTCGGCGTGCGCGAGCAGGTGCTGGTCAAAGCCAAAAAACTGTATCCGTCCGACTTGGGGCTGGTTCGGCACCGCCATGCATTCATTCGCCGCACCGCGGAGCGGGAGTTCTGGCGCAAGCGGGCCGAGTATCTCGAGGCCAACGGCAAGACGGGATACGGGGGCTTCGTCATGGAGCTGGAAGCGGCGCACCAGGAGGAGCTCAAGGAGCTGGATCGATTCCTGGAGCTCGTGCTCAAGGCCAACGAGCCCAGCATTCTGCCGGACGGCAGCTTCGAAGAGCTCAAGGCGTGGTCGCAGCGCAGTTATCTGGCGTTTGACGGCGCGACCGAGCCGTTCCTGTCACCCGACGAGATGCGCTATTTGACGATCCGCAAAGGGAGCCTAGACGACGCCGAGCGGCACGAGATCGAGAGTCACGTGACGCATACGTTTCAGTTCCTGCAGCGCATTCCCTGGACGCGCGAGCTGCAACAGATCCCACTCATCGCCTACGGCCATCACGAGAAGATGGACGGCCGGGGCTATCCACGTCGCGTCACCGCGGACGGCATCCCGATCCAGACGCGGATGATGACGATCAGCGACATCTACGACGCGCTCACGGCGCAGGACCGGCCCTACAAGCGCGCCGTCTCCCACGACCGCGCGCTCGACATTCTCACCACGGAGGTGAATGAGGGGCAGCTCGACGCGGACCTGTTCAAGCTCTTCATCGACGGGAAGGTCTTCCAGCGCCAGGTCTCAGACACCAGCGAACCCTAGGAGAGCAGCAACTTCGCCGAGATCAGCAGCAAGAACCCGCCGAACATTTTCCGCAACATGATGTCGGAAATCGATCCGGCCAGTCGCGCCCCGAAATAGGCGCCGATGAGCAGCCCTACCGCAACGACGGCGGCATAGCCCCAGTTCACCTGATCGCGCTTGGCATACTGCAGGACGCCGAGCAACCCGACCGGCAGGAGCAGTGCCGCGAGCGACGTGCCGTGCGCCGTGTGCTGCTGCAGCTTGGCGATGAGCACGAGCCCGGGAATGATGACGACCGCGCCACCGACCCCGAACAGTCCCGAGATCACTCCCGCCAGAAGTCCCAGCAACGAGACCAACGCCCAAGTCATGAATCCTGTCCTTTCCCCCAGCCGCCACCACCTGGGGTCTCAATGCGGAGGACGTCCCCCGCGGCCAGTCGCAACGTCGTCTTTGACGCCACGGGACTACCGTTGAGCAGGTTTGCACCAGGCTTCCCTGCCGACCCTCCCGCCCCGCCGCTCGGTCCGTGCCGGCGCCGCTCGGTCAACAACGTCGCCTCCATCGGGGCGAGCGCTTCGAA
>DASYRZ010000032.1:0-4883 GCA_036003865.1 Gemmatimonadales bacterium | reverse complement strand
ACTGCGCGTAGGCGTCGCGCGCCGCTGCGAGGTCGCCACGGTCTTCGTGCGCGCCGGCCAGAGACCCGACCGCATTCGCCTCGACCCGGAGGTCACCAATCGCCACGGCCAAGGCGCGCGCCCGCTCGAGATACGTGGTGGCACTGTCGACCTGCCCATCCTCGAGCAACCCCGCCCCGATATTGCCCAGCAGCGCCGCCATCCCCGCCGAATCGCGGTTCGCCGTCGCACGCGCCAGCGCGCGACGCCAGACCGCTACCGCGGCGCGCGGGCCGTCCGCTCCGAACGCCTTGATGCCCGCCCGCCGCATGCTGTCGACCGTGACCTTTGCCGCGCGGCGCGACGGGGGCCAGGCGGCAAAGCGCGCGACCTCACGCAGCAGAAACGAGTCGCGCCACGCGATTGCGTACGCCGCGGCGATCCTCGCGGCGCCGTCCAGCTCGCCGCGCCGCAACGACTCGGTGACGGCGTCCCGCACCGCCAGCGGCCGCGCGCGCACTTCGAGAACCAGCGCAGGCGCGGACACGTTGGCGGCGAGCAGTCGGAGAGAATCGGAAGCAGGCGATTGCAGGACAGCGAGCAGGCAGCCAATTCCGACGCCGATCATCACCGCCGTGGTCCCGCGACTCGAAACTCGACCAGCTCCGACCCGGCCCAGCGATCGAACCCGGTGCGAGCGTCCACCTTCCAGAGGTAGGCCGCGCCAGGGACGAGCAGGACCGAATCGGGGAACAGGACGACCGTGTCGGATACCTCGCTGGCGTACATCACACGCCCAGTCGCGTCGAACACCGTCACCCGGTATCGGTCCGCGCCGGCGACGGGACTCCAGCGGAGATCGTCCACGGCGGCCACAGCCCCAAGCGGCGATCGAGGAACCGGCGTGGTCGCTGGTGGCGGCAGTGGCGGTCCGCGGTGCACGGGCGAGCGGTCACCCGCAGGTGACGAGAGCAGCAGGAGGAGCACCGCCGCGGCCGCAAGCGGAACGGTGATTCGATACCACTGGCGCCTACGGGAAGAAACGGAGACTTCTCGAGAAACCACAGGATCCGCGAGTGCCCTGGCAACCGACGCGACTGCCCCCCGACACCGTGCGCAGGACGCGACGTGCGGGAGGGCCGATGCGCGCAGGTCGGGCGCGAGCGAGCCATCCGCCAGCGCCGCGATCACATCGTCCGGCAGGCAATCAGGCGTGAGTGTTTCAGAACGCACACGGGTGTCGAGCACGCGCCTCAGCTCCTCGAAGGATTCGTCAGGCATTATGAGACGGTCCTGAGGGTCCCGACTGCTCACAGATCCTCCCGCCGCACGCCGGCCCGTTCCAGTTGCTCACGCACCACCGCCAATGCCCGGTACGCGCGGTTGTAGACCGCTTTCGCGTTGGCCAAGCCCAGGACCTTTGCGACCGTTTCGGCGGGACGCTCCTCGAGGACGTAAAGCTCCACGATCAAGCGATCGTCGGGGCCGAGCACCTGGAGCGCCTGCTCCACGAGCTGACTCTGCTCAGCGGCGCCCGCGCTACTCGGCCCCGTCGGATCGGCGGGTAGATCCTCAGGGGCGTCTGGCGCCGGAGCAAGATCGCGGAGAACCTGCCCACGCCGGCCCGCGGATATCGCGCGATAGGTCGCCCGCAGCTCGCTGAGGAATTCTCGAAACGAGAGGGTGGGCGCTTCGCGGGCGTGAATCAGCTCGTAGGCTTCGATGTGACTGCGTTGCTCCAGAAACACGTACTCGAAGATTCGGCGCCGCAGTTGTGGTAATCCCTCGGCAACGACGGACAGCCGCCGACGGCCATCGCGGTGGCGAAACCAATCGACGGTGAGGTGCCGGACCACGGTGACGAGCCAGGTGGAGAACCGGGCGCGATGCACTGGCTCCTCGACCCACGACCGCAGCCGCCGGAGATCGTCCGCGCGCAGCGCTTCGCACGCGCGCGCGAACACATCCATCACATCGTCGTAGTCCTGGGCGTAATGCCGGATCGCTGCGAAGATGAGACGCCGGTACCGATCGAGGAACAGGTCCCATGCGGCGTCGAGCCTGTCCCGCTGCAACTCGACCACCCATTCGTCCACGGCCGGCCTTGAGGGAGTGCAGCCGGATATAGCCGCGGACGAGGGGGTGTCAAGACTTCAGCGCTACGGCAGCGCGGCTCCCGCGGGCCGCGCCGCGTTCGCCGGCAGATTCTCTTCCACAAACTTCGTCAGCAGCGTGAAGAGATGCTGCCGCGTCGTCCCGCCCGAGATCGAGTGATTGCGGTTCGGATATACCATCAGTGAAAACGGCCGGTTCGCCGCCACCAGCGCGTTCACCATCGCCTCGGTGTTTTGGAAATGGACGTTGTCATCACCGCTGCCATGCACGATCAGCAGCCGGCCCCGCAGATTCTTCGCGTACGTGAGCGGTGAGCCCTTGTCATAACCGGCCGCGTTGTCCTGGGGCAGGCCGTTGTAGCGCTCGGTGTAGATCGTGTCGTAGTACTTCCAATGCGTCACCGGCGCGACGGCGATTGCCATCCGGTACACGTCGGGCGCCTGCGTGATCAGGTTCAGCGACATGAACCCGCCGTAGCTCCAGCCCCAGATCCCGAGCCGCGTCGAATCCACGTACGGCAGCCGGCCAATCGCGCGCGCCGCGGCGGCCTGATCCTGCGTCTCGACGACCCCCATCTGGCGGTAGATGAGCTTGCGCCACGCGCGGCCGCGCGCGCCAGTGCCGCGGTTGTCGACGCTCGCGACGATGTAGCCGCGCTGGGCCAGCATCTGGAACCAGAGATAGTTCTGTCCGCCCCAGCCATCCGTCACCGTCTGCGACCCAGGGCCGCCATAGACGTAGAAGAACACCGGATACTTGGACGTCGAATCGAAATTCGGCGGCTTGATGAGCCAGGCGTTGAGCTTGATGCCGTTGCCGATGTCGACTTGCCGGAACTCCGTGGCGCCCAGCCGCAGCCCCGCGACTTTGGCTTTCAGCGGCGCATTGTCCACCAGGGTGCGAATCAGGTGGTTGTCCGGCATGCCGATGAGCGACGTCGTCGGCGGAACGCCGAACCGGGAGTAGACGTGCACGGCGTAGACGCCGTTGGGCGACATATTGTAGAAGTGGGAGCCCGGCTCGGCCGCCGGCGTGATGCGCTGCGCGACCGGGCGTTTGAGGCCGTAATTGATCCGGTAGAGATAGCGCTGGGTGGGATTGTCCGGCGACGCGACGTAGTACACCCACTTGCCCAGCGTGTCGACGCGCAGCACGCCGAGGACGTCGAAGTCCCCGGTGGTCAAGGGGCGCGGCGCGCCGCCATCGCGCGGCATCAGATAGAGATGGTTCCAGCCGCTGCGCTCCGACTCCCACAGAATGTCCTTGCCGCCGTTCAGAAAGCGCAGCGCGTCGAATTGCTGGACCCACGCGCTGTCGGTCTCGGTGAACGCCGTGCGGACCTGGCCGGTCTGCGCATTGGCCAGCATGACGTGCAGCGTGTCCTGCAGCCGGTTCATGTGCTGGATGACGAGCTCGTTCGAGCCACCGCGGTCGGGCACCCACTCCATCCGCGCGATGTAGTTGTTGCGCGGATCACCGGGAATCGCGATCCAGCGCGTCTCGCCGCCGCTCGCGCTGACGACGCCCACCCGGCCCGCTGAATTGGTTTGCCCCGCCTTGGGATACTGCACGGGCGTCGTGAACGCGTAGAGCGAGTCGGTGATGTCATAGAGGAGGAAATCGCGCACCCCGGTTGCGTCGAGCTGCCAGTACGCGATCGACCGGCCATCGGGATTCCAGCGCCAGCCGTCCTGCAGGCCAAGCTCTTCCTCGTAGACCCAATCGAATGTGCCGTTGATCGTGGTGCGCGAGCCGTCGCGGGTCAGCTGCGTGATCTTGCTCGTGGCGATGTCCTCGACGTAGAGGTTGTACTCGCCGTAGCGCACCCAGCCCACGCGTCCGCCGTCGGGGGAGAACTTCGCGAACATGAGCGTCGAGGCGGGACCGTTGCCGCCGAGCTTCTTGAGCGTCCAACCGGCGAGGTCGAGGACCCAGTAGTCGCCGCGGGTGTTGGTGCGCCACACCTGCTGCGAGTTCGTGAAAATGAGCAGGCGCCGTCCGTCCGGGGACCACGTGTACTCTTCGATGTCGAGTGGCGTCGAGTCGCCGGGCGGCACGAGCCGGGACGCCGGGACGAGAATCGTCTGCAGGCCCGTCGCCGCGTCGTAGCGCACGATGTCCCGGCCGGGCTTGTTGCCGGCGGGACGCTCGAGCGTGGTGTAGCCCACGCCGTCGGAGAGCCACGCGAGCGGGCCGAACGTGCCGCCGCGGAGCTCGGGTGACGCGAAGATGCGATCGACCGTGAGGAGGCTCGAGTCGCTCGCCGGACGCTGGGCAGCCAGTCGGCTGCCCAGCCCGGCGCCGGCAAGAGCAAGAAGATAGAAGGCGAGCCGACGGAACATCGTTCGAGATCCGATTGAATTGGGACCCGAACGATAGCTACTGCTGCGGCGGTCCGCCTCCGGGGCGCCGGAACGCCAGCCGCGGCTTCGGCAACGAATCGAACTTCACCTGTTGTGCCGGGGTGAGGTTGTTGCGGATCGCGGCGACCCACTGATCCGCTTCAGCCTGAAACCCTTCCATCTCTGTGCGGATGCTGTCCATCCGCGCACGCTGTGCGGGCGTGGGCTCCTGTCCGGGTGTGAAGCCGCCCCTCCCGGATGCTTGCATCTGCTGGCGGATCGCTTGGCGCCGGGCCGCGGCGTCCTTCATCACGCCGTTCAACGCCGTGTACGCCGGCGTGACCTTGGTGCGCTGATCGGCGGTCAGCGCGAGGGCCTGGCTCAGCGAGTCGATGGTCATCCAGTGATCGGGCGGCGGTTGAAACCGGCCCATGCCGGGGCCGGCGG
>DASYRZ010000031.1:0-17709 GCA_036003865.1 Gemmatimonadales bacterium | reverse complement strand
CAGGATCGCCCCGTCCATCTGCGCCGCGCCCGTGATCATGTTCTTCACGTAGTCGGCGTGGCCCGGGCAGTCGACGTGCGCGTAGTGGCGCTCGGGCGTCGAGTACTCCACGTGGCTCGTCGCGATGGTCAGAATCTTCGTTGCATCGCGCCGGCCCTGGGACTCGGACGCCTTCGCCACCTGATCGTAGCTCACGTAAGTCCCTAATCCCTTGTCCGCCGAAACTTTTGTTAAGGCTGCAGTCAGGGTCGTCTTCCCATGATCTACGTGCCCAATTGTTCCGACATTTACGTGAGGCTTGGTGCGCTCGAATTTGGCCTTTGCCATGGTGCCTTTCCTTAATTGGCTATCGGGTATCGGCTATCAGCCATCGGGCGAAAACCCGATAGCCGATAGCTGATAGCCGATAGCTATCCTTTCACCTTCGACACTATCTCCTCAGCCTTTGCCTTCGGCACTTCTTGATAGTGACTGAACTCCATACTGTAGATCGCGCGCCCCTGGCTCATCGACCGCAGTGTCGTTGAATAGCCGAACATTTCAGAAAGCGGGACGCTGGCGGCGACGATATGAGCGTCCGCGCGCTGCGTCATGCCGCCGATCTTCCCACGGCGGCTCGACAGATCGCCGATGACATCGCCCATGTAATCCGAGGGCGTCACGACTTCGACGTCCATGATCGGTTCGAGCAGAATCGGATGGGCCTGGCGCGCGGCTTCCTTCACGGCCATCGAGCCGGCGATCTTAAACGCCATTTCGCTCGAATCGACATCGTGGAACGAGCCGTCCACCAGCTCGACCTTTACGTCCACCATCGGGTAGCCGGCGAGCACGCCGTTCTCCAGCGCCTCTTTTACGCCCTGCTCGACCGGGCCGATGTACTCCTTGGGGATCGAGCCGCCCACGATGTTGTCCTCGAACACGAAGCCCGTCCCGGGCTGCCCCGGCTCGAGGTTGATGACCACGTGGCCGTACTGGCCGCGCCCGCCCGTCTGGCGGATGAACTTCCCTTCGATGTCCTCGACGCGCTTGCGCACCGTCTCGCGGTAGGCCACCTGCGGCCGCCCGACGTTGGCGTCGACCTTGAACTCGCGCCGCATGCGCTCGACGATGATCTCGAGATGCAGCTCGCCCATGCCGCTGATGATTGTTTGCGCGGTTTCGGCATCGGTATGCACGCGGAACGTGGGGTCCTCTTCGGAGAGCTTGGCCAGCGCGATGCTGAGCTTGTCCTGGTCGGCCTTGGTTTTCGGCTCGATCGCGACTGAGATCACGGGGTTCGGGAAGCGCATCGCTTCGAGAATGATCGGATGCGCTTCGTCGCACAGCGTGTCGCCGGTGCGCGTGTCCTTCAGGCCGATCGCCGCGGCGATATCGCCCGCGCGCACGTCCTCGATCTCCTCGCGCTTGTTGGCATGCATCTGCAGCAGGCGGCCGATGCGCTCCCTGCGGTCCTTGGTGCTGTTGTAGACATAGGAGCCGGCGCCGAGTACGCCCGAGTAGACGCGGAAGAACGTCAGCTTCCCGACGTACGGATCGGTCATGATCTTGAACGCGAGCGCGGCGAACGGCGCGTCGTCGGACGCAGGCCGCTCGGCGTGGGTCGCGTCGTGATGCGGCAGATGCCCCTTGATCGGCGGAATGTCCACCGGCGACGGCAGATAATCGACGACGGCGTCGAGCAGCGCCTGCACACCCTTGTTCTTGAATGCGGCGCCGCAGATGACGGGGACGACGTGGCCGGCGACGGTGGCTTTGCGGATGACGGTGCGGATCTCTTCCTGGGTCAGCTGGTGGTCTTCGAGATACTTGTGCAGAATCGCGTCGTCCGATTCGACGCACGCCTCGATCATCTCGTGTCGCAGCTGGGCGACCCTGTCCTTCAGCGCCGCCGGGACCGGCCCTTCGACGTACTTCTTGCCCATCGTCTCGTCGTCATAGACGATTTCGACTTCGCGCACGAGGTCGATCAGTCCGGTGAACAGCTCGCCTGAGCCCAGCGGGAGCTGGATCGGCACCGCCTTGGTGCCGAGGCGCTCGCGGACCATCTTGAGGCACATGTCGAAGTCGGCGCCGACGCGGTCCATCTTGTTGACGAAGATGATCCGCGGCACGCCGTAGCGGTCGGCCTGGCGCCACACCGTCTCGGTCTGCGGCTCCACGCCGCCGACGGCATCCAGCACGGTCACCGCACCGTCGAGGACGCGCAAGCTACGCTCCACTTCGACGGTGAAGTCCACGTGGCCGGGGGTGTCGATGATGTTGATGCGGTCCTGCTGATTCAGGCGGGTCCAGAACGCCGTGGTCGCCGCGGAGGTGATGGTGATGCCGCGCTCCTGCTCCTGTTCCATCCAGTCCATCGTGGCCGGACCTTCGTGCACCTCACCCAGCTTGTAGGTGCGGCCCGTGTAGTAAAGGATACGCTCGGTCGTAGTCGTTTTACCGGCATCGATGTGGGCCATGATGCCGATATTCCGAATCTTGTCGAGCGGCGTCGTTCTAGGCATTTCGTCCCATGTTGGGGCACGCCACTGGCGTGCCCTTACCTCGGTCTATCCAGCAAAAACGCGGGGCGACCAGGACGCCCACGAGTGGGCCGGTCTCGCTCCGCTGTCATCGGGCTCTTTTCGAGAGCCTCGACGCAGGATCCCTTAGATCAGGGTCCCGAGATTGTTTGTTTAGGGGCGCCGGAGGCGCCCGTTCATTGTTGGGGCACGCCCATGGCGTACCCTTACCTTTATTTCGCTACCACCGGTAATGCGCGAAGGCGCGGTTCGCCTCCGCCATCCGGTGCGTGTCTTCCTTCTTCTTTATCGTCTCGCCTTCGCCCTTCGACGCCAGGATCAGCTCGGCGGCGAGGCGCTCGGCCATCGTCTTCTCTTTGCGCAGGCGGCTGTACAGAATCAGCCACCGCATCGCCAGCGCGGTGCGACGCTCGGGCCGCACCTCCACCGGCACCTGATAGGTGGCACCGCCGACCCGGCGCGACTTCACTTCCAGCGCGGGCTTCACGTTCGAGAGCGCCTGCTTGAACACGTTCACGCCGGGCTGCCCCGTGCGCTGCTCGATCATGTCCATCGCCTGATAGAAAATCCGCTCCGACAGCGACTTCTTCCCGCGCTCCATCAGGTTGTTCAAAAACTTCGACACCGTTTGGCTATCGTAGCGCGGATCCGCGGGTACGGGACGCCGGACGGCGGATTTGCGACGGCTCACTTCCCGGCCTCCTTGGGACGCTTCGCACCGTACTTGGAGCGCGACTGCTTGCGCTCATTCACGCCCGCGGCGTCCAGCGTGCCGCGAATGATGTGATAGCGGACGCCCGGCAGATCCTTCACGCGGCCGCCGCGAATCATCACGATCGAGTGCTCCTGGAGATTGTGCCCTTCACCGGGGATGTATGCCGTCACTTCGAACCCATTCGTCAACCGGACACGAGCCACTTTGCGCAGCGCCGAGTTGGGCTTCTTCGGCGTGGTCGTGTAGACCCGCGTGCACACGCCCCGCTTTTGCGGGTTGCCACGCAGGTGCGGCGCCTTTTCTTTCTTCTCCACGTCGCGGCGGCCGCGCCGGACGAGCTGGTTGATGGTCGGCAAATACCCCTCAGGTGTCAGACAAAAAAAGCTGCTCCGAAGCCCGCGAAACTAAACGCATTGTTTGAGTTAGGTCAACCCCCGGAATTCCGCCAACCCCAGGGAGAACCTTGCTTGCGAGCCCCCAACCGGCGGGCCATTTTCAGCCGCCTGAGCGTTAACCCCCACCGCAGGAGGCCTCGTGCGCAGTGCAATCATCGTCAGTGCCATTTGGCTCATGGGAACCGTGTTGCTGCCCGACGCGGCGATCGCCCAGGCCCAGGGACGCACCATCAGCGGCGTGGTCACCAGAGCCGCGGGTGGTCGTCCCATCCTGGGTGTCACCGTGACCGTGACGGGGAGTCCACAGTACGTGCAGAGCGATGACTCCGGCCGTTATGCGATCCTCGCACCGGACGGCGACGTTCGCCTCTCGTTCCGAGCAATCGGGTTCACTCGCAAGGACGTCCTCGTCCCCGCGACCCAGACGAGCATGGACGTTGCGCTCAACGAAGACGTGTTCGAGCTGCAGGCGGTCGTCGTGACCGGCCAGGCGACCACCACCGAGCGCCGTAACGCGACGACGGCGACGTCCTACGTCTCGGGTGAAGACGTTACCAAAGTCACCGCGCCCACGATTGAGAGCTCGCTCACCGGGCGAATTGCCGGTGTGAACCTGCAGACCAACAGTGGCGCCCCAGGCGGCGGCATTCAGATGCAGATCCGCGGCAACAACACCATTCTCGGCGCCTACGACCCGCTCTACGTGATCGATGGCGTGATCTACTCCAACGTGCGGATCGCGGGCGGCCGCGGGCAGATCGACGACGCCGCCTTCGCGACGGCCGAGGACGATCCGGTGAACCGCGTGGCGGACATCAATCCGACAGACGTCGCCACGATCGAAGTCCTCAAGAGTGCGTCCGCGTCTTCTATTTACGGTTCCAAGGCGTCAAACGGCGTCGTGGTGATCACGACGAATCGTGGGCAGCAGGGCCGGCCACAGGTGACGCTCACGACTCGGCTGGGCTCGTTCTCGCTCGCCAACAAGCTGCAGAGCCGCCGATTCACGAGCGTGGCCGAAGCGAAGGCGCGCTTCACGGGCGCGGTCGCCCAGGCGGCCATTGACTCCATCGCGGCCGCGAACGGCGGGCAGCTCCCGTATTACGATCTGTACAACGAGGTATGGCATTACCGCAGTCCGTCGTATGAAATCGTCGGCGACGTCAAGGGTGGCTCGGGGACCACGCGCTATTTCGTGTCCGGAACCTGGAAGAAGGACCAGGGGATCGAAGAGAACACGGGATTCCAACGGCAGGGCCTGCGTGTCAACGTCGATCAGGGCTTAGGCACAAAATTCGATGTCCATGTCAGCAGTGTGTTCAATCGCGCGTTCCATGCGCGTGGCTGGGACAACAACTGCAACAACTACGCATGCGCCGGCTATTTCCTCGCGTATCAGCCGAGCTTCGTGGACCTGCGGCCACGGGCGGACGGGACGTTCCGCAATCCCATTCCAGGCCTCGAGCAGGCGGCGAATCCCCTTCAAACCAGCACGTTCGCGCAAAACCACACCGAAACCAACAGGTTTACGGGCGGGGTGACGGCAGACTTCAACGCGTTCACTAACGACATTTCCAGCCTGAAGCTCGTGGGCGCGGTCGGAGCCGACATCTTCCAGCAGCAGGACAACCTGTGGAGCCCCAACGAGCTCTTCTATGAGCAGCCGCAAGCGCTGCCGGGCGAGGCGATCCAGAACAACGGGGTAGGCCGCAACATCAACTGGAACATCAACGGCATTTACCAGCGCCAGTTTGCCACGGCCAGTACCACGACCTCGGTGGGTTTGCAGTTCGAGGATCGTCAGCTCGGTACCAGCCGCATCCGGACCCAGAACCTGGTGCCTGGACAGCAAAACGTAAACCAGGGCACAAACACGACGGTACAGGAGAACTTCACCAAGGAACGGACGCTCGCGTTGTACCTGAACGAGCAGGCCCTGCTATGGGGCGAGCGAATCATCCTCGCCGGCGGCGTGCGCGCCGAGCGCAGCAGTGTCAACGGCAACGTCAATAAGTATTTCATCTTCCCGCACATCTCCGGCGGGTACCGCTTTACCGGCTTGGTGGGCGCGGGCAGCGAGCTGAAAGTGCGCGCTTCCTACGGGGAGACGGGGAACCAGCCGCTGTTCGGCCAGAAATTCACGCTCCTCAATACGCCGCAGCTCGGCGGGCAGAACGGCTTTACCCTGTCCGCAAATTCCGGAGCGCCCAACATCGAGCCCGAGCGCCTCAAAGAATGGGAGGGCGGCTTCGACGCCAGTCTGCTGAACGGCCGCGCCACCTTCGAGGCCACCTACTACAATCGCCACACGACGAACCTGCTGCTGCAGCGCGTGCCGGCGCCGTCATCTGGCTTTGCGACGCAGATCTTCAACGGCGGGGAAATCCGCAATCGCGGCTTCGAGGTTGTGGCGGGCTACGCGCCGATCCAGCGCCCCGATGCGTCGCTGCTCTTGCGCGGTACGTTCACCTCGAACCGCAGCAAGGTCATCGACCTGCCGGTGCCGGGATTTCGGCCGCCCCTCTCGGGGTTCGGCGGCCTCGGTGTCACGTTTATCCAGGAAGGGCAATCGATGTCGCAGATCAAGGCGTTCGCCTATGACGCATCCGGCAATCCGACCGCGACGATCGTCAAGGTGGGTGACGCCAGTCCCGATTACCGCATCGGGCTGACTTCCGATTTGACGTGGAAATCCTTCTCGTTCGGGACGGTGTGGGACTACCAGCACGGCGGTGACATCATCAACCTGACGAGTTTCCTGTACGTCGATTCGCAGCTGTCGGACGACTACGGGACTCCCGCCTACAACAACCGGCTGCAGGCCTACAATGACGGCGTCATGACGCCGTTCATCGAGGATGCGACGTTCCTGAAGCTCCGCGAGGTCTCGCTCGGCTGGCTCGTGCCGCAGCGGTTCACCAACGCGATTGGCTGGGGTGTGCGGGACGTGCGGCTCAGTGTAACGGCCCGTAATCTCAAAACGTGGACCGACTATTCCGGCCTCGATCCCGAGGTCGCGAACCTGGGTGACGCGGCGATTCGCAATAACCTGGACGTCACGCCGTATCCGCCCAGCCGCAGCTTCTTCTTCAATCTCTCGGTGGGGTTCTGACCATGACCACGATCTCAATCCGCACCATCCGGCGCGTGGTCCCGGTCACCGTGCTGGCCACCGCACTGCTCGTCACGGCGTGCGACTTCGACATTCTGAACCAGAATGCGCCGACCGACGACCAGCTGACGAACAATCCCAGCAAGTTGATTCTGGCACGCGCCGCGACCGGAATCTTCTCGAATAATTTCACGGAAGTCGGCGGAGACATTCAGATCTACACAATCTACGGGCGGGAGGGCTACAACCTGCTCGGTAACGACCCGCGCGAAACCGGCGAGGCGATCAGCGGTCCGCAAGACCCGGGAGGACGCGCCGGCGGCAACTGGTTCAACAAGTATCAGGCGATCCGGACCATCAACACCTATCTCCAAGCGGTGAATAACACCGTCAATCTAACCGCCGAGGAGAAATCGGCGTCGCTCGGCTTTGCGCAGACGATGAAGGCCTTCATGTTCCTGCGCCTGGCCGTCCGGTCCGGTACGTACGGTCTGCCGATCGACGTGGATCGGCCGATCGATGCGGATCCAGCGCCGTTCGTGTCACAGGACGCCGCATTCGCGTACGTCTCGGCGCTGTTCGACTCCGCCAAAACCAACCTGCAGGCGGCCGGGTCGACCGCGTTCCCATTCCCCATTGCCCCGGGCTTTGCAAGCTTCAACACGCCGGCGCTGTTCCTGCAATTCAACCGGGCGCTCAAGGCTCGTACCGAGGTCTACCGGGCGACATTCGTGGCGTGCGGCGCGCCGTGTTGGACGAGCGCCCAGGCCGCGCTGACCGAGTCGTTCCTCACGAGGACGGGGCTACCGGGATCGTTGGCGCTCGGCACGTACTACGGGTACTCCACCGCGGCCAACGAACCGGCGAATCCGATCACCGAGGGCCTGACGTCGGTACGGTACTTTGTCCACCCGTCGCTGGCCGCGTTGGTGCAGAACCAACCCGGCGGCGCGCCGGACACCCGCTGGAGCAGTAAGACGCGGACAGTCGCGCCAAGAACGTGGAACAACGTCACCAGCGACATCAAGCCGGTCATGTATAACAACAATTCTGGTGGAACGTCGGTCGCCGACCTTGGCGCCGACATTCCGATGATCAGGAACGAGGAGCTGTTGCTGCTCAGCGCGGAGGTCAACCTCGGCCTCGGCAACAAGGCGGCGGCGATCGCCGATCTCGACAGCGTGCGGATCTACGCGGGCGGTCTCGCGCCTACGACGCTGACGATTCTGAGTGCGGATAGCGCGTTCGTAACGGAGATTCTGTACAACCGGCTCATGTCACTGTTGTGGGAGCAGGGGGTGCGCTGGATCGACGCGCGGCGCTACGGCCGCCTCGCGAGTCTGCCGCTCGACCGACCGGGCGATCAGGTTTTCCCAAGTATGATCGTGCCGGCGGGAGAGTGTGATGCGAGGGGGCTCGACTCGCCCTGCACGCCGCCGGTGAGTCCGTGACGGACGGCCTGACGGCCTGACGGCCGGACGGCCTGAAAGAGACAGCGCCCGGGAGAAGATCCCGGGCGCTGTTTGTTTTAGCGCTCTTACCGTGCGGGCCGTTGCACAATCGCCGCTCAGTCGAGCAGCGCAAACCCCGCGGTTTGAAAGTCCCGGTCATATGCGAACGCCGTCTGGAGCCGTTGGCGGCGCAGCAGCTCGAAGCTGACCGCATCGGTCAGCGAGAACCGCTGATCGGGGTAGCGCTCCAGCCAGTGGGCGGAGGCCTCGCGCAGCAACGGCGCGCTCACATCCACCCATTCGTACGCCGGGTCGGCGAGGAGCGCGTCGAGCACCGCGCGCGCTACCGCGGCGCCGCGGCGATGCAGCAAGTGCGTGTGCAGCTCACCGAGCACCAGGGGAGTGCCGAGCCAGCGGCCGCCGGCACCGAGAAAACGCCGCGCGGTCGCGACGGCGCTGGCGTGATACTGGTCACGGGGATTGGCGAGCGCGAGCAGCGCGCTGGTGTCAACGACGGCGCGACCGGCCACGTTTGCGGCTCGCGTACCCCACCAAATACTCGTCGTGACGAGCAGCGAGGTCCGCCGGCGTGTCTCCTTCACCCAGCACGCCGATCAGCGCTGCGAGTGAAGAGCCGGGACCCCGCTCCGCCAAGACTTGCCCGGCTAACGCGCGCAACCCACGCCGCAACACTTCAGCGCGGGGCAACCCGGTCCGGGCCGCCACCGCTTCGAGCAGCGCACGGTCCTCAGGGTCCACATACACCTGGATCGGTTCGCGAACGGTGCGACGCCGTGACATAACATACTAAATGTAGAGCATGTACAGAGTACATGCAAACGGCGCGATGTGGAGTGGGCAGCGCTCCCGCTGTCAGTACAGCCGCACTGCCTCGAACACGTACTGATGGTCCGGCGCCGAGACCGTCACCATCGCGCCTGCCAGGGAGGTGCTGAAGCGCTGCGGATTCGTCCGGTCCACCAGGGTGAGGGTGCCCCGCTTCCAAGAATACGCCCCCTCCGAAACTGTGTCCTCCGCCCCCGCGCCGGGGGCGGGTCGGTCAGCCCGCCCAGCGCACAGCCCACCGCGAGCAGCACGACGACCAACGGCGCGATCGTTCCTGGCGTTCGCATTGTCTCTCCTCTCGCCGGACGCTAATACCGATACCTGCAGTGCGCGTGCGGCCGTCACGTCACTGCGCCACCAAATGCAACAGCGCCGGGGCGAAATCCCGGGCGCCGTTGCATTTCACCCCGAGCCGATCCCAACCCCACGGGGTAAAACGGGGCGTCGAGCGAGTGCCGACTGTCGCACGCGCGCTACACACTCGTCCCTGTCGCCAAATGCCGATCTGGGAGCCGTCTCCCAACGCCCCCCGTTCCTGCGGCCGGTCCCACACCTGGGAATCGGCATTCGAAACGTTCTACGTCGATCTCTGCGAGTACGTCCTCCGGCTCGTGGGGTCGGGGGATGCGGCGGAAGACGTGGTCCAGGACCTGTTTCTGCACCTCTGGGACACTCGCGGACCGCACGACGAGCTGCGCCTCAACCGCGCGTACCTGTATGTGGCGGCGCGCAACCGAGCCCTCAAATACCTGCGCCACCGGCACGTCGCCACCGCCTGGATCGAGCGCGCGAGCCGTGAAGCGCCGCCCACCGCGGAGACGCCGGAGGATCTCTACTGCCGGCATGAGCTCCGCGCGGCTGTGGACGAGGCGATCGCCGCGCTCCCCGAGCGCTGCCGCGAAATCTTCCTGCTGCGCCGCCGCGACCAGTTGAGCTACCAGGAGATCGCCTCGCGCACCGGTGTGTCGCTCGGCACCGTGAAGTCGCACATGTGGCGCGCCACGGTGCGACTCAAGGAGAGCCTGGCCTTCATACTTTCGGCCGGTTCAGGGGTTCTCGACAGGGAACCTCCATGCGTGACGCGTTTGACGAGTCGGACATTCTCCGCTACCTCGAGGGCGATTGCGCTCCCGATGAAGCGGCCGCCGTCCAGGCCTGGATCACGGCCGACCCAAGACGGGTCGCGCTCCTCGATCGGCTTCAAAGCGTCTGGCGCCTGACGGGCGCCAGGACACGCTCCTGGGACCTCGCGCGCGCCCGCGAGCGTCTCCGGCGCGCCCCATTCCCCGCGCCGTCCCGATTGGGAATCCCGCCCGCGTGGGCCTGGATTGCCGCGACGATCGTGCTCGTCACCGGCAGCGCAGTCTTCTGGCGCCAGCCGCCGCTCCCTCAGTTTCGCGAGTACGCCACCCTCCCGGGGCAACGATCGCAACTCACGTTACTGGACGGCACGCGCGTCCTGCTGAGCGTCGATTCGCGGCTGCGGCTGCCGCGCGACTACGGCGTGCGTGAACGCGTCGTCGAGTTGGAGGGAGAAGCGTACTTCGTGGTACGGCACGATGCCACGCAACCCTTCGTGGTCCGCACGGCGCGCGGCACCACCGAAGACCTCGGCACCCAATTTGACGTGCGCGCCTACCGGGATGAGCACCTTCAGGTCGTAGTGGCTGAAGGTCGCGTCGTGCTGCGTCCCGCCGCGCGCGCCGGCACCACGACGCCGCTGACACTGCACCCGCGCGAGCGCGGCGTGATCGACGCAGGAGGCACCGTAACCCGCACGCGCGGCATCCCGGTGGCGCGGTACGTCTCGTGGACTCGCGGCGTGCTGTGGTTTCACGAAGCGCCGCTCAGCGGCGTGATCGCGCAACTCGGCCGCTGGTACGACCTCGAGATCGCGGTGAGCGACTCCACACTCCTGGCCGAGCCGCTGACGATTTCTTTCGGTCCCGAGTCAGCCGACGAAGCGCTGACGGCGTTGGCGCGGGTGCTGGACGCCCGCGTGACGCGCGCCGGACGGTCGGTCCAGCTGCTTCCCATTGCCCCGCCGCACTCTCGCATGGAGGACTAGTGCCTATGCGCCCCGTGTTGGTATTCGCCGGCATTCTCGTCGGAGGCGCCGCGGCGCCGCACCCGTGCGCCGCGCAGGCGCCCTCCCCGCTCGATCGCACGGTGAGCCTCGCCCTGGGTGAAGTGCCGTTGAAGGACGCGATCGACGAAGTCGCGCGCCGGGCCGGCGTGCGCATCGCGTACTCGGGGCGGGTGGTCCCGCTCGATCGCTCCGTGTCCCTGCAGCTCGACGCGGTACAGGTCCGGGCGGCCCTCGACTCGCTGCTCCACGGTACGGGCGCGATCCCGGTCGTCGATCGTAGCGGCCAGATCCTGCTCGTCATGAAGGGGCATGGGCGCGGCGGAACGGCCCGCCAGACCGGATCGATCGCGGGGACCGTGCGGGACGACGTCAACGGTGCGGCTGTGCCCAGTGCCGATATCGCACTGGTCGGGACGCGCTTCGCGACGCGGAGCGACGCCGACGGCCACTTCGCCATCGCCGAAGTGCCGGCCGGAAGCTACCGGCTGCGCGCGCGCGCCCTGGGCTACGCGCCCAGCGATACCGCTGTGCTCATCCAGGACGAGCAAGAGACCGCGGTCGACATGCATCTGCACGCGAGTGCCATCGAGCTGAATCCGGTCGTCGCTATCGGATACGGCAACGTCGAGAAGCGCGACCTGACGGGGGCCGTGGCGTCGATCTCGAGCGATCAGTTCAAGACCGCGGCCGCGCCGACGGTCACGCTCAGCAGCGGCCTGCAGGGGAAGGCAGCCGGCGTCCAGGTCATTTCCAACACCGGGCTGCCCGGCGGGGGGCTTCGAGTCCGCGTCCGCGGGACGGGCTCGATCACGGCGAACAGCGAGCCGCTGTACGTGATCGACGGCGTCCCGGCGCTGCAGGGGACCGGCTCCTCGAACCCCCAAGACAATCCGCTGATCTCCATCGACGCCAACGAGATTGCGTCGATCGATGTCCTGAAAGACGTCTCCGCCACCGCGATCTACGGCGCGCGGGGAGCGAACGGCGTGGTGCTGATTACGACCACGCGCGGCCGGCGCGGCGACAGCCGCCTCACGGTGGAGTCGAGCTACGGGATTCAGAAGATCGCGAACACGATCCCCGTGCTGAGCGCCACGGACTTCATGACGATTACGAACGAAGCCCGGGCCAACGCCAATCGCAGCCTGCTCTACACCCCCGCGCAGATTGCCGCGGCGCAGACGTATGACTATCCGGCGATGCTGCTGCACACGGCCGGTCAAACGAATCAAGCCATCACGTTTTCCGGCGGCGACCAGCGGCTTCGCTATCTGCTGAGCGGCAACTACACCAAGCAGGAAGGGATCGAGATCGGCTCCGATTTCCGCCGCTTTGGCATCCGCCTCAACCTGGACAGCGACGTGCGCAGCCGCTTCCGCATCGGCAGCAGCCTCAATCTCACGCGGGCGTCGCGGAACGCGCCCGCGCAGGAGAACGGCTCGCTGGGCAACAGCGCCAACGGGATCGAGGCGGCGATGCAGTTCGCCCCGTTCCAGGCGCCACGGGATTCGACGGGCAACTGGATCAAGCAATCGCCGACGACCGAGCCGGTCCCGAACCCCATTGCGAGCGCGCATGAGCTGAAAGACCAGAACACGTTCGCGCGGCTGCTGGGCAGCGCGTACGCCGAGCTCGACGTCGCGTCGGGATTGACCGTGCGGAGCACGTTCGGGGGGAATTTTCAGTTCAATAACATCGCCTTCTACGCGCCGCGCAGCATTCTCGCGGGCGGCGCGGGCGGCTCCGGCTTCATCAACGCGAGCCAGGTCCGCGACCTGACGAACGAGAACACCGTGACATACCGCCGTCCCGAGTTCGGTCCTGGGAGCCTGGTGGTGCTGGGCGGCTTCTCGGTGCAGACCTTCCATAATGAGGCCGTGACGGCCAACGGGGCGAACTTTCCCACCGACGAAACCAGCATCTACAATCTCGGCACGGGCTCGCAGCTCATTCCCCCGGGCAGCGGCGTCACCGAATCCGCGATCCTCTCTTACCTCGGCCGAGCGACCTACAACATCCGCGACAAATACCTGTTCACGTTCACGGCGCGGCGCGACGGCTCCAGCGTGTTCGGCGCGAACCACAAATGGGCGTTCTTCCCGTCCGGCGCTCTGGCCTGGCGAATCTCGGACGAAGGTTTCATGCGGCGCCAGTCGCTCCTCGACGACCTCAAGCTGCGCGTGAGCTACGGACAGGTCGGGAATCAGGCGGTCGCTCCGTATCAGTCGCTGTCGGCGCTCGGCATCGCGTGGTATTCCTCGGGCGCCACGGAGATCCCCGCGCTCGCGCCATCGGGCAACATGCCGAACCCGGACCTCAAGTGGGAGAAGAAGCAGGAGTTTAACGTCGGTCTCGACGCCTCGTTCCTCGCGAACCGGATCGCGCTCACCGTCGACGCGTACCGGGCGAAGACCAACGACCTGCTGCTCTCGGTCACGGTCCCATCCACCACCGGATACAACAGCCAGCTCCGCAACGTCGGATCGGTGCGCAACACCGGATATGAGCTGTCCCTGTCCACGGTCAACCTGGCGCGTAGCGCGTTCCAGTGGCAGAGCTCGCTCAATCTCGCGCACAATCGCAACCGCGTCGTGGATCTCGGGACCGGTCTGGACGCCGGCGGCAACCGCGTGCCGATCCAGCAGCTCACGCTCACGCCACGCACGGGCAACTTCTTCGGGCCCGGCGACGTCTATCTCGTCCGTCTGGGGCAACCGCTCGCGAGCATCTACGGCTACCGCGTGACGGGGTTGTGGCAGACGGGCGATCCCTGCTACCTGAAGAACCCCACGGTGAACTGCATCGCCGGCGAGTACAAGATCGCCGACGTCAACGGGGACAGCGTGATCGACGCGAACGATCGCGTGATCCTCGGGCATGGGGATCCGGCCTTCTACGGCGGGCTCGGCAATCGGCTGAGCTATGGCCGCGTCTCGCTCGACCTGCTCTTCACCTTCGCGCAGGGCAACAAGATCATCAACGCGGGCGCCGCCTACGGCTGTCTCGGCATCATGCAGGCCAACGAGCGCACCTGCATGCTCGATCGCTGGACGCCGACGCACACCAACACCGACATCCCACGCGCGAACAACGCGCGACCACGACGACTCTACAGCACGCTGGTGGAGGACGGCTCGTACCTGCGCCTCAAGACGCTGACGTTGACCTTCGAGCTGCCGGCACGACTGATTCGCGGGATCGAGTCGGCCCGGCTGTTCGTGACCGGCCAGAACCTGTGGATCACGACGAAATACACGGGCTTCGACCCCGACGTGAACAGCATGGGCGGGGACGCGCGGTTCGGCGGCATCGACATCGGCGCCTATCCGCAGTCCCGCGTCTGGAACGTCGGCGTCAGCGCCACCTACTGAGAGGAGCGACCTGCCATGAACTGCACATCCCGAATCGTGGTCGCGCTCTGGGCGGGGCTGGTGGCGATCGGTTGCACCGATCTGCTCACGGAAGATCCGCAGGGGTTCACGACCACCGATACGTTTTACAAGACCGGCGCGGACCTGAACAGCGGAACCATCGCGACCTACAACTCGCTGCGCGGTCTCCAGGGTCAGGGACCGTGGACCACGCTCGAGCTGGCGTCCGATCAGGCGCGCGCCGACAGCCGAGAGCCGAACGCCGGAACCTATGGCCCCGATCGCCTGGACTACGATGCCAGCACCGGTCTCACCGGCGGGTATTGGACCACCATGTACTCGGTCATCACCAGAGCGAACCTCGTGCTCGCCAAAGCTCCGGACATCGAGACCGGTAATACGCAAACCAAGACCTACAACGTCGCCGAGGCCCGATTTCTGCGCGGCTACGCCTACGTCTGGCTCACGAAGGTGTACGACGGCGTACCGTTGCTGCTCACGCCTGAAGAGCAAGCCAATCCGCGGCCCGAGCGCACGCCGGTCGAGCAAGTGCACCAGGCCATCATTCAAGACCTGACCGCCGCCGAGGCCGATCTGCCCTCTACGTGGCCCTCGGGTGATGGGTACGGCAATCCAACGCAGGGACGCGCGACCAAAGGCGCGGCACAGATGGCCTTGGCCGACTTGTATCTGTGGCGGTCCAGCTTCATGGGAACGAACGAGTGGCAGCAAGCATCCGACTGGGCGAAGAAAGTGATCGATTCCGGCCGGTGGTCGCTCCAGCAGGATTATCTCAGCACGTTCCTCCCGAAGAACAAGGGCAATGGAGAAATGATTTTCATGATCACGAACTCCGGTGTGACCACCAACGCGCGCAGCTTGTTCCAGCTCTTCTACTACCCGCGCGACTGGGGGCTCGACCAGGGGCAGGGCGGCGGCTGGGGACTGATTCATCCGACCACGTGGTTCTGGAATAGCTACCCGCCGGGCGATTACCGCAGGACTGTGGACACCGGTTTCGCCGCGACTTCTGCGTACGTACGGGGTGGCTGCAGCGCCAGCGGCCTCTGTCCGGCTACGTCACCCGCTCCAAACGACACGTTCGCGGACGGGCCCATGCCGTACAAATATCGGAAGACCGACAATGGGCTGAATTGGATGCTGAACGACATCGACACGCCGCTGTTCCGTTATGCGGAGGCGATCCTGATCTATGCCGAGGCTCAGAACGAGCTGGGGAACTCGGCAACGGCCATCACCTATCTCAACATGATCCGGGCGCGAGCCCGTCAGGGGACGGGCGCGGAGAGCCGCCCGGAGCCACACGATTACACCGCCGCGGAATTGCCGGACCAGCCGAGCGTACGCGACGCCATTTTCATGGAACGCATGTGGGAGTTTGCCTTCGAGGCCAAACGTTGGTTCGATCTGGTGCGTCGCGACTCGGAGAGCGGACAGTCAGGTTACTGGATGACCAGCCTGCTGACCCATGACCCGAACGCGAACCTCGGGGGGAAGGTGGTGGAGTACCGCAAGCGCTTCCCGATCCCACAAGGACAGATCACCGCGAACCCGTCGCTGTGTCAGAACACGGGTTACGGCGGCACACCGTGCCCGCCAGGGATTCAACCGTAAAGAGCCGGTCAAAAAAACGGCGCCCGGGAGCAATCCCAGGCGCCGTAGTTTTTTTCAGGCCGTCCGCTACTCCGCTTCCACTTCCTCCGGGAACGGACTCGGCGCCGGTCCCGCACCAGGCAACGCCGCTTCCACCGGCGGCGTCGGAGGCGTGAAGCCCTCCGGCGGCTCGATCTCGATGTCGTGATACCGGTAAATGCCGGTACCCGCCGGGATCAGATGCCCGATGATGATGTTCTCCTTTAACCCGAGCAGATCATCCTTGGCCCCGCGGATCGCCGCGTCGGTCAACACCCGCGTCGTCTCCTGGAAGGAGGCCGCGGAGATGAACGACTGCGTCGTCAAGCTCGCCTTCGTGATGCCGAGGAGCAGCGGCTCGCTGATCGACGGCTTGCCGCCCTTCTTCCGCGCCCGCTCGTTGACCTCGCTGAAAACCAGCTTGTCCACGTTCTCGCCCTCGAGGAATTCGGTGTCGCCCGGCTCGACGACCTTCACCTTCTGCAGCATCTGGCGCACGATCACGCCGATGTGCTTGTCGTTGATCTTCACGCCCTGCAGCCGGTAGACCTCCTGCACCTCGTTCAGCAGGTATTCCTGCACCGCGCGCGGGCCCTTGATCCGCAGAATGTCGTGCGGATTCACCGGACCCTCGGTGAGGCGGTCGCCCGCCCGCACCCGGTCGCCTTCGTGCACGCGCAAGTGCTTCCCGGCGGGCACCTCGTACAGCTGCGCTTCGCCCTCCTCGGGATGGACCCAGATCTCGCGCTTGCCGCGCTTGATCTCGCCGAACCGCACCACGCCGTCCACTTCGGAGATCGTGGCGGGGTCCTTCGGCCGGCGCGCCTCGAACAGCTCGGCGACGCGCGGCAGACCACCCGTGATGTCGCGCGTCTTGTACGCCTCACGCGACACCTTGGCGAGCACCTGGCCCGCATACACGTCCTGGCCATCCTCCACCGTGAGCTGCGCACCTTCCGGAATCACGAAGTCGCGGAGCCGCTTTTCTTTGTCGCCCTTTTTCTGGACGACCTCGATGTGCGGATGGAGCTTCTTCTCGCGGTCTTCGATGATCACGCGCTGGCGCCGGCCGGTGATTTCGTCCAGCTCCTCGCGCACCGTCTCGTCCTCGACGATGTCGACGAACCGCACCAGACCCGCCACGTCCGTCATGATCGGGTTCGTGTACGGATCCCACGTGAACAGCACCGAATCCTTGGCCACCTGCTGGCCGTCCTCGACCATCAGCGTGGCGCCGAGCGGCACCTGGAAGCGCGAGTGCACCGAGAGCTTGCCGGTGGCCGGGCTGCCCGTCGAATGCGCCGCGGCCTTGAGGATCAGCTCGCCCTCGTAGCTCGTCACGACCTTCTGGCCCTCCGGCGTGGCGACGAACGTCAGCCGGTCGCCATGCTCGATGATGCCTTCGACCTTGGTCTTCCGCACCGTCTGCTCGGCGATGCGTGCCGCCGTGCCGCCGATGTGGAAGGTCCGCAGCGTCAGCTGCGTGCCCGGCTCGCCGATCGACTGCGCGGCCAGAATGCCGACCGCTTCGCCGAGGTCCACCATGTCCATC
>DASYRZ010000030.1:0-1681 GCA_036003865.1 Gemmatimonadales bacterium | reverse complement strand
ACGAAAGTCAGGCGGACCAGCTTGGCCTGCGCTACATGCGTCGCGCCAGTTACGATCCGCGCGAGATGCCCGGGGTTTTCGTCATGCTCGACCGAGAGGGCAAGGCCGCCGGTAACGCCGGCCGCCTGCCCACGTGGCTCGCGACGCACCCCAGCCCGGCGAATCGCGTTGCCGCCATCAGCGCCCAGATCGCGGCGCTGCCGCAGGATTTCTCCGGCACGAGCGTCAACCGCGACGCGTACGAACGGCTGCTCGACGGCCTGGTCTTCGGGAACAACCCGCGCCAGGGCTATTTCACCGGCAGCCAGTTCTTCCATCCTGACCTGCGCTTCCGCATCGGCTTCCCCGACGGGTGGGCGTTGAACAACGGGCCGCAGGCGGTGATTGCGGTCAGCCCCGCGCAGGACGGCGTCATCGAGCTGTCGCAGGCGAGCGAGCCGACCAGCGACGCGGCGGCGCGCGCTTTCCTGACGCAGCAGGGGATCACGAGCAGCTCGTCGACGCGCCTGAGCCTCACCGGCGGACTCCCCGCGGTCAGCGCACCGTTCGCCGCGGCGACGGAGAGCGGCACGCTCCGGGGCACTGTGTTGTTCGTGGAGTACGGCGGCGCGGTGTATCGCATCGTCGGCTATGCACCCGAAGCGCGGTGGCCCAGCTATCAGGGCGTGGCCGAGGGTGCGGAGCGGAGCTTCCAGCGGCTGACCGATCCCGTGGCGTTGAACGTCCAGCCGCAGCACATGTCCATCGTCACGCTCGCCCGGGCCACAACGATCGCGCAGCTCGCCCGCGAGCGCGCCTCGCCGGCTGCCGCGTCGACGCTCGCCCTCATCAATCAGGTCGAGGTCGACACGCCATTCGCATCTGGGCGGCTCGTCAAGTGGGTAATCGGACTCGCACCACCGATTCCGTGACGCCCGAAGGTGCGTAGGTGGGGAGGCCCGCATGCGAGAGCATGCGGGCCTACTTCTTCTAGTTCTTTTGTGTCACTACCCCCCGACGGTTCATACCACATCGGGCTGTGACTCCCCTTTCACCTCGTTGTGTGATACCTGCCGCAAGGCTTCCGGACTATACCTCCTTCCCAGAATGGCTTAGCCCGCACACGTGCGGAGGAATCACGTCTCAACACCAAAGCTGTTGGAGGAGTCCCATGAGAATTCCCATACACAGTCGAACGTCGCGGGCGCTTTCGCCTCCGAGTCTGATGGCGCGGCTCGCCGTGGTCGTTACGCTCGGCACCATGTTGTTTGCGGCGTGTGACGTTCACACGCCCAGTGCACCGGGCTCGGTTTTCAGCATCACGGTTACGCCTAACGTCACCCTGGCCATCAACGAGGCGCAGCAGTTCGTCGCGGTGGGCAAGGATGCCGACGGCCGCATCGTCGCGATCGCCCCAGTCTGGTCCATCGTGGCGAACGGCGGCACGATCGACAACGCGGGGATGTTCACCGCGGGTGGGGTGGAGGGAACCTTTACCAATACGGTCAAGGCAACTGACCGCGGCGTTTCAGGTTTCGCGACGGTCAAAGTGACAAAGGTGCTGAACAACATCCTGGGATCCGCGAATACTTACGGGATCCTGGCGGGCTCGACGGTGACGTGTGCCGGCGCGCCGGGGACAATCAACGCTGATGTCGGCGTCAGTCCGGGCAGCACGACCACAGGCTTCCCACCGTGCTCG
>DASYRZ010000029.1:0-5168 GCA_036003865.1 Gemmatimonadales bacterium | reverse complement strand
TCAGCACCTGGCGTGTCAGCCGCCACCACCCCGCGCCGAGCGCGACCCGGATCGCCACCTCGCGCTGGCGCTGCAGCGATCTCGCCAGCAACAGGTTCGCCACATTCGCACACGCGATCAGAAGCACGATGATCGCGACGGCTGCGAGCCAGATGGACACCTTGGCGTCCCGCGACATCTCGGGTCCGCGGGCATGCTGCACCGGTCCGAGCACGACCACCGCATTGGAGTCGCGACCCGAGTACACATCGTCCGCGCGCATCACGAGCGTCGCCTGGCGGGCAGCAGTCGCCGCACCGCCACTGCCGAGCCGGCCGATGATCTGGAGGAAATAGGAGCCACGGTTCATGTAGCTGGGGCCCATGACCTCGGGCGTCGCGGTCGCGATCGGCGCCCACGCATCCACGTTCTGCAGCTCCACCCCGGTAAACCGTTCCGGTGCCACACCGATGACGGTGTAACTGCCGCGTCCGAGCTGTAGCTGTCTCCCGATGACCGCGGAATCACCGCCGAACGCGGATCGCCAAAACCAGAAACTCAGCACGACGATTGCCGGACCGCCGGGACGGTCCTCGTCCGCAGTGAAGAAGCGGCCCAGGGCCGGACGGACGCCGAGCAGCGGGAAGAAACTGGCAGAGGCGAGCACCAAATCCACACGCTTCGCCTCGGCGCCTCGGCCCAGACTCGCGCGTTGCGCGTAGGTAAAGGCCGCGAGTCCGTTGAACGCGTGCGCGCCGTCGCGAATCGATGTGTAGAGTGGATAGCCGGTGATGCTCGACGTCATCATGCCGAACGGCGGGAGATTCCTGCGGACGTAGAGCCGCACTACGCGCCCAGGATCCTCTATATGGGGGGGAGCCCTGAATAACAGCGTGTCCACGACGCCGAAGATCGTAGCGTTCGCGCCGATGCCGAGGGCGAGACAGATCACGGCGGCGGCAACCAGTCCCGGGTTGCGGGAGAGAGTGCGGAGCGCGTAGCCGAGGTCGTGGAACATAGGTGTCGGGTGTCCGGTGCCGGGTGTCAGGGCTGTCGGGTTGGTATCGGGTCCTCTGACACCTGGCCCCCGACACCTGACATCTCGTCCACCACACGGCCATCGAACAGATGGATGGATCGATCCGCATGCTTCGCGTACCGCGGATCGTGCGTCACCATGCAGACCGTCGCGCCGCCACGATGCAGCGCCCGCAGCAGCTCCATCACCGCTTCGCCGTTGGTCGAGTCGAGGTTCCCCGTCGGCTCGTCGGCGAGCAGGATCGCGGGGTCACCCACGACCGCCCGCGCCACCGCGACGCGCTGCTGCTGGCCGCCCGAGAGCTGCACCGGATAGTGCTTGGCCCGGTGCACCATCCCCACTTTCTCGAGGGCCTGCTGTACTCGCTTGGTCCGCTCGGCCCCCGACATGCCGCGGTAGGTGAGCGGCAGCTCGACATTTTCGGCGACGGTGAGATCGCCGATCAAATTGAAGGCCTGGAACACGAACCCGATGCGGCGATTGCGAATGCGCGCGCGCTGCGCCGGTGTCAGGTTGGCCACCGGCTTGTCCTCGAGTAGATAACTCCCTTCGCTCGGCGTATCGAGCAGCCCGAGAATCGAAAGCAGCGTCGTCTTGCCGCATCCCGACGGGCCGTTGATCGCGACGTACTCGCCCTCGCGGATCTCGAGATGCACGTCCGCGAGCGCGTGCGTCTCGACCTCGTCGGTGAAGAAGATCTTGCGAACGCCGGTGAGCTGAATGAGTGGGGTACCGTTACCAGCCATGCGGTGCTCTCCTTGAGAAGCTATCGGCTATCGGCTATCGGGCGCATTTACCCGATAGCCGATAGCCGATAGCCGATAGCTTATTTCAGTTTCACCCGATCCACCCCGTCATACCGCGTCATGTCCGTCAGAATCACCGAATCACCGGCCGCGAGCCCCTGCACGATCTCGATCGAGTTGACCGAGGTGCGACCCACTTTCACGGGAACGCGAACGGCGTAGCGGCCACCTTCGACGAGCTTGAACATCCCGATCGTACTGTTGGGCTGGCCATACGCCGGACGGCCCGTGAATAACACGTCGTTCAGCCGCTCGATCGTGATCGTGGCGTCCACACTGATGTCGGGCCGCGCCGCGGCCGGCGTGCTGTCCAACGCGATGTCCACCGTCACCGTTCCCTCTTGTGCGGACGGATCGATGCGAATGACGCGTCCGCCGACGATGCCGGTGCGCGTATCCACTGAGGCGATCTGTCCGATCGCGAGTCCGGGCGCCTGCGTCTCGGGGATGCGGATCACGGCTTTGAGCTTTCCGGGCTGGACGACCTTGGCGAGAATCGTCCCGGGTACGACCCATTGGCCGGGCTGGAGGTTGAGCTCCGACAGCACCCCCTCCTCGCCGGGGCGCACCTGCAGCGAGCTCAGCCGGCTGAGCCGGAACGCGGTGATCGCGCGCAAGCGCACGACCTGTTCTCGCTGCACCGCGAGCTGCGAGTCCACGGTCGATGTCAGAAGATCGAGGCGCTGCTTCTCGATGTCGTAGCGGGCCTCGAGCTCGCTCGCCTTCTCGTGGGCCAGCGTCACATCGTTGCGCGACAGACCGCCGATCACCGTGAGTGAGTCGGCGACCGCGGCGTCGCGGGTTGCCTGGAGGTACTGGCTGCGCGTGGACGCCACGACGCCCGCCTGCGTGAGACGCGCTCCCTGCAGGCTCGTGCGCAAATTCACGAGATCGCCCTCGGCGGCCGTGAGCTGGCGCTGCGCATCGAGCGCTTCGATTTGTACGTCCGGGTTCGCGAGCTCGAGCAGCACCGTGTTCGCCTGCACCGGCGTGCCCGGCTGGACGAAGATGCGCTCGACGCGCGCGGGCGTGAGCGCCGAGATCCAGCGGATGTGCTCGGGGACGAGCGTACCGGGACCGCGCACCTCACGCACCATCGTCCCGCGGCGCACTGCGTCCAGTGACACGACCTCGCGATCGACGCTCGGCGCGGCCGGTTTGAGACTGGCGAGTAGGATCGTGACCAGGATCAGACCGCCGGCGGCGATACCTCCTTGGACATAGCGTTTGCGGTTCTTGGTTGGTGCGCGTGGGATGTCCACGTGCCCGAGGTAAGGCACGGACTGTACCAGTCCGCCGTCGCAGCTAACTCACGGCGTTGGAGGACATTTCGATTTGAGCCCGCGTGGCGAGCGTTCGGTTGTGGGATTAGGGCGTCCCAGAAGTGGAACGGCCCTAGCCCCGGTCTCTCAGCACGGCGCACGTGACCGCCGCGACGCGGTCAGGCGGAGGGCGGCTTGGGGAGGTTACCTCTTGAAAACCTGCCCAGAGTGGATTCAAATTGCACCTATTTAGGGCCACAACATCCCGTGTTCGCGGGCCCTTGGAGGGACCATGAGCACGCCCAACATGCAGGACAAGCGATTTCGGCAGATGCTCGACGCCGCCCCCGATGCCATGGTCGTCGTCGACAAACGGGGCAGCGCGGTGGCGCTGAATCGCGAGGCCGAGCGGCTCCTGGGGTGGACCGATGCAGAGTTCCGGGGCGAGCCGTTAAGTCGGGTCATCCCCCAGCGCTTCCAACAGGTGTACGAGGCCCTCGGAGTGAGTGATGTCGAAGCGCCGGGGATCCCGCTCAAGCGTGCTCCGGTCAGGATCTTCGCCCGACGACGTGACGGCAGCGAGTTCCCCGTGGAAATCCACCGCAGCCCGCTCGGTCCCAGCGAGGACGGGCTCTTCCTGGTCACGATGCGCGATCTCAGCGAGTGGCGGGACGTGCAGGAGAGCCTGTTCCGTCAGAAGGAGCAAGCCATCGTCGCCCTGGCATCGATCGCAGACGCCGTCATCACGACCGACGTGGCGGGAAGGATCACGTATCTGAACCCCACGGCGGAGCGGCTCACCGGTTGGCGAACCACCGAAGGGCTGGGGCAGCCCGTGGACACCGTCCTCACGCTCATCTCCGACGCGACGCGGCAGCCCATGGAGAACATCCCAGCTCGCTGCCTCCGCGAAGGGCGCACGGTGGACCTGGCTGACGGCGTGCTATTGGTGCGCCGCGACGGGACGGAAGTGCCGATCGGGGACTCTGCGGCTCCGCTCCGGGACCGCAACGGGACCACGATCGGCGTGGTGTTGGTCTTTCACGACGTGACGGAGCGGCGGCGCGCCGCTCGCAAGCTCTCGCACGAAGCCACCCACGATGCCCTGACGGGCCTGGTCGGCCGGAAGGAGTTCGAGGAGCGCCTGGCGCGGGTTCTGGCGGAGGCCGCGGCCGGCATGACGGAGCACGTCCTGTGCTATCTGGACCTGGACCGATTCAAGCTCGTGAACGACTCGTGCGGTCACGAAGCCGGGGATGACCTACTCCGCAAGATCAGCCGCCTGCTGAGCGGTCGCGTGCGCAGCCGGGACACGCTCGCGCGCCTCGGCGGCGACGAATTCGCTGTCCTCCTGGAATACTGTTCCTTGACCAAGGCGGAAGAGATCGCCGGGAAGCTCGAGCGGGCGATCGCGGAGTTCCGCTACGTATGGGGGGAGCGGAGCTTCTCGGTGGGTGTCAGCATCGGCGTCGTCCCGATCACTGCGGCAAGTGGACGCCCAGCCGACGTCCTGCGCGCGGCCGACGAAGCCTGTTACGCCGCCAAGGACGCCGGTGGCAACCGGGTCCATGTCGCGCAGCCGGAGGCGGCCCCTGGGCTCCAGCAGAAGGTGGAGAACCGACGGATCATGCGCCTCACCCGAGCGGTGGACGAGGGCAACTTTCAGCTGTACGCGCAAGCGATCGTACCTCTGGCGCCGCAGCACCGGGCCCGCCCGCGGTGCGAGATTTTGCTGCGCCTGCCGGACGAGCATGGGGGTGTGGAGACCGCCGACGCCTTCCTCCCGCAGGCGGAGCGGCATCGCCTCATGCCGGCAATCGACCGCTGGGTCGTGCGCCAGACGGTCGGCGTCCTCGGTCAGTGGCATCGCGACCACCCGGAACTCGAGCTCCCCCTCTGCTCGATCAACCTCAGCGTTTCCTCACTGGACGATGCGGACCTGATCCCCGCCGTGCGAGAGTACCTGACGCAGCACCGGCTTCCGCCGGAGGCGCTGTGCTTCGAGGTCGCCGAAGCCGCCGCGCTCGGGAACTTTGCGCAACTGGTGCGCCTCATTTCCGAAATCCGGGCGACGGGGTGCGG
>DASYRZ010000028.1:0-5455 GCA_036003865.1 Gemmatimonadales bacterium | reverse complement strand
TAGGCCACGGTGCCCGGTTCGTGCTTCGCTTCGAAGATTTGCCCGAAGTAGTACTCGGGAAAAACGATGGCGTATTCCTGCTGCGCTGCATTGAGCGCCACGTATCGGACGTTGAGCAGATCGTTGCCCAATGGCAGATGCGGCCCATGCTTCTCCATGATGCCGAATGGCAGCAGGCAGGTGCCTTGCGCGCGGGCGATGCCGGCCGTGAATTCGGCGGCCGACAGCTCCTCCCACTGCACCGAGAGCTTGTCTTGCGAGGCGCTGAGTACGTTGATGGCAAGCAGCAAAGATGTGTACACGTGTCCCCCCAGGAATTTCTTAGTCGAGCTTCACAAAGGCGAGTGCGTTGTTCGGATTCATCGGAATCACCAGCTGGTTCGCACCGGCATCGTAACACATCGAAGCGGCGTTCGGAACGTTCCGGGCGATGAGCTCGGCGGGCTTCCCGGGACGAATGCGCGAGATGCCGCCATGCACGACGCTGCTCACATACTTCGTCCCGTCCGGCATGATCACGAGACCATCGCTGCCCGCCTGCGCGGCGTTCTCGGTCTTCAGCAGCCGGCCGGCGGGCGAGAAGGTCAGCACGTCGCTGTTGCCGACGTTGACGACAACGATATTGCCCTGTGGATCGAAGGCGATGCCGTTGGGCTGACGGAGCGGCGCCCCCTGCACGAAGATCGACACCTCACCGTTCGGAGTGATCTTCAAAACTTGCCACGTCGTTGGGTCGGGATTGTCGCCGCGATCGCCAGTTTGCGTGGCGTACACCGTACCGTCGTCTAGGGCCTCGATGTCGTTGAGCCAGACGGACCGTTCGACTCTGGTTTCTCCGGCCGGCGCGCCCGTTTGCATGTTGAAGCGGCGAATCACGGCCACACCGGGTTCGGTCGGCGTGGTGCTGCCGTCACGGTCGGCGACGTACAGCATCCCGTTGGCGATGTCCGAGCCGTAGGGTTCGTTGAGCACGAGCGGCGGCGTGAGGTTCGTCCGATCGGCGGGACTCTGCACACCGATCCAGCGCGCCGTGTGAACCGATCCGTCGTGGTTGATGAGCGAGACCCAGGCATTGTTCGTTTGCACAGTCTGCGGTACGCCGCGGTTCGGCACCACAATGACGCCACGCACGGCATCGTACGTACAACTCTCCGCCGAGTAAATCGCGCCGTAGACTTTCACATTCGATGAGATCGGCTCGAACGTGGCGTTTGCAGCGGGAGTGATCGGCAGGCCGAGACGATTCCCGACGAAGAATGGTTGTGGGGCTGGCGCTTGCTGTGCGAGCAACGGACCGGCGACGACGCCAAGCAGCAGCGCGGTGGGGAGGCAGATCAATCGTGTCATGTGACCCTCGGAATCGTGGTGGCGCTATGACCGCCAAACGAGGCAAACATATTCAGATTCGGCGATATTTCAGCATGCCATCAGGCGCGTGAGAGGAATCTTGGCTGCTCTTGAAGTGGCGCTGTTGATTGTTCAAGCCGCGGGCGCACCATTGGTCCGCGGCGATGCCGCGGCGATTGCGCGCGCCGTCGACTCGCTCGCGGCGAGCGCGGTTGCCGAAGGGTTCGCCCCTGCCCTGGGCGTCGCGATCACGATGGACGGCCGCATCGTGTACAGCCGGTCACATGGCCGTGCCGACGTGACCGCCGGGATCCCCGCCGACGACCGCACGCTCTGGTATGTGGCGTCGACCAGCAAGTCGTTCACGGGGTTCGGCGTCGCGCTGCTCGCACAGCGCGGCATGCTGCGACTCGACGCGCCGATCAAGAGCCTGTTGCCGAACGCCCAGTGGCATCCGGACGTGCACGCCGACTCGCTCACGCTCGCGCATTTTCTGTCGCACACGCATCGCATCAACGACAACGCCGTCGTCATGAGCGCGGCGTTCACCGGGGCGATCCCGGAAGCGCGCTGGCCCGCGCTGATCGCGGTGGCCGGTCCGCAGCCGACGGACGATCTCATCTACAGCAACTTTGGCTACAACGTCGCCGCGATGGTCATCGACCGAGTGAAGGGGGGGGCCGGTCGCTGGAAGCGCTATCTCGAGGAGGAGGTGTTCCGTCCTGCGGGCATGCGTGATACCTATGCGCGCGTCTCAGGTCTCGACCCCACGCGCATCGCCCGGCCGCACGATTTTCTGGCGGACGGCCGCTATGTGACCGCGTCGTTCCAAAAGACCGACGCCACGATGAACGGCGCGGGCGGGCATCTCGCAACGCTGCACGACCTCGCGCGCTGGACGATCGTGCAAATGGATAGCGGCCGGATCGATGGGCGGCCGGTCTTTCCGGCGGAGGCGGTCGCGATCAGTCACCGGCTCATTGCTCGGCAAACGCGCGATCAGGTCAAGCGGTTTGCGTTTTTCGATCGCGAGGGATGGGGCGCGGGATGGGACATCGGGACGTATGAGGGCGAGCGGATGGTCAGCCGGTTCGGCAGCTACAACACGACGCGCTCGCACGTGTCATTCCTCCCGGGCCGCCGGATCGGGGTGGTCGCGATGTCGTCGGGCGGCATCTCGGCGTTGACCGACATCATCGCGGCGTTCGCGTACGATCTCGAGGCAGGGCGGCCGGACGCGCGCCAGCGGATGGCGGCGCGCATGACCGAACTGCGGACGCGCTTCGCCGCTGGGCGGGCGAGCGTGGCCAGGCAGGATTCGGTGCGTGCCGAGCGGCAGCGTCAGCCGCTGGGCCGAGCGCTGGCGGATTTCGCGGGCAGCTATGAGGAGCCGTCATACGGCCGGATCACATTTGCGATGACCGATAGCGGACTCGTCTACCGCTGGGGCGCATTGTCGGGACGCGGGGAGATCTTCGACGCGGCCAAAGCGCAGCTGCGGATCGAGATCGCGGGCTCGGGCAACGTGGTGGCGTTCACTTTCGCGGACAGCGCACCGGCCCGGTCGCTCGAGTGGCAAGGCGTGACGTTCGTGCGAGCGCCCTAACGAAGAAGGGCTGTCGGGGTGAGGACTACTTCCTCAAGTAGGCGTCGGTCTTCTTGAGCCAATCCTCGCGCGGCGGATAGAAAATGTCGACATCAAGGGTATCGTCCAGCGCGAGCGCCTCGTGGGGCACGTTGCCCGGCAGATGGAGCACCTCGCCCGCGCGCACCACGATCTCCTCGGGGGGGGCGCCATCGTCCCCCACCAGGAACCGTAGCGCCCCTTCCAGGATGTAGGTGAGCTGCTCGTTCATGTGCGAGTGCTTCGGGACGACGCAGCCCTTCTTCAGGTACACGTGCGCGAGCATGAGCTGATCGCCGGTGATGAGGCGACGCGAAAGTTTCTCGTGCAGGTCCTCGCGGGGAAGTTGGTCCCAGCGGTACCACGTGGCCGCTCGCTTGGCGCTCACGACGATTCTCCACGGCGGAGTCGAGCGACAACGCTACCTTCCAGCCGGATCGGCGTCAAAACGGGATGGCGGCAGCGCCCGGCGCCGGAGTCACCGTAACCAGGGATGTGCCGCTGTGACCTTCGCTGGTCGCCGTAATCGTCGCGGTGCCCACCCCCATCGCGCGGACGAAGCCTGTGGCGAGAACTGTTGCAACGCCGGCGTCGCTCGAGGACCACTCAATCGCCCGGCCGACGACCACGCTGCCACTCGACTCCGTCAGCGTCGCGCGGAGGATCGTGGTGTCCCCGAGGGCGAGGCTGACAGTGCCGGGCGTGACCGTGACCGCGTTCACGGGGAGCGGCGTTGTCGTGACGGCGACACTGGTGGTATCCGCGGGCGAGCCCGTGGCGGCGGTGACCATGAGGAGATAGTTGCCGGGCTGCGCGGGCGACTGATACGTAAGGTGCCGGACGCCGTCAACGATGAAATTGCCGGTGATCACGCCGCCGGTCGCCGACCAGACGAGCGACGCCGTGGCACCGGAATTGCCCCGCGACGTGGTGACGACTAAGGTGAGCTCCGCCGATTGGGATGGCTGAAGCGAGAGGCGCGCGGGGGCAAGGTCAATCGCTTCGATACGATCAACTTCCGGCCCGCTCGCCGTAAGCCCACAGCCGAGGACGAGCGTTCCGGCAATCGCCGCACCAAGCCTCAATGTGAAGTTCATGGCCGTGATCCTCCGCGGCTTTGCTCTGAGCAGCAGTGGCGATAATGGCGGACGCGGCGGAGCTGCGTTGTGATGGCAGGCACAAACCACGTGGCCGCCTGCTGAAACAGTGAGCGGCGTCACATGTGAGGCTTCGCCTCTCCTGGTGGTACGCTTCGGCGCTGTACCACGTGGAGGCGGGCTCAATGCTCGTCGTGACTGGGCGCTTCCACTTCCCTGACGCCCCGACATGCGCCTTCACTCGCGCTGCTGTCACCCGCTGCTCCGCCGTCTGGGGAAAAATCGCTGAGCGGTATTGCGTGCCGACATCGTTGCCTTGGCGGTTGAGCGTGGTCGGGTCGTGCAGCTTGAAGAACCATTGCTCGAGCAAGTCCTCGTAGCTGAGCACCGAGGGATCGAACGTCACGCGGATCGCCTCAGCATGCCCCGACTTGCTGTCATGCGTATCGTCGTACGTCGGATTCTCGAGCCATCCGCCGGTATAGCCAACGTCGGTGTCGATCACCCCGGGCACGTCGCGCAGAATGTGCTCGACGCCCCAGAAGCAGCCGCCGGCGAGCACTGCCACCTCCGTCTGTTTCCCCGCGACCGCTGAGCGTGTGGTGTTGTCGTGCTCATGCATGATGGTTCTCCTTCTTTGGAGACGAAACCTAAACCCTGAGGCGGGCGATGGCGATTTGGTTTAGCGTTGGGCATGACCAGCAGCGCGGCACCCGACACGAGCACTGCCGTTGTCCAGCGCCGCACACTGCGGCTCTTGTTTGCGACCCAGATCGTCAGCGGGATGGGAGTGGCGATCGGGTCGTCCGTCGGCGCGCTGCTCGCCGCTGACCTGGCCGGCGTTGGGCTGTCGGGTCTCGCACAAAGCGCCGTTGTCGTCGGGGCCGCGCTCGCGGCGATCCCGGCGACCGCGATCGTGCATCGCCACGGCAGGAGGCCGAGCCTCACGGCCGCATATGGCGTCGCCGCGGTCGGGGCGCTGCTCGTGGTCGCCGCGGCGGTGCGCGGCTCGCTCCCGGTCCTGTTTCTTGGCTATTTCCTGTTCGGCGGCGCATCGGCGGCGAATCTCCAGGCGCGCTACGCCGCCGTGGATCTCGCGCCGGCGGCGCTGCGCGGCCGGCATCTCTCGCTCATCGTGTGGGCGACGACGATCGGGGCGGTGGCAGGGCCGCACCTCGCCGCTCCCGCAGGCGTCGCGCTCTCACCGTTCGGCATCCCGACGCTCGCCGCCCCATACTTCTTCTCGGCGCTGCTCTTCGTCGTCACGGGCATCGCGGTGTTGGCCCTGCTCCGCCCCGACCCCGCGCTGGTCGCTGGAACGGCGGGTGCCGATGGCGGTGCGCATCGCTCGCTGCGCGCTGGGCTGCACGCGATTATGGCGCGCGCG
>DASYRZ010000027.1:0-31210 GCA_036003865.1 Gemmatimonadales bacterium | reverse complement strand
TCGAGGCCGTGGGGAGTGGGCATCACGATCTCGCCGTCCACGACGACGCCGCTCGGCAGCTGCTCGAGCAACACGGCGTGCAGCTCGGGGAAGTAGCGATCGAGGGGCCGCAGCTCTCGGCTCTGGATGTAGACGTCGTCCTTGCCGCGAAACACGATCGCGCGAAAGCCGTCCCACTTCGGCTCGAACAGGAAATCGCCGTCGCGCGGCAGCTCGTCGGCAAGCTTCGCCAGCATCGGCTCGACTGGTGGCGGGACCGGGAGGGGTTTAAGCGCCATGCTCTAAGGTATCGCCATCAGCCCGACGTTTCATTTCTCAACCCCCCTCGTCAGCCTAGGCATTCCGGGTACCTTTATCGGCGGATGATGAGACGCATCTTCCTTTCCCTGACGCCCGCCGTCGTCATTGCGCTGGCGTGGGCCCAGAATCCCGCGACTGCCCAAACGCCCGCGCCGGCGCGTCCCGCGCCGAAGAATTACACCGCCGCCGACGTGCATTTCGTGGCGGGGATGATCGGCCATCACGCTCAGGCGATTCAGATGGCTGGGTGGGCGCCGTCGCACGGCGCGAGCCCGTCGGTGCGCGTGCTGTGCGAGCGCATCGTCGTCGCGCAGACCGATGAAATTGCGATGGCGCAGCGTTGGCTGCGCGAACATGGCGAGTACGTCCCGCCGGCCGATCCGCGGGGCCATATCATGCAGGGGATGGATCATCCGATGCTCATGCCGGGCATGCTGACGCCCGAGCAGATGGCGCAGCTCGACTCCGCGCGCGGTCCAGAATTCGATCGGCTCTTTCTGACGTTCATGATTCAGCACCATCAGGGCGCCATCACGATGGTGCAGCAGCTGCTGGCGGTGCCGGGCTCGGCGCAGGACGGGCCGATCTTCCGGTTCGCCTCCGATGTGAATGCCGATCAGACCACCGAAATCAATCGCATGAAATTGATGCTCGATAACCTCAAAGGGCAGGGGAGCTCTCAGTGAAAGCAAGACTCACGTTCGCAATGGCATTTGTGCTCGTTGGCCACGTATCGGCACAGATGAGCTCCGGTGCGACGACGATGGCGGCCCGTCCCGATCCGCGCATCGGCCTCAAGGCCGGCTGGTTCAACGCGGGCCAGGCGGCGTGGAACATGCGGCTCGTGTCGACGACGCCGCCGTCGGCCCAATTCATCAACCGCGACACCGCGGGTGATTTCAAGTTCATCAATTCGGACCTCACGTTCCGCGGTAACTACGTCATCCAGGGCAACTTCAACGGTCTGCAGGTCTGGGACATCTCCAATCCCAAGATTCCCAAGCTCTATAAGGCGTTTGTCTGTCCGGGATCCCAGAGCGACGTCTCCGTTTATCGCAATTTCCTGTTCGTGTCGGGCGAAGCGCTGAACGGCCGCACCGACTGCGGCACCCAGGGCGTCACCGACACGGTGAGCCACGACCGGCTCCGGGGGATTCGCATCTTCGATGGGACGGATCTCGCCAATCCGCGTCACATCACCGACGTGCAGACCTGCCGCGGTTCGCACACGCATACGGTCGTGACGCAGCCCAACGACACCGACAACGTCTACATCTACGTCTCGGGCTCGGCGCCGGTGCGGTCACCGAATGAGCTGGCGGGCTGTGCGGTCGGCGCGGTCGACTCGTCGCCGAACACGGCGCTGTTCCGCATCGAAGTGATTCAGGTTCCGCTCGCCCATCCCGAACAGGCGCATATCGTGAGCTCGCCCCGCATCTTTCAGGATCTGGTCGCGCCGCCGCGCCACGGCGAGGCGCCCGAGGACATCGCCGAGCTCAAGCGCGAGATCGATTCCACGCGCGCCGCCGGCGGCTACGTGGTGACGTTCGAAGGTCGCGACATCATCCTCGGCCCGCAATTCGTCACGGCGGCGCTCGACAGCATCGTCAAAGCGCGCGGGGGAACCGGAGTACCCACCGCCGCCGACACCGCCACGCTGCGGGCCAACGCCCTGGACATCGTCACGAAACGCATCGAAGCGAATCGTCGGCGTCAGGGCTTCATTCCCAATGCCGGGCCAACCCAGTGCCACGATATCACGGTCTATCCCGCGATCGGCCTGGCGGGCGGCGCCTGCGGCGGGTACGGACTGTTGCTCGACATCCGCGATGCCGCGAATCCCAAGCGGGTAGGCGCCGTGGCCGACTCCAACTTCTCATTCTGGCATTCGGCCACGTTCAACAACGACGGCTCGAAGATCCTGTTCACCGACGAGTGGGGCGGTGGGCTGCAGCCGCGCTGCCGCGTGACCGATAAGCCGGAGTGGGGTGCGGACGCGATCTTCACGCTCTCCGGCGCGACGATGGGCTTCAAGAGCTACTACAAGCTGCCGGTGGCGCAGACACCGCAGGAGAACTGTGTCGCGCATAACGGCACACTCATCCCCGTGCCCGGCCGCGACATCATGGCGCAGGGCTGGTACCAGGGCGGCGTGTCGGTCTTCGATTGGACCGATCCGGCGCATCCGAAGGAGATCGCGTTCTTCGATCGCGGCCCGATGGATTCGACCAAGCTGGTCGGCGCGGGCTCGTGGTCGGCGTACTGGTACAACGGCTACATCATCAGCTCCGAGATCGCGCGCGGGCTCGACATTTTCGAGCTGACGCCGAACCAGCTGCTCACGCAGAACGAGATCGATGCGGCCAAACTGGTGCATTTCGATTATCTGAACGCGCAGGATCAGCAGCAGCTGGTGTGGCCCGCGAGCTTCGTCGTCGCGCGCGCCTACCTCGATCAGCTGGCGCGCTCGGGCGGGATGAAGCCCGCGCGCCTCACCGCCACGCGTGACGCGCTGGCGCGCGCCGAGCGGGCGTCTGGGGCGGCGCGCAGCACCGCGCTGAGCCAGCTGGCCACGCAGCTCAATGCCGACGCCCAGACGTCGACCGATCAGGCCAAGGTTCGGATGCTGATCGCAGTGGTCAACGACCTCGGCAAGTAAGCGGTTGACTACGGTCCAGAGCGGGGTTCACGTTCCCTCGTGAGCCCCGCTCGTTCTTCCCGGAAACGCTACAACGAATTCGTCGAGGACTACAAGCAGCGGCGCCTCGACCAGGTAGCGGAAGCCGACGAGGGCGGTCCCCAGCCGCCGAGCGCCGGGCAACCCGGCGCCCGCCGCGCGTACCTTCGCGAGTATCTGCGCTGGCTCAAGCCCCACCGCTACGCGCTCGGCGCGGTCTTTGTCCTCGCGCTGGTTGTCGCCGGTCTGCAAATGATCGAGCCGCTGTTCATCCGGTACATCGTCGATCACGTCATCCTGAACAAAGGGCTGGACCAATCGGCGCGTTTGACCCGGCTGAACCTCACCGGCCTGGTGTTCCTCACGGTGATCATCCTTTCGCACGTCGGCGGCGGCTTCAAGGATTACCGCCAGCGCCTGCTGAACGTGCGCGTGATGCTGTCGCTGCGGCGGTCGCTGTACGAGCGGCTGCTGCACCTGCCGCTGCCGCGGCTGTGGGAGATGAAGACCGGCGGCATCCTGTCCCGGCTGACGGGCGACGTGGAAACGACGACGGGCCTGCTGCAAATGGCGATCGTGTCGCCCGCCATCTCGGTGATCCGGCTGATCATCGCGATCGTGATCCTGCTGGTCCTCAACTGGCAGCTGGCGCTGACGGCGATGGCCATCATCCCAGGGGTCATGGTGCTCAGCCTGATCTTTGCGCGCCGCATCCGGCCGATCTACCGCTCGGTGCGCAGGGACGTGGAAATCGTCGACGGTCGCGTGGGTGAGACCTTCTCCGGGATTCGTGTCGTGCGCGCCTTCCGGCAGGAGGTTCAGGAGCTGCTGAGTTTCATGCTCGGCCGCCACACGGTGCTGCGGAAGGAGTTATTCGCGCACCGCCGCGAGTTGTTGCTCTGGACGTCGTGGGGACTGCTGGAAGCGGGGATCAGCGTCGTGATCGTGTGGTTCGGCGGCTATCTGAACATCGTGGGCCGGGCGTCCGTCGGCGACATCATGGCATTCCAGTGGTACATGTTTCTGCTCCTCAATCCCGTGTGGAACATCGTCAATTCCTTCTCCGAGATGCAGCGCTCGCTCGCGGCCATGGAGCGCGTGTTCGAGGTGCTGGCGATGGAGCAGGACAAGCCGGACCGGCCCGGCGCGCGCGAGGCGCCGACGGACGTCCGCGAGATCAGGTTCGAGGACGTCGCGTTCGAATACCGCCCCGGGTTGCCGGTGCTGCGCGAGTTCAACGTGGCGGTGCCCGGCGGCTCCGTGGTCGCGCTGGTCGGGCGGAGCGGCGCGGGCAAGACGACGGTGACGGATCTGGTCGCGCGCTTTCACGACCCAACGCGGGGTCGGATTCAGCTGAACGGGAGCGATATCCGCGATTTTCGGTTGCGCAGTTATCGCGACCTGCTGGCCCTCGTGCAGCAGGACGTTTTTCTGTTCGACGGCTCGGTGCGGGACAACATCGCGTACGGCCGGCACGATGCGACCGACGCCGAGATCGAGGACGCGGCCCGCCGCGCCAACGCGCACGAATTCATCGTGCGGCTCCCGCAGGGCTTTGACACCACGATCGGCGAGCGCGGGGTCAAGCTCTCCGGGGGCCAGCAGCAGCGGCTCGCGATCGCCCGCGCGATCCTCGCCTCACCGCAGATCCTCATCCTGGACGAGGCCACCAGCAATCTCGACACCGAAAGCGAGCAGCTCATCCAGGCCGCGATGGACGATCTCCTGGCCGACCGCACGACCTTCGTCATCGCGCACCGGCTCTCCACGATCCATCGCGCGGACCTGATTCTGTTGATGGAGGAGGGCCGGGTGATCGAGCGGGGCACGCATGAGGAGCTGATGCGGGCGCGTGGGACGTACTACGAGATGGTGCGCCGCCAGATGGAATCGCACGCGCGCGACGGCGACGAGGTGCTGCGCTGACGCGGGGTTGGTGGAGGGCGGTGGGGGTTGGTGGAGGTTGGTGGAGGATGGTGAAGGTTGTAGCTTGCGAGCAAAGGAGACCTTCCTATGGTCCTGTCGCCCGGTACTAAAGCCCCCGATTTCGCTCTGAAGAAGAGCCCGAAGGAAACGCTGAGCCTCGCCGACCTGAAGGGACGGCCGGCCATTTTGGTGTTTTACCCAGCCGATTGGAGTCCGGTCTGCGGTGACGAGCTGGCCCTGTTCAACGAAGTGCTTCCCGAGTTTCGGCGGTACGACGCGCAACTCGTCGGGATTTCGGTCGACGGCGTGTGGTGCCATCAGGCCTATGCCAAGGCTCGTAACCTCGAGTTTCCACTCCTGGCCGACTTCGAGCCCAAAGGAGAGGTCAGCCGCAAATACGACGCCTTTCGCGCGCAGGATGGATTCTCCGAGCGCGCGCTCTTTGTACTCGACGGCGCCGGCGTGATTCGGTGGAGTTATCTGTCCGAGGTGGGGAAGAACCCCGGGGCGGACGGCGTGCTCGCAGCGCTCGAGGAATTGTCACAACCGGCGGGGGCAGGCGCCGCGCGGTAACGGCGCATTGCTCGACGCCGTGCTGGAGGCTACGATAGACGCCCACCTGCAATCGGGAGACTAAATGACCGCGCTGTCCGCCCTGTGGCTGCCGATCCTCGTCTCGGCGGTGGCGGTGTTCGTCGTCAGCTCCGTCATCCACATGACTCCGTTGTGGCATAAGACCGACTACCCGCGGTATCCCAACGAAGACCGGGTGCTCGACGCGTTGCGGCCGATCGGGATACCTCCCGGCGATTATCTGATGCCCCGGCCGGCGACCCCCGCCGAGATGCGCTCGCCCGAGTTTCAGGAGAAGATGAAGCGCGGGCCGGCGCTGCTGCTGACGGTGATGCCGCCCTGGACCGGCTCGATGGTGTCGAATCTCTCCCAGTGGTTCGTGTATTGTGTGGTGGTCAGTATCTTCGCCGCATTCATTGCGGGTTCGGCCGTTCCCCCGGGCGCGCCGCCCTTCAGCGCGATCTGCCGCTTTGCGGGGACAACCGTATTCCTCGCCTACAGCGTCGCATTGTGGCAGATGTCGATCTGGTATCGGCGGTCGTGGGCGATGACGTTCAAGGCCACGTTCGACGGCATCATCTTCGCGCTGGTGACGTGCGCCGTGTTCACATGGATGTGGCCGCACTGAGCCACCCGCCTGTCCTCTGCTATCACCGCATCGGTGGCCCACTCGAGCTCGGCGTGACTCGCGTGGGCCGGTCGGCGTTTGCGCGCCAGATGATCGCGTTGGCGCGCGCTGGCTGGAAGACCGCGACGCTCGACCAGTTTGAATCGCGCGTGCGACGTGCCGACGTGCCGACGTGCAACGAGTTTCTCCTGACCTTCGACGACGGCTACGCCTCACTCGCCGATTACGCGTACCCCGTCCTCGCCGACCTCGGCTTGACGGCGACGACATTTCTGATCACCGAGTACGTGGGGAAGACGAATACCTGGGATGTGCGCTACACTTGGAAGCGACTCCAGCATCTGCGTTGGCACGAGATCGAGCAGTGGCGCGCCCGCGGCTTCGACTTCGCTTCGCACGGCGCGACGCATCGCCGCCTGACCTGGTTGGATGACGCGGCGCTCGCGACCGAGCTCCGTCACTCCCGCGAGATGCTCATCGCGCGCCTGGGCCCCGATGCCGGCCGCGCGATTGCGTACCCATTTGGGGCTGTGAGCGAGCGCGTCGTCCGGCACGCCGCTCACGCCGGGTTTGAGCTGGGGTTTGGCGGCGTGAAAGGGAGCGGTGACTCGCTCCATCTGTCTCGCGTTCCCGTGTATTGCTGGGACCTCGGAAATCTCCCCTTCGGATTGCGCAGCGATACAGTCGGCACGCTGGGCAGGCTGATCGCACACGCCGCGAACCGGTGCGCGGTAGGGACGAGTGTGATGCGGGCTACACGAAGTACCGCGCCGCCAGCGGAAGCAGCTGCGGGTGTCGGATCAGCGCATGTGTGAACACGCGGCCAAGGGTTCGCTTGCCCGGCGCAATCTTGTTCACGGTTCGAGCCAGGGCATTCAGGAAGGCATCGTCCATGTGCTCGAGCGCCTGCTTGATCCGGTAATACTTGAGGTGATCCTCGCCGAGTAGCTCCATCCAGGCGTGGTGATAGGCGGCGAGACGCCGCTCGCTTGTATCGCCGGCGCAGATCGCGGCGGCGGCTGTGCGGCCGGCCAGGCGCCCCGCTTTCATCGCGTTGTTGATGCCACCGCCCGAGAGCGGGTTGACCATATGCCCCGCGTCGCCCGCGACCAGCACGCCGTCGGTGTATGTCTTCTTGATCGTCGTGTGCACGATCACGCCCCCGACGGTGTAGCCGGTGCGAACACCGGAGGGAAAGCGTCGCGCGATCCAATCATCGAGATACTGTCGCGCGTTGCGCCCGTCCGATTTCAGCGCCACGACCCCGAGACCCACGTTCGCGATGCCCACCGCCTTGGGGAAAATCCACGCGTACCCGCCGGGCGCGATCGCATTGCTGAATTGCAGGTAGATCGCGTTGGGATTGAACTCGATCCCCTGGAGCACGTACTGCGCGCACGATTCCATGTCGCGCGCGGGCACCCGCGTGTCGAGCCCCGCCCACCGGCCGACCATCGTTTCGACGCCGTCGGCGCCGATGACGATGCGGGCGCGGTAGACCGTCTCCGTGCCGCGCTCCTTCACGCGCACGTGCCAGCGTCCGTCTCCGTTGCGCGACATCCCAGTCGCCTCGGCGCCGACCCGCACCTCGGCGCCGGCGGAGGCGGCCTCGGCGGCGAGGTGAGCGTCAAAGCGCGTGCGGTCGAGAACCCAGCCGAGGCCGGAATCGGCGAGGACGACCTGCGTGTCATCAGGCGCTTCAAAGATGACGTCCGTAATGCGCCGGGAGACCCAGTCGGCGCCGTCGGGATTGGCAAACTCGCGCAACCCGGCGTCGCCGACCCCTTCGGCACAGCGCACCGGGGCGCCGACCGCCCGGTCGCGCTCCAGCAATACGACGTCCAGCTCGGGGGCCGCCCGCTTCGCGTCCCAGGCCGCGACGGCGCCGGCCGGTCCCGCGCCGACGACGAGGACGTCGACGTCAGGCATAGGCAACCATGGCCAGGGCACCTACCGGACAGGGGGCGACGCACTTCTCGCAGCCGGTGCACGCCCCGACGTCGACCGTCAGGATATTCAGCTCGAGATGGATCGCTTCCGGCGGGCAGAGCGGCAGACAGAGGCCGCAGCGGTCGCACACCGCAAGATCGACAGCGGCAATTGTGTCGGGCGTCACGCGACGCATGGGCGAAAGGCTAGCCGAGCGTTTCGGGGCCGTCAAGCTTCATCCTTGCTTGGGGTTACGCATTTCATTACCTTGTGCGCGTTCGCATTGACCCGCCTCACTCTTTTACCGACGATCACGTGCCGCCACGCTGGCTGAATTGGAAAATGGGTGCCTGGAGCCCGGCGAACGAAATCGCCGTTGATCTTGGTACCGCTAACACACTCGTCTACGTTCGCGGTGAAGGGATCGTGCTCAACGAACCTTCCGTCGTCGCGATTGAAAAAGCTACTGGCAAAGTCAAAGGCATCGGCCTCGAAGCCAAGCGCATGCTCGGCCGCACGCCCGACGGCGTGCTCGCGGTCCGGCCACTCAAGGACGGCGTCATCGCCGACTTCGATGTGACGGAGAAGATGCTGCGCTTCTTCCTCAAGACGATCATCGACCGTCATCTCTTCCGCGTGCGCCCCAAGGTGATCGTGTGCGTGCCCAGCGGTATCACCGAAGTGGAGAAGCGCGCGGTACGCGACTCGGCGCAGTCGGCCGGCGCGAAGGAAGTGTATATGGTCGCCGAGCCGATGGCCGCGGCGATCGGGGTGGGACTGCCGGTCGAAACGCCGACCGGGAACATGGTGATCGACATCGGCGGCGGGACGACGGAGATCGCCGTGATCGCGCTGTCGGGCATCGTGTCCGACACGTCGATTCGCACCGGCGGCGACGAGCTGGACCAGGCGATCGTGCAGTTCATGCGGAAGAACTACAACCTCCTCATCGGCGAGCCGACCGCAGAGCAGATCAAGATCCAGATCGGCTCGGCGGCGCCGATCGGCGAAGAGCGCGAGATGGAAGTGAAGGGCCGCGACCTGGTATCCGGCATTCCGAAGATCGTGCGCGTGCACTCGAGCGAGATCCGCGAGGCCGTGCAGGAGCCGATCCAGCAGATCGTGGATGCGGTGCGGCGCGCGCTCGAAATCACGCCGCCCGAGCTCGCGTCGGACATCGTCGATCGCGGCATCGTCATGACGGGCGGCGGCGCGTTGATTCGCGGCCTCGACCTGCTACTGCAGCAGGAGACCGGGTTGCCGATCCACCTGGACGAGGACCCCATGACCTGCGTGGTGCGTGGGGCGGGGCGGATCCTCGACGCCCCGGAGAAATACCGCAACGTCCTGACAACTTAGGCGCATGGCGATCGGCACGGATCGCTACGCTTCGCGCGCCGACACGCTGCTGTTCCTCGCCTGCGTGGGGCTGTCGATCGCCGCGCTGAGCCTCCCCGACCAATGGCGCGACCCGCTCGCGCAGGGACTGCGGCAGAGCGTGCTGGCCCCCTTTCTGTTTCTCCAGCGCCAAACGGAGCTGCTCGCGGCGGCACGCTATCGCTACGACGCCGTCGTGGCGCAGCGCGATTCGGTGGCCCTGGCGGCGACGTTCCTCCCCGAGCTCCGCAGCGAGAATGCTCGCTTGCGGAGTCTGCTGGGCCTCAGCGCGCGTCTGGGCGGCGGCTACGTCTCCGCCGAGATCCTGCATCAACCCGAGCCCACCAATCCGCTGAGCTTCGTCGTCTCGGCAGGTAAGAAAGAGGGCGTGCGGCCGCTGTTGGCGGTGGTCAGCCCCGAGGGGCTGGTCGGACTCGTCGCTTCCGTGGACGAGCACACCAGCGTGGTGTTGAGCTGGGCCCATCCAGAGTTTCGCGCGAGCGCGATCGCGACCGACGGCAGCGTGGTCGGCATCGCGGCGCCACATGGCGCGGAAGGGCCGGGCGTGTGGCTGCTCGAGCTGCAAGGCGTGCTGTACCGCCAGCGCGTGCCGGTCGGCACCGTGATCGTGACGTCGGGCATGGGCGGCGTATTTCCGCGTGGCATTCCGATCGGCACCGTGATCGATACCGCCGGCGAAGAAAAGGGCTGGGGCCGAACCTATCTCGTCCGGCCCGCGATTCACCCGGCGGAGCTGTCGCACGTGATGATTTTGACGTCGCCGCGCACGGCGGGGTCCGATTTGCGTAACGCCTTCACCGTCCCGCAGGACAGCGCTCCACCCGGAGCGGCGCCGCCGCAATGAGACGCACCGATCGCTATCGTTACCCCTTCATCATGACGCTGCTGGTTCTCCTGCAGTTCACGGTGCGCAGCCATCTCGGGGGAGATCGGGTCGCCCCCGATTTCCTGCTCCTGGCGCTGCTCATTTACACGATCCGCGCCGAGCCCGGAAAGAGTGCGGCGGCGGGATTCATGCTGGGTCTGCTGCGTGACGCACTGACGCCCGCGAGCTTCGGCGCCGGCGCGTTGGCGCACACACTTGTGGGATTCGCCTCGTCGTGGGCGAAGGCGGTCTTCTTTGCCGAGCACGTGTTCGTGAAGGGCTGCCTGTTCTTCGCCGGCACCTGGCTGCGCAACTTCATCGTGCTGCTCGTGTCGGGACGGCTGCAGGGCTCCCAGGTGGCCTGGGAGCTGCTCGTGTGGTCGCCGCTGCAGGGGCTGAGCACCGCGCTGGTCGGCGTGATCGTGCTGTGGTTCTTCCGTGGCTGGCTGTCGCCACGCCGGGCTGGAGTTCCCGCGTGAACGCGTTCCATCCCCATCTGCTCGACCGGCGGCTGGGCAGCGCCCGGACTGCCGTCTGGATCGTCCTGGGCGTCATGGTCATGGCTTTCTTCCGCACGCAAATCCTCGGACACGGCAAGTATCAGCTGCAGTCGGAGACCAACCGGCTGCGCCCGATCCCGCTGCCTGCGCCGCGCGGCGTCATTTACGATCGCAACGGCCACGTGCTGGCCGAGAATGTGCCGGGCTATACGGTGTCCCTGCTGCCTGGCCCCGAAGCGAACCTCCGCTCGACCCTCGCGCGCATCGCATCGATCGCGAACATCGACAGTGCGGAGATCGAACGCGTGCTGCAGCGGGCCCGGCGCGCCCCCTACCAGCCCGCGCTCGTCCTCAGCGACGCGCCCTTCCGTGTCGTGTCGGCGCTGGAAGAACGGCGCGTCGCGATTCCCGGCTTGCTCATCCAGGCCGAGCCGAAGCGGTACTATCCCGACACCGCGGTGGTGGCGCATCTGGTCGGCTACGTCGGTGAAGTCACCGAAGGCGAACGGTTGACCAAGCGGTTTTCCACGGTGCGCCTCGGCGGGCTCGTGGGCAAGGACGGCCTGGAGCGCGAGTATGACGACACGCTGCGGGGCTCGGAGGGTGTACGGTTCGTCGAGGTGAGCGCGCGCGGCCAGATGGTACGCGAAGCCGAGGCGGCGGCGAACCTGGCGCCCACGCCCGGCACCGACCTCCACACGACGATCGATCTCGACCTCCAGAAGTACATCGCGCAGATCTTCCCGCCGGGGCAGCGCGGTGCGGTGCTGGCGCTGAATCCGAACACTGGCGAGGTGCTCGCGCTCTACAGCGCCCCGGGATTCGATCCCAACGCGTTCGTCGGCGGCGTCCCCGCGCCGTACTGGCGCGCCCTCAACGAGAGCCCCGCCCACCCGTTGCTCGATCGCGCGATCCAGACGCGCTATCCCCCGGGCTCGGCGTGGAAACTGGCGGTGGCGGCGATGGCGCTGAAGCGCGGCATCGTGGGGCCGCGCAGTAGGATGCCGATCCCCTGCCGGGGCGGGTTGCAGTACGGCAATCGCTTTTTCCGGTGCTGGGATGCGCACGGGCACGGCGAGCTGACGCTCACGGAAGCGATCGCGCAGAGCTGCGACGTCTATTTCTACCAGCTGGGTATCAAGCTCGGTGTCACTTCGCTGATCGAGGATGCGAACGCGTGGGGCTTCCGCGGGCGCACGGGCATCGATCTCCCGGGGGAGATCCCATCCGAGTTTCCGACCGGCCCGGAGTACTACGATCGGCTCTACGGCGCCCGGCGGTGGACCTCGGCGGTGGCGCTGAATCTGGCGATCGGGCAGGGTGAGAACAGCCAGACGCTCGTACAAATGGTGCGGCTCTATCAGCAGCTCGCGAGCGACGGCCGCGCGCGCACGCCGTTTGTGGTTCGGTCGGGGGCAACGCCGGGGACAAATACCTCGCTCGATCTCAGCGGCGATCAGCTCGCCACGCTGCGACGTGCGATGATCGCGGTGGTGGAGCAGGGCACCGCGCGCGGTTCCCGTCTCGCGAACCTCACGATCGCCGGCAAAACGGCGACGGCGCAGAACCCACACGGCCTCGATCACGGGTGGTTCATCGGTTTCGCGCCCGCCGACAAACCGGAGATCGTGGTCGGCGCCATCATCGAGTTCTACCAGCACGGTGCGCGCGTGGCGCCGATGGTTTCTCGCACCATCGCGCATTACCTCGGCATCGACGAGCAGCGCGCAGCGACGCTGCATGTCACGGTGCCCAACGATTCCGCACCAGCCCCGTTCCAGGTTCCGGTGACGCTCCCGGATACGCTACCGCCGCAGCTCCAACTTCCGACGGTCCGGCCCATCCCCTTCCGGGTGCCGCCGCGGCCTCGCCCCGACAGTGTTGTCCCGCGTCCGCCAACTCGATAAGGCGCTCGTCGCCTCGGTGCTGCTGCTGGCGCTGTACGGGCTGGCCACGCTGTACTCCGCCGGCCAGACCGACGTACCGACGTTCGTCGCGACGATTTGGCGGCAGCAGCTCGTCTGGCTGGGGCTCGGCCTGGTGGTGGGGGGATTCACGTTCCGGACGTCGCCGCGGATGCTGGAGTGGGCGACGCCGTTCGTCTATGGGATCGCGATCTTCCTGCTCCTGCTCACCCTCGCGATCGGCACGGGTGCCGGTACGGCCGCCGGCACGAAATCGTGGATTGCGATCGGGGGCCATCGGTTTGGCCAGCCGGCAGAGCTCGCCAAAATCGCCGTAATCCTGATGTTGGCGCGCTGGCTCGCGGCGCTGCGGGAACCGCCGAGCACGCTGCGCCAGCTGATCGTGCCCGGTCTCATCGCGCTGATCCCGTTCGGGTTGGTCGTGCTGCAGCACGACCTGGGAAGCGCGATCGTGTTCATCGCAATCCTGTTCTCGATGTTGTTCTGGGCTGGCACCAAGCCGTCGATCCTGCTGCTCGCCGCGTCGCCAGCCATTGGCTTGGTCCTCGCCTTCTCGACCGTCGCGTGGGGCGTATGGATCGCGATGCTGGCGGGTCTGCTGCTCTGGTGGCGCCCGTACCTGTGGGAAGGCGTCCTCGTCATGGTGCTGAACGTCCTGGGCGGGGTCCTGGCGCTGCCGTTCTGGAATCGTCTGGCGCCCTACCAGCAGAATCGTCTGCTCAGCTATCTCGATCCGAACATGGACCGCCGAGCCGCCGGATGGCACGTCATCCAGTCGAAGGTGGCGGTCGGGTCCGGTGGTCTGCTCGGCAAGGGCTTCACCGAAGGCACGCAGAAGCGACTGGCATTTCTCCCGGCGCAGCACACCGACTTCATTTTCTCGGTCGTCGGCGAGGAGCTGGGCTTCGTGGGTGTGCTCGCGGCGCTCAGCTTGTTCGCCTGGATGCTCTTCCGCCTGCTCCGGGTTGCGCGCAAAGCGACTGACGCCTTCTCGAGCCTGTGCGTCTTCGGCATCGCCAGTCTCTTTTTCATTCACATCGTCGAAAACGTGGGGATGACGATCAACCTCATGCCGATCACCGGCATTCCGCTGCCGTTCTTTTCGTACGGCGGCTCCTTCCTGCTCGCCTGCTCGATCGGCGTCGGTATTGCGCTGCGCGTGGCGTGGGAGTCTCGGCAATCCGGCTATGCCGAACTAGGGCAATAGCTTAGCGCGTCGGGACTGGCGGCGCGGGAGTCCCGAACCCAAATTGTGCGCTTCGTCACTATTATGGCGCGAATGGCCTGGTTCAAAAAGGAACGTAAGCCGCGCACCTCCGAGCGTGTAAAGCTCGAGATCCCGGCGGACGCTTGGGAAAAATGCGATCAGTGCGGGCACGTCGACATCCGCGAACGCTTCGTTCGCGCGCTCAACGTGTGCCCGAATTGCGGCTACCACCGCCGCATTAGCGCCCAGGAGTACATCGACCTGCTGGTCGATGAAGGTTCGTGGCACGAGCTGTTCGCCGCTTTGAGGTCCGCCGATCCCCTCAAATTCGAGAACTACCCTGACCGCGTGCGGGCCGCGACGCAGAAGGCAGGCCCGCTCGACGCGATCCGTACCGGCTACGCCCGGCTGCACGGCATGCCGATCAGCCTGGGCGTGATGGATTTCAGCTTCATGGGTGGGTCGATGGGGTCGGTGGTCGGGGAGAAGATCGCCCGGCTCACCCGCCAAGCCATCGACAAGCGGACGCCGCTGATTCTGGTGTCCGCCTCCGGCGGGGCCCGGATGCAGGAAGGCGTGCTCTCGCTGATGCAGATGGCCAAGACATCCGTCGTGATCGCGGAGTTGCAGGGGGCGGGGGTGCCGTTCGCGTCGGTGCTCACCAATCCCACGACCGGGGGAGTCTCCGCCTCCTACGCGATGCAAGGTGACGTGATCCTGGCGGAGCCGGGAGCGGTGATTGGCTTTGCCGGCCCGCGTGTGATCAAACAGACGATCGGCCAGGACCTGCCGGAAGGGTTCCAGACGGCCGAATTCCTGTTGGATCATGGGATGATCGACGCCGTCGTCCCCCGGGGCGAGCTGCGGGATACCGCCGCGCAGCTGCTGCGTCATATGACCGGCGCCTGGCCGGCTGAGGCTGCCGACTGACCTTCGAAGACGCCTGCCAGTTTCTCTTCGCACGACAAGCCGGTCGTATCAAATGGAGTCTTGGGCCCACCGAGGGGCTGCTCGACGTCCTCGGCCATCCGGAGCGCCATTTCCCGACGATTCACATCGGCGGCACGAACGGGAAGGGCTCGACCAGTGCCTTCGTGGCGAACGAGCTGCGCAGCCAGGGCTGGCGGGTCGGGCTGTACACCTCGCCGCATCTCATTTCCCCCTGCGAGCGCATTACGGTAAACGGCATCCCGATCGGCGAGGACGCGTTCGCCGAATGGACCGCGCAGCTCAGGTCGCACATCGAGCGGCTCGACGCCAGCTTCTTCGAGGCAACAACCGCGATCGCCTTCGCGGACCTCGCCGCGCGCGACGTCGATATCGCCGTCATCGAGGTGGGCCTCGGGGGCCGGCTCGACGCCACGAACGTCCTCACCCCGCTCGTCAGCGCCGTCACGAAGATTGCGCTGGAGCACGTCGATTATCTCGGTAGTGACCTGAAGGGGATTGCGCGGGAAAAGGCAGGCATTGCCAAGCCGAAGGTGCCGTTCGTCACCGGCGAAGCCGACCCCGACATCCGCGCGGAGCTGGTGAAGGAGGCGAAGCGCCGCGGCGCCGATCCGATCATCACGGTCGATACGACACGCCGGCCGAGGAAGGATACGCGGCTCGGCCTCCGCGGGAACCACCAGATCGCTAACGCGCTGGTCGCGCATGCCGTCCTGAACGCGCTCCCGAAGCCATTCGGGGTTGCCGAGAAGCATCTGCCGGCGAGCTTCGCTCATACCTACATCCCGGGCCGCTTCGAAGTTCGCGGCAAGTGGATCTTCGATGTGGCGCATAACCCCGACGGGATGCGCGTCGTCGCTCAGGCGCTCGCCGAATCGGGCAGGACGATCCGGCGCCCGCTGCACGCACTGGTCGGGATTCGCAACGACAAGGATTGGCGAGCGATGCTGGACGCGCTGCGGCCGATCGTGGATCAACTGATTCTGACCGTGCCTCCATCCATTCCGGTGATGCAACGATGGTCGATCGCCGATTTTGACGGGCCGTCGGGCCGTCAGGCCGGCGGACCGTCCATCTCGTTCGAGCCCGATTTCGAGCGCGCATTGCACGACATTCAGGAGGGCGCGGAGACCATTCTGGTGACCGGATCGTTTCACACCGTCGGTGACGCGATGGCTCGCTTGCCGGGCTTCGCGCCCGTCGGTTAAGTTGTTGCGATGCAAGGAAAAGCCCTACCCGGCTTTCGCGACTTTTACCCTGAAGACCTGAGCCTCCGCAACCACATCTTCGCCACCTGGCGCAGTGTCGCGGCACGCTACGGCTTTGAGGAATACGACGGCCCACCCCTCGAATCGCTCGAGATGTACACCCAAAAGAGCGGCGACGAGATCGTAGCCCAGCTCTATACCTTCAAGGATAAAGGGGACCGCGAGGTCGCATTGCGGCCGGAGATGACCCCGACCCTAGCCCGGATGGTGGCGGCACGGGTTCAGGCGCTGAAGAAGCCGATCCGCTGGTTCTCGATCCCGCAGCTGTTTCGCTACGAGCGACAGCAGCGTGGGCGCCTGCGTGAGCACTTCCAGCTCAACATGGACATCATCGGCGAGGCCAGTTTTCTCGCCGACGCTGAGCTCATGGCGGCTGCGGTGGATATCCCGCGTGCATTCGGGTTGGGCCCGAAGGACGTGCAGCTGCGGATTTCGGACCGGCGTCTGCTCAGAGCGCTCCTCTTGACCCGCGGCCTCACAGAAGCCCAGCTGCCAAGCGCGTTCGCGGTCATCGATCGCAGCGAGCGCGTCCCGAAGAGCGTGCTGGAGCAGATGCTGAAGGAGGCGGGACACGGCAAGCGCGAGATCGCAGCGGTGTTCGAGATCGCCGCGGTCCGCGGTCTCAAGGATGTGATGGCTATGGGCGGGGAGGCGGTGCTACCACTGCACAACGCCGTTGTCGCACTGGAAACCATGGGCCTCGGCGAGTTCGTCCAAGTCGATTTGACGATTGTCCGCGGATTAGCGTACTACACGGGCATCGTGTGGGAGTTGTTCGACGCCAAGAAGTCGCTGCGGGCGATCGCGGGTGGCGGCCGCTACGACGGGCTGCTTCATCAGCCCGCATTGGGGTTCGGCATGGGAGATGTTGTGCTGGGTGAGCTCCTCAAGGAGCACGGCGTTGCTCCCAAGGCGTCGACCGAGCTCGGCGCCTTTTTGATCGCCGTCGGTGGGGATGACGTCGCGTGGGTGCTGCGGCTCGCGCACGCCATGCGGGATCGAGGCATAGCGGTCGAGTACGGCCTGCGGCAAGCCGGGGTACGCAAACAGCTGGAGCTGGCCGCCGCGCGAGGAGCCCCACGCGCCGTGATCATCGGTCCTGAAGAGCGCCAGGCGGGGCTCGCCGTCGTGCGGGATCTCAAAGCTGGTTCCGAAGCCAAGGTTCCGCTCGACAAGCTTCTCAGCGGATATTTCGATTAATGGCTCAAGCACAGAGCGCAAAAGCGCAGCGGATCACGCCACGCGCCAAGGACTTCAGCGAGTGGTACGGGGACGTCATTACGCAGGCGCAGATGGCGGATTACTCGCCGGTGCGTGGCTGCATGGTCATCCGCCCGCACGGCTATCGGATCTGGGAGCTGATGCAGCGCGCGCTCGATGACATGTTCCGCGCCAGCGGCCACCGCAACGCGTACTTCCCGCTGTTCATTCCGATGAGCTTCCTGGCGAAGGAAGCCGAGCACGTCGAGGGATTCGCGAAGGAAGTAGCGATCGTCACGCACACCAGACTGCGCGCCACAGGGAAGGAAGGCGTGGGCGCCATTGCGGTCGATCCCAGCTCGGCGCTCGAGGAGCCGCTCATCGTGCGGCCGACGTCGGAGACGATCATCTACGCGATGTTCGCGAAGTGGATTCAGAGCTACCGCGATCTGCCACTCCTCCTGAACCAGTGGTGCAACGTGGTGCGCTGGGAGATGCGCACGCGCCTCTTTCTGCGGACGACCGAGTTCCTGTGGCAGGAAGGGCACACGGCACACGCCGACGAGGCGGGCGCCGAGCAGGAGGCCCGACTCATCCTGGGGATCTACCGCCGCTTCGCAGAAGAGTGGATGGCGATGCCGGTGCTTACGGGCCTCAAGACGGAAAGCGAGAAGTTCGCCGGCGCACTGCGCACCTACGCGATCGAAGCGCTGATGCAGGACAACAAGGCCATCCAAGGGGGGACATCCCACAACCTTGGCCAGAACTTCGCCAAGGCGTTCGACGTGAAGTACCAGACCGCCGCCGGCGGCCTCGAGCATGTGTGGAACACGTCGTGGGGCGTCTCGACGCGGCTGATCGGCGGACTGATCATGACACACTCGGACGACAACGGCCTGGTCGCGCCGCCCAAATTGGCGCCGGTGCAGGTCGCGATTGTGCCCATTTGGAAGACGGAAGAGGAGAAACAGCAGCTATCGGCTATCGGCTATCGGGTTAAGGAGGAGCTCGAGCAGAGCGGCGTCCGGGTTGAATTCGATCTGCGCGAGAACATGAAGCCCGGGGCCAAGTACTTCGAATGGGAAGCGCTCGGTGTGCCTGTACGTCTGGAGATCGGTCCACGCGATCTCGCGAGTGGGCAGGTGGTGCTTGCCCGCCGCACCGGAGGGAAGGGCGCCTGTCCACTGCACGGCGTGGTCACTGCGGTGACCAAGGCGCTCGACGAGATCCAGGCGGCGCTGTTCGCTGCCGCGCGCGAGCGGCGCGAAAAGAACTCGATCCGCGGCGCCACCAAGGCGCAGTTCCTCGAGTTCATGAAGGGCAGCGGTGGTTTTGTCTATGGCGGCTTTTGCGGCGACCCGGCGTGCGAGACCGAGATCAAGCAGCAGACGAACGCCACGATTCGCGTGCTGCCCGATCCCGAGTTTCGTAGCAAGGAGGCGCCGCGGAACTGCATGTGGTGTGGAGCCCCGAGCATTGCGGAGGCCGTGTGGGCGCAGGCGTACTAGGGTTCGATCCGGGATTGCTGCAGGCAATCGCGGATCGAACCGGGACGCCGGCCTACGTCTACAGCACCAACCTGATTCGCGCGCAGTACAACGCCCTCCACGACGCGCTGCACGGCATCCGTCACCGGATCTGCTACTCCGTCAAAGCGAACGGCAACCTCGGCGTGCTGCGCGTCCTCAGGCAGCTCGGCGCGGGCGCCGACATCGTGTCGCTGGGCGAGCTGCGGCGCGTGCGCCTGGCCGGGTTCGACCCCGACGGCGTCGTCTTCTCGGGTGTGGGCAAGACCACCGGTGAGATCGAAGAAGCGATTCGCGCCGGGGTTGGCTTCATCAACATCGAATCGACCAGCGAGCTGGCCACCCTCACCGTGGTGGCGAACGAAATCAAGATGCCGGCGCGCGTTGGCATTCGAGTCAACCCCGACGTCGCCATCGACAGTCACCCCTACACCAAGACCGGCGAGAAAACGGCGAAGTTCGGCATCCCGTTCGATGAGGTGGTCACGGTCGCCAAACGAATCGCGGCGGAGCCGCGGCTGGTGCTGCGGGGGTTGGCGATGCACATCGGCTCGCAGATCACCGATGTCACGCCCTACCACCGGGGCGCCATCAAGCTGATCGAGCTGGTCACGGCGATTCGGGCGTCTGGGATCACCACGCTCGAGGCCCTCGATGTCGGGGGCGGGCTGGGCGTGCGCTATCACAATGAGAAGGCGCCTTCACCGAAGGCGTTCGCCGACGCGGTCGTGCCGGTCGTCGGTGCCGCGGGATTGGGGCTGTTGTGTGAGCCTGGGCGCTACCTCGTCGCCAACGCAGGCGTGCTGCTGACCCGCGTGCTCTACCGCAAGCACTCCGGGGGCAAGGAGTACGTCATCGTCGATGCCGGAATGTCCGATTTCGTGCGGCCCAGTCACTACAACGCCCACCATGAGATCCTGCCGCTGCGCGACGGGAAACGACCCGAAGAGACCGTGAATGTCGTGGGACCGATCTGCGAAAGCGGCGACTTTCTCGCGCTCGACCGCAAGATGGTCACGGTCGGCCCCGGCGAAGTGCTCGCCGTCCTCGGGACCGGCGCCTACGGTTTCGTGATGAGCTCGACCTACAATCAGCGCCCGCGGGCGCCGGAAGTCGTGGTGGATGGCGATCGCTACTACGTCGCGCGGCAGCGCGAGACACTCGACGATCTCATCCGCGGCGAGACCGCCGAGCCGACGACGTGGTACAAAGCGTGAATAGAATCCTCATCCTCGACTACGGATCGCAGTTTACCCAGCTGATCGCCCGCCGCATTCGCGAGGCGAGCGTGTACTGCGAAATCCATCCGGCGAGTAAGGGGTCGGACCTCGAGTTCATCAGGGCGTTCGATCCCAAAGGCATCATTCTCTCGGGCGGGCCCAATTCGGTGTTCGATGAGGGTGCACCGACCGCCGATCCCGGTATCCTCGAGCTCGGTTTCCCACTCCTCGGCATCTGTTACGGGATGCAGCTCGTCGCGCGCCTCTCCGGCGGGAAGGTCGTGCCCTCGAATGAACGCGAATACGGCCGTGCCGAGATCGCGATCCGGGAGAACAAGGGGCTTTTCGCCGGGTTCGAGCCGAAGGCGACCGCGATCGTGTGGGCCAGTCACGGCGACCGCGTCGCCGAGCCGCCGCCGCATTTTCGCGTGACGGCTACGAGCGCCAACGCCCCCGTCGCCGCCATGCAGCATGAGCAAAGGCCGCTCTACGGCGTGCTGTTTCACCCTGAAGTCGCGCACACCCCGCGTGGCAACGAGATCCTCCACAATTTCCTGTTCGACATCTGCGGCTGCACGCCGGACTGGACGCCGGGCCACTTCATCGATCACGAAGTCGGCCGCATTCGCGACCTGGTCGGTCCCACGGGGCGAGCCATCTGCGGGCTGTCGGGCGGTGTCGACTCCGCCGTGGCCGCGGCGCTCGTGCATCGCGCCATCGGCGATCGGCTGTCATGCGTGTTTGTCGATCACGGCTTGCTGCGAAAGGGCGAGCGCGAGCAGGTCGAACAGACATTCCGCGCCCACCTCGGCATGGACCTCCGCGTCGTGGACGCGACGCACCGCTTCCTGCGCGAGCTCAAGGACATCGAAGACCCCGAGGAGAAACGGCGGCGCATCGGCCATACGTTCATCGATGTCTTTGAGGACGCGGCGCGGCATGTGGAGGGCGACGTCGGATTCCTCGTCCAGGGCACCCTCTACCCTGATGTGATCGAATCCACGTCGCCGAAGGGTGGTCCATCCGCGACGATCAAGACGCACCACAACGTCGGCGGGCTGCGGCCCAATCTGCCCTGGAAACTGATCGAGCCGCTGCGCGAGCTATTCAAGGACGAAGTGCGCCAGGTGGGCCGGGAGCTGGGGCTGCCCGATGAGATCGTGGGGAGGCATCCGTTCCCCGGGCCCGGACTCGCCATCCGCATTCTGGGATCGGTCAATGAAGACCGTCTCGACCTGCTGCGCCGCGTCGACGCGATCTATTTGGAGGAAATCCGTGCCGCTGGGCTGTACGACCAGATCTGGCAAGCCTTCGCGGTGCTGCTCCCCGTGAAATCGGTTGGTGTGATGGGTGACGGCCGAACCTACGATAACGTCGTCGCCTTGCGTGCGGTGACGAGTCGCGACGGCATGACCGCGGACTGGTTCCCGTTCCCGCATGACGTCCTGGGCCGGATCTCGAACCGCATCATCAACGAAGTGCGGGGCGTGAACCGGGTCGCCTACGACGTCAGCTCCAAGCCGCCGGCGACGATCGAGTGGGAGTAGCTGAAGCGTCGCACGTCGGCACGTCGGCACGTCTCACGATGCGACCGTGGCAGGCCGCGCTAATCGCTGGGTTTCTTGCGACCGTCGTCGCCGCGCCTGCGATTCGCAATGAGTTCGTGGCAGACGATCAATGGGTCGTCGCGAACCGGCAGGTCCTGGAACACCCACCGTCCCTCGTCGCGGTCCTCAAGGAGCCCTACTGGCCGGCGTCGTTCGGGGGCGTAATGTGGCGGCCGGCAGTGATCTCCTCGTTCGCGCTCGATTATCTCGTGTCGAATAGCCCACACTGGTTTCACGCGATCAACATCCTCTGGGCGGCGCTCGCGACTGCGTTGTTCGCACTGCTCGCCTGCGAGCTGGCCGGCCCGACCGTGGGACTGATCGCCGGACTGCTGTTTGCCGTCCATCCGGTGCACGTCGAAGCCGTCGCCAACGTCGTCGGACGCGCCGAGCTGATGGCGGCGGCCGGGTATGCCGCGGCGCTGCTGTGCGCGATGCGTGCCGAGCAGCACCGTCGGTATCTCGTGGGCGTCGTACTCGGTGCGGCGTTGGCGATTGGATCGAAGGAGATCGCGGTCACATTGCCCGCGGCGGTGTTACTCGTCTACATGGCCAGGCGCTCGCCGCTGCGGGCCGCATGGCGGCCCGTTGTCGCCGCGACGCTGCCCTTGCTCGGCTACTTCATCGTCCACGGGTTCGTCGGGATTCGCACGTTCTACGGCGGTGGGCTGGCCGTTGGACTCGAGCACCTCAACATCCTGCAGCGCACCTGGGCCATGGTCGCGTTGTCGCTGCAGTGGTGGCGGCTCTTCCTGTTCCCGGCGCATCTCTCGGCTGATTACTCGCCCGGCGAATTGACCGTGTCGACGGACCTCACGGTTTGGCACCTGATCGGCCTGCTGTTCTGGATCGGTCTTGGGATTCTGGCTTGGAGGACCCGGCGCACCATTCCCGGGATCGCCATCGGAATCGCCTGGGTAGTCATCACGATCTCACCGGTCGCGAACGTGGTCATGCCGAGCGAATTCTTGATCGCCGAGCGGACGCTCTATCTGCCGTCGTTCGGGGTCGTCTTCGCGCTCGGCTTCGCCGCGATGGCCATTGGTTCACCGCAGCTGCGGAACGCGCTCGTCGCGATCGCCGTCGTTGCCGGCGCCGCACGGAGCATCGCCCGCGTCCCCTCGTGGCATGACGACGAGACACACTATCAAGCTCTGAAGCACGAAGCCCCTCGTTCGTATCGGACCCTGTGGCTTGAGGGGAGAGACGAATTTGCGGCCGGACGCATGGCCAGCGGTGAGCGCTATCTCCTCACGGCGATCGCGTTTGCTCCGGAGCTCACGGGCCCACGTTTCGAACTGGCGCAGAACTATATGAAGGCTAGGATGTGGCAGCCGGCCATTCGGCAGCTCGAAGCGTCGGTGGCATTGGACAGCTCGTTCGCGCCCGCTCGCGAGGCGTTGCTGGAGGCTCGTCGTGCTGCGGGAGACACTGGTTCGGTACCGCGACGCTAGGCAACTACGACGCTAGGATAGGCGACGCTAGGATAGGGCGATGCTAGGTGCGCTTGGCAGCCTCGTCCATCTTCCGCAGCAAGGCGTATACAAGCCGAGCACAGTTTGCTCGCTTGATGCGTAATACCCGGAGCTCCTCCTGTTCCAGATAACCGAGAGCATCCACCAATTCCAGAATTCCTTCGACTTCGTGAAGTGACGAACGTGCGATATCGAGGTATCGGCGAAATTCTCGAGGACCGCGTCGGCTGTTGCCCTCCGCGAGATTGAGCGCCGCGCTATAGGCAGCCCGGCGCCATTGATCGCCAAGTGCGTAACGTTCGCACGCCGGCAGCTTCTTGATGGCAGCTGCGCTCAGCGTCGCAAGCGACTTTGCTTCCTGCCATGCTTTGAGATCGCGGAAATCCCCCATGTGGTAGCATAGGATGGTAGGAGTGGCTTTCAGGGATCGTTCTTATGCGGGAGGGAACGTTTCGATGCGGCAGTCGCCGTTTCGTAGCGTCGTCGTTTTCTAGCGTCGCCTTATCCTAGCGTCGCGTTATATGTTCTTCTCCTCGAGCAACCCCAGAAACTCACCCGGAGTCTTCAGCTTGGCCAGTCGCGCCGGCACATCAGACTCCTTCGCGAATTGCGCAATCTTTCCGAGAACCGGCAGGTACTGGTTGGAAACCTCTAAGGGCGGGGCCACGATCAGGAAGAAGTCGTTCACGGGCTGGTCGTCGATCGCTTTGAAATCGATCCCCTTCGAGCTGCGACCAAACGCGCACCGCAGCCGCGACACGACCAGTGAGCGACAGTGGGGAATCGAGATGTGCTGTCCGATGCCGGTCGACCCCAGCGTCTCGCGCCGCTTCAGCATCTTGAACAGCATCCCCTGCGCTTTGTCATCGAGCTTGAGGAGCCCCACGAGCTCCTTCAGCACCGCGTCCTTCGTGGTGCTCTCGAGCTCGAGCTTAATGGCATCTTCCGAAAAGAACTCGCGTAGGCGCATTTTCGCGCGCGAAAGGTAAATCTTGGTTGCTCCGTACGCAACGCGTTATTACGTTCCAGCGCATGGACTTTCCGTACTCCGTCCGGCGCGACTTCCCGCTCTTTCTCGCCCCCATGGCGGGCGTGTCGGAGTCTCCGTTCCGGCAGATCTGCCGCCGCTACGGGGCCGATGTGGTCGTGTCCGAGTTCATCTCCTCGGTCGGCATCTCGCTCGGGATCGAACGAGTGCTCGCCGAGATGCGGTTTGAGCCGGTGGAGCGACCCATCGGGATCCAGATCTACGGCGCCGATGCGGGAATCATGGCGACAGCTGCCGCCATCGTGACCGAGCTGTTCCAGCCCGATTTCGTCGACATCAACTTCGGGTGCCCGGTGAAGAAAGTCGTGCGCAACAACGGCGGCTCGGGCTGCCTCAAGGACATGACCCTGGTGCGGGGCATCATCCGCGCGGTTCGTGATGCCACCCACTTGCCGGTCACCGTGAAGATCCGCAGTGGCTGGGACGAAACGGTGCGCGACCCGGTCGACATCGCGCGGCGCTGCGAGGACGCGGGGGCGCAGGCCCTGACGTTGCATCCGCGAACGCGCACCCAGATGTATCAGGGTGCGGCGAACTGGGACGAGATCGCCGCCGTCGCCGAAGCACTCAAGATTCCGGTCATCGGGAACGGCGACATCCGTACGCCGGAGGACGTCGTGGCGATGCGGAATCACACCAAGTGCGCCGGCGTCATGATCGCCCGTGGTTCATTCGGAAACCCCTGGCTCTTTGCCCAGGCCCGTGACCTGCTCGAGGGACGGACCAAGCGGTCTGATCCGACGCCCGACGAGCGATTTGCCACCGCGCTCGAGCATGCCCGCCTCGCGCTGCGGTTGCAGGGAGACACGCGCAAGACCGCGCTCGAGTTCCGCAAGCACCTCGGCTGGTACACGAAGGGGCTGCGCGATGGGGCTGAGCTGCGCCAACGACTCTTCGCCATCGAGTCGATGGCGGAGGCGGAGAGGATCTTTGCCGACTACCTGGCCCGACCCGCGCTGATTGCCGCATGAACGTCGAGCGGCTGCCCTTCGCGACGATCGATCACCTGCGGCCCATCACACAGGGGCATCAGGAGGTGATCTTCTGTCCGGGGAAGACGGTTGGGCAAGTGGTCGCGATCGCCGAGCGACTCGAATCGGCCGGCGGCAGTTTCCTCGCGACTCGCGCTGACGCCTCGCAGGCCCAGGCCCTGGCGCGTCGGTTTCCGCGAGTCGAGATCAACGAGCTGGGCAGGACGGCATACCTCCCGCCGCAGCCAGAGCCGCCCCCGACCGGACGGGGCACCGTGCTCGTGTGCACGGCCGGCACGAGCGATCTCGCGGTGGCTGAGGAGGCGGCGGTGAGCGCGCGCGCCCTCAAGAACAGCGTCGAACGCCTCACCGACGTCGGCGTCGCCGGCATACATCGTCTCCTGACGCAGACCGACGTGCTCCGTTCGGCAAGCGTCATCATCGTCGTGGCCGGCATGGAAGGGGCGCTGCCCAGTGTCGTGGGTGGGCTCGTGAAGGTTCCCGTTATCGCGGTTCCGACCAGCGTCGGATATGGCGCATCCTTCGGCGGTCTTGCCGCGTTGCTCGCCATGCTGAATTCCTGCGCGTCCGGCGTCACGGTGGTCAACATCGACAACGGATTCGGCGCCGCCGCCGCCGCGAGCCGCATCAACCATTCGTAATCGAGCGCAGACGCGGCGCTGGATCGCGCTCGCGCTGCAAGTCGTCGGTCTCGGCGCAGCGCTGGTCGGCGCCTGGCGCGGCTCGCTATGGGGCGTGCTCGCGGCCGCCGGCGGCATCGCGCTCGCCTATGGCTGGACGATTCGCTGGCGTCCCGGGCGCCTGCGCCGCCGCGGACCGCCGCCGCTTGGGCTCCACGAGGTCCTCGATCTGCTCCGCCAAGCCTACGGCGCGAGCGCCGGGTGGGCTGTGGGGGTCGCGGACGGTCCGCTCGAGGTCGGCACCACGGAAGACACGGACTCCGAGCAGCGACGCCGCGGGGCGGGGCTCGTGCAGCTGGCGTCGGTGGATGGTCGCCTGCACGTGGTGCGCGATCCGGAAGCCACATTCGTCGCGGTCGGAGATTTTCCGTACGCCGCGGGACTCGCGTTGGATGGGGCCGGCCATGCGGCGACACTCACCGATGCGATCGCCGCGGCGTTGCGCCGCTTTGTCGCAGGGATGAGGCTCGCCGAGGAGCAGAGCGGTCTGCCGCGCGCCCGCATCGTGGCGAGCCGTGTCTCGCGCCTGGTCGCCAGTGCACAGACGCTCGAGGGAATCGCGCGTGCCGCGGTCGAGCTGGGTGAGCAACTCACCCATCGTCCCGTCGCCCTCGTCGTCGCCGGCGCGGACCAGCCTCGGATTGCGGCGGTGTCCGGTGCCGCGGATCGCCGGCTTGCCGGACTGCAGCTCGCCGCCGATTCCGCGGTCGCGCGAGCCATCGCGACCGCCATTCCCGTGGCCACGCGGGGCGTCGTAGATGTGTTCGGCGCCGGCGTTCCGGAGCGGCGTCGCAGTGACCGGGCCGGCACCGCGTATCCCCTGCTCGATGGCTCGATCGCGGTGGGCGCGTTCGTTCTCCTGGGACCACCGCTCGATCCGGACGCGCCATTGCTCGACGATCTCAGTCCGCTGCTCTCGGATCTCGGCCCGCGGATCGCGGCGGCACGCGCGGTGCACGAAGCCGAGCGCCGGGCCGTGGTCGATCCGCTCACCGGCCTGCGCAATCGGCGCGAATTCGAGCGGGCGCTGGGAGCGGCGGCGCGCGGCGCCAGTGAAAACGCCACGCTCATCTACGTCGATCTCGATCACTTCAAGAAGCTGAACGACACATTGGGCCATCCGGCGGGCGACGCGGCCTTGAAGCACGTCGCGCGCCTGCTCGAGGCCGCGGTTCGCGACGGGGACCTGGTGGCGCGGATCGGCGGCGAGGAATTCGCGGTCTGGTTGCCGCGCACGCCCTTGCGGGAAGGTATGGAAGTGGCGGAGCGCATTCGGCGCTCCGTCGCCGAGAAGCCGCTCACCTGGAGCGGCTCCGTCTATCCGTTGACGACGTCGTGCGGGATCGCGTCGTGTCCCGAATTGGTGGGTGATGTCTTGAACCTGCCCGCCGCGGCGGATGCCGCGCTCTACCGCGCGAAGCAGGGCGGCCGCAACCGCGTGGAGCGCGCCTGAGGAGGCCCAGCCTGCTGAGGCGTTATCGTTGAAAATGGGGATCTCCCCGGTTACCTTGCGTCGCGAGGGGGCGACAGGCTTCGACGGGTTTGGCGAGGGTACTGTTGCGTGCCCAGGTTCTCAGTCACCTGGTAAATCAACTGGGACTATACACAAGCCAATTCTGAACTGGCTCTGGCTGCGTAAGCTTCGGCTTCACGCACCTGCGTGAGTGGCAGCCCGCCTGAGGCGGCGCTCACGTATCGCAAAGTCGGGCTGGTGGCACTTGGGGCCTCAACGAGTGCCGCGAGAGATTTCAGAGGCTCGTCGCTGCCAGGGCTGACAAGGCGCCGAGGCGGCGAGACCACCAAAGCCTAGTCTACGCACGTAGGAGCGGTATCGGAGTCATGCTCGGACCGGGGTTCAATTCCCCGCGCCTCCACTAACAACGGGAAACGGGACACTCACCACGTGTCCCGTTTTCCGTTTTCTGCGCTTGCTAGTGGCGCCTGCTCGTGAGCGTCCGCAGGTCGGAGCTGGACGGCACGAGTAGCCTCGGCGCGTTCGGGAACGCCGCACCCCTCGATGGCTGAGCGAGAGACGACGGCGTGGGAGGCGGCATCTGGGGGCGGGGCGGATTATGCACGAACGGCAGCCCGTCATCTACCACGATTGGCACAAAGTATGGCACGTAGACCGTGGGCGCCGTCTGATAGACGACCTGTGCGGGGGGGGCGGGGGCGGGGGCCGGCGTGCTCGTAATGGAGATGTTGCCGTTGGTCACGCCACATACCGAATTCGTGAGCGATGCGTTCGAGCAGTCCACCGAGGTGGTCTGGATCGGCCCGCGAGACACCTCCGCAACGGCCGTCCCGCGGCGCACGCAGCTCAGGCAGACCTGCGGCGGCACCACCGGCCCGCGCGCCACAACGGTTCCCGCGCGAGAATAGGTTGCCTCGGCGTAATCGTAGGGGCGCCCGTCCGTCACGCGGTCGGCGATGTCGAGCAGCGCGCCGAGCGGGTCGCCGGCAGTCGGTTGGAGGAGTAGCGCCTCGTCGTAGCTCCACGCAGAACCCTCACGCAGCGCCGCGAACTCGAACGGCCAGCGCGACCGCACGGCGATGAACGTCGCCGGGTTGCCCTCCGCGGCCGGTGGCAGCGGGATGGCAACGAGCGTGTCGTTTTTCAGCATGCCCGCGTCGTCGTCGGGACCCGCGGGAAAGAGCACCTGGATGCGACCGAACGCGTCGACGTGCATCACCAGGAGATTCCCCGGCTCTCGCAGCGTCACATAGGCGGTAGAGTCGGCGCGCCAGATCCGAACGGGGTCGGGCGCAGGCGTTGAGCGAGCGGGGTGTTGAGTCCCCGTTGCCTGCAGAAGCAGGGCGGCCGTTACCGCAAGGGAAGGGAGCATTGTCAGGCTCTGTTCAAGCCTACACGCCTCCTCCGACGCCCGAAAGGGGCTAGGAGCGGTTTGGTACCGTGTCCTGAAGGACCGGCTCGGCCAGGACGCCCGTCCTGAAGGACGGATGAGCCCTTCATCCCTGCCTCCACCTACTAGATCTCTAGTTGACAATCGGGAACGCGCCGGGTATTACTACTACAACATTAGTAGCTGGCGGGGGACCCATGCGGATTGCCTTCACCGATCGCGAGCTGGACGTCATGAGTGTGCTCTGGGAGAAGGGCGATGCCACGGTCGCGGAGGTACGCGAACAGCTCGCCGACAAGCTCGCCTATACCACCGTGCTGACGGTCCTGCGCACGCTCGAGCAAAAAGGGTATGTCGGGCATACCGGCGAAGGGCGCGCGCACCGCTACGAGCCGCTGGTCCAGCGCGACGCCGCCGGCCGCACCGCGCTGCGTCGGCTCGTCGAAAAGGTGTTTCAGGGCTCGCCCGAGCTCTTGATGACCCATCTCGTTTCCGACAAGAATCTGAGCGATGAGGAGCTGCGCCGGCTGCGCAAGCTTCTCGAGGTGCGCCTCAGGGGAGGTGCCAAGTGATCGCCGTCTGGATGCTGTATTGCGTGGGAATCGGCGTGATCTTTGTCGTGGTGGGCTTCGCCCTCGAGCGAGGCCTTCATCTCGCCGGCCGGCCTACTCGTTGGGCCTGGGTTGTCGCGCTCGTAGGCTCGTACGTGGTCCCAGCGGCTGCCTGGCTGCGCCCCGATGCGTTCGCCACGTTCGTGGTCCCAATTGCACCAGCGGTTCAATCATCACCGAGCTCGACGACGGAAATAACCTCGCCAACTTTCACCAACCTTCACCAACCTCCCCCCCCGCCTTTCTCTCTAGCGGATCTCGACGCGCCGCTTCGCTGGGCGTGGGCGCTCGGGTCGATCGCCATGCTGCTCGTCGTCACCACGGGCGCGGTACGCCTGATTTCCCTGCGCCGCGGGTGGCGCACGGCGGCGGTCGATGGTCGAGAGGTGCTCGTCTCGCCGGACGCCGGTCCGGCGGTCGTCGGGTTGTGGTCACCGCGGGTGGTGCTGCCCGAATGGGCATTGCGGCTCTCGGAGCGGGAGCGGGAGTTGATGCTGGCGCATGAGGAGCAACACGTCCGCGCTGGGGATCCTGCGCTGCTCACGGCGGCGCTCGTGGCCGTGCTGGTGGCGCCCTGGAATCTCGCGCTCTGGTGGCAGTGGCGGCGGCTGCGGCTCGCGGTCGAAATCGACTGCGATGCGCGGGTGCTCGCCCAGGGTCGCTCCGCTCCGGCATACGGCGAGCTGTTGCTCCGCGTCGGTGGCCGGCGCAGCGTGCACGTCCTCGGCGTCGCGGCGTTCGGCGAGCCAAGCTCCTTCCTTGAATCGCGCATTCGGCGCATGCTCGCGCGTGTCCCGCGCTGGCGCTGGGCGGGCGTCGCAGCCGCAATGATCGTCGCGATAGGCGCGATTGTGGGCGCTTGCGAAGCACCGCGGCCGCTGGTTCCGAAGCAGGCGATGGCCCAAGAGCCAGCCAGCGACCGGATCGCGGCACAACAAGCATCCTGGCTACGTGAGAATATCCGCCAGTTCTTCCCGACGCTCGGCGATCCTAACGGTCCGGCGCTGGACGCCTACCTCATTCACGATGCCAAGCTCCGCGTATATCAGGCGACGTTGACGCAGCGGGGACACGATCAAATCGGCGCCACCGATCTCCGGCGGGCCTTTACGGCGTACGACTTGGACCACGATGGCTGGGTAGTCGTGGATCGCAGCGCCTTGCAGGGGATTGTCCGTGACAACGTGCGGGTCATCTCGCTGCATCACGATCCGGGGCCACAGGACACGATGCCGAGCTTGGAGGATCGCTTAAACGAGGTCCGCGAGCAGGCGCGGCGACTGCAGCCGAACATGGCCCTCAGTACTATTCAGGCGGACAGCGGCATCAGATTGCACCTGGAGCGGACGCTCGAACAATTGCGATGGAAGGAGCGAGATGATGCGTTGCGTGCCCTCGCTCAGCAGTCTGAGCCCGCCGCGTTGGCCGGAGCGGGAAACGCTATCGGCTTGATCGTGGATTCGGATAATCGGCTGATCGCGCACGCCTCGGGAACGCTGGAGCCAGGCCATCGATCATGCGCCGATGACCTAGTGCGACTGCTTCCGGCATTCCGCAATACGCGGTTCCCAATCAGCGGCTGCATGATCGCCGACAGGCAACGCCCCGTAGTGGTATTCTGGGGACAGCTCCCAAACCGCTGAGGTGTCGCAGCGCCGACGGAACGGGAACGGGTCAACCGTTTCCCGTTTCCCGTTTCCCCGTCTATATTCTGCGCCGACCTTCACCGGAGTCCCGATGGGCGCGGGGATTCAGCAACCTCAAGTCGAGCAGGGCGGCGGGAGCGGCGCGTTTCTCGACGTCTTCAAGGTCCTCTTCGAGCCGGCGGCGGTGTTCGAGCGCG
>DASYRZ010000026.1:0-18764 GCA_036003865.1 Gemmatimonadales bacterium | reverse complement strand
GATTTCATCGGCTGACACGCGGCGGCGGCGCAGACCCAGCGCCAGGTTCTCCGCCACCGTCAGCGAATCGAACAACGCGGCGAACTGGAACACATAGCCGATCCCCTCACGCAGCGCCGTCAGGCCATCGCGGTCCAACGTCGACACCGCTTGGCCGTCAACGATGACGTCGCCGGCGTCGGGGTGCAACAGGCCGACGATATGCTTCAGTGCCACGCTCTTGCCCGTTCCCGAATACCCGATGATCACCACTGTCTCGGCGTCCCGGATCTTCAGCGACAGGCCCTGCAACACCGGCTTGTCGCCGAACGCCTTGTGCACATCCTGGAACTCGATCACAAGAGCACGACGGCCCAGAACGCATCGAGCAGCAGGATCAGCACGGCGGAGTAGACGACGGCGCGGGTAGTGCTCTTCCCCACCCCCTCGGCCCCACCGCGCGTTGCCAGACCGACGATGCATCCCACGCCGGTGATGGTGAAGCCGAAGGTCGAGCTCTTGAACAGCCCAAACCACACGTCTTTGAACTGGTAAAACAGCTTGAGGCCCTTCAAGAAATCCGGCGTCGAGAGGTCGAGCAACGCGAGACTCGTGAGCCACCCGGTTACGATGCCGGTTGCCATGGCGAACGCGATGATCATCGGAAACATCACGGTGCCCGCGATCACGCGCGGAAGGACGAGATAGCTCTGGGGATCGTACGCCAACGTCTCGAGCGCGTCCACTTGCTCGGTGACTTTCATGGTGCCGAGCTCGGCAGCCATACTGGCCCCCACCCGCCCGGCGAGCGCAAGACCGCAGATCACCGGCCCCAGCTCGAGCATCATCGTCTTGCCGACGAGCGTGCCGACGAAGTAGAGCGGGACCGCACCGGTGAAGGTGTAGGATGCCTGGAGCGCGAGGACCACGCCCGTAAACGCCGCAATGAACAACGCGACCGGGATCGAGTCCACGCCGATGCGGCGCATCTGGACGATGGCCGGCCGCGCCCACGTCCGGACGTCGGGGAGCGCGCGCACTGTGTCCATCGCGAAGTGGCCGACGCGCCCGACTGCTTCGATCGCAGAGATGGAGCGGCGGCCTACGGACTGAATCACGGCTGAAGAAACTACAGTCACCAGCACCCCGTCACTAGAAGACGCTAAGGCGCCAAGACGCCTGAGTGGTCCATAGCAAACAGCGGCCAGTTGCTTCACTGGCCGCTGTCGAACTACAAACCACTCAGGCGTCTTCGCGTCTTGGCGCCTTCTATCAACGAGGTGCTATGCAGCGAAGCTCGCGAGGGCCTTTCCGACATCCCCATCACGGAGTCTCTTGAGCGCCCGATCGCGAAGTTGTCTGACCCTCTCTCGCGTGACGCCGAGCATTCCGCCGATCTCTTCCAGCGTGTGCTCGCGTCCGCCGTCGAGACCGAAATAGAGCCGCAGCACCTTCGCGTCACGCCGCTGCAGCGTATTGAGCGCCTGCTCGATCTCGTCCGACAGGAAGCGATCCATCGCCTGATCTTCCGTGTCCGGCAGGTCCTCGGCGATGAAGCGCTCGATGAGCGAGCGATCGCCATCGGGATCGAGCGGTGCGTCGAGCCGCACGTCGCCCGTGTTCAGGGCGGCGAGCGACTGCACGACCTCGAGCGACAGCTTGGTCGCATCGGCGATCTCTTCCGGGGTCGGCTCGCGGCGCAACGTCTGGCGCAGATACTCCGCCGTCCGCACGATGCGGGAGAGATCGGCGGTCCGGTTCAGCGGCACGCGCACCGTGCGGCCCTGCCGCGCGAGCGCGGCGAGGATCGCCTGGCGGATCCACCACACGGCGTAGGAGATGAACTTCACGCCCTGATCGGGATCGAACTTGCGTGCGGCGGTGAGCAGGCCGACGTTGCCCTCGCCGATGAGATCGGTGAGCGGCAGTCCGCGGTTCTGGTACTTCTTGGCGACCGAAATCACGAAGCGCAGGTTGCGCTTGACGAGCTCCTGCATTGCCTCCTGATCGCCCGCGCGAACCTTGCGGGCGAGCGCGATCTCCTCCTTCTGCGTCAGCAGCGGAGTCTTGGAGACCTCGTGGAGGTACTGATCGAGGATGTCACGCTCGTGCTCGTGATGCCCCAGGCCCGTGAGCAGACCCCGGCGCCGACCGCGGCGCTTCGCGACCCGGCGTTCGCCCTGCGCGCCGGGTGCGGGCGCGGCCTTCGCCTTCGCCTTCGCCTTCGGCGCGGGCGCGGGTGCTTTCATCTTTTTACGAGTGCGCGGCTTTTTACGAGTGCGCGGCATTGGGTCGCCCTATTTGGTGCTCTGTAGTACGCGGAGGCTGCGAAAATGTTCAAAAAACAAGCGGAAAATCGCTTGACACCGCATGAACGCGCCGATAAGATGCCGTGTTCCCGTCTGACGGGTGAGGCCAATTCGGGGCGGCAATATAAGGGGGGCGTAGCTCAGTTGGGAGAGCGCGTGAATGGCATTCACGAGGTCAGGGGTTCGATCCCCCTCGCCTCCATAAACGGCTAGACGCCCGAGACGCCTTGAGCCGCCGAGCCGCGAAGGAAGGCTAGTCTAAGTCGTTGTGGAGTGGTTACATTAGGGCGTTCGAAGCACGCGGGAATAGCTCAGTTGGTAGAGCACAACCTTGCCAAGGTTGGGGTCGCGGGTTCGAGTCCCGTTTCCCGCTCTGCCGATTGCGGATTGGCGATTGCGGATTGCGGATTGTGACGGCACGTCAGATCACCAACCAATCCGCAATCCGAAATCCGCAATCCGAAATACAGCGACGCGGGGTGGAGCAGTCTGGTAGCTCGCCGGGCTCATAACCCGGAGGTCGTGGGTTCAAATCCCACCCCCGCTACTACAATAAAAAAGACGCCGAGACGCTGAGACGCTGAGTGGATTGTAGGGACGAGTGCTGAGGTTGTCCTCGCACCTTTCACCTCACCCCTTGAATCGTCCAACTCGTATCTCCTCAGCGGCTGCGGCGTCTTCGGCGTCTCAGGCGGCTAGCAGTTAGGGGCGGTTAGCTCAGTTGGTTAGAGCGCCACGTTGACATCGTGGAGGTCACAAGTTCGAGTCTTGTACCGCCCACTGGCCGTCTGGCCGACGGGAGGTTGTGGAGGATGGTCAAGGTTGGTGGAGGTTGGTGAAGGTTCTTCAACCTCCAGATCTTCCACCAACCTCCACCGTCCTTGATAACCTTGCAGTAAACGCGCCCATAGCTCAACTGGATAGAGCGCTTGACTACGGATCAAGAGGCTGGGGGTTCGAGTCCTCCTGGGCGCATCCGACTCGTCACGCAAACTCCCGGTACGCCCCAAATCTGGCCAACCGATCTTCGCCGAGTTCTCGAGGAGCTGGCGAACACGGTTCGTTGAGTTGTCGGCAGATCTGATTCCACAGCTCCGTTCGGACGTACCGCTGGTGCACCTTTTGAAACGAGGTCGAGAGCAGCAGTTGCTTCGCCTTTTGCGGCTCGCCTTTATCGATTAGTAGCTGTACCCGCCTCTCGGCTACCCATTCGTCCTCAGCCGCGCCGACTCTGGTCAACCACTGCTCCCGTTCGGCGAGCGTTGCTGGTCCCACGCCGCGGAGCACCTCGTCGCGTTCGACAATGATCTGGGGGTGTACCTCCAACCATGGTTCGCGAATGGAGCCCACCGCCCGCGCGGCGCCGCGGACATCGCCTTTCAACCTCAGCAGGCGGGCGAGCAACGCCTGGGCCACGCCGAGGTTGCTCGCGGAGAGGACTCGGATGGCGGCGTCGGCTCGTCCTCTGCCTGCCAACCAAGCTCCGAAATGAAATCTCCAACTGTCGGCCGTTCCTTCCCCTGTCTTCCCTATGGCCCACTCAAACGCACGATCCAACTCTTCCATACCGGAAGGGGCCCAGAGACACTCCTTCGCGTCGGGTGGTTCTGGGAGGCGCCCCTTGTTTTCATATGCACTCACCAGATCGATCCATACCTGGACGTCCCGCTGCCGTGCCCAATCGAAGCGTGGCACGTCGCCGACTGGCCGTAGCGACACCGCGGGCACCTTGAGCGTGTGGATCTCCAACGGTTGGGCGGAGGGAAGCCAGTACTCTACGTGCCAGCGTGTCTCGCCAGGTTGCAACAGCAGCTTCGTTGCCTGATCACTGATCGGTCCACCCTGGATCTCGATGTAGGCCTCGCGCCGGGAGGTACCGAGCGTCGCCCAATCGCGGTCCTGGCCGACGCCGTAGCTCCAGAGTTTCATTCCCGGCGCCAGCTTCTCGTCGGCAAGGTGATAGAGACCGGCGCCGAGTGACGGTGTAAAGGCGCCAAAGGCATTCGCGTCCCTCGTCTTCCAGAAATAGCCCGTCATCTCCATGACATCCGATTCCCGTCTCGCACCCGATTGCTGCCAATCGATGGTCGCAAGCGTCGACGCGTGGCGCAGCACTTCACCCCTCGGAAAGTGAAATTCCGTATCCGGAGCAGAGGGCAACGCCGCATTCGACCACGACATCCAGGGATATGGAGAGGTTCCGGGATTATGAAACACGGCGCGCTGCGTCAGGAAATCCTCGCGGGCCCCGAGCGAGTATTCCACTGACCACTGCATGCCAAAGCGCAATTCCCGTTCGCCGCAGCTGACATAGACTCGCTCGCCGCTTCGATCGATTCGGGAGAGGACCCGCTCGTTCTGGGTGGGGGAGTGCGAAATGGGAAAGCTCACGGCAATCCCGCCGGCCACAAACGCGAAGCGCGGTAGGATTCGCACCGGCCTGATGACGCCCGGCGTGTACAGGACTTCTCTGCCTGACTCCTTATGAATGAGGGAAGTGACTTTCCCGCCGAGGTCGGGACAAATAGTGACTCGGAGTCGCTCGTTTTCCAACACAATGAACCGGTACTGTTTTGGTACCGGTCGGTGGGAGGTTGCTACATAGCTGATGTACGGATAGACACCGTTCGGATCGAACGCTGTCGGGATGGGCCCGGCCGAGGTCACCTCGTGGGTGGCGACAGAGTCTTGCACCTCAGCACAGGCGACGTCATTAACGCGCAAGCCGGTCGCTCAGCGCCTCCAGCATTCGCAGGCCCTTTTGGACGGCGTCCGTGATCCTCGTCTCGTCGTACGTCCGCTTGTAGTAGTCGCGATCGCCGACGAACGTGCGCAGGTGATCGTCGAGCGTGCGCATTTGGCGTTGGATATCGCGATTCGTGGACCGGGACGCCAGGTCCCGGAGGATCCGGATCTTCTCGTAGTCTACGATCCCCTCGCGCATCTTTTCAAAGCGGACGCTGCTCCCCCCTCCAGGATAGACCATGAACTCATCGCCCGCGGGCCATAACGAGTGGCGGGCGTCACGCACCGGATCCGCCGGCCAGGCATCGTACGCCCAGCGCAAGAAGCCGTCATAGCCATACGCCATGGCGTACCAGCCGATATAGCGTCCTTCGATCGGCGGCGAAAACACGAATGTGTTGGGCTTCTGCGGCGTGCAGCACAAGTAGTACGTCGTCGTGCGTCCACGGGCCGTTCGGGCTTTCAGCTCCGGTTGGCTCGGCTCCGCCGTGATGATGGGCGAGTAGTCATCCAGCAGCGAGTCCAGCTCCGCATGCCAGTTGCCGGCGTACGTGATTTTCCATTTCGGAGAGTGCGCCCGGATCACGCGGATCGCGGCGAGCGTGAACGGCATCTCGTTTTCATTGATCCCGAGGTATGTCCGATCGAACCAGCCGCGCTGCTCCAGATGACCCTTGAGATCGGTGAGAAACGCGTTCCACACCGACCCGAACTGCGCGGAGTCGGGCGCCCAGGACTCGTACACGTAATTCCCTGATTTCTCATCGAGGTAGCGGAAGCGGTTGCCCCACGGCAGCGGCGTGTAGACGGTGATCGCCCGGTCCACGCCCGCCGCCATCGCCAATTGCACGTAGTCATCGAAGATGTTGTAGTCGAACTTCCAGGTCCCATCGGCCCGCTTGGTCCATTCGATCATGGACCCTTCGATCATGTACGAATTATCGGACCACGGCGAATGCACGGCGTACGTCGTGATGTATGTCCCACCCGCATTCGCGTACAGCGCGAGGTGATTTCGCAACAGCGCCTTGTGCTCGGCGGACCACGGCTCGACGTGATAGTACCACGCGACCACCCACGGATTCTGCCACAAATCCAGCCGGAATTTCCAGTCGTGCGGCGGCGGCAGAGTCTGGGGTTGAACCGTGATCTGCGTGCGCAAGGTCGCGCGACCCTGCGCCGAGGAGACGTCGACAGTCCCCTGGTAGCGTCCGGGGGGCGTGCCCGGCGGAATGTCGAGCGACAGCCAGATCGGTCGCACCGAGTTGCCCGGCAAGTCGAACCGGTCCGCGGGTTCCAGCCGGTCTGGCATCAGATACGGCGGGTTCGAATCGGTGCCCCCGCAGCTCACTTCGTTCGCGTTGTAGGGATAGTTGGAGACGACGTAGCGAACGAGATACAGGTGCAGGTTGCTGTCGCGCAGCGTGTCGCCCTTCGCGCTGACCAGATCACTCGCGGCAAGGCGGATCTGTTGGAGCGTGTCCGGCGACCAGATCACCAGCTCGCCATTCAACCGCTCCCCTCTCCAGCCCGTGGCCTCCCACACCTGGGAGTCCTGCCGCAGGTCCGGGACTTCGCTCCGCAGATAGGCGTGATCGGTTGACGCGAACGAAACGTTGAGGCCCTTCTTCTGCTGGGACCACCTCCCTGGATCGGTCGGCCTATCGAACGTGTACTCCGGCTCGAAGTGGGGCCGCGGGTGCGGAACCTTGGTGGGATCCAGCAGCCCACGCTGCGAGACCTTGACCGAATCCAGGGACAGACGCTGAGGCGCCTGGCCGCGAGCGGCGGTGGCCACCAGACACAAGAGACAACCGGCTTCCAGAATCCTGCGCATCACCAACCCGGATTTTGGGTGAGCGTGCCGTGCGACAGTTGAATCTGCTGCAGCGGAATCGGGTCGAGATAATGTTTCGGGAGAAACTGCCGCCCACTGGCCGGCTCGGAGACGACGAAGCCACCGGCGTCGACTTGGATGTCGGTCCCGATCACGAGGCCGGGATACCTCGATTGGTATTCCGTCCCCTGAAATTTGACGCCGCGCAGGGCCTGCGGCATCTCCGTTTCCGCGGTCTTCCAGCGTCTGAGATCATCGCGCCGGAATCCTTCAAACGCGAGCTCTACGGTACGCTCTCTCCTGATCTCTGTGCGCATGTCCAACCCGTGGGCGGTTACGAAGCCGTTCGTCAGGTTGGTGGTGTCAGGCATGCCAACTCGATCGCGCAGCAGATTGATCGTCCCGTTCAGGTCGGCATCCGCGATCGACCCGTCCCGCTCAAAGAGTGCCTCGGCGCGGATCAACAGCACTTCGCCGTAGCGAAACTCCTTGAAGTCGTACTCGCCGTTGAACTGCGTCGCCTCGACGGTCTCATCGAGGAATTTGCGCACCATGTAACCGGTGCGGCTCGCGTTACTGCCCGAAAAGCCCGGAAAGACGGGCTGGAACCCATTCTCCTGGAAGACGGAGTCGCCCGGGACGACGAATGTCATCGCCATACGGGGGTCCCGGTTGGCGAATTCAGTCCTCAGCGAATCGTACCCCTTGAACAGCGGCGAGCTCGTAATGGGTAACCCATCGGTCGCCAGGTACATGTCCGCCAGTTTTTTGGTAGGGATCATGTAATTGAACCAGAGTTCGCGCGTCCAGTTGTGCGTAGCGCGGCCGGCCCAATACCGCTTGGCCAGAATCACCTCGGGGCTGTCGTCGCCCTCCAGGATGAAGAGGTATTTGTAGCTCTCCGCGCCCTTCCCCTTGTACAGCTGGTACTCGCCCGAGGTGATGAGCTGGTCCGCGGCAGTGACGGCAGCGTTCAGCATTGCCGTCGGGGAGCCCTCGTTGTGATACTTGAGCCACGTTCCCTGATACAGCGCGGCGCGCGCTTTGAGCGCGAGTGCCGCGCCTTGCGTCACCCGCCCCATCTCCTCCGCCGCCAACTGACTCTGCTTGGGCAGTTTCGCGACGGCATTGTCGAGGTCGGCGAGAATGAAATCGATGATCTCCTGCTGGGTCGATCGGGCTGTATACAGCTCCGGCGAAGAGAGGTCGAGCACTTTGTCCAGCAACGGAACCCCGCCGTACGACTTCACCAGGTTCCAGTAATGATAGGCCCGGAAGAACAACGCCTCCCCAACCCAGCGATCGACTTGTGACCCGAGACCCGATTCCTGGGCCTTTTGCAGCAGATAGTTTGTGGCCCGGATACCCGCGTACGAGTCTGTCCACACGGCGGAATTAGCCTGCGGGAGATATGACCCGTTACTCATCGAGGTCATTTCCGAGCTGCCGCTGCCGGTGGCAATGTCCGAATTGAGCTCGGTGTAGTTGTGGGCGCCCTGGAGGCTGAAATAGAAGTCATTGGCCGCCAGCTTGAACTGGTCCGGGCTCTTCCAGAACGACGCGTCCGAGACTTGATCCTTCGGGCCGAGAGTCAGGTCCTTGCAGCCCAGCGCCAGCATAAGGAGGGCGCCGGTATATGCGACAGTGAGCCGGTTCATGAATGGGCGCCCCATTAGAAGGTGATGTCCATGCCGAACGAATACATGCGCTGGAATGGATAGTTGTAGCCTTGTGGCGGCGACTCTGGATCCCAGCCGCCTTTGACGTGGTGCTTCTCCCAAAGATCGAATCCGCTGAAGTACACCCTCGCGTGTGTCATTCGAGCGCGCGCGATAAGACGTTCGGGCAGAGTGAATCCAACCTGGAGATTCTTCAACCGCACGTATGCGCCATTGATCCGCTGCAGCGATGAGGGCTGATAGTTCCAGAAGCGAATATCGCCATGCGAGAGTCGCGGATAGGGAGCGTTGGGACGATCTTCATTCCACGTCTGGTTGAAGTAAAAGAGCGGAGGCTGGCGCCACCAATCGCTCCACGGCATCCGGTAGTCGCCTTCTCGGAACAGCGTCCGTTTGCCGACACCCTGGAAGAACACACCAAGATCCAGGCGTTTCCACGACGCGCTCAGATTCATCCCGTAGGTATAGCGGGGCGCGAGATTGCCCAGATTGACGACATCACCATCCTGTCCGGGTTGATCGCCGTAGAGACTGATCTTTCCGTCCCCGTTTACATCCTTGAACCTCGCATCGCCGATCGCGATGTTGGTGGGCACGCCCTCCCTGGGTTGGCCGGGGTCCCCATTAACGTACCGGTAGGCATCTAACTCGGCCTGCGTGCGAATCACCCCATCGAACACGTACCCGAAGTAGGTGTCCATCGGGTAGCCCTGGCGGATCCGGTTATAGCCCAGCACGTAGGTGTCCTGCCCACCGTAGTTCACAACTTTGTTCTGCGCATCGCTGAGCGACAGCCGAGCCGAGTACTGCAACCCGCCAACCTGGCCGCGGTAGCCAACAGCGCTCTCGAAGCCCCAGGCCTTGAGCTGCCCAGCGTTGGAGAACGGCGGGTCCGCGCCCAGCAGATCGGGGTACGTCACTGGGACGAGCATGTCTTGGTTGCGTTTGACGAAATAGTCGAACGACACCTCGAGCCGAGAGGACAGAAGCGTGGCGTCGAGGCCGACGTTGGTGGTGGCGATCGTCTCCCACGTCCGGGCTTGGGAAGCCATCCCCGACAGGAACGCCGATTGATCCTGGCCGCCCTGTCCGAACGGATAGTAGTAGCCTCGGCCAATACTGATGAGCTGCAAGTAATCGTAGAGATTGATGCCTTCTTGATTGCCGTTCCTGCCGTAGGAGAAGCGGAGCTTGAGGTCATCCGACGCTCCGAGGCGACGACGAACAAGCGGTTCTTCAGAAAGGCGCCATGCTACCGACACGCCGGGGAAGAATCCCCAGCGGTGTTCGGGGGCGAAACGCGAGCTCCCATCGTACCGGACCGTCGCATCCAACAGATATTTGTTGCGGAACCCGTAACTCACGCGCGAAAAGAGCGACCGAATCGCCCACTGCGAGCCACCGCCGCCGGTCCACATGTCAGCGGTCGAGCCGAGATTGAGTCCCCACGCTCCCGGACTCGTGAAATCGTACCGCCCGGCATTGAGCCAATCCACGTCGTCGTCTTCGTGGGAGACCCCTGCCATGATCTCGAGCGCGTGGCGGTCGGCAATCGTTTTGCTATACTGCGCGTACCCGACGTAATTGCGATGGATATTGGTCGCATCGTACCGATCAACCCAGCTCCTGCCGGATGCAGAGATGTCGTAATACTGGATCGTGCTGTCATTCCACTGATACAACGGGAAGGTTCTGGCGATATCGTCGTTGGTGTTCGACCGGTAACTGATGCCAGACTGGAGATTCAGTTTCAGTCCGTCCATTGGCTCAACGATCAGCTTGAAATTGGTATTGAGCTCTCGTGTGGCGAACGTGGCGGTGGCGGCTTCCTTCGCCTGAGCGACGGCGTTCCTCCAACCTCCCTGCGCAAAAAAGTGCCGTCCACTTGGCGTATAGATGGGGTGATTCGGCATACCCCAGATGCCTTCTACCATTACCCAGGGGCAGCTACACCAGGACGCGTGGCTGAGACCGCCGAGGTCCGACCGGTCCTGATTCTCGAGACCGAGGCGTGATTCCAAGCGCACGCGGCGGGAAAAGTCGTAATCGTAATTCAGCCTGAGCTGATAGCGCTTGTTGTTGTCATTCGCGTAGCGGATCACGCCCTCCTGATCGGAAAAGCCGGCGGAGACGTAATAGCTCGAGTTCTGGCTGCCGCCGGAGACCGAGAGCATATGCCTCTGCTGGGAGCCGTTTTCAAACAGGGCCTTGTGCCAATCGGTATTCGTGAAGAAGAGCATCCATCCCTGGCTGGCGTAGACCGGATGCGGGATGGGATTCGGATCGCCGATGCGCACGCGGTTCAGCAGATCCGGCGTATACATCGGTACGTTTCCGGCGTGGATGTTCGCCTCATTATCCATCAGCGCCATCTGATAGTTGTTCGGCGTCTCCATCAACCCCGTCAAATGCGTGACCGCCGCGTTGTTGCTGTAAGTAAAAACGGGCGCCGTACGCGCGCCGCGCCTTGTCGTGACCAGCAGTGCCCCGTCGGCTGCGCGCGCGCCATAGATCGAGGCCGCGGCATCCTTCAGAACCGTGATCGATTCGATGTCGGAGGGGTTCAGCAGATCGAGTTTTCCTGGAACACCGTCGATCAATACCAGCGGACTATTTGCTGCGTTGTTATCCCCGCCATTGGCCGTCGAGACCCCTCGCAGATTCAGATCGAAGTCTTCGACGCCCGGTTGTCCGCCGGACCGTTGCACGACCAATCCAGGCAGGGCCCCCTGCAGCGCCGTTATTGTGTTGGTGATCGGGCGCGCCTCCAGCGCTTTAGAGCTCACGGTGCCCACGGCTCCTGTGAGGTCCTCTCTGCGCTTCTCGCCGTATCCCACCGCCACGACTGCTTCCAACTCGATGGCCTGCGCCTTGAGCTGGAAGTTCATGACCGCCTCCTGCCCTTCCTCGACGAGGACAGCGGTATCGACGGGCGAATATCCCAACATCCGTGCGCGCAACTGATGCGTTCCGACCGGCACGCCGGCGATCACGTAGCGGCCGGATGCGTCGGTCTCGCCCGTGAGACGCGTGCCGACCACACTCACGACCGCGCGCACAAGGGGCGTGCCCGTTTCCACCGCCGTTACCGTCCCCGATATCGAGCCGAGCTGCACCGCCGGCCCCTCGGGCCGCTTGACCAGCGTGGCGCGTCCATCCGTCGTGAACACGATGTCGACGCCCGCGTCGAGCAGCACGTCCGTCAGCGCCGCGGCCACCGTTATGCGGTCCGCACGCAGATTGACGGTCGCCTGGATGGGCAGGTCGTCGTCGGCATAGACGAGGTTGAGTCGCGCTTGTCGTGAGATCTCCGCCAGCGCCTCTTTGAGCGTGACGCCATCGAGCGCGAGCGAGAGCGGCTGGCGCAGCACCCACGAGCGCTTGAGGTCAACCGGTACCGGCTCCCGGCGCTCCGCCATGGCCAGCAGGAATCGCGGGGCCCGGCTTTCGCTCGGGTCGTATTGCGCCGCGGCGGGGTTCGGGACTAGCGCCAGCGCCCCTGTGAGCACCAGACAGAACAACGCAACGCGGTTCATAAGCCTTCTCCCCGAATGATTTGACGCGCCCTGAGAGGGCGCGCTCGGCTCGAGTGCGCCCTTATAAGGCGCACACTCAGTGCCGAGCCCGGGCTCTCAGCCCGGGACGAAGCAAGAACACAGACCCATCGCGCTCGACACGCATGCCGAGGGTCAACGCAATCCGTTTCACAACCAGGTCGATCGGCTCGTTGGCGAACGTCGCCGTGAGCCGGCGCTGCGCGAGCGCGCTGTCGGCGAGACGGATGTCGACGTTGTACCAGCGCGCGAGCGTGCGCGCGACATCGGCGAGCGGTGCAGCGTCGAAGGCGAGCACCCCCCGGGTCCACGCGAGGTAGCGCTCGACCGCGACGTCGCGTCGCAGCGTCGCGACGCCGCTCGCATCGAGGCGTCCAAGGTCGCGGGCGCCGAGCACCAGCGTGCGGGAAGCCGCGGTCGTATCGGCACCCCTCAGCGCCACGCGCCCTTCCGACACGACGACTTCGGTCGCGGTCTGATCGCTGTATGCGTTGACCAGGAACGCCGTCCCCAAGTCCTCGGTGACGCTGCCGGCGGTGTGCACGCGGAACGGCAGCCGCTCGTCCTTGGCGACCTGGAAATACGCTTGACCGTCGAGATAGACGTCACGGTGCGTGGAGCCGTAGTCGGCCCTGTAGCGCACGCGACTCCGAGGGGCGAGGGTGAGCTGCGTGCCGTCACGCAGGCGGACGACGGCGCGCTGTGCGGCGGCTGTCGTGCGCTCCTTCCAGTCGGGCGCCCGCCGCAGCAGCGTGGCTCCCCCGATCAGCGCGATGACAGTCGCCGCGGCGGCCAGCGCCGTCACGAGCAACCACCGCGATGCGCGCGGCTTCGGGGCGACGGCGAGGGCGTTGACCGCGCCCGCCCAAGCCGCGTCGACACCACTCGCCGGTGGTCGCTCCGCTGCGATGCGCCTCACGAGCCGCAGATCTTCAAGGAGCACAGCGTGCTCGCGGTCTTCCGCGAGCCACTGGCGCACGGCCTCCGCATCGTTGGCCGACGCCTCGCCGGCCAGGTAGCGGTCTAGGAGGAGATAGAGAGGCTGGTCATCGAGGTGCATGCCCCTATAACGGGGCAGCGACCTCCGAACCCCCAAGGGTCTACGACGGGGTCATTCGAACCCGACCCGCGGCAGCGCGCGGAACAGTCCCCACGCCGCCGCGCCCGCGACCACCAAGCACACGAGCGCCGGCACTGGCTTCCCGTACAGCAGGTATCCCGTGCCGAACAACGCCGCGTAGATGAGGGCGACGCCCAGGAACCAACACAGGAACGCGGCGGTCACGCTTTCCCCAGCGGTCGCCGGCCGGGTCGTCACCGCGCGGCTCCAGCCTGGGCCCATGGGCCGAATGCGGTCGTAAAACGTCTGGAGGGTGGCGCGGTCGGTGGGCGGCGTCGCGAAGGTCACGGCCAGCCACCCGACGGTGGTGATAGCGACGCCAATCACGAGCTGGAGCGTCGGGGCGAGCGGCGCCAACCCGAGCGCCGTGTGCACGAACTGGAAGTACACGGCGACCAGGAAGGAGATCACCATCCCCGCGATCTCACTCCACGCGTTGATCCGCCACCAGAACCAGCGTAGCAGGAAGATCAATCCGGTCCCGGCGCCGATCTGGAGCAGGATCTGGAACGCTTGGTAAGAGTTGTGGAGCCAGAGCGACACTGCCGAAGCGAGCACGATCAATCCCACCGTGACGACGCGCCCCACCGTCACGTAGTGGCGTTCGTCCTTGTCGGGTGCCACGAAACGGCGGTAGCAATCTTCGACCGCGTAAGAAGCGCCCCAGTTGAGGTGCGTGCTGATCGTAGACATGTACGCCGCCGCGAGCGAGGCGACCATCAGCCCTAGCAGCCCGTGTGGGAGGTACACGAGCATCGCGGAGTAGGCCAGGTCGTGCCGGACGATCGCCGGGTCGATGTGGGGGAACCGGGCAGCGATGGAGGCGAGGTCGGGATAGACGATGAGCGACGCGAGCGCCACGATGATCCACGGCCAAGGCCGCACCGCGTAATGGAGCACGTTGAACAGCAGAGTCGAGCGCATGGCGTCGCGCTCGGTGGGTGCGGCGAGCATGCGCTGCGCCACGTAGCCCCCGCCTCCCGGCTCGGCGCCTGGATACCACGTGCTCCACCACTGCACCGCGAGCGGCACGAGCAGGACCGCGGCCGCCGTGGTCCAGTCGGAGAAGTCGGGCAAGACCGACAAGTGCCCTGTCACTGCGGGATGGGCAAGCAGCCCCGACAGGCCGCCGACCTCGGGGAGTTGGAGCGCGACGACGGCGGCCAACACCGCCCCGACCATCGCGATCAGGAACTGGACGAAATCGGTCAGGACAACCCCCGACAGCCCGGAGCTTGCCGCGTAGACCACGGTGACGGCGCCGCCGACGAGGACCGCCGTCGCGCGATCCCAGCCGAGCATCACGCCGGCGATCTTGGTCGCGGAGAGGTTGACCGAGGCCATGATCATCACGTTGAAGAACACGCCGAGGTAGATCGCCCGGAAACCGCGGAGGAAGGCGGCCGGCTTGCCAGAGTAACGTGACTCGTAGAATGCGATGTCGGTGAGCGCGGCGGAGCGCCGCCACAGCTTGGCGTAGAAGAACACGGTGCACAACCCGGTGACCGCGAAAGCCCACCAGACCCAGTTCTGGCTCACGCCGCCGGTGCGCACGAGATCGGTGACGAGGTTCGGCGTGTCGGTCGAAAAGGTCGTGGCCACCAGGGACACCCCCAGGAGCCACCACGACAGCCTGCGCCCGGAAAGGAAGAACTCGGCGCGGCCCTGACCGGCGCGGCGCATCACCGCCAGCCCGACCGCGATGCAGAGCAGTCCGTACAGCGCCAGCACCGTCCAGTCCCAGCCGTTCAGTCGCATGCGAGCCGCTCGAATCCGTGTTTGAGGTTCGTGGGGTAGATGCCGGCTTCGACGAGGCGCGCGACCTCCTGCCGAACGGCCGCGTCGTCCGCCGAGTAGGTCATGCCGAACCACCGATCGCTGGACTGCAGCACGCGCACCCGCGCCTCGCCCGCGGCCACCAGCGCGCCCACAGCGTCACTCAACAAAAACTCGGCGCCCGGGTCGCTCCCCCGGCTCTCGAGGAAGCGGGCAAACTGTCGCTCCAGTGCCGGAAGCACCGCGGGCGTGAAGCCCCAGAGATTCATCGACACGAGCTCGCTTCCGTCGAGTGTCACCGTTTGGCCGGCGATCGTGCGCCCAGCGTATGCGGAGCCGCGACGCGCGATGTCGGCGACCTCCGTGAGCCGCGACAGATACTCCCGCGCATCCAATTCCGCAATCGCACGCGAAACGCCGCCGTGCGGAGACATCGTCTCGCGCAGCGTATAGCCGACCAGCGCGTGTTCAGCCCGGCCCTCCAGGTGTTCGAACAACGACCGATATGCGTGGGCGCCGTAGAAGTCGTCCGCATTCATAACGGCGAACGCCCCCCGAATCCCCCAAGCCGCGGCGAGGACCGCGTGACCGGTCCCCCACGGCTTCGTGCGGCCCGGCGCTGTGGGCTCGAGGGTCTGGTGCGCAAACACGACCTCGATACCGGTGCCGATGACTTCCGCCACGTGGTGACGGAACAACGCTTCGACTTCCTGGCGAATCACGAACACGGCGCGGCGAAAGCCCGCGCGCGCCGCGTCGTACACGCCGTAGTCGAGCAAAGCCTCGCCGTGCGGACCGATCGGAGCGAGCTGCTTCAGCCCGCCGTAACGCGTGCCGAGGCCGGCCGCTAAGACGACGAGCGTGGTTATTGGACTTGGCGAATGCGGTCGCGCAGGAACTTCAGGCCGCGGGCGAGTTGGGTCTCCACCGTCTTCGCGCTGATGCCCAGCTGGTTCGCGATTTGGGCGTAGCTCAGACCCTCAATCAGCCGCAGTCTGCAGACGGCGGCTCGTTTGGGAGGGAGGTCGGCGAGCGCGCGTTCCACCGCCGCGGCGAGTTCCGCCGCCTCCAGCTCGGGCTCGATCTCCGCCGCCGTCACGAGCTGAGTGGTCTCGCCCCTCCAGCGGCGCGCCACGGCGGCACGCTGCAGCCGGTCGAGTGCGGCGTTACGGACGGCGAGGTACAGGTAGTTCCGCACGACGCCCGCCGGAAACCAATCGGCCCGGCTCCGCCAGATCCGGAAGAACACTTCCTGGACCGCGTCCTCGGCCTCCGGCCGCGAGTGCATGTAGCGAAACGCGAACGCGTAGAGTCGCTCCCAATACGTTCGATAGAGCGCCTCGAACGCGTCCATGTGGCCGGCGCGGATGCGATCCACCCATGCACGCTCGACGTCGCTACTGGCGTCGTCGGAGCCGGCCTCGCGAAGGGGCTCGCTGGCGAAGTGGGTCTTGGGTAACGACATCGATGGTTACCGGATGCGTCCGATGGCAATAGCGTGCGCGCAATTTCAACGCGCCGCAAGGTCCTTTTGGATCAAGGTGATGCGGCGACGCAACGGGTGCTCCTGCTCGAGCAGCGCGGCGAGCAGCGTCAGTTGCGTACGACAGCGGTCGAGATTGTGCCCGGGGCGGGCGATGCGATAGTACCGATCGCCTTCGAGATGGTCGATCAGGAAGCGGATCGCCTGCTCGAACACGATCACCTGCGTGGCCGGCACAAGGAGCTCCCGCTCGACCCGCGTCAGCAGGTCACCGGTCTCGGCAAGGTAGCCGCGCGCGATACGCTCGAACAGCTCGGGCTCGAGCCGGACGCGGCCGAGATCCCGTTCGTCTTCGGCGGCGCGCGTCGCCATCGATCGCACCAGGTCGCCGAAGTCATAGAGCGCGATGCCGGGCATGACGGTGTCCAGGTCCACCACGCACAGCGCTTCGCCCGACGCCGCATCGAACAGCACGTTGGCGAGTTTGGCGTCGTTGTGCACCACCCGTTCCGGTACAGCACCAGCCGCCGCGGCCTGTACCAGGACCGCCGCGAGATCGCCGTGGGCGCGAACCCGGGCGACTTCATGACGCGCACCCGCCAAGCGACGGGCCGGATCGCGCTGCACGGCGCATTCGAGCGACTCGAGCCGGCGCGGCGTGTCGTGGAAGTGTGGGATCGTCTCGTGAAGCCGCGGGCCCGGCAGATCCACGAGCCTCCGCTGGAACGCGCCGAACGCGCGCGCGGCGCGCTCCGCGTCCGCAGCCGTCGGCACCGCCCGCGGGACCGCGCCCTCGATGAAGTCGTACAGCCGCCACACCTCGGCAGCGTCATCCTGGTAGAACGCCGTCCCCTCCCGCGTCGAGATGAGGCGCAGCGGCCCACCGACGTGGTGCGTGACGCGCGACACGTTTTCCATCAGCCCGCGGAGGTCGGGAAACACGTGGCTATTGAGGCGCTGCAGGAAAAACCGGACCGGCCGATCGTCCGGGCCGCGCCGGGCGGTCACCACGTAGGACGCGTTGATGTGACCGGCCGGTCCCGAGAAGGGCTCGACCGCCACCACGGCGGCGTTGGTCGCAAACCGCGCGACGACGTCTACGAGTTGACGGCCTCCGGCGCCGCTCAACGCGCGCTCCACTCCACGACGCGCCGGACTCCGTCGCGCAGGGCCACGGTCGGCTTCCAATCCCACGTTCGGCGTGCGAGGGCTGGATCGAGGCAGCTGTGCGCGATGTCGCCCGGCCGGTCGGGCGCGTAGGTCGGTTCGCGCGAGTATCGCGTCGCGGCCGCGACTTCGCGAAACAGCTCGAGGTCCGAGAGTTGGCGTCCCCAACCCAGGTTCGCGACGACTCCGCTGGGTCCCGACGCGGCCCGGATGGTCGCGTCCACGATGTCGCCCACATAGATGTAGTCGCGCGTCTTGGTGCCGTCGCCGAAGATCGTCACCGGCTTACCCGCGCGCATCTGTTCCGTGAAGATCGCGACGACGCCGCCTTCGCCGTCGGATCGCTGGCGTGGTCCGTACACATTGGCGAATCGCAGCGCGGCGTATTCGATCAGCCCACGGGCCTGGTACACCTGCAGGTAGTGCTCCAGCGCGAGCTTGCTCGCACCGTAGTCAGAGATCGGCCGTGTTGGGTGGGCCTCGGATACCGGCAACCGTTCGGGAATGCCGTACACCGCGGCCGACGACGCGTACACGATGCGCCGCGTCCCCGCGGCCGCGGCGGCGCGCAGCACGTTCAAACCGCCCAGCACATTGACGCGGGCATCGAAGTCCGGCTCCCGAATGGACCGGCTCACGTCCGTCTGCGCGGCCGCATGGAACACGACCTCCGGTCGAAACGCGGCGCTGACGCCCTGTAGCGCGTCCCAGTCGCAGATATCGACGTGCTGCAGCGGAGCGTCGGCCGGCACGTTGCTGGCCGACCCGGTGGACAGATCGTCGACCACGCACACACTATGACCGTCGGCGAGGAGGCGATCCACCAGGTGGGATCCGACGAAACCAGCTCCGCCAGTTACGAGGGCGCGCAAGACTCGTCCCCTTTCATTCGGTTTCGTCTGCTTCTAGCTTCCTTGCCTGGCAATGGGAATATGCAGTTGATTGCCTCGGCGTCTCCAGCGGCTCGGCGTCCAGGCGTCTAGTATTTCGGGGCGTAGCGCAGTCCGGTTAGCGCGCCTGGTTCGGGACCAGGAGGTCGGTGGTTCAAATCCACTCGCCCCGATCTGTAGGAGGTTATGAAGGTTGGTGGAAGACGGTGAAGGTTGGTGGAGGTG
>DASYRZ010000025.1:0-5678 GCA_036003865.1 Gemmatimonadales bacterium | reverse complement strand
CCGCGATCTCCCAAGCGCTCACCGCGCTCACCACCACAAGTTCGGCCCGCTGCACGGTGCGAACCGCAGCGGGCCGAAGCTTAACGAGGTGCCACCGGACGAGCGCGTTGGTGTCGAGCAGCAGCCTCACCCGGATTCCCCAGTGAACAACCGCAGCACCTCAGGAGGCAGCGGCGCGTCGAAATCGTCAGCGATCCAGCCTCTGCCTTTGCCCAATCCCGGCTTGCGCAAATGGCGCGTGTCCTTCGGTGCCAGCGGGACCAGCCGAGCCTTGGGCTTCCCCGACTTGGCGATGATGATCTCCCGCCCCTGCGCGGCCTGCTCGACCAGTTCGGAGAGATGGGTCTTCGCCTCGTACAAGCTCACGGGCTCGCGCAGCAGGCGCGCCTTCTTGCGTTGGGCCATGCCCGCAATCTAGCAATTTGACCAAATTGGTCAAGTTTTCGTATGTCAATAGCGTGGCAGCGCCGGATCCACCTCCTCGCGCCAGCGCAGGATCCCGCCCGTCAGATTCGTCACGCGCCGGAATCCTGCGTCGGCGAGATGCGACGCCGCCGCCCGGCTGCGACTGCCGCCCTTACAGTAGACGACAACCTCGCGGTCGCGATCGAGTGTCTCGACGACCTCGGGCAGCGTCGCCAACGGCACGAGCCGCGCGCCCGGAATGCGAGCGATGTCCCACTCGAACTGTTCCCGCACGTCGATCAGCTGCAACTCCTCGCCGCGCGACAGCCGGCTCTGCAGCTCGCGTGGCGCGATCTCCACGAACCCACCGACCGCCCGGGGCTCCGCCTCCGCCGCCCGCACGCCACAGAACTGCTCGTAGTCGATAAGGGCCTTGATCTCGCGCGTGCCACACGCGGGACACGTTGGGTCTTTTCGAATGTTGACCGTGCGGAACTGCATCCCCAGCGTGTCGATGAGCAGCAGCCGGCCCGCGAGCGGCTCACCCACGCCGACGATCAGCTTGATCGTCTCCGTCGCCTGAATCGTCCCGACCAATCCTGGCAGCACGCCCAGGACACCGCCTTCGGCGCAGCTCGGCACGAGTCCCGGCGGCGGCGGTTCAGGGAAGAGGCAGCGATAGCACGGTCCGTCGGGCAAGGCAAAGACTGACGCCTGTCCCTCGAAGCGGAAAATGCTGCCGTACACGTTGGGTTTGCCCAGCAGCACGCAGGCATCATTCACGAGATAGCGCGTCGCGAAGTTGTCGGTGCCATCCACGACGATGTCGTAGCCGCTGAGAATATCGAGCGCGTTCTTCGAGGTGAGCGCGGTCTCGTACGTCTCCAACCGGACATGCGGGTTCACATCGGCGATTCGCTCACGCGCCGACACGAGCTTCGGCCGGCCGACATCCTTGGTGCCGTGGAGGATCTGCCGCTGCAGATTCGTGACGTCGACGTTGTCGAAGTCCACGAGACCGAGCGTACCGACGCCGGCCGCGGCGAGATAGAGCGCCGCGGGCGATCCGAGCCCGCCCGCCCCGATGAGCAGCACCCGAGCGGCCTTCAGCTTTTCCTGACCAGGGACGCCGACGTCCGGCAGGATGAGGTGCCGGCTGTAGCGCAACAGCTCGGCCTGGGCGAGAGTCGTCACCGCTCAACCTCCTGCGATGGCCGGGACGACGATGATCTCATCGCCATCGCGCACGCTCGCCGTAAACCCACCCTGAAGTCTGGCGTCGTCGTCGTTCACGTAGAACGTCACGAACGGATAGGGGTTGCCCGCGGTGTCTCGCAGACGCGGCGCAAGCCCGGGGAACCGCGCCGAAACATCGGCGACGACATCGCCCAATGTCGATCCTTGTACTTCGAGAGACCGCCGGCCGTCGGCGAGTTTTGCGAGTACGGCGGGCAATTGCAGGGTGACGCTCATGGTATCTCCTTCATCACAGCTGACTCGTGAGTGGTACGTGGTGCGTGGTGCGTGGGGCTGCATCTACCGCTGCCCCCGCGACGGTACTCGAGCATTTGATCAGCTCGGCCTCAATGCCGATTTCGCGCCACGCCGCGATCATTGCAGCACCGACTGGAGTGGATCGCTCGCGCGGCGCGATCGCGAGGATCGCGGAACCGGCGCCCGACAACGTTGCGCCGAACGCACCGGCGGCTTGCGCCGCCCGGACGACGGCATCGTACCCGGGAACACGCGCGCGGCGGAACGGCACATGGAGCACGTCCTCGAGCGCGGCGCCAAGCAGCGCGCCATCACCCGTCGATAGCCCCTGCACCAGTGCCGCTGCTCGACTGGCTGCCAGCACCGCGTCGGCGTGCGCCAGCGTCTTCGGCAGGACAGCGCGCGCCGCTTTCGTGTCGGAGGGAAATGGCGGGACCGCGAGCAAAAGCTCGAGGCCGGCTGCGACATTCAGCGAAGTCGACAGCAGCCTTCCGGACCCCCGAACCGTCAGGACGGCCCCGCCATAAATTGCCGGTGCCACGTTGTCAGGATGCCCTTCGATAGCGGTAGCGATCTCCACGATCTGTTGGCGAGTGAGGTTCAGCTCGAGCGCGGCATCGGCGAGCAACACGCCGGCGACGATTGCCGCGGCCGACGAGCCAAGTCCGCAGCCGACCGGGATGTCCGAGGTCGCGTCGATCATCCCACCCCTGCCGCCCGCCGCGCGGAACCCGCGAGCAAGCAGGTCTTCGTCGACTGCGACGGAGACGGCGGTCAGCCGTCCACCGCGCCGGATCGAGATCTCACTTCCTGCTGAAGGCGTAACCGTCGCAACGAGCCAACGGTCCACGGCGACGCCGATGCAGTCGAAACCCGCGCCCAGATTGCTCGAGCTGGCAGGTACCCGAACGCGCGCTGTCATGATGCGTCGCTCTTTACTAGCGCCCGTACTTCGGCGACCCGGGGCGCGATGAGCGGTGCCGCCGGCAGTACCGGGGCAACGGCGTCAGTCGTCTTCAGGCCGTTTCCCGTGATGCACAGCACGACTTCGTCATCCGGGGAGAACCGGCCCTCGGCCGCCAGCGCCAGTGCCGCGGCGACCGTGACGCCGCCCGCTGTTTCGGTGAAGATTCCCGCCTCCTCCGCGAGCAGCCGGATCCCCGCAACCAACTCGCTATCCGACACGGCTGCCGCCCAGCCTCCTGATTCGAGAATCGCACGCTTGGCGAATAAGCCATCGGCGGGATTTCCGATCGCGATCGATCGGGCGATCGTCTGCGGGACCACCGGCGTGAGCACGTCGGCGTTTTCGCGCACCAGCTGCACGATCGGCGCGCATCCCGACGCCTGCGCGCCGAAGATGCGGGGCGCAGCTCCACTGACCAGCCCCGCCGCGCTGAACTCCCGGAACCCTTTCCGGAGCTTCGTCACGAGCGAGCCGCCGGCCATCGGCGCGACGACCGCCGTCGGCAGGCGCCACCCCAGCTGCTCGGCGATCTCGAAGGCGAAGGTTTTGGATCCCTCGCCGTAATAGCCGCGCAGGTTGACGTTCACGATGCCCCAGCCGAACTCATCCGCCACCTGCGCGCACAGACGATTGACATCGTCGTAGTGACCACGCACGCGGACCAGCCGCGCGCCATACACCGCGGTCCCGACGATCTTCGCGAGCTCGAGGTCTTCCGGAATGAAGATCCACGATTTGAGACCGGCGCGCGCCGCCTGCGCGGCAACGGCGTTGGCCAGATTGCCGGTGGAGGCGCAGCCGATCGTGTCGAGCCCGAACGCGGCAGCCGCGTTGATGGCCGTCGCAACGACGCGATCCTTGAACGACAACGACGGGTGAGACACCGCGTCGTTCTTCACCCAAGCCCGCGCCACCCCGAGCCGCGCGGCGAGTCGTGGCGCCTCTACGAGCGGCGTGCCGCCGGTATCGAGCGACAGCACGGGCTCACCGTCGAACGGCAGCCACTCGCGGTAGCGCCACAACGACCAGGGGCGCGCCGCGATCGCGTCGCGCGTCGGGAGGGCGCGCGCGGGATCGAGGACGGGATCGAGCGGGCCGAGGCACTGCTCGCAGATCGCGACGGGGGCCGGCTCGTGCAACGCGCCGCAGGCACGGCACACCTGAGGCCGGGGCCGCAAAGCCACCGGCGGTGCAACGCTGGTCGTCACGGCCGGGCCTCCACTGCCGGTGCCCCCCCCGGTCGCGATGCCGGTCGGACTTTGCGGGTCGTGCGGGCTTCGCGTATCAGCGCCTCGTCGGCGGGATCGATCTGATAGCAATGCTCGGGACCCGGGAAAACGCCGGCACGCACGTCGCGCGCGTAGTCGCGGAAGGCCCCTTCGACGGCAGTGCCGACTTCCGCATATCGCTTTACGAACCGGGGCGAGATCTCGCCGACGAAGTTGCCCAGCATGTCGTGCGAGATGACGAGCTGCCCGTCCACGTGAGGACCGGCGCCGATGCCGTAGACGAGCACGCCGACACGTTCGTGCACAAACGCCGCCGTCTCTGCAGGAACGGCCTCGAGCAGAATCGCGAACACACCCGCCCGCTCCAGCGACTCGGCGTCGCGCAGCAGAAGCTCCGCCGCCGCCAACGACTTCCCCTGGACGCGGTAGCCGCCGAGCTGGCCGAGGTTCTGTGGCGTGAGTCCGAGGTGGCCCATCACGGCAATGCCGGCATCCACCATCGCGCGCACGCGCGGCGCGACGCGCGCACCTCCTTCGCACTTCACGGCGTCACACCCCGCAGCCACGAATGCCCCGGCGCTCCGGATCGCGGTTTCATCGGACGGTTGATAGGACAGGAACGGCAGATCTCCGATCACGAACGCGTGCTGCGTCGCGCGCGTCACCGCCCGGATGAACACCAGCATTTCGTCCAGTCCGATCTGGAGCGTGCTTGGCAACCCGAGCATCGTCATGGCCGCGGAATCGCCCACCAAAATCATGTCGACACCCGCGCGATCGGCGAATGTGGCGGTGGGATAGTCATAGGCGGTGACGAACACCGCCTTTTCGCTGCGGGCCTTCAACCCCGCCAGCGTGGCGACTGTGACTTTGCGAGTGGGCATAGACCCCCCGACCCCCTGACTTCCTAGAGACGAAAACGGCCGCTCAGCTGAGCGGCCGCGGGAAGCGACTCCCTGAAAACATCATCGCCCGGACGAATAAGGCCGCGGGCGAGTCGCTTTTTAGCACCTTGTTTAACGTGGCGGCAATACGCGGCAAATGACCACGAGTCGTCAGTTGTAGTGGTAGTCTAGTCCAGCGGTCACGCTCGCGTCAAGGGTTGAATTCTGGGTTGAGCAACCGCCCGCCGCTTGTCCGTATCACGGGGGGTGCTGTCGTAAGCCCGTCCTCGGCCCACCGGGGGTGTTATGCTCGCTCTGCGGCGTTGCTGCCTGTGGATCTCAGTCTGCTTCGCGGCCCTCGGTTGCGATGGCGACTCGCCGCTCGCGCCGGGGTCGGCTGGCAACGCCTCGGTCGGGCCTGGATCCGCGCCGAGCGCACCGTCGAACGCCACTGCCGTCGCGGCCTCTCACACGCAAATTAACGTCTCGTGGCGCGACAATTCTGCTAATGAATCCGGATTCGAACTGTATCGCTCGACGACAGGGGCGAGCGGCGCCTTCTCGCTCTTGGTCTCGACTGGCGCGAACGCAACCAGCTACAACGATGGGGGGCTCACAGCCGCTTCGCAGTACTGCTACAAGGTCTTAGCCTTCCGCATTCTCGGTGGCAAGGGCCGGTCGTCCGGCTTCTCCAACACC
>DASYRZ010000024.1:0-22298 GCA_036003865.1 Gemmatimonadales bacterium | reverse complement strand
CAGGATCGCCCCGTCCATCTGCGCCGCGCCCGTGATCATGTTCTTCACGTAGTCGGCGTGGCCCGGGCAGTCGACGTGCGCGTAGTGGCGCTCGGGCGTCGAGTACTCCACGTGGCTCGTCGCGATGGTCAGAATCTTCGTCGCGTCTCGCCGCCCTTGAGATTCGGAAGCTTTGGCGACCTGATCATAACTCACGTAGGTCCCAAGCCCCTTATCGGCAGAAACCTTCGTCAGGGCTGCGGTGAGCGTAGTCTTACCGTGGTCGACATGACCAATGGTGCCCACGTTCACATGCGGCTTGGTGCGCTCGAATTTTGCTTTAGCCATTCGGTCCTCTTCTTAAGTACAACGTCGAATTGACTGCGTCGAATTGACTACGTCGAATCAACGTCGTCGAATCAACACCGTCGAAAGAGTCGTCGAATGAACGTCGTTAATACGTTGTTGCTTTGACGTCTCCTTCGACGTCTTTCGTTTGACGTCTCTTATTTGACGTCGTTCCTTCGACGCCTCTTTTCTACGTCTTCCATCAGAGCAGAGCTTCTACGTCTTCCATCAGAGCAGAGCTCGCGACCGGGATTGAACCGGTGACCTCGTCCTTACCAAGGACGCGCTCTACCGACTGAGCTACGCGAGCGGTCCTCCAAGATCCTTCGGACCCTTCGGGTCCTCAGGACAAGGAGCGGGCGACGGGGCTCGAACCCGCGACCCTCAGCTTGGAAGGCTGATGCTCTACCAACTGAGCTACGCCCGCGCGCCACAAAGTGGTGGGGGAAGGATTCGAACCTTCGTAGCGCTAAGCGCGGCAGATTTACAGTCTGCTCCCTTTGGCCGCTCGGGCACCCCACCGCGCCCTCCCCGCCGCTTCCCCGAGATCCCTCGGGCCTTCGGCCCTCAGGACAAGCTTCCACTGACAACAGACCCCGCGTGTCGCAGCGCGCGGGGTTTGTTGGTTCCTCGATTCTTCGGCAGTGAGCTGACGAAGGGACTCGAACCCTTAACCTGCTGATTACAAATCAGCTGCTCTACCATTGAGCTACGTCAGCTGGTCAAGGCTGAATCCGACAGACTTGTATCTTAGACAGGGTCGGCGACTATGGCAAGGGTAGGACTTCGAACGACTTAGGCCTCGTCAGCTGAGTCGCCACTTCGTGCCCTGCGGCGTGTCCTCGATCTCCACGCCCCGAGCCCCCAGCTCGGCGCGGATCGCGTCGGCGGCCTTGAAATCCTTGGACTTACGGGCCTGGTTGCGGGCCGCGACACGTTCTTCGACCCAGCCAGCCAGTGTGGGGTCGACGGCTCGCTGGGTCGGCAGAACGTCGAAGACTCCCATGAGCCGGTCGAGCACCTGAAGGGCAAACGTCGCGCCGCCCCCTCCCTGGTCCAACTCACGGTTCGCGTCCCGGACGAAATCAAACAGCGCGGCAATCGCTCGCGGGGCGTTCAGGTCATCGTTCAACGCGGCGTGCACGTCCGTCTCGACCGCCGAGCTGAGTTTCTTCAGCGGCTCGTCCCGTTTCTGAGTTCGCGCCTCACGCGCGAGCCGCTCGCGGAATTCTCCGAGTCGCTTTACACCCTCGGCGGCGCCGGCAAGGGCATCGTCGTTGAAATCGACAGGCTGGCGATAGTGGGTTTGAAAGAACAGCAACCGGACGGCGGCGGCGTCGATGCCCTGCTCACGCAGATCGCGCGCGGTAAGAAAGTTTCCGTGGCGCTTGGACATCTTCGTGCCGCGCACGTTGAGAAACTCGCCGTGCACCCAGTGCCGCGCGAACGGCTGCCCGGTCGCGCCCTCGGACTGGGCGATTTCGTTTTCGTGATGCGGAAAGATCAGATCGATGCCGCCGGCGTGAATGTCGAGCGTCTGGACCTTGCAGCACTTCGCGATTTCCGCGAGCGCCATCGCGGAGCATTCGAGGTGCCAGCCCGGACGCCCGCGTCCGAACGGCGCGTCCCACGCCGCGCCGACCGCCTCGTCTTCGGCGTCGGCCTTTTTCCATAAGGCGAAGTCGCTCGGGTCGCCTTTCGCATATTCGTCACTCGCGACGCGCGCGCCGACTTTGATTTCGCGCTTGTCGAGCTGCGACAGGCGCCCGTAGGTCGGAAACCTCGCGATCGCGAAGTAGACCGAGCCGTCGTCGCCTTTATATGCGACGCCGCGCTCGAGCAGCTTCGAGACGAGCGCAATCATCTGCGGCATGAACTCGGTCGCCGCCGTGTACACGTGCGCCGGCTTGATGCGCAAATAGTCGCGATCCTCAAAGAACGCCTTCGTGAACGGCGCCGTATGCTCGACGAGCGACTTGCCGGCCTGTCGTGCCGCCTTGATCGTGCGGTCGTCGACGTCGGTGAGATTCATGATGTGGAACACGTCGTAGCCCGACCGCTCCAACCAGCGCCGCAACAAATCCTCAAACAGAAACGTGCGGAAATTACCGATGTGCGCGTAGTTCCAGACGGTCGGCCCGCAGGTATAGAGCGTGACGCGCGGCGGCGCGAGCGGCGCGAGCGGCTCGACGCGGCGAGTCAGCGTATTGAACAGCGAGAGTTTCGCGGGTGCAGACGCCGTCATTAGCGGCGTAACGTACTAGTGCCCGTCGTGGGTTTCCAGCACGATCTCCTCGAGTGATTTCACGCGCACACGCGAGGCTCGGACCGCGAGCCGATGTGCTCGACACAGCGCTAATGCCGCTTCCACGGTCCTTCCCGCCAGCGGCGCCTCCAGGCCGGACGCCGTCACCCGGAAACCGGGCGGGGGTTCCGGCGGCGGAGCATCGAGGATCACCTCGAGCACCCGTTCGCCGAGCAGCGTCGCCAGGGGACCGGCCCGCACGATGCGACCGTCGCGCATGACCAGGACGCGGGCTGCCAGCCGCTCCAGCGCGACCGGATCGCGCGCGGTGATGAGCACCGCGACCCCCTCCGCCGCCAGGCGAGCGATCCGGCCGCGGAGATCGCGCCGCGCGAAGGCGTCGAGCCCCGACAGCGGCTCATCGAGCAGCAGCACGCGGCGCCCGCCCAGCGTTGCTTGTGCAAGATTGAGGCGCTGTAGATCGGCGCGATCCAGTGCCTCCACACGCCGGTCGGCGGCCGCGCCCAGCCCGGCGATCTCGAGTGCTTCCCGCACCAGGCTGCGCGGGCGGCGGCCATTCCCGTTGCTGCGCGCGCAATGCAGCCGGGCGTAGTACCGCAGCACTTCCTGGACGCTCAGGGCGTGCGGAAATGACGGGTTGTCGCCCGCATATCCGATGAGCAGCCGCGCCGTGGGGTCCGCTACAGACATTCCCCACACGCGGCTCTCGCCGGTCCTCGGGCTGAGCAAACCCGCCGCCACGCGCAGCAGCCGTGTCTTTCCCGCCCCGGTCGGGCCGACGAGCCCCGCTATCTCACCTGGCAGCAAAGCGAGTGACGCAGGGCCCAGCCCGGGTGCCCTGATGTCGGCCAGCGTCAGCGCAAAATCAGCCATCGGTCGTCAGTGAGCCCTGCGCCGCGCAATGAAGGCGCTCGCGAGCAGGATCCCCAGACCGGTCCAGGCAAACGCGTGGAGTACGGCGCTCACGTCACGGTCCGCGATATCGCGGTAGTGCCACAGCGCCGGGCCCAGTTCGAGCGCGCTTGCCGCAGTCAGCCGGAGCACGCCAGGGCGGGCGAGGTCGACCAGACGCTCGGGCGCGACCGTCCCGGCGACGCCCATAAAGAGGAAGAGCGCGAATGCGGCGGTCCTTCCGAGGAGCGACACCACGGCCAACGCGCAGCCCCCGACTGCGGCGGCAGCGGCAAGCCCGGCGGCTATCGCACCGGTGTGCCAGCCCAGCGCGGCAGTACAGGCAAGCGTGAGCGCAGCAGACGGCAGTACGACCGCGAGCCAGCGTCCCGCGGCGATGGCGAGGCCGGTTGTGGGATGGGTGAGCGCGACCGCAAAAGCCGCACGATCGCGCTCATGTCCCACGATTTCCGCCGCGCAGACGATCGCCCCCAGCGCGCCCGCCTGCAGGATCGCCGTGAGCGGCTCGAGCGCGTGAGCCGCAAGCCAGACGAGCGTGACCCCGAGGGCCGCCAGGGAAATGCCGAGTCGCGTCCGGGTGAGGCGCGGGGAGACGAGCAGGAAGTCGGCGTGCACGCAGCGCAGGAATCGCATGCCGCGACGATAAGCAATGAAAGGGCGGCGATTGGTACCCAATCGCCGCCGCAGTGATCAAATCGTTGCGCTGCGTAGGGGCGCGCCGTGTGAGGGAGCGCAGGGTCGCGCCGTGCGAAGTAGGGGCGCAGCATGCTGCGCCCCTACCTATTTCTATCGCTGCGCTCCCGCTATCGCTGCGCTCCTCCCGCTATCGCTCCGCTCCCGCCTGTCGTGCCGTTGCCTCGCGAATAATCGCATCCACCAACGGGGCCGAATCGAACCGCACCGGATCCGTCGCCGGCAGCCCGGTTTCGTCGGCGGCCTGGGCCACAGCGTCGCGCGCCGCCGCCTCATCCATGTCGTAGGTGTTGAGCGAGATCCCGATCACTTTGGTCGGATGCACCGGCTGCGCCGCACGCTCGTGGATGTCGATCAACTCCGCGTACGACGGGATCTTCACCCATGGCTCGCGGCCGTGATAGTCGCCGATGTAGTCGCGCGTCACCTGGTGGCAGAGAAGCAGCGCGTCGGGGCAGGAGCCGTGCAGCAGTCCCAGCGTCACACCCGAGTAGCCTGGATGAATCAGACTGCCCTGCCCTTCCACCAACACGATGTCGTTGTCCTTCGCGCCCTGCAGCACCAGCTGCTCGGCGGCGCCGGCAACGAAGTCGGCCACGACCGCGTCGACCGCGATCCCCCAGCCCTCGATGAAGATTCCCGTCTGACCGGTCGCGACGAAGCTGGTGCGGTGGCCGCGCTTCACGAGCTGATCGCGCAGCTGCAGCTGCGCCGTCATCTTGCCGACGTTGCAGTCGGATCCTACGGCGAGAACAACGAGCGCATCGACTTCGGCCGCGCGGCCGTCGGCGATCGGCAGGTTGGCGGGTGGCTTGCGGGCATCGAAGATTCGGACCCCTCGCGCACGCGCTAGAGGTCCGAGCTCCGGATCGTCCCCGATAAAGGTGTGCAGGCCGCTCCAAATCTCGAGCTTCTTCTCGATCGCGCTGCGCAGCCACGTCTTCCATTCGTCCGGCAAACGCCCGCCGGCGGGCGCGATGCCGACCATCACCGCGGTGGCGCCTTTGCCCTGCGACAGGCCGCGCTCGAAATCACCGACGACGGGAATGTTGCCGCCGAACCCGAGTACCTCCTGCACCGTCTTTCCCGCCTGCTTGCGGTCGAAGACAGCGACGATGCGCTCGGGGAAGTAGCGAATGCAGGAGTTGGCGGTCTTGGACGTCAGTGGCCCGAAATCGCCGTCGGCGATGATCAGGAAGCGATGCTGCGGGATCGTCACTTCTTGGAGCCGGCGACTTGGCGGCGCTCCGCTCCGGCCCACGACTCGGTGGGACGGAGGACAGCCGGCTTGAAGCGACCCGGCTCGCCGTAGATCTCGCCATGCAGAATGTGGCGGATCAGCACCATCGTCACACACAACACCGGGACCGCGACGATCAGCCCGATCGCGCCGAGCAGCGTTCCCATGATCAGCACGCTGGCGATCGTGAGCACCGGTGGCAGGTCGACCTTGCGTTGCATGATGCGCGGTACGACCACGTTCGCTTCGAACACGTGCACGACCACGCCCAACAGAATCACCAGCAGGACCTTGATCCAGTCGCCGGACGCGACCATGAACAGGGCTGGCAGGAGCGTGGAGATGAGCGTTCCGAAGAACGGCACGACCGCGACGAGCCCGGTGAAAATCCCGAACGCCAGCCAGTAGGGAACGCCGAGGATCCAGAGGCCGATTGCCGTCAGCGTCGCGAGCACCGCCATCGCAATGAGCTGGCCGACGACCCACGCCCGCAAGGTGGCCGCCGCGTCGTCGAAGACGTTGGTCGCGATGGCGCGATAGCGGGGCGCGAAGAGGGAGATCATGCCGTCGCGATAGAGCGCCGGCTGCCGCGCGAGATAGAGCGCCATCACCAGCACGCTGGCGCCCTCGATGAACAGCACGCCGCCGCCGCGCACGTAGCCGAGCACCGACCCGCTCAGGAATCCCACCGCGTCGGTGACCAAGCCTGAGACCACGCCTGACGATGGATTCGCCAGCTCGGTCTGATCGAGCACCGGATACTGGCTGGCCCAGCGGGCGAGGACATTCTGAATGTTCGTGAGCGTCTGCGGCAGGCCGCTAACCAGCGCGCGGGTCTGCTCGACGACCGGGGGCGCGAGCAGTGCCGCGACGCTCGCTACTCCCGCCAGCGTGGCCACCACGGCAAGCGTGAGTCCCACCCAGCGACGGACCCCGAATCGCTGCTCGAGCGAGTCGGTGATCGCAGAGACGTACACGGCGATCAGGATGGAAAGGAAGACGAGTAACAGGACATCGGCGACGCGCAGGATGAACCAGATGATGAGCGCCGCAACAAAGAGCGCCACAATCGTGGCGCTCGACAACCGATCAGACGAAGGAGCGCCGGACCCGGTCAGCTCTTCTGCTCCGCGTCGTCATCCTCGAGCAACTCCGCCTCCTTCGCGCCTGTGCCGAGCGCTTTGGCCTGCTCCTGCGTCCCGCCGGGCAGCAATCCCATCTTGCGCTTCAGCGCCAGCAGCTGCTCGTCCGCGCTGGCCTTCACCTCGATTCCCTGGAACTGCTTGATCAGGGAGTCGCCTGAGAGATCTTCGTTCACCTCGGCCGCGGCAATCAGCTTGCGTTCCTCGTGCTCGATCTGCTCGGCCATCCGTTCGAACGTCTCGAACGCGCTCTTGTCGGAAATGGCTCCCATCGTCTCCTGAATGCGCTTGTGGGCTTCGGCCCGCTTCTGACGCGCGATCAGGATGTTCTTCTTGCGCTTCGCTTCTTCGATCTTGTCGTTGAGCTGGCGCAGCGACGCCTTGAGCCGGTCGGTTTCCTCACGATGCTTGACCCACGTCTCCTGCAGCTGCACGGCGCCCTGGACGTGCTCGTTGTAGCGCAGCAACGCCTGCTTGGCGAGATCGTCGCGGCCTTCCTGGACCGCGAGCACCGCCCGCTTCTCCCAATCTTCCGAGAGCTTCTTTTCCTGTTCCGCCTGGGCGGAGAGCCGCTTCTCGTCGGCGATGGCGGCGGCCACCTGCTGCTTGGCCTTCGCCAACTGGTTGCGCATGTCGATGATGAGCTGCTCGAGAACCTTCTGCGGGTTCTCGGCGCGCGAGATCAGATCGTTGATGTTCGACCGGATCAGCGTGGACAGACGATCAATGATCCCCATGGCTCCCTATGCTCCTGGCAATGAGCGCTCGCGCTTCTGCGCGAGCAGCCGCTCGGCAAAATCTAGCCGCTCGGCCATCTCGGCTATTTGGCCCTGCAGCTCCGTGACCCGATGCTCGAGCTCCGTGACATGTTCGGACTCGACGCCTTCACCGGGCGTATCGATCCACTCCTGACCGAACCCCTTCCAGCGCTTCTTGCGGTGCATGCCGGCGCGAACGCGCTCGGCGAAGGCCGCCGCCAAATCCGACTTGAAGAACGCATATAGCACTACGCCCGCCACGACGAAGCCCCCGATCATCCCGATCAGCGGAATGAGCTGATTCGGATCGAACGGGATCGTCGGGATCGGCGGCGCTGGTGTCTGGACAACGTGTAAAAGCACTTGCTCTCCTACGCCGCAGCTGCGTCACCCGTTTCAGCGGGCAACGCTACGCCCTCGGCTTCCCCAGCTGCTCGCCAACCTTCGCCTGACCGAGCAACCGCTCGGTAAAATCTACTCGTTCCGCCAGTTCCGCCACTTCCCGGCGCAGTTGCTCCACGCTTTCGACTAACTCGGCCTGCTCCTGGCCGGTTCCCCCGGGTGGCACCGGCCCGTGCCGCAGACGTTCCGCGAGCGCCTTCCCAAGGGGCGACAGCGAAATCATCCAGAGAAAGAAGCCGCCCACCGCGATGACCGGGATGAACACGCCCACCATGCCCGGATTCCACATTAGCGCTTCATCTCGCTCTGCTTCGAGAGGAGTCGCTCGGCAAAGTCCATCCGTTCCGCGAGCTCGGCGACCTCTTGGCGCACCGCCTGCAGCTCGGTCAAGATCTCGTCGCGCTCGGCAGGCTCGAGACCGGGCCTGCGATGCTCGCCGGCGATGCGCTTGGCGATCGCTGACACGACTGGCCGAAGCACGAATACGAACCCACCCACGACAGCGACCAACGCAAATACTTCCCCCGGATTCATCGCTCGATTTTCTTGGCGAGGAGGCGCTCGGTGAAGTCGATGCGTTCGCCGAGATCGCCGATCTCGCGACGGGTTTGCTGCAGCTCGGCGAGCAGGTCTTCACGCAGCATCTGCAGCTCCTCCTTCACCCCGGCATCGACGGTCTTGGTGCGGATTCGCTCGGCAAGGGCGCGCACCAACGGAAACAGCAGGAGTGTCGAGCCAATGATGGTCAAGACGAACAGAAAAACGACTTCCTCAGGCATGGCTACCTCACGGGCGGGAGCCGCTCGGCTTCCCGTTGCTTTGCCACCAGGCGTTCGAGAAAGTCCACGCGCTCGCCCAGTTCGCTCATCTGTTCGGTCAGGTGCCGCATCTCCTCCACCTCGCGCCGCAGCTCTTTGACCTCTTCTGCCGACTCATCATCGTCACCGCTGACTGTCTTACGCCCGAGAATCCGCGCGGCGAGCGCTTTGCCGACGGGGGAAATCGCCAGGAGAAACAGCGTCCCGCCCCCAAACAGCAGGACGACCGCAACGAGCCCGACCAGATCATCCGGATTCACCGGGTCTCCTCCTTACCTCGTCCAACCTATGGCTTAGTCTCCCGCCTGCAACACCTTGCGCAGAAATCGCCCCGTGTGAGAGCCTGGGGACTGGGCGATCTGCTCGGGCGGGCCCTCCGCCACCACGCGCCCGCCCAACTCCCCGCCTTCAGGACCGAGATCGATGACCCAATCGGCGGTCTTCACCACGTCGAGATTGTGCTCGATGACGACGACGGTATTCCCCTTGTCCACCAGCCGGTGCAGCACCTCCAGCAGCAGCCGTACATCCTCGAAGTGCAATCCGGTCGTCGGCTCGTCCAGGATGTACAAGGTGCGGCCCGTGTCCCGCTTGGCGAGCTCAGTCGCAAGCTTCACGCGCTGGGCCTCGCCGCCCGAGAGGGTCGTCGCCGACTGTCCGAGGTGGATGTATCCGAGTCCTACGTCGTTGAGCAACTCGAGTTTCGTCCTGATACGGGGCTGATGCTCGAAAAAGTCCAGCGCGTCGGCGACCGTCAAGTCGAGCACGTCCGCGATCGACTTTCCTTTATAACGGACCTCCAACGTCTCCCGATTGTAACGCCGGCCTTTGCAGACTTCGCAAGGGACATACACGTCGGGCAGGAAATGCATCTCGACCTTTACGAGGCCGTCGCCTTGGCACGCTTCGCAACGCCCGCCTTTGACGTTGAACGAAAACCGGCCCGGCCCATAGCCGCGCAGCTTGGACTCCGGGAGATAGGTGAACAGCTCCCGGATCGGCGTGAACAGACCCGTGTAGGTCGCCGGATTCGAGCGCGGCGTGCGGCCGATCGGGCTCTGATCGATATCGATGACCTTATCGACGCGGTCGAGCCCCTCGAGCCGATCGTGGGCGCCGGGAACGACCTTGGCGCGATAGAAATGCCGCGCGAGCGACTGGTAGAGGATGTCCGTGACGAGGGTCGACTTTCCCGATCCTGAAACACCCGTCACCGCGACGAACAGGCCGAGCGGGAACTCGACAGTGAGATCCTTGAGATTGTGATGCTTCGCGCCCACCACGCGCAGCACGCGATCGGCGTCCGCCATCCGACGCCGGGTGGGGAGAGGGATGCGGAGCTCGCCCCGCAGATAGCGGGCGGTCAGCGAGTCGGGGTGCCGCAGTACGTCGTTCAGCGGGCCCGCGGCGACGACCTCGCCGCCGTGCCGGCCGGCGCGAGGACCCAGGTCGACGACGTAATCGCCCGCCCGGATCGTCTCCTCGTCGTGCTCGACCACCAGCACCGTGTTGCCGAGGTCGCGGAGCTCCTTCAGCGTCGCGAGCAGGCGCGCGTTGTCACGCTGGTGCAGACCGATGGACGGCTCGTCGAGGATGTACAGCACGCCGACCAGGCGGCTCCCGATCTGCGTCGCCAGCCGAATGCGCTGCGCCTCGCCACCCGACAGCGTCACCGCGGAGCGCTCGAGCGTGAGGTAGTCCAGGCCCACATCGACCAGGAACCGCAGCCGGTCCATCACTTCTTTCAGGATCGGCCGCGAGATCTCGGGATCGAGGCCGGGCCGGCCGTTGGCGCGCAGGGGAATCTTCGCGAAGAACTCGAGCGACTCGCGGACCGGGAGCGCCACCACATCGCCGATGCTCTTCCCGGCGACCAGAACCGAAAGGCTTTCGGGTCTGAGGCGCCGGCCACCACAGGTCGGACACGGCTGCTCGACCATGTACTGCTCGAGCTGCTCGCGGACCGCATCCGACGCCGTTTCCCGATAGCGCTTGTCGACATGATCGAGCACGCCTTTCCAGGACGATTCGTAGGAGCCGTGCCAACGCTCGCTGTCGTACTGGTACGTGATCGTCTTGCCCGGCGCACCCTTCAGCAGAATCTTCTGCACGGCCGGCGACAAATCGCGCCACGGGGAATTCAGGTCGAACTTGTAGGCGCGCGCGAGGGCGGGGAGCACCACCTTCCTTAGATAGCCGCTCGGCTCACCCCAGGGCAGCACGACGCCTTCCAGAATCGACAGACTCTGATCGCCGAGCACGAGATCGGCGTTCACCTCACGACGCGTGCCGAGTCCCGAGCAATCGGGGCAGGCGCCGTAGGGCGAGTTGAAGGAGAACTGCCGCGGCTCGAGCTCGGGGAGCGACAAGCCGCACTTGGGGCAGGCATATCGTTCCGAGAAGAGCCGCGACCGCGGGCTCCCCGTTTGCCGCACGACTTCCACGACGCCGTCAGCCGCCTTCAATGCGGTTTCGATGGAATCGGCGAGCCTCCCGCGGTCGGCAGCACGAACCACCAGGCGGTCTACGACCACGGCGATGTCGTGGTTCTGCCGGCGGTTCAGCTTGGGAACGTCGGAGAGGTCGTAGGTCTCGCCGTTGATGCGCGCGCGCACGAAGCCCTGCTTGCGCATCGCCTCGAAGACGTCGCGAAACTCACCCTTGCGACCGCGCACGAGTGGCGCGAGCACTTCGATCTTGGTCCCTTCCGGCCATTCGAGCACGAGGTCCGTGATCTGCGACGCAGACTGCCGTTCGACCGGCGAACCATCGTTGGGACAGTGCGGCGTGCCGGTGCGGGCCCAGAGGAGTCGCAGGTAGTCATAGATTTCGGTGATCGTGCCGACGGTCGAACGCGGATTGGCGCCGGCGGTCTTCTGCTCGATCGAGATCGCGGGTGACAGCCCCTCGATCGCGTCGACGTCCGGTTTGTCCATGAGCCCGAGGAACTGCCGTGCGTAGGCGGAGAGCGACTCGACGTAGCGCCGCTGGCCCTCGGCGTAGATCGTGTCAAAGGCCAGTGACGATTTCCCGGAGCCGGAGAGTCCCGTAATCACGACCAGCGCGTTACGAGGGAGCTCGACGTCGATGTTTTTGAGATTGTGCTCGCGGGCGCCGCGAACTATCAATGCATCGCCGGGCATAGACTTGGAGCTTAGAGGGGATACGGTATTGGGGTCAACTCTCCTGTCTTGCTTAAGGCCACCCCGTTTCCTACGTTAGCACCCCCATGATGAATCATTCGAAGGACCGGAGCCCCAAGCGCGAGCGCCGCTGGCAGACCTCGCAGGAGCGGGCCCGGGTCGCCGCAGAGCTGATCGAGGAGGCGGAATCGCTCACGCAGACCGGCGCGATCGCTTCGCCGCGCGACGTGGCGCGGGATGAGCTGCCACCGCCGCTCCGGGTTGCGCACCCCGTCGCCACTCCCGAGCCGATGGATATCACGTCGAAACTCGAGGACGCTGAGCCACCAGATGCGCCGCAACCTCCGGCGCCTCCACCACCTCCACCCTCCTCCAGCGGCTCCCCCGGCCTGCCCGGTCCCGCCGCCCCGCCCTCGTCCCCGCCCCCGTCGGCCGCCCCCGCCCGGGAGCCGGCCGCGCCGCCAGCCGACGATCCGCTCTACGTCGCCGCCCGTGAGGCCACCGATCGAGGCGAGGTCGAGCGAGCGGCTGCGTCCTACCGCGAGCTACTCGCGCGCGATCCGAACCATGTCAAAGCCCGCAACAACCTGGCTTTGATCCTCGACGCCCGGGGCGATCGCGACGGTGCGCTGGCGGAGCTGGATCGCGCGCTCGAGATCGACCCCGACAATGCCGCGCTGCTGCTGAACCGCGCGGCGATCCTCGGCGCGACGGTACGCTACGCGGCCGCACAGCGCGACCTGCAACGCTTGCTCCGCGCCGACCCAACCAACGTCGAGGCGCTGTTCGGTCTCGGGATCGTACTGACGCGGCGCGGCATGTGGCGTGAAGGCACGGATCAGTTGCGGCGTGCCGTCGAGCTCGAGCCGGGACGCGCGGCCGCCTGGTACTACCTGGGCGAAGCACTCAATCACATGGACGATCTCACGGGCGCGCTCGCCGCGTACGAGCGCGCGGTCGAGCTGCAGCCCGCGAACCCCAAGGCGCTGTACGGCATCGGCAAGGTGCTCGACCGCTTGAATCGCCCCGATGAGGCGACCGCCATGTACCGCCGCTCCCGGGAAATGACCGGGAGGTGATTCGCGTAGTCGTGGACGATCTCGCGTCATTCGCCGCAGATGCCCTCGTCCGCCCCGCCACGACTCGACTCGATCCCACGGCCGCCGCGCTCCGCCGCCTCGAAATCCTCGGCGGACCGGAGTTCCAAAACCGCATTCGCTTGAATCGCGAGCTGGCCGTGGGAGCGGCCGTCGTGACCGCCGCCGGCGGCGAGCTTCCGGCGGAGTTCGTCATCCACGCCGTGATCCGCAGTGAGACCGAGCCGGTGACGCGCGGGAACGTGGCGCGCGCCTGGTTATCGACGCTGCATCAGGCGCAGGAGTGGCAGTTCGCGCACCTCAGCGCCCCGCCGCTCGGCACGGGAGCCGGCAACCTGACGCTCGAGGATTCCGCCGAGATCATGGCGACGGTGCTGCACGCCCACAAAGGCGGCGCGCAGTTCCCGGCAGACGTGTCGTTCATCGTCGAGCGGCCGGAGGATCAACAGGTCTTCGAGGCGGCGTTGCAGCGGGCGGTCTCGTGAGCCGCCGCCGCTGGGTGATCGCGATTCTCGTCGCATGGGCGGTGTCGCTCGGCTGGCTGGTGAAGCGCGAAGTGTTCCGACCCACCGGCGCCCGCCTCGCCGCGGCCGCGCTCGCGGTGGCGCCCGGCGCGCTGTTCTACCGGCTGGACGTCGGAGGCCAGCAGGTCGGCTACTCCTCCACGACCATCGATACGCTCGCTAACTCGCTGCGCGTCGAAAACGTCTTCGTGCTGGACGTCCCCGCGCTGGGCGCGCTGCACCGCACCACGGCGCGCAGCACCGCGACCCTGTCACGGGCGCTGCGGCTGCAGAGCGTCGAGACGACCTTCGACGGCGACCTCGGCCAATTCACCGCGCACGGCCTCGTCCTCGGAGATTCGGTCCTGTCGGTCGCCATCATTTCCGCAGGGGATTCGCAGCTGACGCGGATTCCCCTCCAGGGTCCGATCACCCTGCCCACGCTGTTGCCGCTGCGGCTCGCCTTCGGTGGCGAGCTGCGGTCGGGACGCTCCTACACCGCCCGGCTGTTCGATCCGCTGCTGCTGACCGGTCGCGACGTCACGGCCCGCGTGGCGGCGGAGTCGACGCTGGTCGTGTCCGACAGCGCCGACCTCGACTCGACGACGATGGCATGGGCGCCCGAGCACTTTGACACGGTCCGCGCCTTCCGTATCGACCACGACGCGATGGGGATGCCGATGCGCAGCTGGATCGACGCTCAGGGCCGGCTGGTTCTCGCGATCAGCGATTCGGGGGCAGTGGGAGACCCGAAATTCACGATGGAGCGTGCCGCGTTCGAGATCGTGTACCAGAACTTCAAGAAGCGCGACACGGTGCGCATCGCGCGCAACAGCGCGGCGCCGGGACCGGGCGAGATCGTGCCCGTGACGGCACTCGCCGCCGGAATCCGCGCGGATCCAGAGCGCCGGGAGCGCCTGCGCCTGCGCAGGAACGGACACGACACGATTGAAATCGTGCAGCCCGCCGCGCTGCAGGCTCACGCCGCACCGTACCGGCTTCCCTCGCGCGACACCACGCTGGCACGCTGGCTCGCTCCCGAGCCGCTGATCCAGAGCCACGACCCGCGGATCGCCGCGCAGGCGCGCCGGATCGTCGAGCGCGAGCGCAGTCCCGCCCGCGTGGCGGAGCTGCTCACGCATTGGGTGCATCGCTCGCTGCGCCGCGAACTCCCGCCGCCGGGGTCGGCACCGAGCGCCGTCCGCGTGTTGCAGAACCCCCAGGGCGATTGCAATGAAGCGACGACGCTATTCGTCGCGCTGGCGCGCTCGACCGGATTGCCCGCGCGGACCGTCGCGGGGCTGATCTATATGAACGGCCGCTTTTACTATCATGCCTGGGCCGAGGTGTACCTGAACGACTGGATCGCGGTCGACCCCACGTTCGATCAATTCCCCGCCGACGCCGGCCACGTGCGAATTGCGACCGGCGGGCTGGCGCGGCAGATCGAGCTCGTCCCGCTCGTCGGGGGCGGGCGCGTGAAGCTCGAGGTGCTATGATCCGCCTGGAGAATTTGACCAAGCTCTACGGCAGCTTCGTCGCCGTCGATGACATCAGCCTTCACGTCCCCCGCGGCGTCCTGTACGGCTGCCTCGGTCCCAACGGCGCCGGCAAGACGACCACGCTGCGCATGATCGCCGGCATCCTGCGGCCAACGCAGGGCCGAGTGCTGCTGGGCGGCGACGACATCCACGTCAATCCGCTGGCCGCGAAGATGCGGCTCGGGTTCATCCCGGACCGCCCCTTTGTGTACGACAAGCTCACCGGCGCCGAGTTCCTGCGGTTCGTCGCGGGATTGTACGGGCAGGAAGGCGACAGCGTCGAGCGCCGCATCGCCGAGCTGCTCGAGGTGTTCGAGCTGACCAGCTGGAAGGATGAGCTGATCGAAGCGTACAGCCACGGGATGCGGCAGAAACTCATCATCTCGAGCGCCCTGATTCACCGCCCCGAGTGCATCGTCGTGGACGAGCCGATGGTGGGGCTCGACCCGAAAGCGGCACGGCTGCTGAAGGACATTTTCCGGCAATTCGTCGAGCGCGGCGGCACCGTGCTGATGAGCACGCACACCCTCGAGGTGGCGGAAGCGATGTGCGACCAGATCGCCATTATCCAGCACGGGAAAATCGTGGCGGCCGGAACCGTCAGCGATGTGCGGCGGCAGCATCAGGCCGGCGACGCCAGCCTCGAGGAGCTGTTCCTCAAGCTGACCGGCGGCGCCCAGGTCCGGGAGCTCGCCGAGGTGCTCGGAAAATGAAGCAGCCGTCGCTCGCGCACGTCCTGCAGCCGAAGTGGCGCACCGCCTTGCAGCGGCTGCGCGAGGAGCGCGCGAGCGGCGGCAGCGGCAAGCTCATCGTGCTGGCCCTCGTCGGCGGCGCGTTCTGGGCCGGCGTGTTTGGCGTGCTCTACCGGATCTTGAAAAGCCTGCGCGCGGTCGAGGAGCTGGGCCCGCTGATCCCCGGAAAAATCCTCGGCCTCATTCTGCTCTCCTTCATCTCGATCCTAGTGCTGTCGAACGTCATCACGGCGCTGTCGAGCTTCTTCCTTGCTAAAGACCTCGACCTGCTTGTCTCGTCGCCGGTCGATTGGCTGCGGCTCTATCTGGCCAAACTGGGCGAGACGCTGCTGCACTCGTCGTGGATGGTGGCCCTGATGGCCGTACCCATTCTCACGGCCTACGGCGTCGTCTATAAAGGAGGCCTGCTGTTCGCCCTGTACGCCCTCCTCGCCATCGTGCCGATGTTGATTCTGCCGGCCGTGCTGGGGTGTGCCGTGACGCTGGTTCTGGTCAACATCTTCCCCGCCCGCCGCACCCGCGACCTCCTGTCGATCATCGCGCTCGGCGCCGCGGGCGGCGTCATCCTGTTGTTCCGCATGATTCGGCCCGAGCAGCTTGCCCGGCCGGAAGGATTTCGCAACCTCCTCGACTTCGTCATCCTGCTGCGCGGGCCGACGTCGCCGTTCCTGCCGAGCGAGTGGGCGGCGCAAGCCATCATGGGATACCTGCACCATGAGTTCGATCCACTGCCGCTCGCGCTGCTCTGGACGACCGCGGCGGCCTTCATCGTGCTGGGCGCGGTGCTGCACCGGGCGCTCTATGCGCAAGGGTTCACCAAGGCGCAGGAAGGGGCGGAGCGGTTCGTGCGCGGGACGCTGTGGCGCTGGACGGTCGGCTCGCTGCTCGGGTGGCTGCCGGTGGCGAAGCGCGAGTTCGTGCTGAAGGACATCAAGCTGTTTTTCCGCGACACGACGCAGTGGAGCCAGCTGATCCTGCTCGCGGTGCTCGTGGTCGTCTATCTCTTCAACATCCAGGCGCTGCCGCTGCACCGCGGCGAGCCGGTCGGGTTCTTCTACGTCAATCTGGTGTCGTTCCTGAACCTCGGGCTCGCGGGCTTCGTCCTCGCCTCGATCGCGGCGCGCTTCATCTTCCCCGCCGTGTCGCTCGAAGGCCGGCAGATGTGGCTGTTGCGCTCGTCGCCGCTCGATCTGCGGGCGCTGCTCTGGTCCAAGTACTGGGTCGGCACGATGCCGCTGCTCGTCCTCGGGCTCATCTTGACCGGCCTGACGAATGCGCTGCTCGAGGTCACGCCGTTCATGATGATCATGAGCCTGGCAACGATGGCCGCACTGACGCTGGCGATTTCGGCGCTGGCGCTGACGTTCGGAACGCTCTATCCCCAGTTCGAAACGGAGAACGCCGCCCAGATCCCGACCTCGTTTGGCGGGCTGGTCTTCATGATGGCGACCATCGCGCTGCTGGCCGGCGTGATCATTTCGCTCTGGCAGGCGGTGTACCAGTACGTCCGCGCCGTGTACGAAGGCCGGCCCATCGTGATCGACGCGTGGATGTTTCTCTGGTTCGGCGTGGCCGCCGCGCTCTGTACGGTGGCCACGGTCGTGCCGCTGCGCATGGCGCGGCGCAAAATGGAGACCTTCGAGTTCTAGCCTAGCGCCAGCTGATTCCTCCGACGATCTGGAACGAGCTTTCGCTGGCGAGGATGAACTTGCCCTCGACATAGGGCCGCGTGCGACCGCGCCGTCCTTCGAGCCCCGTGAGCAGGTTGAGTCCCGTGTCACTGCTGCTGGCGCCGCCGCCGCTCGTATGCGACCAGTTCAGCCCGCCGCCGACATACCACGCGCCGTTGCGAGTCGGCGGCCGGTATTTCAGGTCGAAATTCAGCGACCACAACGATCCGCCGCTCACGAAGTAGTAGTCGAACGTCGGATAGAAGGCGACGGTGGGTGTGAACGGCCAGGTGAGCTGCGCGCCGATGAGGAGCTCGTCCACGTCGAAGTTGTAGCCGAGGTGTGCGCCATACGTAGGACCGGAATTGACGGCGATCGCGCGGCGCCGTGAGCGCCGCTGCGCGTCTGCCGACGACGCCGTCAACGCCAACAGCAGCAGCACGACCAGCACCCGCGAGGCCCATCGATTCACGACGCGCTCCAGAGTTCAGGGATGCAGACTGATAGGAAACGCGGCAGGAAAATGCAATAGTCAGGCGGCCACGCGGGCTCCACAGCGATTGCAGTAGCGGGCGTCGTCCTCGAGCGCCGTACCGCAGCGGGCGCAATAGCCTGACGCCTGACCCAGCCGCCGCCCACATTCCGAGCAGAAGTTCGCGCCCGGCTCCGGGCGAGCTCCGTGCTCGGGACACGGGAAACGGGACACGGAAAACGTAACTGCCGGCGTCACCACGTTTCCCGTGTCCCGTTTCACGTTTCCCGCCTCACCTCGCAAGGCAGCAAGTGCTTCAGCCGTATACCTCGCCTTCAAGGCGTCGTAGTCCGAGTCGGAGAGTTTCCCGGTCGCGCGATCGAATTCGATTTCCTTGAGCGCACGCAGGGCGACCGTTTGCGGACTCATGTCGTCGGCCGGATCCTCGCCTTCGTCGCTGAACGCCTCGCCGCCGGACTCGACGGGTAGGGGGGGCCGGAGAATCGGGAGCAGGACGAAGTAGGTGGCGCCCGCGGCCAGCAGGATTCCGAGAATCAGCTCGAGCATCGGAGGAGCGGGCTAGCCGGGGAGCCGGTCGAGCTCGCGGCGCAGGCGCTCGAGCTCGTCGGGGCTCGCATTCGGCGGCGGCGCTGCGGTCGCAGCTGCGGGCGCTTCACGCGTCCACCGACGGAGCGTCCTGACCAGGAAAAAGCCGGCGATGATGATCGCGAAGCCCGGAAGGAAGTAGCCGGCGAGATTGAGTCCTTTTCTGGGCGGCGACATCAAGGCTACCTGACCGTATTGCTTCACAAATTCGTCGAGAATCTGTTGCGCCGTCTTCCCCTGCCCTGCCAGCCGGAGGACGTCCTTGTGTAGCGCCGGGCTGTAAGTGCATTGGAAGTCGGTCGTGCGGCAGGTATAGATGTCGAGACCGCAGCCGCAGCTGCACCGCAGCTTCTTTTCGATGGCCTGTATGGCGGCGTTATTGTCGGCAGCCGTGATGGGCGACTGGGCGCGGCCGGCACGCTGCGGGTCGTAGACACGACCCGCGCGTGTCGTGTCCTGGATGACGGCGCCGACGGCTCCCGCCACGAGAGTGAAAAACTCTCTCCGGCCCAGGCGATCGCTCACCGCTCTGCCTCCAGCTTCACCGCATACCCGGCTTGGGCCGGCGATGCCTTCGATCCCTTCACTGCGACCACCACGCCGCCCGGCCAGAGGACGATCAGCCCGCCAATCACGAGTACGAAGCCGCCGAACCAGACCCACCAGACGAGCGGATTGATCGTGAAGCGAAAGACCGCCTGCTCCGTGCCGTTGACCAGACCCGCCAGCACGACGTACAGGTCCACGCGCAGACCGCTCATGATGCCGACTTCCGTCGATGGTTCAAACGTCGGATTGCCGAGGGCATCGACGTGCTGGCGCTTTTCGGTGCGCAGCCGACCGATGTCCTTGCCGTCGCGGCGCACATCGAGGAGTGCCGCGGTCACCTGCCGATTGAGCGCGTTGTATTGCGAGATACCGAGGTGCGTAAACGTATACAGGTGGCCATCGCTGCCTCGCAGCTCGGCGGATTCGCCGGGGCGCAGCGTTGCCTCGGTCTCGGTCTTGAACGCCATCCCCGCGAAGCCGACGAAGAGCAGAACGATCGCGATGTGAACGATGTAGCCGCCGTAGCGGCGCCGATTGCGCGATAACAATTGGACGACGGCGAACGGCGTGGGCTCCCCGTATTGCCGGTGCCGCGCGCGCGCGCCGCGCGCGAATTCCTGAAAGACGGTCCCGAACACGAACGCCCCGATGCTGAAAGCGAGCAGCCCGCCCAGCTCCCGCACTCCGGCCAAGAGCAGTATCAGGAGCGCGAACACGCCGACGGTGACCGGCACCGCGAACTGCCGGCGCAGATTCGCGGTCGACGCGCGACGCCAGGCGATGAGGGGACCGATTCCGGTCAGCAGCAGCAACACCAACCCCAGCGGAATGTTCACAAAGTTGAAGGTCGGCGGACCGTAGGTGACCTTGACCCCTTGTACCCATTCTGAAATGATCGGGTACAGCGTGCCCCACAGGACCGAAAACGCGAGGCCGATGAGCAGCAGATTATTGAAGAGGAAGCTTGCCTCGCGGCTCACGACCGACTCGAGCGTCGCCTCGGCCTCGAGCAGGGGCAACCGATTGATGTACACGATGGCACAGGCAACCGCTGCGACGACCAGGAACGCGAGGAAGAAGTAGCCGACGGGGGATTGCGTAAACGAGTGCACGCTCGCGATTACGCCCGAGCGCGTGAGGAACGTCCCGAAGATCGACAGCAACCAGGCGCCGAGCACGAGCGCGAGGTTCCATTTTTTCAGCATGCCGCGCTTTTCCTGAACCATCACGGAATGCAGAAAGGCGGTCATTACGAGCCACGGTAACAGGGCCGCGTTTTCGACCGGATCCCAGGCCCAATACCCGCCCCACCCCAGCTCCACATACGCCCACCACATGCCGATGAGCAGGCCGATGCTGAGGAACAGCCACGACACGATCGTCCACTTGCGCACCGCCACCAACCAGTCCGCATCGAGCTTCTTGGTGAGCAGCGCCGCCATCGCGAACGCGAACGGGATCGTGATCGAGATGTAGCCGAGGTACAACATCGGAGGATGAAAGACCATCCCGGGGTTCTGCAGCTGCGGGTTCATGCCCGAGCCGTCGAGCGGCGTGAACGCCGCCCGCTGGAACGGATTGGCGGGGGCGAAGAGCATCACGCTCACGAAGAAGGTAGCGACCAGCGACGTGATCGCGGCGACGTACGGCAGGTACGCGCGATGGCGCCGGCTCGTGAACAGCTGCGTCAATGCGCCGAACAAGCTCAGAACGGCGGCCCAGAACAGCAGGCTGCCCTCCTGTCCCGAGTACAACGCAGACCACAGATAGAACGTGGGCAGATTGCGGCTCGTGCGAGCGGCGACGTATTGGAGACTGAAATCGTGACGGAAGATGGCGATTTCGAGCGAGATCACCGCGATGAGCAACGCGCCGAAGAGCGCGAACGTCGCGTTGCGCGCGCTGTGCTGCAGGTCGGGGCGCTGCTGCGCGCCGCCGACGAACCCCATGATCGATCCCCACAGGCCCACGAGCAAAGCGAGCCAGAGGGACAGAGACCCGAGCAGAATCATTTAGGCCTTGGGAACGGCTTCGTAGCGCGACCCGCACTTGGCCAGGACGTTGGTCGCGTGAATCACACCATCGCGTTGCAGTCGTCCTTCGACGACGACTTCGACCGAGTCGGTGAAGGTGTCGGGCGGCAGTCCTTTGAAGACGACAGGGTAGTTGACGGTACCGTCGGTGATGTGGAAGCGCAGCGTCTGCGTGGCCGTTTCTTTCGCGACCGTCCCAGGCACGACGCGCGCGCCGACCTTCAATCCGAGATCATAGAACGAAGGATCGGTCGAGACGCGCTGTGCCAGCTCGCTGGGCGTCAGAAAATACTGGCCGGTCTGGCGGATACCCGCGGCCATCAGGTAGCCGACCGAGCCGACAATCAGCACCGCACCGAGTGCGAACTTCGTGCCCGCTTTCATGAGAGAATTATACCACTCCGTTCCGAGCGCGTTCTAGCGCCCACTCGACCGCCGCAGCCGCGCTCGCGACACGCGGAATATCGACCGCGTTCCTGAAGGAATCGTGAAGGCCGACCACCGGTTTCCCGACGCGCTGGGCGAGCGCTATCTCGGACAACGTTCCCACGCCGCCACCAATGGCGATGAGGGCATGCGCGGTCCGGACAATGAGAAAATTCCGCATCTCGCCAAGGCCGGTCGCGAGCGGAATATCGATGTAGGCATTGGCGGCTACAGGATCCGCTCCCGGTAAGATGCCGACCGTGGTGCCGCCGTTTGCTTTCGCGCCTCTCGCAACGGCCTCCATGACGCCGCCCAGGCCCCCGCACACCACCACGGCGCCGTGCCGCGCCAGCAACTGCCCCGTCTGCTCCGCGAGGGCGGTCTCCTCGGTTGTGGCGGTGCCGCCGCCGATCACGGCGATGATCGGTTTCATCCCGCCCAGTGCAGCGCCGTCTGCACGGCGCGATGCCACTCGGCGGCGCGCGCCTGGACGGCGCGGCGCTGCAAGCTGGGCGCAAAGCGCGTAAACATGCGTCCCGCGAGGAAGTCGTCGGCCGATTTCCAGAGTCCGGCGCCGAGGCCGGCGAGGCCAGCCGCGCCGAGCGCGGTCGTCTCGACGAGATCGGGCCGCGCGACCGTGACGCCGAGGACGTCGGCCTGGAATTGCATGAGCCAGTCGTTCGCGGCGGCGCCGCCGTCGACGAGCAGGCTCGAAAGTTTGAGCTTGGCATCGGCCAGCATGGCGTCGAGCACGTCCTTGGTGCTGAACGCCATCGCCTCGAGCGCGGCGCGAACGAGGTGCGCGCGGCTGCTGCCGCGCGTCAGGCCGACGATCGTGCCGCGCGCATTAGGCTCCCAGTGCGGCGCGCCGAGGCCCACGAAGGCGGGAACGAAATAGACGCCGCCCGTGTCGTCGACGCTGCGCGCCAGCGGCTCCGATTCGGCGGC
>DASYRZ010000023.1:0-6005 GCA_036003865.1 Gemmatimonadales bacterium | reverse complement strand
CCCAGAGCTGCTGAACGTTTCCTCAACACGATGTCAGAAACAACAAGGCGCGGCGGGTGATCATCCACCCACCGCGCCGCGCCTAAGTTCCCCTCCCCCGAAGAGCCTGCCCTGAGCGCAGCGAAGGGCGCGTGAAGACTTTATTCAACGAAGCAAGCGCGCCGGACGCGCGCGTAGCGAGGGATCTGTTGCGGAGTAGCAACACAACGACCCACCACTCACCCCCAGCAAAGCGTTAGGCCGCCCCGCGGAACCCGTTCCCTGCACACCGCCGTTCCCCTCGCATGCAAGTCTTCCTCACCGGCGCCACCGGCTACATCGGCTTCGCCGTCGCGACCGCGTTGCGGCGCCACGGCCACCGCGTCTGGGGCCTCGCCCGGAGTGACGCCAAAGCCGCCCGCTTGGCCCGCCACGAAATCGACCCCGTCATCGGTGACTTGGCCGACCCGAAGAGCTACGCGGACGTCGCTGCCCGCTGCGCCGCTCTGATCCATGTCGCTTTCGACTACTCGGCGGACGGCGTGGCCAAGAACAAGCTGACCATCGAGACCCTGCTCGACGCCGGTCAGCGTGGCGCGCAGCCCAAGACCCTCATCTTGACGAGCGGCGCCTGGGTGTACGGCGACACCGGTGACCAGATGGTGGACGAAACCACGCCGCTCAATCCGATCAAGCTCGTCGACTGGCGGCCGCTCCACGAGCAGCTGGTGCTGCAGGCAAAGCACATGCGCGGCCTCGTGATCCGCCCGGGGTGTGTGTACGGCGGCACCGGCGGGCTGACGGCGCAGTGGTTTGCGGGGCCCTCCGCAGGAAAGCCGCCCACCGTCGTCGGCACCGGACAGCACCGCTGGACGATGGTCCACCTGGACGACCTGGCTGACGCCTATGTCCGCGCCGCCGAGAGCGATCTGGCTGGCGAGATCTTCAACGTGACCGACCGGTCCCGCTTCACGGTACTCGAACTGGCAACCGCCGCCGCCCGGGCGGCGGGCTACACGGGCGCGATCCGGCCCCTCCCGCTCGCCGAAGCTCGGCAAACGATGGGTGACTTTGCGGACGCGCTCGCCCTTAACCAGCACCTGGACTCGAGCAAAGCGGTGCGGCTCCTCAACTGGCAGCCGCGGCACGGCGGGTTCCTAGACGAGGTGGAACTGTTTTACCGGACGTGGAGGACGTGGCAGGCTGAGTAGCGTCGGGCTCGATTGGGGCCCGGCGAGGCCGCCACTGCGGGCGGCAACGCCCAAAGAGGCCGATTGCTTCATCGTACGGCCGATCGATACCGTGAAGTTCGCGACGCTCGCTCGGCTTCGCGCTGGGGATTGGAGATAGAGTACTACGACGCTGAGGGGGGGGCCACTGTCCCCTCTTCCCTTTCTCCTTACCTCACGAAGCCGCGCCGATGGTCATCCCGAGCGCCGAAGGCGCGAGGGACCTGCTTTTTCGGTGGCCGCCAGCGAAAGCAGATCCCTTCGCTGCGCTCAGGGCGGGCTCTTCGCTACGCGCGCGTGCCGCGCGCTTCGCTCAGGATGACAACTCGCGCTGTCGTTGAGGAACCAGAAGGAAAGAAAGAGAAAGAAAGGATTGAGTTCCGCAGGCCCGAAGGGGAGGGAGGGCTTCCGAACGCCCCAATGCGCGGTACGTTGCGAGCATGAAGTGGTCGTGGCGCATCGGCCGGCTCGCCGGCATCGACCTGTACATGCACGTCACGTTCGTGCTCCTCCTCGGCTGGGTGGCCATCAACTACTACGCCGCGCGCCGCAGCGTCGCCGACGCGCTGATGGGCGTCGCGTTCATCGTCTCCCTGTTCGCCATCGTCGTGCTGCACGAGCTGGGACACGCGCTCACCGCGCGGCGTTTCGGCATTCCGACCCGCGACATCACCCTGCTGCCCATCGGCGGCGTCGCCCGCCTAGAGCGCATGCCCGACGACCCGCGCCAGGAGCTGCTCGTCGCGCTGGCGGGACCCGCCGTCAATGTCATGCTCGCCGCGATCTTTTTTGTGCTGCTACAACTGGGGGCCGGCGTCCCACCCGTCAGCAACCTGACCCGCATGGACGGAAGCTTCCTGAGCCGGATGCTGTGGGTCAACGTCTCGCTCGTCGCGTTCAACATGCTCCCGGCGTTTCCGATGGACGGCGGCCGCGTGCTGCGCGCGCTCCTCGCGATGCGGATGGACTACGTGCGGGCCACGCGTGCCGCGGCGACGGTGGGCCAGGCCATGGCGGTCCTGTTCGGCTTCGTCGGCTTGTTCGCGAACCCGTTCCTGGTGCTGATCGCGCTATTCGTGTGGATCGGCGCGGCGGGGGAAGCCGCGACGGTGCAGCTGCGCTCGGCCGTCGAGCGCGTCCCGGTCGAGCGCGCCATGATCACCGACTTTCGTCGCCTAGCGCCCGGCGATCCACTGAGCCGCGCAGTGCAACACGTCCTGGCCGGCTTCCAGGAGGACTTTCCGGTTGTTGAGGGAGATCGCATTGCGGGGGTGCTGACCCGCGCCGATCTCCTCAAGGCGCTCGCCGAACGCGGCGTTGAGGCGCGCGTGGGCGACGTGATGCAGCGCGACTTCGAGACCGCCGACCCGCGCGACATGCTCGACGGTGTGCTGGCCCGGCTGCAACAGCGCCACATGCTCCCAGTGCTCTCCAACGGTCAGCTCGTGGGGCTGCTCACGAAGGCCAACCTCGGCGAGCTGCTCATGGTCGAGGACGCGCTGCGCAAGGGGCGGCGCCGCTGATCCTACGACGCTGAAGGGGTCGCCGCCGCCTTACCTCACCCGCAATCGCAACGACGACTACCGCCGCGTCAGGACGATGATCCTGTCCGGCGCCTCTGATCCCTTCGGCAACGTGAGCGTCACGCCGTCCCCCGCAACGCTGAGGTGAACCGGACTCCGGTCAGGCCAACTCCGTGCCCTCCACGTCCCGACGCCGAGGGTTGGCAAGGCAAGGATCGGGTCGCTCCAATCGAGCACATGCAGGAACACCGTGTCGCCGCGCTGGGTCGTTACACCCCAGCTGCGTGGCGCGATCGGACCCGCGCGCGTCCCGTAGATCGCGCCTCCATACACCTCCAGCCACTTGCCCAGCTCCCGCAGCCGTTCCTCGGCCTCCGGTGGAACCGTGCCGTCGGGACGCGGACCGATGTTGAGCAGCAGATTCGCTCCCACCCCTGCCGCGCGCACGAGGTAGTGAATCAGCTCGCGCGTGGATTTGTAATCGTGGTCGGTGAGATTGAAGCCCCACGAGTCGTTCATCGTGAGCGAGGTCTCGAGCGGCAACGCCCCGATCGTCTTGGTATTGAAGCCGGCGGTGTTCGCCCCCGGGAGGTCCTGCTCGAACGTCTGCACATCTTCGCCCACGAGCGGCGCCTGATGATGATTCGGGATGATCAACGCCCGAGGCTGCAAGCGATGGATCAAGCCATACGTCTGCGGCAGGTGCCAGTCGGCATTCGGCTTGTCCCACATCCCATCGAACCAGATCCCGCCGACCGGTCCGTAATTCGTGAGCAGCTCCGTGAGCTGCGCATCTAGAAAATCGAGATATCGATCCCAGTCGCCCGACTCCGGTCTCCCGGTCCTGTGCCCCGTCGAGCCCCGCGGCCAATAGTCGGGGTGATGCCAGTCGAGTTGTGAGTAGTAGAAGAACAGCGTGATGCCCTGACGCCGGCACTCCTCCGCGAGCTCATGCAGCGGATCGCGCTTGAACGGCGTCCAGTCGACAATGTTGTAGCGGGTTGCGCGGGTGGCGAACATCGAGAAGCCATCGTGGTGGCGCGCGGTAATCGTGATGTATCGCATCCCGGCGCTCTTGGCGAGCGAGACCCAAGCCCGGGCGTCGAACTTCACCGGATTGAATGTGGTCGCAAGCCACTCATAATCGGGAACCGCGATAGGGCGGTTCTGCATCACCCACTCGCCCGCGCCGAGCAGGCTGTACACACCCCAGTGGATGAACATGCCGAACTTGGCGTCGCGATACCGTTCGCGCGCCGCGAGACGCTCGGCGGGGACCGAATCACCCGCCTGCGCGAGCGTGAGGACGAGACTCAGAACGGGGAGCATGTGATGGACCGCACAAGAAGCCTCGGCTGGGAGAGAATGTGGGATATGATATTACCACGCTCTTCAGAACGCGCGAAGTCGCCGAACAACTAAGCGCGCGGCATGTCATCCCGAGCGTAGCGAGGGATCTGCCTTTTTGTTACCAAGCCGTCCCTATCGCATTCGCTGCACCGGCGTCATGCTTGGAGAACACCGAGGAGCGTCACATGCGCACCCCCGTCGTCTTCATCCACGGCGTCTGGCTCCACGCCGACTCCTGGAAGCCCTGGCTCGAGCTGTTTCGCGCCGCCGGCTACGATCCCATCGCGCCGGGTTGGCCCGGCGAGCCCGCCACCGTCGCCGAGGCGAATGCGCACCCCGAGCGCCTCGCCAATGTGGGGATCGACGACGTCGTCGAACACTACGCCGCCATCATCCGCAAACTGCCGGCGAAGCCGATCGTCATCGGCCACTCCTTCGGCGGCCTGGTCGCTCAGAAGCTGCTCGGCATGGGCCTCGCGTCGGCCGCGGTCGCGCTCGATCCCGCGCAGATCCGCGGCGTGCTGCCCCTGCCCCTCGCGCAACTCAAGAGCGCGTTTCCCGTGCTCGGCAATCCTTTCAACTATAAGAAAGCCGTGTCGCAGACCCCGAAGCAGTTCTTCTTCGGATTCGGCAATGCCCTGACGGAACAGGAGTCGAACGCGCTGCACGCCAAGTACTCGATCCCCGCGCCCGGCAAGCCGCTGTTCGAGGCCGCCTTCGCGAACGTCTTCCCCAACACGCCGGCCAAGGTGAACACCAAGGCCGCGCGCGGACCGCTGCTCATCACCGGCGGCGGCAAGGATCACACGGTGCCGGAGGTCGTGTCGCGCGCGACGTACAAGCTCTATCGCAAAGCGTCGAGCGTGACCGATTACAAGGTGTTCCCGGACCGGGGGCACTCATTGACGGTGGACAGTGGCTGGAAAGACGTGGCGGGCGAGTCGCTTTCGTGGCTTAGGAGCAAGGGGTTGTAACAACGCCAAATCCGGCGATGCTTCCAAGCAAAAGCAGATCCCTCGCTGCGCTCGGGATGACAACGCGCCTTCCATCTTGAAAAAAAGAAAGAATCAAGAGGTCAGGGGGGCCACCTCGCCGCCGCTTCAGTCTCGCCCTTCCGATCTAGCTCCAGGTTGCTACCCCACCCGGGGTATCTCCTTAACACCATTTCCCAGGCCTCTGTCCGATGAGTCCGCACCAATTTGCTGACATCACACAGCTCGCCGAAGAGTTCTTCGAGCTCGCGCCGATCGGCATGGCCATCCTGCGCCTCGAAGATCCGGCCAACCCGGCGTCCCTCCGGATCATCGCGCTGAACCCGGCCGCGCAGGCCGCCTCCGACGTCCCGACCGCCGCCGTCGGGAAGCGCATCGATGAGGACTTTCCGGCCATCGCCAACACGCCGCTCCCCGCGCAGCTCGCCGAAGTGATGCGTTCGGGCGTGGCCGCAAACCTCGGGGAGGCACCGGGCCAGTACGATCCCACCCGGCTGTTCACCGTCACGGCCTTCCCGATCCCGCCCGACTGCGTGGGACTCTTGTTCGAGGATATCACCGAACGGCGCAAGCATCAGCGTCGCGCGCACGAATCGGAGCTCCGCTACCGCAAGATCTTCGAGGCGAGCACCGTCGCGATCTGCATCTTCAATGCGCGCGCCGGCACCTTCATCGACGCGAATCCGCGGTTCACCGAAATGCTCGGCCTCGGCGGCGCATCCCAGCTCCTCGGCAAGAAGATCGACGCGTTCGGGTTCTGGAACAGCGATGGGCAGGATGAATACGCCGCATTGCTCGAGCGGCTGCGCGCCGAACACTCCATCCGCGAAGTCGCCGTGACGTTCCGGACGTTCGGCGGCCAGGTGCGCCGAGCCCTCGTCGCACTCGAGTTGTTCGAAGTCGAAGGCGCGGAGTATATCCTCGGAATCTTC
>DASYRZ010000022.1:0-7038 GCA_036003865.1 Gemmatimonadales bacterium | reverse complement strand
CAGCGTATCCACCGCCTGTGAGGCGACGGTATAGATGGTGATCGGATGCGTTTGGCCGCCGCGGTAGTTGCGCCATTCGACATCCCAGCGTGAGACCTTCTCGTAGGCAAGGCGCTGGCCGTCGGGAGAGAACGATCCCCGCAGCGCGTCGGGGATCGGCAGGCGCTCGGGCACGCCCCCCGGCGCCGCGATCGTCCAGAGTTGTTGCACTCCGACGGACGGCGCGCTGACGCCGGCGGAGCTGAACAAGATCCGTCTCCCGTCAGGCGACCAGCCGCGCGCGACGTCCGGCGACGGATGCCACGTCAGACGCCGCGCCTCGCCGCCGGCGGCATCGATCACGTAGACGTCGGTGTTGCCGCCATATTGCATGCTGAACGCGATCTGCTTGCCGTCGGGCGAGAAATGCGGATTCGACTCCGTGCCGGGAAAACTGGTGAGTCGCCTGGCATCGCCCCCGTCCCGACTCGCCACCCAGATGTCGCCCGCGTACGCGAACGCAATCTGCGTCGTGCTCACCGTCGGTTGCCGGAGCAGGCGCGTGCCCTGAGCGTGCACGAGGGCGGGAGAGCACAGCAAACCGAGCACGACGGAGGTATACCGCATTGTATACACCAGGTTGAGTGTGCCACTATGCTAGCCCTCCCGTGGCGCGGCGGCTAGCGGGTTCGCTTCCGGCGCACTGGGCTCTGCTTATGGCGTACGCTTCTCACGATGGTGCGGGCACGAACGTCACGGCGAACAGGATCAGGCTAGCCACCAAGATCCAGATCCGTGACTTGGGGAGGGGACGATAGGCGTCCAGCACCGGCGGATGCCCGAACTGGCCGCGCGACAGGATCAGCACGATGAACGCCCAGACCAACCAGCTCTTCGACAGGTATCCGAGCAGAATCACCAGTACCCAGAAGATTCGCGCGACTTGCCGTTGGGCACGGGGGAAGGCGGAGTACAGAATGTGACCCCCATCGAGCTGCGCGATGGGAAGCAGGTTGAGCATGGTGACGAGCATTCCCAGCCATCCGGCGAAGGCCATCGGGCTCAGCGTCAGCGCGGCATTGCCGTGCGTGAGATGCCGCAGGAACAGGGTCACCGCCGAGTCTCCCAGGACCCACATGCCCCAGCCGGTCGGCACCTGCATCCCGCCCGCGACCGCGCCCGGGCCGGTGGCGACGTGACTGTGTGCCAAGCCGATCCACAGCACCGGCACCGCAACAATGAATCCGGCGATTGGCCCCGCAGCGCCGATGTCGAGCAGCTGGCGGCGGTCGCTGAGGATAGTACGGAGCCGGATGAATGCGCCGAACGTGCCGACTCCGATCGGCATGGGCGGCCCCGGCAGGAAATGCGGCGGCGACGCGTTCACCTGGTAGCGGCGCGCGGTGAGGTAGTGGCCCAGCTCGTGACTCAAGAGGATCGCGAGCAGCGGTAACGAGAAGGCAAAGCCGCTCAGACACGCCCGCCAGAACACGAAGTCCCATGCGACGGGATTGAAGATCAACCCGAGCTCGGCGGGGAGGGCGCCGGCGATCACAGCGCCGGAGATCGTCGTCGTGAACAGCGTGATGGCGAGGAGCAGCGCGTGCATCACCCAGGCCTCGCGCGGCTTCTGGGTGGGACGCGTGAGAACGAGGTGCCGCCCATCGCCTTCATTTGACCAGTAGTAACTCCCTGGCCATTCGCGGAGGACTGCGGCGAGAGCGGCTGATGGCGGAGGCCCGGCGTGGGCCGGATCTACAAGTGCGTCAACAACTTCGCGGTCGTGGAGGGGGGTCGTCCTCCAGGCCAACAGGAACCTTGTGAGCGTCACGGCCGCTCGCTATTATTGAGCGTTCGCACACCGCCAGAATCCCAAGTTTCCATTTTCAACCAGGACCAATCCCCCATCCCGGGGTTTTCCCCGCCGCAAAAAGCCAAACGGAGCTGAAGCACAGGTGGATATCGCCGAACTGAAGAGAAAATCCGTCGCGGAACTACACGCGATGGCCGAGAGCCTGAACATCACCAACTACTCCGGGCTCCGCAAGCAGGATCTCATTTTCCGCATCGAGCAATCACTCCTCGATTCCGACACGGTTTTGCGCGGCGAGGGGGTGCTCGAAATCCTCCCGGAAGGCTACGGCTTTCTCCGCAGCGCCGACTGGAACTACCTCTACGGCCCCGACGACATCTACGTCTCCCCGAGCCAGATCAAGCGGTTCGATCTGCGCACCGGCGATACGATCACGGGTCAGGTCCGGCCGCCGAAAGAGGGCGAGCGCTACCTCGCGCTGCTGAAGGTCGAAGTCGTCAACAGCGAAGAGCCCGAGAAGGCCAAGCATCGCGTCGCGTTCGACAACCTGCGGCCGCGCTATCCCGAGGAGAAGATCCGGCTCGAGCGCAAAGACGGCGATCTGTCCATGCGCGTGATGGACATCCTCTCGCCGATCGGAAAGGGGCAGCGTGGCTTGATCGTGTCGCCGCCCAAAGCCGGTAAAACGATCCTGATGCAGAAGCTCGCCAACTCCATCATCGAGAATCATCCTGAGGTCTACCTGATCGTGCTGCTGATCGACGAGCGGCCCGAAGAGGTGACCGATATGGAGGAGAACGTGAAGGGGCCGAACGTGGAGGTCGTGTCTTCCACGTTCGACGAGCCGGCGGACCGCCACGTGCAGGTCGCCGACATGGTGATCGAGAAGGCGAAGCGCCTCGTGGAGCACGGCAAGGACGTCGTGATTCTGCTCGACTCGATCACGCGTCTGGGCCGCGCGCACAACGTCGTGGTGCCGCATTCGGGCAAGATTCTGTCGGGCGGTGTGGACGCGAACGCGCTCCAGAAACCCAAGCGGTTCTTTGGCGCCGCGCGCAACATCGAGGGCGGCGGCTCCCTCACGATTCTCGCGACGGCGCTGATCGACACGGGCTCGCGCATGGACGAGGTCATCTTCGAGGAGTTCAAGGGCACCGGTAACTCCGAAGTGATTCTCGACCGGCGCATCGCCGAGCGGCGCACCTTCCCGGCGATCGATGTGCAGCGGTCCAGCACCCGCAAAGAAGAGCTGCTGCTCTCCAAGGAAGAGCTCAATAAGGTGTATCTGCTGCGGAACTTCCTGTCCGACATGCCGCCCGTCGAGGCGATCGAGTTCCTGCTGGAGCGGCTCAAGCGCACCAAGACCAACCAGGAGTTCTTCCAGACGATGTCGCAAGGGTGAAAGGCCGGCTCCTTGCCGTGGACTGGGGCGAGCGCAGGATTGGGCTCGCCCTTTCTGACGAAACACAGACCCTCGCACAGCCGCTGACCACGCTCACCCGCCGCGCCGGCAAGCGATTCCCCATGGCGCAGCTACTCGAACAGGTCAAGAAACACAATGTTGTGGGCATCATCGTCGGGCTCCCGCTGGATGAGACGGGGGCCGAAGGTGATGCTGCTCACGCCGCGCGTGCCCTGGCCGATGATATCAAGAGGCGCGTCGGTGAGCTGGAGGTGAGCATGTGGGACGAGCGGATGACCACGGCGCGAGTCTTGGCCGCGGTGCGGGAAATGGGTGGCAAAACGCGGGGACGGAAGGAAGACGTCGACGCGCTGGCCGCCGCCTTGCTCCTGCAACACTATCTTGACGCCCGACGGGGATCAGCTCTGTGATTCCTAATTCGAAATGCGAAATGTGGAGTGCGAAATTGAAGGGGGAGCTTCGATTTCGCATTTCGCATTTCGCATTTCGCATTCTGTTAGTGGCCAGCGCGATCTCCTGCGGCAAAGCCGAACCCCCCAAGTACCAGTCCACCGCCGATCAAGTCATGGTGATCATCCCCCGCGGCGCGACCTATTATCAGGCGCTCGACTCACTCGAATCGCGTGGCGTCATCAAAAGTCGCGATTGGTTCAGCCTGTACGCTCGCGTCCGTGGCTTGCCGTCCAACCTGAAAAGCGGCGTCTACACCTTCGACAAGGACGCCAGCTGGAGCGCCGTGGTCAGCACGTTGAAGTCGGGCCGCGGTCTCGAGGTGCGGTTCACGGTCACCGAAGGGATGATGGGATTCGAGGTCGCCGAGCGGGCGCGCTCGTGGCTCGGGGTGTCGCGAGACTCGTTCGTGGCCGCGATGCGAGACACCTCGCTCGAGCGCGAGCTGGGCATTCGCCCGACGCCGGCGGGCGTGGACGGCTACATGTATCCCACGACCTATGTCGTGCCGATGCGGATGCGCGCGCGCGATCTCCTGAAGCTCATGACGCACGAATTCCTCGCGCGCTGGAAGCCCGAGTGGGAGGAGCGGCTCACCGAGCTGCACATGACGCGCCACCAGATCGTGACGCTGGCCTCCATCATCGAAGCCGAGGTGCGCTACCGCCCGGATCGGCCCTACGTCTCGGCCGTCTATCACAATCGGCTGAAGCGCGGGATGGCGCTGCAGGCTGACCCGACGATCATTTATGCGCACGGCCGGCGGATGCGGCGGGTGTGGGAGAAGCAGCTGCAGATTCGTTCGCCCTACAACACCTATCTCAATCCGGGATTACCGCCGGGCCCAATCAGCCAGCCCAGCGATTCCAGCATCATCGCGGCGCTGTACCCTGCTCCGATCGGGTATCTCTACTTTGTCGCGCAGCCGGATGGGAAGCACATCTTTTCGGCATCGTATGCCGACCATTTGGCGGCGATCAAGCGGGTGAGGCAACGACGCTGAGAACATCAGTCCCAATCGGTCCGAGAATCGAGGGCCATCGCGGTGGGCAGAAGACGACAACGAGATTAGCGTTGGACCAGCTCGATCGTCGCCCGGTGCCCACCGGCACTCGCCAAGCGCGCATCGAGGGTCAGCAGCGGAGCACGCAGCTCCTCGGCAAGCGCCACGTAGGCAGCGTCATAGGCGGTGAGGTGGTCCCGCAGCTCCCAAATGCGACCGAGGACCAGCGTGTGAGGAAACCGCACGAGCGCCAAAGCGGCGAGATCTATCACTGCGCCGTCGGCGCGCCGCGTAACGCCCGGGCTGCCTCCCTGGGATCAGCTGCCCCGAGCACGGCCCCAATGACTGCGACGCCAGACGCTCCCGCGTCGCGAATCGCGCGCGCATTTGCCGCGCTGATCCCGCCGATGCCAACGACGGGCGTGCCTTCAGGCGCCAGCTTCGCTAGCGTGCTGAAGCCTTCCGGCCCGAGGGCCGGGCCCGCGTCCGACTTGCTAGGCGTCGCGAAACAGGGTCCAACACTCCAGTAGTCAGCGCTGGCTGGCGCCCGTGCCGCCTCTTGCGCCGAGCCGATCGAAATGCCGAGCACAAAACCTTGCGGCACATGCGGGCGCAGCGCCTCCAGCGGCACGTCTTCCCAGCCCAGGTGCGCCCCAGCCGCACCGGCCGCCAGGGCAATGTCCACGCGGTCATTGACGAGCACGGGCACGGGCAGCGCGGCCACGAGTGCCTGGGTCAACTCCAGAATCTCCGCGGGCATGCCATCTTTCCAGCGCACCTGCACCATCGTCGCGCCGCCGGCGACGGCCTGGCGCAGGACGGCAACCGCATCCCGCCCCTTGAGCAGAACGGGATCCGTGATCACCATCAAGCGCAACTGATCGGCAAGCGCCATGACCAAAGTCCTGCGCGGCCTGCGTGGAGCCACCACGGCAACCGCGAATACGAGTGAAGCGATTCTCGAGGCGACCGAAGAGCTGCTCGCCGCGCTCCGTGATGCCAACGGCTTTGAGCCCGGCGACGTGGAGAGCGCGATCTTCACGTCGTCGCCCGATCTCACGGCCGACTATCCGGCGCGCGCCGCCCGGCGCCTCGGCTGGACTGACGTGCCGCTGCTCGGCTCCGCCGAAGTCGCCGTACCCAGCGGCTTGTCACGCTGCATTCGCGTGCTGCTGCATTTCTATACCAACAAGCCGCAGCGCGCTCTCAAACATATGTACCTCCGAGAAGCGGCGAAGCTGAGGCCGGATCGGTGACCGTCAAAGTCACCGCCAGGGGGGCCGAGCGATGGAAACAGGGGCATCCCTGGATTTACCGCAGCGACGTTGCCGAAGAACCAGATAGGACGCCGGGCATCGTTCCAGTCACGGATCGCAAAGGCAAGTTCCTCGGCCAAGCGCTGTACTCCCCCAAGTCGGAGATCCGGCTCCGGCTGCTGACCCGCGGCAGGGAGCCCATCGACGCGACGTGGTGGACGGAGCGGATCGCGGCCGCTGCCGGGCGGCGCAACGGCATTAGCGCAACCGCCTGGCGCGTCGTACACGCGGAAGGCGACGGCCTGCCATCCCTCATCATCGACCGGTACGGGCCATGGATCGTCGCGCAACTGCTGTCGGCGGGGCTCGAGACCGCGCGCGCGGACGTCGTGGCGGGAATCACCGCGGCCTTGGCTCCGGATGGGATTCTGTTTCGCAACGACGCCGGGGTGCGGCGCCACGAGGGCCTGGCCGAAGAGGTGGTTCAAGTCCTGGGCGAGGTGCCCAAAACGGTGGAGGTGGTGGAGGACGGCGTGAAGTACCTGGCGGCGCCGTGGTTTGGACAAAAAACGGGGGCCTTCCTCGATCAGCGCGAAAATCGGATTCTGGTGTCACAACACACGCGTGCGGGGGGTCGAGCGCTCGATCTTTTCACCTACCACGGTTCGTTCGCGCTGCACCTCGCGCGCCATGCGAAACAGGTGCTTGCCATCGATCAGAGCACCGAGGCGCTGGCACGCGGTGCCGAGAACGCGCGGCTCAATGGGATCACCAACATCGAGTGGCGCGAAGCGAATGCGTTCGACCTGTTGCGCGAGCTGGAGCGGCGCCGCGAGCAGTTCGATACGATCGTCCTCGATCCGCCCGCTTTCGCCAAGACGAAAGCCAATCTCGAGCGGGCCGTGGCCGGCTACAAAGAGGTCAATCTGCGCGCGCTGAAGATCCTGGCTCCCGATGGCGTGTTGTTCACGTCGTCATGCTCGTATCACGTGAGCCGGGAGATCTTCACCGCGATGCTCGCGGATGCAGCGCGGGACTCCGGCCGCCGCATCCAGTTCGTCGCCGCGACTGGGGCGGCGGCGGACCATCCGGAGCTGCTCAATGTGCCCGAAAC
>DASYRZ010000021.1:0-21470 GCA_036003865.1 Gemmatimonadales bacterium | reverse complement strand
TCGATCGCGTTGTCGACCGCCAGGCCGGTCCGCTCGGGCGCGTTGGGGAACAGCTCGATCACTGCCGACAGCACATCACGGAAGGCAGCGCGCCGGAACGCGCGCGCGGCCGCCGTGTCACCACGCTGGAACGCGGCCCAGACCGAATCCCGGTTGGAGCGGGCGGAATCGAGATAGGCGCGTGCGATGGGATCGTCGGTGGTACGCAGCGTGTCGAGGACGCCTCTGATCCAGCCCTCGTAGTTCGTGCCGGCGCCCGGTATGGAGGCAACGTTGTCGGCAATAGTCTGCGCGTTCTGTGCGAGCACCAGCTCGTTGGTGGAGCTCATGGCGGTGGGATCCTGGCTACACGCCGCCGCGAACGTGAGGGCGGCGAGCGCCAGCGTCATGCGTTTGTACATCAGTCGCTCCGTGAAAAAGTCTGGCTCTTTGACGCTGAAGCTTAGACCCCGTTAAGACTCCGAGGGAGGGGGTTCAGGTAACGCGATCGAGGGCAGCGGCGGGGACGCGGGAATCTGCCCTGGGGAGGCGTGATGCGTCACAGGAGCGAGACGAAACGCCGCGAGGCCGGCGATGCCCATGAACAGACCGGCGAGCAGGAACGACGTGATCGGGCTCACGTCGTACGCCTGTCCGATCAGCGGCGGGCCCGCCGTTCGTCCCAGCGCGCTGATCGCCTGCGCCGCGCCGAGCACCGTGCCCTGCTCATTGGGGTCCGCGTAAACGGAGACCAGACCGATCGCGGCGGGAGAGAAGACGCTGTTGGCGATCGCCAGCACGAACGTCCAGGCGTACAGCAGCGCGGAGCTCGGCAGGAACGGCACAATCGCAATCGACACCGCCATGCCGAACGTACCCGCGATGACCAGCACGCGCTCGCCGGTTCGACGCACCACCTTGCCGAAGAAGTATCCCTGCACCGCAGCCGCGGTCACGCCGATGATGATAAAGAGGAAGGTGAGCTGCAGCTGTTTCCATCCCAGGGCGGCAATCGCGTGCAGCGGAAGTGCTGCGGTGTAACCTGCGAACCCGAGCGGTACGAGGGCCCACACGATCATGAGCGGGCGGAGTTTCGGCCGAGCGATGGCATCGACGATGTGCCACAGATCGAAGAGCGGTCGCTTGACGCGGAGCTCATGCTTCAATGATTCCGACAGGATGAAGTACGCCGAAACGAAGTTGGCGAGGGACAGCCCCACCGCGATGAGGCCGGGCGCCGCATGTCCCAGATAGTGGTCGGCGAGCCCTCCGATGCCGGGGCCGGCGCTAAACCCGATGCCGAACGCCGCGCCGACGATGCCCATGGCACGCGACCGCTCGGCGGGGGTCGAGATGTCGGCCATGTACGCTTGCGCCACCGAGATGTTGCCGCCCGCGAAGCCGGAGACGACGCGCGACAGGAATAACACCCAATACGAGCCGGCGAAGGCGAAGAGGGTGTAGCCAACCGCATTGAACAGCATGGTCGTCAGCAGCACGGGCCGGCGACCAATTCGATCGGACAGCTTCCCCAGCAGCGCCGTCGCGACGAACTGCATGAACGAGTAGGCGCCCAGCACCGCGCCATACGCAAGACCGCCCGCGCCGAAGCGCTGCGCGTAGAACGGGAGAATCGGCATCACGATGCCAAAGCCGATCAGATCGATCAGGACCGTGAAGAAGATGACGGCGTAGCGGGAGCGGGATGCGGGCATGGGGGGAGGAATATAGCATTGAGCGACTTCCTTCCCTCGGAGTATTACCATGGCCGACTGGTACCGGCTCGGCTCCAAAGACGAGCTCCTCGCACGCGCCCCCTTTTCGATCAAAGTCGAACGCCATCGCATCGCGGTCTTCCTCTATAACGGCCGGCTCACGGCAATCTCCGACATCTGCAACCACAAAGGCGGCCCCCTGTCCGAAGGCCGCCTCAACGGAGAGTTCGTCACCTGTCCGTGGCATGGCTGGGAGTACAGCGTCATCACGGGAAAAGGGCCTGCGGGATACGACGAGGAACAGGTGCCCGTGTACGCGCTCGAGGAGCGGGCCGACGGCGTCTATGCGCAGATCCCACCGATCGCGCCACGCAAGCTCCTGAAGCACAAGCCGAGCCACTTACTCGACGAGCACCGCAAAGCACCGGGTGCGCCCTGCCGCGTGCTCGGCATCTCCACGACAGCGATGGACGACGCCAACCCGCGCTTTTCGACGTCGGACGCGTTGCTCGAGCACGTCATCGCGAGGGCGAAGGAGCTCAAAACGGATACACAGCTGATTAGGCTGCGTGCTCTCAACTTCAAGCACTGCGAGGGCAACTACTCCAAGGCATCCCACGCCTGTACTTGGCCGTGCGCCATCACGGCGCGGGACCCTGCAGACAAGCTGGACGTGGTCTACGAGGGATTGGTGCACTGGGCGGACGTCGTGGTTATCGCCACACCGATCCGCTGGGGGAATGCGTCGTCACTCTATTACAAGATGGCGGAGCGGCTGAATTGCGTGCAAAACCAGATCACGATTCACAACAACGTGCTGATCCGCAACAAGGTCGCGGCGTTCATCATCACCGGCGGCCAGGACAACATTCAAGCCGTCGCCGGGAGCATGATGACATTTTGGTCGGAGCTCGGTTTCGTCTTTCCGCCATTCCCGTTCATCGCGCACTCGCGCGGCTGGGATGCCGAGGACATGCAGAACAATGTTCGTCAGGTGAAAGCGAGCGAGGCATTGCGTGAGGCGTCACGCGAGCTGGTGCAACGCGCCGTGGACTTCTGGACGATTATGGACAAGAATCGAGCGATGCTCGAAAAACCGATGGAGCGGGCTGGACGCAAAGCCAACTCGCTCGGCGAGATCGAGGAAGCGATCGTCTAGCTCACGAGCTCGGTTTGCGGCCGATACCGCAGATCCAGCATCATCCGCCCCGCCGTCGCACCCAGGATGAGCGCGCCCCCCGCGAGCGTCGCCGGGCCCGGTGTCTCGCCATGGACGAGCCAGGCCCAGAGCGGATTGAGCACGGGCTCGATAAGAAGGAAGAGGCCGACTTCGAGCGCCCGGACACGCGGCACCGCGCGCGCCAGAAAGAAGTATGGAATACCGAGCTGGAACACACCGAGAAAGACCACGACGGCCCAGTCCACCGGCCGTCCGGCGGCGAGCGGCTGTGCCATCACGAACGCGATCGTCCCGGCTGTGAGATTCCCCGACACCGCCGCCGCTGCGACCGACGCGCCGCGCGCAGCCAGCCAGCGATAGCCCATCACCGTGAACGCCCACGTCACCGCGCAGATCGCCGCGAGCACGTTCCCCAGCGCGGGATTCGGCGCCGTCGCCGACGGTCGATCGTGACCGAGCAGGAACAGCCCCAGGCCCACGCCCATGATCGCCATCTGCCCGATGTCGCGCCGCGTGGCGTGCTCGCCCAACAGCACCGGCGCGAGGAGCAGGATGAACAGCGGACTGGTGGACTGCAGGAAGATGGCGCTGGCCGCGGTCGTATGTTTGTTCGCCTGCACGTACAACAGCGTCGTCGCCGCGTAGGCGAAGCCGACCACGACGGTGCGCCAGCTCCAACCACGCCGTGCCTCCGGGAGCAGCACGAGAATGGTGAGCATCGCGACCGCTGCACGGCACCCCGCAAGCTGCCACGCCCCGAAGCCGCAAAACTTGATGGCCGCGCCGCCGCTCGAGAACAGGACGGCCGCGGCAATGATTTTTGATCGGGGACTCATGACACCTCGCCGGGAGCGAGGAATATAGGCTACCTTCTTGCGAATGAAATTCCCGCTTGCCGCCGCGCTGTTGGTGTTGCTCGGCTGTTCGCATGCGACGCGCGAGCCGCGCGAGGCCGCGCCGAGCCGCGACTCCGACCTGATCACGGCGGAGGAGCTCGGGGGCGCCACCGGATCGACGGTGTACGACGCCGTGCGGCAGCTCCGGCCGATGTGGATGATGCGGAGCCGCCCGACAGCGGTCCTGCAGCGCAGTCAGTCCCAGCTCATCGTGTACGTAGACGGGATTTTTCACGCCGCCGGGATCGAAAGTCTGCGGACGATCCCGATCCGAGCCGTCGCTTCGGTCCGCTACTTCTCGCCAGGGAATGCCGAAGCGCGGTTTGGCACGGGGCACCTGCTCGGCGCCATCGAGGTCGTCACCGTTCCCCGCTAGGCCAGACGAGTGGAGGTTCAGGTCTTCGGAGTGCGCAAGAGCGCCGACACCCGCGCGGCCCTGCGTTTCTTCGCCGAGCGGCGCGTCAAGGTCCACTTCGTCGATTTCAATGAGCGCGCCGCGTCGGTGGGCGAGCTGCGGCGCTTCGCCCAGAAGTTCGGTATCGCGGCGCTCATCGACCGCGAGTCGCGCCGCTACGCCGAGCTGGGACTCCGCTCCGCCATGCTGAGCGACGAGCGCTGGCTCGAGAAACTCAGCCTCGAGCCCCTCTTGCTGCGGATGCCACTAGTGCGCAACCAGCAGCAGCTCACGATCGGCGCGGCGCCGGAAACCTGCAACGCGTGGTACGCCGCTGCGAAATCCTGACGCTCCTCCTGGGCGCCGCCTGTGCGACCGCCGGGGGATTTCCCGTGACGCCTGACGACTTCCGCTTCGTCGATTCCCTGTTCACGGCCTACACCGGCCCCGCTGTCCCGGGCGCGAGCGTGGCCGTGATTCGCGACGGCACGGTGATCGTCCGGCGCGCCTACGGCCTGGCGGATCTCGAGCGGCACATCCCCGCCACACCGGAGACCGATTACCGGCTCGCCTCGGTATCGAAACAGTTCACCGCGATGGCGGTGATGATGCTGGTCGAGGCTGGGATGCTGCGACATGACCAACCGGCGCGGGAGATCCTGCCGGAACTGCCGCCCGCCACGGAGCGCGTCACGATCCGGCACCTGTTGAATCACACCTCGGGACTCTGCGACTACGAAGACCTGATTCCGGAGACACGCACGGCGCAGCTGGACGACCGCGATGTCCTCGCGTTGGTGGCAGCGAAGGACTCGCTCTATTTTCCGCCCGGAACGCAGTACCGCTACAGCAACTCCGGCTACGTCCTCCTGGGCATCATCGTGGCGCGCGTCTCGCACATGCCGTTTCCCGATTTCCTCCGAGCCCGGATCTTCGTGCCGCTCGGCATGACCGCGAGCGTCGTGCACGTGGAGGGGGCCGACACGGTTCCGCACCGCGCGTACGGGTACTCGCCACGCGCCGGCGCGTTCGTGCAAACCGACCAAAGCGTCACCAGCGCAACGCTCGGCGACGGTGGCATCTATAGCAGCGTGGATGATTTGGTGCGCTGGGACGCCGCCTTGACCGCGTCGCAGCTGATCAGTCCCCCAATGCAGGACGTGGCGACCACGCCACCCGAGCTACCGGGGGGAGCGGTGACTGAATACGGATTTGGCTGGTTCGTGGATCAGTACCGCGGCGTGAAACGCTGGCGGCACACCGGCGAGACGAGCGGATTCCGCAACGCAATCCAGCGTTTCCCGGACCGCGGGCTCACCATCATCATTCTGACGAATCGCTCCAGCGGCGAGCCGCAGGCGATCGCCGAGCGCATCGCCGACCGGCTGTTGTTTCGCTAGCGCTCGATCCGGTACCCGAACGTCCGCACGGTGACGATGTGCCGCGGATGGGCGGGGTCGTCCTCGAGTTTGCGCCGCAACATGGCGACGTGCGTATCCACCGTCCGGCTCATCACGTCCTCGGCGTACCCCCAGACTTCACGCAGCAGCTCGAGCCGGCTCGCCACGCGGCCGCCGCGCTTGAGCAGGGCGACGAGCAGCGCGTATTCCTTGGGCCGAAGGTCCGCGGTCCGCCCGCCGCGCCGCACCTGATGCCGGTCGAAGTCGACGGAGACGTCACCGAAGCCGCGGAGCACCGGATCCGCTGTCCCCTCGCGTCGAATCCATTCGAGGAAGTCGCCGGCCCGCTTGACCGTCGCGATGATGCGCTCGTCGTCGAACGGCTTCAGTAAATAGTCGAACGCCTGAATCTCGAACGCCCGCACGGCGTGTTCGTCGAACGCGGTGACGAAGACGATCGCCGGCGGGCGCTCGTGGCTCGCGGCCGCCGCGACCGCAAACCCATCGAGGTCGGGCATCTGGATGTCGAGGAATACCAGATCGGGCGTGCCACGGCGCAGCAGCTCGACGGCGTCGCGCCCGCTGGCGCACTCGTCGATCCGGGTGACGCTGCTGATCTGCTGCAGCACGCCACGGAGCCGCCGCCGGGCCGGTGCTTCGTCGTCAACGATGATGGCGCGCATGTTCGGAGTAGGGGATTTCGATCGTCGCCAGCGCCCCGCCGGGCGCCGGAGCATTGGTCAGCTCGAAGCGATAACTGGGGCCGTACAGCTCCAGCAGGCGCGCCCGCGTATTTGCGATGCCGAGACCTCCCATGCCACCGATACCCTCGCGACCGCCGCCCCCGCCACCGTTGAGTCCTGGTCCGTTGTCGCGGACCGCGAGGTGCAGGCGATCGCCCTCGCGCGTCGCCGCGATCTCGACTTCCGCGATGCCGCCGTTCGGAGCGACGCCATATCGGATGGCGTTCTCCACCAGCGGCTGCAGCAGCAACGTCGGCACGGCGGCCGCAGCGGCGCGCGGATCGACACGGAACGTCACACGCAGGCGGTCGCCGAAGCGCGCCTCCTGGATAGCGACGTAGTGGTCCAGCAACTCGAGCTCCTCCTCCAGAGTGACGAGGGGCCCCCGTTCGCGGTTAAACGATTGCCGCAGCAGCTCGGACAGCCGGGTGATCATCCGGTTGGCTTGTTTTGGATCCTCCAGCACGAAAGCCGAGATCGTGTGGAGGGTGTTGAAGAGAAAGTGCGGCTGCAGCTGTCCGACCAGCGCATCGAGCCGCGCCTGAACGAGCTGCATCTCGAGCCGCGCGGCCCGCCACGCGTGGTAGAGTCCCGCGACCATGGCGTAGACCAGGACATTGAACGTCCACCACAGCGCGATGCCATCCCGCACACCGCTGAGGAACGTGTGCGGCGTCCGCCACAGACCGAGGGCCCACTTCAGCCCGCCCTCGAATCCCGCGCACGCGACGGCCGTAAGCACCGCCACCGGAACGTGACTGGCGATGACGCGCGCCGGGCGCCGAATTCGAACCGCCCATGCCGAAAACGCGCACACGGGTGCGGTGAACAATGCCCACGTCCACCATCCGGAGAACTGCCACGCGAAGATCCAGCCCCACGGACGCTGCTCGGCGCCAGGCGACGTCTGGAAACGCATCTGGATGGAGAACAGCACCGCCACCGCGGACCAGGCGCCGAATACGATCAACGCGCGTTTCATGAGACTCATTGTAGCATGGTACGACACGCCCGCACGACCTGCCGGTCATGTGTAGTCAGAATCGTGTGAACTTCACCCAGCGGTAACGCACCGCCTCTTCGCGCGGCCCGCCCGGGCCTGCAAATTCTCGCCGGGAGGTAAACCCATGCGATATTTGTTGCTCGGCGTCGCTCTGCTGTTCACAGCCGGTGACCGCACCTCGGATCGCGATGCCCTACTGGCCGCCGACCGCGCGCTCTCGGAGAAGACGGCCGCCCGCGGCATGCTGCCGGGGTTCCTGCCCACCTTCAGCGACGACGCGGCGTATCTGTATCCCGGCGCACCGCTGCTGCGCGGCAGCGACCGCATTCGCTCGTTTCTCGAGACCGCTGATTCGCTCCTGACGCCGACGTGGTCGCCCGCGTTCGGTGACGTGTCCGCTGACGGCCGGTTCGGCTACACGTATGGCTGGACGCGTGCGTCTGGAAAGCGCGGCAAGTATCTCGCCTGCTGGAAGAGAACCACTGACACCTGGCGACTCACCGCATTCGCGAGCACCCGTCCGGTGGACGATTCGGTGCCGGCCGGGCCAGTCAAGGGCGCACTCGGCGCACAGGTGCGTGGCCGTGCCGATTCGCACGAGCTGATCCAGGCAGACTCCGCGTTCGCGACGCTCTCAGTGACGAGCGGCGCGAAGACGGCGTTTCTCGCGTTTGCGGCGGACGAGGCGATCTCGTTCGGTGGCGGCGCGCAGATCACGGAAGGACGTGAAGCCATCGGCGCCGGGTTCGACGGCTTCCCGGCGGGAGCGGTGCTCGAATGGTGGCCGGTGGCGGCGCAGATCGCTCCGTCAGGGGATCTCGGCTGCACCGTCGGCGAATCGAGGATCGCGAGCTTAAAGCACTACAGCAAGTATCTCACCGTCTGGCGACGCCAGCCCAGCGGCAGCTGGAAGTTCGTCGCCGACGGCGGAAATGTCCGGCCAGCTCCCGGGCCTTAATGCTTTAGCGTAACGACAATCCCCGGGCCGCTCGCGGGCCCGAACCGTGCCCCCACTTCGTTGACGCTCATGTACTGCAGGGTGTAGATGAGCTCGGCGGGGATCGTCTTGAGGAACTCGAGGTCGCCGCGGTCCTTGTTGTCCATATAGACACGGAGCTGAGACATCCGAATGTCGCCGTTTGCGCCGGGCAGCCCGATGACCTCGCGCGCTCTGAACCAACGCGGCCGCAACAATTCGACCACGTCGAAGGCGTTCCCGACACTCGGGCCGGCGCGCTCGATGTCCTCTTCCGTAATCAATCTGCTGCTGCTCTTCGGCTTGCTCTGCTGAGGCGGCTTCTGCTGCTCCTGCTGCTGTTGCGCACTCAGCGTTACAGTCATCAACACGCCGACGCACAGCGGTAGCAGCATACGTCCCGTAATGGACATGAGTCCCTCCTGGCCTGCGGTCCCACCCACAAATCGGCTTCACGAGAACATAACGCGCGTTGAGGGTTATGCCGAGGCTGGCAGCACCGCCGGGAAGCCGCGTTAACTTGGCACAGGATCGAAGCGTCACAATAGCCACATGCACCTTGTCCTCCTGATCGCGCTTGCCGCGCAGCTTCCCGCTCTCACTGCGCGCGATTCAGCATTTCATGCGCTGAATCGCCTGGCGTACGGCGCGCGCCCGGGTGAGGCGGACAGCGTTGCCCGCGTCGGGGTGATGCGCTGGATCGAGCGGCAGCTCGATCCAGACCACCTGCCCGATCCGCAGCTCGCCCAGCGCGAGCGGGGATTCAAGATCCTCGAGTACGATCGCGCCGATCTTGCAGGGCGCTATCGCGACGCCGTGCGTGAGCGACAGCGCATGCAGCGCGAGCTGGCGGCCACCGGGGATACGACGCGGATGCGTGCAGCCGGTCCGATGCGAGAATTCCGCGAGCTGGGCGGCGAGCTCCAACAGCTTGCGATCGTCCGGGCCGCACTATCCGAGCGGCAGCTGCGCGAGGTGATGGTCGACTTCTGGACCAATCATTTCAACGTCTTCGTAGGCAAGGGCGCCGACCGGTTTCTCCTGCCTTCCTACATAGAGGAAACGATTCGGCCGCGCGCGCTCGGCCGCTTTGAAGACCTCCTGATCGCGACGGCCGAAAGTCCCGCGATGCTGTTCTACCTGGACAATGCGCAGAGCGTGGCACCGGGTGCCTCACCCCCTCGCCCCCTCTCCGCATGGCGGAGAGGGGGAAGGGGGGTGAGGACGCGGCCCACTGGAATCAATGAGAACTATGCGCGCGAGCTCCTCGAGCTTCACACCCTGGGCGTCGACGGTGGTTACACGCAGCAGGATGTCATCGAAGTCGCCCGCATTTTCACCGGCTGGAGCATCGAGCGGCCGGAGCTCGGCGCGGGATTCGTGTTTCATGATTGGGCGCACGATCGCGGCACCAAGCACGTCTTCGGAATGACGTTTCATGACGATGGGAAAGACGAAGGCATTCGGCTGCTGAAGTTTCTCGCGAACCAGCACGCGACGATGCATCACATCAGCGCCAAATTGTGCGCGCGCTTCGTGACGGATGAGCCGCCTGATGGGTGCGTCGATACGGCCGTCGCCGCGTGGCAGAAGACCCGCGGCGACATTCGCGCCGTGCTCCGGGCCATCTTCACCTCACCCGACTTCTGGTCGGCCCAGGCGATCGGGTCGAAGGTGAAGACGCCGTTCGAGTTCGTGGTGAGCGCCGTGCGCGCCGCCGGGGTCGAGCCCGACGACACTCCGCGTCTCGCCCAGCTCGTTGGCCGGCTCGGCGAGCCCTTGTACCAGCAGCCCGCGCCGACCGGCTACGCCGAGACCGAGGCGCATTGGGTGAACAGCGGTGCGTTGCTCGCGCGCATGAACGCCGCCATGATGCTCGCCAAGGAGTGCTCCAGTATCCCCGCGATCGACGATCACGCCCAGCTGGTGGACCTCATCGATGCGAAACTGTTGGGCGGCACCATGTCCTCCCATACGCGGACCGTCATTCTCGAGCAGCTGACCGATATCCACGATCCCGAGCAGGCTCGGGTCATGGCCGTGGGCCTGGCCCTGGGTGGCCCCGACTTCCAAAAACAATGACCATCACCCGACGCGTCTTCGTGAAGGCTGGCGGCTTAGCACTCGTGAGCCTCGGACTCGATCCGTTATTCCTGGCGCGCGCGGCGTTCGCATCCGGCCGTCCGGCCGTTAGGCCGTCCGACCGTCCGACTCTCGTTTGCCTCTTCCAGCGCGGCGCCGTCGATGGACTCAACATGGTCGTCCCGCACGGCGAGGAAGCGTATTACCGGGAACGGCCGCGCATCGCGGTTCCGGCGAGCGATGTCATCGATCTCGACGGGCACTTTGGCCTCCACCCGAGCCTCGCGCCCCTGAAAGAGCTGTGGGACAACAAGAGCCTCGCCGCAATTCACGCGATCGGCTCGCCCGATTCCACGCGCAGTCACTTCGATGCCCAGGATTACATGGAAACGGGGACGCCGGGCGTGAAAAGCACGGCGGACGGGTGGGTGAACCGCTATTGCCAGCACGACCGCGAGCACGCGGAAACGCCATTTCGCGCGGTCGGCTTCGGTCCCCAACTGCCGCGCATTCTCGCCGGCACCGCGCCGTCGCTCGCGATCGACGATCTCCAGGCATTCGGGCTGCGGGTCCCGCAGGAAGCGGCGCGTGATCGTCTCACGCGCGCATTCGAGGAGTTGTACGACGGCGCTGGAACCGGCCTCCTGGCGTCTTCCTCGCGAGAGGGGTTCGAGGCCGTGCAGATGCTGAAGCGCGCCGATCCGACGCAGTACCGTCCCGAAAACGGCGCCGAGTATCCGCCGGGCCGGTTAGGGAAGACCCTGCTGCAAATCGCGCAGCTCGTCAAGGCGGACGTGGGTGTGGAGATCGCGTTCGCCGACTGCAGCGGCTGGGACACGCATGTGAATCAGGGCTCGAGCGAGGGGCAGCTCTCCGCGCGGCTGCGCGAGCTCGGCCTGGGGCTGGCCGCGTTCAGCCGGGATCTAGGCGATCGCATGCGCAGCGTGGTCGTGCTGACGATGTCCGAGTTCGGCCGGACCATCCGGGAGAACGGCAACAGCGGAACCGACCATGGGCACGCGACCGCGATGCTGGCCCTGGGCGGCCCGGTGAGCGGCGGGCGCGTGCTCGGGCGCTGGCCGGGGCTGAGCGTCGAGCAACGGTTCGAGGGGCGCGATGTCGCCGTAACGACCGACTTCCGCGATCTGTTTGGCGAAATCCTGGCGCGCCACCTCGGCGCTACCGACCTCGGCGCCGTATTCCCGGGCTATGTGCCGAGCCCGGCGAAGTTCGTGGGAGCCATTCGTGCCTAGGGCGGTCAAACTGCAAATGCGCCGGTCAAGAGGCACTGCGGCGGTCATGACCGCCGATCAGGCATTCGCCGCTGCATCCAGCCGGATGACGCCGTCCCCTGCACCGTCGCGGATCGTCAGCCAGTCGGTGCGCACGCGGTCCCATTCCTGAATCACGAGTCCCTGATCCTCGAATAGCGCGCGGATCTGGGTGGGGCTGAATCCGGCGATCTCCTCGAGAATCGGCACGAGCACCGACAGCGCATCATCGCTGATGACGGTGCGTTTGGCGATGTGGGCGATCTCGCGCGCTTCCGACGCAGCGATCGTGAAGCCTTCGCCACGGTTCACGTGCAGCATCACCGGAATGTCCGACTGCCCGTCGCCGACGTATATGACCTGGTCGCGCGGCACGACGTGCCGCGTGCGGATCTCCTCCACCGCGGCGACCTTCCCGTAGCCGGCTGCGACGCGCAGGAGCGTCCCGATCTTGCCGCCATCGGGCTGGAACTCGAACCGCGTGCCCACAACATGATCGGCCGGGACGATCCCGTCGAGCGCTGACAGCACGACTTCCTGCGGCGCCGCCGAGATCACGTAGAAATCGAAGCGGTTGCCGTCGATGCCCTGCGAGAGCATCCGCACGAGCAGCTCGACGTTGCGCTTGAGGCGGACCTGGCGCCCGACTTTGAGGAGATCATTGCGAGTGACTCGCGCGTACTCGGGATCATTCGCCAGCAGGTACGCCAGCTCGGCGCCCTGCTGAACGAGATTGAGCTGAGACAGTGCCGCGACCTTCTCGCGAAAACTCGAGATGCCCAACATCTCGCTCAGCACGATGCCGGAATCGTTGAAGCTCAAGGTCTGATCGAAGTCACTTGCCAATAGGTAATGCTTCTTCATCCACGTCTCCCGTTGTTGAATCCCTCGCACAAAAAAGCCCGCTCTATCGATGAGCGGGCCGTCCCGTAGCGTTGCGACTGCGTGCATCGCCTCAGCTAGCGCCCGCCTTCCCGGAAAGGTTCCCGGTGTGAAGCGAATTGTGCTTGCACGCGCAGAAAATCATGGCGGGAATGGTACTTACAACGACCACCGTCGGTCAACACCCGGGCTGTCACGAGCGCGTCACAGCTACGGTCTTGCCGTTTCGGCAGCCGTAATCGGCAGCTCCAACCGTTCCGCTTTGCGCACCGCGGCCACCGAAGTCGTCGTACCAATTCGTTCGCCGGAGAGGAGGCGGTGGAGATCGTCGATGTTGTGAACGGGCTGGCCGTCGAACGCAACGATGATGTCGCCGGGGCGCAATCCCGCGCGCTCGGCCGGACTGCCGCCTTCGACCGTCGTGATCAACACACCGCTGGGTTGGATGAGCCGATGCGCCCGCACCGCGAGCCTCGGCAACGACACATTCTGGCCGCCGACGCCGATCCGCGCGCGGCGCACGTGCCCGTGCGCGATGAGCTGGCCCACGACGAGCTTCACCGTGTTCACCGCGACCGCAAAGCAGATGCCCTGCGCCGGCAGGATCACCGCGGTGTTGACGCCGATCACGTGGCCGCGCGAGTCGAGCAAGGGACCACCCGAGTTCCCCGGATTCAGCGCGGCGTCGGTCTGGATCACATTGTCGATCAGGCGCCCGGACACGGAGCGGAACGACCGCCCCAACGCACTGACGACGCCGGCCGTGACGGTGCTCTGAAAGCCGAGCGGATTGCCGATCGCGATGACCACCTGCCCTACGCGCAACGCCGCCGAGTCGCCGAGCGGCACAGCGACGAGCGACGAGGCATCGACGCGCAACACCGCGAGGTCGGTATCGGGATCGTCGCCGACCAGCTCCGCGCGGAGGCGCCGCCCGTCGGCAAACGCGATATCGGTCTTGCTCGCGCCGTGGGCGACATGGCTGTTGGTAAGAATGAAGCCATCGGGCGTGAACACAAAACCGGATCCATGACCCTGCGCGCCGCGTGGGCCGCCGCCGCGGCGGCGATGATGGACCTCGACACTGACGACGGCGGGCGCGGCGCGCTCCACCACGCCGCTCACCGCGCGAGAATAGGCGTCCAGCAGCTCAGCATCGCCGGGAGAGGTCGAGGGGAGCGGCGACGGCTGCGGGCTGGTGGGCTCCCCTTCCACCAATGTGAGGGGTGTGCTCATGCCTCGAAAACGCCATGGGGTTCCCGAACCCGATATATTCGAGCCCGCATGCGAGACGCTTTGCAGGCGCTGCTTCGGGAAGCGAGCGAGGCGAAACGCTCGGTGGACTTCTGGCGCGCCGCCGCCCACATCCTCAGCGACTGGGCGGGCGGGGCCCGATTGTCGATTCGCTACCGCGGCATCAACGAAACCGGCTCGGTCGCCGCGGGCACCGACGACCGCTCAGGGCGCAGCCTGAGCGCGGAGTGGCGTGATCCGGACGGACGGCACGTCGAAGCCAGTCTCGCCGGCGCGCCGGCGTCATTCCCCGTCTCGGAGCTCGAGGCGGCAATCGAGTTCTCGACGCGGCTGGCGGTGATGGTGGGTCGGCGCGCGGCGCTCGAGCGCGAGCGGCGGCTCGGCAGCTTCGTCGTCGAGCTGGCCCGCTGGCTGCTCGCCGCGCCGGAGACCCAGCTGCTGCTCCGCTATACGCTGCAGAGCCTCATGGAGCTGGTCGAGGCGCAGGGCGCGTTCGTCGCGCTCAAACAGCCGGATGGCGAGCATCTCCGGATCTCCCCCGCGCTCGGCGAAGCCGCAGCCGTCGACGGCCTCACGCTCGGTCTCGAATCGAGTGCCACGGGCAAAGTCGTGCGGACCGGTGAAGCGCTGCTGACGGCAGATCTGCGCACCGAAGCCGATACCAGTCCGATTGCGACGGCGCTGGCCGAGGGAGCGCGCGCCGCATTGATCGCCCCGCTGCGAGTTTCCCAGGGCACCGTGGGGGCGGTGGGGCTGGTCCGCTTTCAACACGCCGACGGCCCCGCGCCGCCCCCCTTCACCCTGCACGACCTCCATTATGTCTCCGCCGTCGCCGCACACATTGCCGGCGGGATCGAGCTTTCCGAAGCGGTCGCCGCGACGCGCGCCGCGGCTGATCGGGCCCGGGCCATGGTTGACGCGAGTCCACTCCCGATGGCGCTCGTCGATACCGCCGGCACGGTGCGGCAGCTGAATGGAGCCGCCATCCAAGTGTTCGGGCTGGCATCGAAAGAAGCCGCCGTCGGGCACCACCTCGAGAAGCTCGGGCTCTCACCGAGTGGGCTGACCGTGCGGCTGATATTGACGGGCCGGCAGGAGGGCGAGCCGTGGCACGGGCGGGTGCTGGTCACGCAGGAGTCGGGCGAGCGGCGGATCTGCGATTGCACGGTGACGGATCTCCGCGGCCTCGGATCGCAGGATCTGCTGGTCGCGCTGTATGATCGCACCGACGAGCTGCGCGCCCAACGCGAGCTGATTGCCCGAGAGAAGCTGGCCACAGTCGGCGAAATCGCGAGTGGTGTCGCGCACGAGGTAAACAACCCGCTGGCCGCGATTCGCATGGAGGCGGAGCTACTGGGCCGCTCGACCCAGGATGCCGACGCGAGCACCGCTGCCGCGACGATCGTGCGGGAAGTGGATCGCGCCGCCCGCATCGTGCGGAGTCTGCTGCGGCTGGCCCGCCGCGCCGACATCACGCCCGTGCGGATTCAGCTCAACGATCTGGTCCGGGACGTCGCGGAGATCCGCCAGCGCGTGCTCCGGGCCGACAACATCGAAGTGCGTACGCGCATGGATCCGGGCACGGAGGCGGTGCTGGGACTCGGTCAGGAGCTGCAGCAGGTCGTGATCAATCTCATGACCAATGCCGAGCATGCGGTACGCGGGCGTCCGCACGCGGTGATCGAGCTGGCAACAGAGGCCCGCAACGACTGGGTACGCCTGACCGTGGAAGATTCGGGGCCCGGCGTGCCCGCTGAAGTACGGAGCCGCATCTTCGATCCATTCTTCACGACCAAGAGCCCCGACGAAGGATCAGGACTCGGCCTGTCGATTTGTCAGCGTGTCGTCGCCGAGGTTGGCGGGAGGATCTGGTTGGAAGACTCGGAGGCGCTGGGCGGCGCGCGGTTCGTCGTCGAGCTGCCGGCCGCCCCGGTGCGGGACACCCTGATCGGCTAAGCTTCGAGGATCTGCCGTCGGTACAGCGCGAGCGTGACCAGTCCGTATGCGCCGATCGCGAGCAACAGGGCGCCAAGTGCCCAGTGCGGCCCGAGCTGCCAGATCCCGGCTGCGATGTAGCCGACGCTCGCGACGAGGCCCAGCCCCAACACTTCCTTGCGCGCCATCAGGATCCCGAACACATATCCCCAGCTGAACCCCGCGAGCCCGAGAAAAATCACGGCATTCGGGAAAATCTTCGTCGGATCGATGAGATTGAGAGCGCCCGCAAAGGCGCAGAACAAACCGATCACGGTGTGCGTTGCGAGGTGGAGCGCCAGCGGCAGGGGCAGCGTGCCCATTTTGTTGAATGTCATGGCGGAAATATGCTATCGGCTATCGGCTATCGGCTATTGGCTATTGGCTATTGGCTATTGGGTTTTGCGCCCAATAGCCGATAGCCAATAGCTTCTCTCGGACATGCAGGCCACCCGCACCTACCTCGAGCTCAAGAATCGCAATCAGTTCAAGGCGGGATTCGGGGAGTTCCCCGACATCACCATCGACCGCGTTCCTAACCCGTCACCGGATCTCTACCGCATGTGCTACCGCACGGTCGGCGAGGCCTTCCATTGGTTTGACCGGTGGGACTGGTCGGACAAGGAGATCGCGGCACACCTCGCCGATCCCGCGATTCAGGTGTACGTCGCGATGCGTCAGACGCGAGAGCAAGAGGCACAATTAGCGGGATGGTACGAGCTGCGGCGCGTGCCAGAGGACGATTCCGTCGAAATCGCGTATTTCGGGATCGTCGCCGCGGAGTTTGGCCGCGGGTTCGGGAAACATCTGCTCTCCAGCGCCGTGCGTGACGCCTGGGCATTGGGTCCACGCCGCGTGTGGTTGCATACCTGCACACTCGATCATCCCAACGCCCTGCCCAATTACCTCGCCCGCGGCTTCACGCCTTATCGCACCGAAACGTACGAAGTAGATTCCCGCACGTGAATTTCAATTGGAATTTCCAGCTCACCCGCAAGCGCAAGTTCATCATCGCGGGGATCCTGCTGACGCCGATCCTGATCTTTGGGCTCTACACCTGGTCAGCGCTGCAGTGGAGCTATTCTGAGGGTGAACGTGCGGGCTTCGTTCAGAAGTTCTCCAAGCGGGGTTGGCTGTGCAAAACGTGGGAGGGTGAGCTAGCCATGGTGTCGATGCCGGGAACCAATCCGGAGAAGTTCTATTTCACCGTGCGTGACGACATCGTGGCCGAGCATATCAATCAGTCGCTTGGCCGGCGCGTCGCGCTCAGTTACCAACAGCACAAGGGTGTTCCAACAACCTGCTTCGGCGAAACGGAGTATTTCGTCGTCGCGGTGAAGGTACTGCCACAATGAGCGGAAACAGTTTCGGAAGCCGCGCCACACTGAAAGCCGGCGGGCGGTCGTACGAGATCTACCGTCTCGACGCGCTGGAGCGCCGCGGATTGTCCATCGCCAAACTGCCTTACTCACTGAAGATCCTGCTCGAAAACCTGCTGCGCCGCGAAGATGAGCGCGTCGTCCGGTCCGAAGACATCGAGAAGCTGGCGCGCTGGGACCCTGTGAAGCTGCCGGACGACGAGATCGCGTTCATGCCGGCCCGCGTGCTGTTGCAGGATTTCACGGGCGTACCCGCCGTGGTGGACCTCGCCGCGATGCGCGATGCGATCGCGCAGATGGGCGGCGATCCCAAACGCGTGAATCCGCTGCTCCCGGCTGAGCTCGTGATCGACCACTCGGTGATCGTGGATGAGTTCGGAACGCCGCGCGCCTTCCAGATCAACGCCGATCTCGAGTTTCAGCGTAACCGCGAACGCTACGCGCTGCTTCGCTGGGCGCAGAAAACGTTCACTGGATTCAAGGTCGTGCCGCCGGATACCGGCATCGTCCACCAGGTGAATCTCGAATACCTGGCGAGAGTCGTCTTTACAACAGATGACACGTCGGCACGTCGGCACGTCGGCACGACGCAGGCGTATCCCGACACGCTCGTGGGCACCGACTCCCACACGACGATGATCAACGGCCTCGGCGTGCTCGGATGGGGTGTGGGTGGGATCGAAGCCGAAGCCGCGATGCTCGGTCAGCCGGTCTCCATGCTGATCCCGCAAGTCGTTGGATTCCGGTTGAGCGGTAAGCTCACCGAAGGCGCCACAGCAACCGACCTTGTGCTGACGGTGACGCAAATGCTGCGAGCGAAGGGCGTGGTGGGCAAGTTCGTCGAGTTCTACGGCCCAGGTGTCTCCACGCTGCCGCTCGCCGACCGTGCCACGATCGGCAATATGGCTCCCGAGTATGGGGCGACGATCGGCATCTTCCCCGTCGATCAGGAGACGCTCCGCTATCTCGAGTTTACGGGCCGGTCGCGCGAACAGGTACGGCTCGTCGAAGCCTACATGAAGGAGCAGGGTCTATTCCACACGCCCGATGCTCCCGAACCGGTGTACAGCGACACGCTCGAGCTGAATCTCGCGACGGTGGAGCCGAGCATGGCGGGCCCGCGGCGGCCGCAGGATCGCGTCGGCCTCCGGGAAGTGCCGCGCAAGTTCGCGGAGGCGTTGCCGACGCTGATGAAACCCGTCGCCGCTCCAGCACTGAACGCCGTTCCAATGGGACGGTGGGAGGGCGAAGGCGGTCAAGCTGGGCCGACACCGGCTCCGCCGTCGTCCGCAAAACTCCGCATCGACGACGTCGAGTGCGTGCTGCACCACGGCTCGGTCGTGATCGCCGCGATCACGAGCTGCACCAATACCTCAAACCCCTCTGTGATGATCGCGGCGGCGCTCATGGCCAAGAAAGCGGTCGATCGCGGCCTGCGCTCGAAGCCGTGGGTCAAGACGAGCCTCGCCCCCGGGTCCAAAGTGGTCACGGACTATCTCGAGTTGGCGGGTCTCATGAAGCCGCTCGAGGCCCTCCGCTTCCACCTCGTCGGGTACGGCTGCACGACTTGTATCGGCAATTCCGGTCCTCTCCCGGAGGCCGTCTCCACCGCGATCAGCGAATGCGACCTCGTGGTCTGCTCGGTCCTGTCTGGCAACCGCAACTTCGAAGGCCGGATCCAGCAGGAAGTGCGCGCGAACTATCTCGCCTCGCCGCCGCTGGTCGTGGCATATGCCCTCGCCGGCCGCATCGACATCGACTTCCACAACGAACCGCTGGGCATCGGTGTCGACGGGCCCGTGTTCCTGCGCGACATCTGGCCGTCCACCAAGGAAGTCGCCGACGTCATCGACCGCTCGATCAAGTCCGCGATGTTTCGCAAGAGCTACGCGCAGGTATTCGACGGCGACGAGCGCTGGCGCGGGCTGCCCGTGCCCGAGGGCGACCGCTTCGCGTGGGAGCCGACCTCGACCTACATCCGGCGGGCGCCGTACTTCGACGGCATGCCGAAGGAACCGGGCCCGGTCAAAGACATTCGAGGTGCGCGCGTGCTGTGCCTGCTGGCCGACAGTATCACGACCGATCACATCTCGCCGGCGGGTTCGATTCGGAAGACGAGTCCCGCGGGTCAGTATCTCGTCAATCATGGCGTGCAGCCGCTCGACTTCAACTCTTATGGCTCGCGCCGCGGCAATCACGAAGTGATGGTCCGCGGTACCTTCGCCAACGTGCGTCTCAAGAACCTCCTCGCTCCGGGCACCGAAGGACCGTTCACGGTCCACCTCCCGGATGGTGAGGGGATGACGATCTTCGACGCGTCCCTCAAGTACGCGGCGGAGCACATACCGCTCGTCGTGCTCGCGGGGAAGGAGTACGGTTCGGGATCGTCACGCGACTGGGCCGCGAAGGGGCCGCGCCTGCTCGGCGTGCGCGCGGTGATCGCCGAAAGCTTCGAGCGCATTCACCGCTCGAATCTGGTTGGGATGGGAATCCTGCCGCTGCAGTTCGCGTCCGGACAGAACCCCACGACGCTGGGCCTCACGGGCAAAGAGCGCTACGACATTCTCGGTCTGAGCGAGATGCCCAAAGAGCTGACAGTCACGGCGACGGCCGACGACGGCAAGGTGACGAAGTTCAAGGCGCTGGTCCGCATCGACACACCGCAGGAGCTGCAGTACTACAAGCACGGCGGGATTCTGGAGTACGTGCTGCGGCAGCTCGCCGGGAAACAGAAATAAAGGCGTTTCTCGCGCCGCTCGTTGTCCTTGCGGCCGCGTGCAGCCGGCCCGTAGCATCGGTGTGGGTAACCACCGGCGACCAAAGCAAACTCCTCGCGCGCGAGCCCGACGTGGCGTTCTCTTCCCAGGACACCGCCGGGCTTCCAACGATCGCCGTGGCCGACAGCCCCTCGTATCAGGAGATCGTGGGCTTCGGCGCGGCAATCACCGACGCGTCCGCGTTGCTGATCAACGGGCTGCCGCCCGATCGCCAGGACTCGTTGCTGCGTGACCTCTTCGACCGGAACAATGGGATAGGCTTGAGCTTCACGCGACTCACCATCGGTGCGTCCGACTTTTCGCCGACCCATTACACCTTCGACGACATGCCGCCGGGACAGCGCGATTCGTCCTTGCTGCGCTTCTCGATCGAACCGGATCGCGCGCACCGACTGCCGGTGCTGCGGCGCGCACTGGCGATCAACCCGGACCTCAAAGTCATGGCGTCGCCGTGGAGCGCGCCCGCCTGGATGAAGACCACCGACAAGCTCATTGGAGGCACGCTGCGTCCCGATGCGTTCGGCCCGTTCGCGGAGTATCTGGCGCGCTACGTCGATGCCTACGCAGTGGAGGGCGTGCCGATCTTCGCGCTCACGGTGCAAAACGAGCCGCACTACGAGCCTGGGGACTATCCGGGGATGCGGCTCGAGCCGCCAGCGCGGGCGCGTCTCATCGGCGCATACCTCGGCCCGCGGCTCGCGCGAGCCGGATCCCGGACGGTCATCTTCGATTGGGATCACAACTGGGATCAGCCGCAGTCGCCGCTACAAGTGCTCGGCGATAGCGTGGCGCGCCGCTATGTCGCAGGAGTGGCGTGGCATTGCTATGGCGGCGACGTATCCGCCCAGGGGACGGTGCACGACGCCTATCCCGCGGTGGATGCCTACTTCACGGAATGCTCAGGCGGTGACTGGGCGCCGAAGTTCGCGGAGAATCTCCTTTGGGGCACGCGCCACCTGATCATCGGGGCGACGCGCAACTGGGCGCGAGGTGTGCTGTTCTGGAATCTCGCGCTGGACGAGAACCATGGTCCACACCTCGGCGGATGCGGCAATTGCCGTGGCGTGGTCACCATCGACTCCAGATCGGGCGCCGTCACGCGCAACGATGAGTACTACGTGCTTGCGCACGCCAGCCGGTTCGTGCGCCCAGGCGCGCGGCGCATCGAATCGTCATCCGGCGTGGCTGGGCTCGAGAGCGTCGCGTTCCGAAATCCCCGTCCCGACGGCTCTGTTGTGCTCGTGGTCGCCAATACGACGAGCGATGAGCGGCGGTTTGGCGTAGCGTGGCGCGGCAAGGCGCTGGTGTACACGCTGCCGGCCGGCGGCGTGGCGACGCTGCGCTGGCTAGATCGAGCTTAGAAACGCCTCGAGCTCCGCGGGCGGCACGGCGCCCACGCGACGCCCCACCTCTTGTCCCTTGCGGAACGCGATCAGAGTCGGAATGCCTCGAATTCCGAATCGCTGACCCGTCAGCGGGTTCCGGTCGGTATCGAGCTTCACCACCAGCAGCTCCCCCGCGCGGCGGTGCGCGACGTCATCCAGGAGCGGCGCCATGATCTTGCA
>DASYRZ010000020.1:0-51101 GCA_036003865.1 Gemmatimonadales bacterium | reverse complement strand
GGCCCCAGCTGTCCGACCCGGCGAGTTGACTCCCGGATCAACGAGCGCCTGAGCCCTTGGTTGCATCGGCGCCCTCCCCGGAATTTCCGTTCGGACTCGAGTTAAAGGCGTTGTTGAGACGCCAGGTCCCAACCCTTCCCTTCAACCCGCGTGGCATCAATATAGGGGGGCTCAAAAAGCGCGCAAGTGCCGATGTTTCTTCGGGTTAGCTCACTTCGATGTGCATGGCGTGTGGAGAGTAAAGACTGACTCTGCAACTTGTTCCGGGCATCATCCACACGATGTGGAGTTGTGAATCCACAGCACGCACGTTCCCACATCGGGGATACTTACCCCTCGATCGCCACCTCGCAGTAGGCAAAAGGCTCGTCTGAGTCGGCCGGAACGAAAAGAAACCCTGCGCCACTCGTCGCGAACCAGCCGGCGAGCAGTTGCGTCGAGCGCCCGACGGCAGGTTCCGCGAACAACGCTTGCGTCCAGCGACGAATGTGACGCAGCTCGGGTGCGCGGCGTGACAACAGACTCAACGCGGCGCCGAGTCCGTGCGTCGCGCGCAGAAAATGCGCCATCGCATGACCGCGTTGCGCGAAAATATACGAGCGCACTCCCGGCTCATCGTAGAGCAACGTACCTTCGTATGGATCGGCGGGCGGCGCATCCATGCGCGGACCGAAGTACACGAACACGTGGTTGTCGCCGTCGCGGCGCTCCACGACGATCGCGGCGGAATCAGGACCCAGTCGCGCCGCATGAACAAGATCCTCGGCGGCGAGTATACCCACCTGCGCGGTCCACTCGAGCGCGGCGAGCGCCTGATCGAGCGGCAAACCGATGGCGTCGTCGTACGCGATGAGCCGCGGCGCCTCGCCGGCACGCTGAAAGAAATGCGCGAGCGCGTCGGCGCGATCTTCAAATGTCCGCAGGATGCGGGAGGTTGCGGGAACCGCCATCTGGAGAGTATAACGGAGCAGGAATTCAACTGTTAGAGGAGTTGTACTGATGGAGCGGTCGTTACGTCGTTTCGTGTTGAGCAGCGTGATCAGCATCACTACCCTGGCAAGCGGGTTGACCGCGCAGGATACGACTACCCACAAGGACTCCACCACCATACCACCCCCACCCCCCCCGCCGGTGCCGGTGTCTGCACCGCCACCCCCGCCCACCATCGAGCAGCTCCGCTACATGGAAGGGCTCAAGACTGTGACGCGCGGCGTCGCCCAGATCCGCGACGGTTTGAACCGGGTGACGCGCACCCAGCAAGCCGATTCACTGACGCGCCGCCGCGCGGCACGACGGCTGGGCGGGCTGTGCGGCACGGCGCGGTCGTTCATCATCAGCGGCCGTCCCAAAATGCAGCCGGCCGCGTATGCCGATTCGATGCGGATTCTGGCGAAGCAGCTGACGACGCGGTTGGACTCGCTGACCAACGCGTTGCCGATCTGTGAACGGACGGCCGGACGCGATCCGACCGTCGCGACGACGCTCACGACACGGCTCAAGAATTACGACGATGCCCTGCTGGCATTCCGTACCACGCAGGCCGCGCTCAATAAGCCCGACAGCGCTAGGCTACAAGACCAACCGCCACAATAACTTAGCTTCCGGTCTGCCATTGCTGGAGTAGCTCCGCCACGGCTTTCTTCGTGTCGGCGAACTTGAGGCCGGCGCCCACGGTCTGGAGTTTGGGCTGGGCGATGGGACGCGGCAGGGTGAACTGGAACGCCTCCACCGCCCAGCGCCGCACGTACGGCCGCTCATCATCCAGGCGTTTCACCAACAGATCGAGCGCGTGGCTGCTGCCACGCGCAGCGAGCGCCGCCAGCACGTGCAGCGCGAAGCGATGGTCGCCGGCGCGCGCGTCCAACGAATCGACCAGCGTGGTGTCGCCCGACCGGGCAATCGTGCGGTAGGCGGCGATCTGCACGACGTCGCGGTACGAGGGGGTGCGCAGCGCCTGGAGAAGGACGGCGCGCCGGTTGGTCGTATCCGTCAGCGCCATGGCCGACACCGCGGCGGCTCGTACCGCATCGCTCGAGTCGCGAGTCCAGGCCTGGCCCGCCAGTGTTGCCGCCTGTGCTCCTCCCAGGTTGCCGAGCGCCTCGACGGCGGCCGCGCGGACCTGCGCGGATGTATCGTTCAACGCCGTCTGCACCCCGGGCAACGCGACGGCGCTGGGGAATTCCGCCAGCGCGTTAACCGCCCCAACGCGCACGAGAAAGTAATCCGCGCCGGTCGCGGCTCGGACAAGCGCCGCGGCGGCCGCCGTGTCCTTCGTGCGCTGGCCCAACTCGGCGATCACCCAGTGGCGGTTCCACAGATTCGGATCGCGCTGGAGCTGCGTGGCGAGCCACGCGGTCGGCTGATCGAAGCTCAATTGCTTCAGAATCGCGTTGCCGTCGTCAAAGATCACCATCGTGGGGGCGCTTTTCACGTCGCGGACCAGGATCGTGTCCTGGCGCCGCGCGAGCTGCGCGCGGGTCGTCACGTCGCCGGCAGTCGTGCCGACGCGAACGGTGACGGGCATGCGGAACGCCGCGGGAGTGGCATAGCGCAGGCCGGTGCTGTCCGCCCGCGCTGAGTCCTTTTGGACCTGCTGCACCACGAGGGTGAGCGCGGAGCTGCTCGAATCGTACTTGGTCGTGACCGTGAACTCCGGATAGCCGGCCTGATAGATCCATTGATCCCAGAACCAGTCGAGGTTTTCGCCCGTCGCGTCGAGCACCGCCTGGCGCAGGTCGTCTGTCGTGGCGTTGTCGTAGGCATGATCCACGAGGTAGCGGTGCACGGACGCCCAGAAGCGCTGATCGCCCAGGTACTGCTGCAGCATCTTCAGAACGAGCGCGCCCTTGGGGTAGATGTTGTTGGAGCCGAGTGCCGCCAACGGCATGCGACGATCGTGATCGATCTGCATGAACTGGTCGTACTCGTCCAAGTAATAGTCCTCCTCAGCGCGCGCCCCCTGTTTCCGCGCCCAGTACTGGCCCGGCATGAACTCCGCAAAACCTTCGTTGAGCCACATGTTGGCCCAGTTCTCTGTCGTGACGTAGTCGCCGAACCATTGATGTGATAGCTCGTGGGGGATCAGGATCCACAGATACCACGGCCGGTCCTGGTAATCGCGCGGGCCCGGGAGCCAATCGACCAGCGTCGTGGCGCTCACGTTCTCCATGCCGCCAAAGAAGTCGGCGACGGTCGTCTGCGCGTACTTGGCCCACGGGTAGCGGATGCCGGTCAGCTGCGAATACGTCTCGATCATGTCGGGCGTGGCCTTGAACAGCGGACGCGCCAACGCCGAGTCCTCGTGGTAGACGTAGTAGTCGACGGGGATGTTGCGCCACACATCGTGGACCTTGGCCAGCGGCGCCACGACGATCGAGACGAGATAAGTGGCGGACGGCTTGTCCTGCAGCCAGTCGAGCGTGCGCGAGCCGTCTCTGGCGGTGAGGTCGGAGACGAGGCGGCCGTTCGACACGGCGGTCATGCCTTTCGGCACGGTCGCCACGAGCTCCCACGTCATCTTGTCATTGGGGAAGTCGTAGGTGGGGAACCAATAGTGATTGTCGTGATCCTCGCCCTGACTCCAGATCTGGCGGGGACGGTGCGACCGACCCTCGGAATCGATGTATGTGAGGCCCCGGCCATTGGTGACCACCCCGTGATAAGTGATCACAAAGCGCGCGGTGTCGCCGTACCCGATGGGCTTCGGCAGGAAGACGACGAGCGTGTCACCGTGACGGGATGTGCGTAATGCGCCCCCGCCCCCGCCCCCGCCCCCTGCCGCCGTGACCGTCTTTATGACCAGCTTGGCACCGGCATCCAGGATCACGGAATCGAGGCCCGCGCGGCGCGCGATGAGGGTCGTCGTCACTCTCCCGTCGAACGCCGTCGAATCCCAGTCGAAGTTGGATACTTCGATCCGCTGATGGACGAGGTCGTAGTCGTGCGAGCGGCTGTAATGGTCATTGGCCATGAGCTCGGCATTGCTCTGGGCCGCGAGGGGAGCAGCCGCACAGCAGGCGGCGAGCAGTGGGGTCAAAAGGCGCATTGATGGTCCTTGAACCGAGGAGTTGGGCCGCGAGCCTTGGGAATCTACCCGAGGGGGCCTGAGTTGTAGTGGTGCTATAATGCTGTCGCAATGCTGTATGCGAGACTTATCGGCAGTCCTGATTGACAGGTTCCGACGTGCCCCATACCTTTGCCCGCGGTTCAAGCATACGTGGCACCGTCACTGGCTGTCTGCGCTCCGCGAGGACCACATAGTCTCGCGGATTTTTGCTTTGAGCCCGCCCACGCCGCGGTGGCGTGGATCGTTCCAGTCCGGGGCGTTGCCCCATTGTGCAGAGGTTAGAACAGTATGGCTAAGGGTAAGGTGAAGTGGTTTAACGACGCAAAGGGCTTTGGCTTTATCGCGCAGGAGTCGGGTCCGGACGTGTTCGTCCACTTCACAGCGATCCAGGCGGAAGGCTTCCGGAGCCTTGCCGAGGGTGACAATGTCGAGTTCGATGTCGCCCAGGGTCCAAAGGGGCTGCAAGCGCAGAACGTCCGTAAGGTCTGATTGTGTAGGGGCACACTGCTGTGCCCCTACGGCGACGGGCCCGGGTCACACCCGGGCCCGTTGGCATTTCATATATTGGCGCCATGACTCTGCTCCTAAGTCTCCTCCTCTCCATGCAGGCGCCCCCGGCTTCTACGGCTTCCCGACCATTCGCCTATCGCGGCTTTGCGCCGGGGATGGCGTATCGGGATTTCGCCGCCCAGGCCCGCGCCATGGCCCAGAGCAAGGACGACATCCTGGCGTGTCAAACCATGCATCAGACCGCCCAGGTCATGGACTGCGGGGTCCGCGTGCGCGATCCGGTCGACAGCTCCCGTTTCTATCTGAGCGCGAATGTGATCGAGGGTCGGACCTCGGTCATCTCGTTCGTCGATTCCGGAAGAGTCTCGCTGGTGCGGCGGGTACAGGAGGACATGCGCAGGCGGCTGGGTACGCCACAGCGCCGCGAGCGAAGCATGTGGGAATGGACGAAGGGCCGGCGCTTCATCCGGCTCAACTGGCGAGGTGGCCCTAGCTGGCGCGTGATCTCGATTACGCTCAACGATCGCGACGTACTGGCCCGGATCGCCCGCTATCGGCCCGCCGCTCGCTCCGCCACGCCGAAGCGTAAGCCTTAGCTCAGAACGGCCACCAGGCGCTCGGCCAGTTTCGCGATGCCTTCCGCTCCGGTTATCTGATCCACCCACCGCGGCGGCAGCGCCACCTCGCCATATCGCGCGCCCAGCAGGGCACCCGCGACGGCCGCATTGGTATCGGTATCGCCGCCCGCCTGCGCGAGATAGATCAGCGCGTCCTCGAGCGACCAGTCGTGGGTCACAAACCAGAAGGCGATCTCGATGCAATGCACGACGTAGCCGGTTTCGCCGGCGCGGGTGATGGGAAGGTCGGCCTCGGACTCGCGCGGCACGCGATGGATCGCCTCGCGCAACGCCCGCGGCGCGCGATCGCCGATGCGGTGCAGTACTTCTTCGACGAAGTAGATGTTGCCGTGAAGCAGCTCCCGCGCGGCGAGGTTCACGGCCGCGGCACCCCAGGTGCAGCGCTCGTCGGCGTGTGTGATCGCGGCCTGCTGTGTCGACACGCGGATCAGGCGATCGGGATCGTTGTGGTAGCGCAGCGCCACCGGAATGCAGCGCATCACGCTACCGTTGCCCGCGGAGCGATCCGGATTCTCTTGCTTCGTGAGGCGGCCCGCTTCAAACGGGTCCTTGCCCCGGTCGATCAGCGTCAGCGCTCGTCTGGTGGTCATTCCGATGCCGCGGCCGTCCACCTTCATCCATTTCACCCAGTGCCGCGCGACGTCGTTCGCATCGAAGCCACCCTGCGACGCGAGCAGCGATTCGCCGAGCAACAGCGCCATCGCGGCATCATCGTCGTACGGCGAGTTCTTGGAAGGCGGGGCGAGGTCGACCACCCCATTCGGGAAGGCCTTGCGGATGGCTTCGGGCGTGCCCAGGTGCTCCGTGGGCACCCCCAACTGGTTACCGGCAACAAGTCCCAGCAACGCGCCTCGGGCGCGAGAGACGAGCTGTGGGTCTCCCCGGTCCATTGGGCCACAAGTTAACACCGGCCATGGCCATCGTCTTCGGAATTGCGGGGGTCTACGTCGTCCTCTCGGTCGTACTGTGGGCTCTGCAAGAAAAGATCACCTTCCCGGCTCCGAGAGCTCCGTTGCCGGATCCCCAGCAGGTTCTTGGGTACGGTGAGCAGATTGAGTTGCGGATGCAGGATGGGACGCGGCTTGTCGGCTGGTACTTACCGGCGGCGGCGAGGGGCGGCGAAGGGCGGCGAGGGGCGGCAAAGACCGCGGGCATACTATGGTTCTATGGCAATGGCGAGACGATCGGTGCAATCTGGCCGATCATCCGCGACTTCCGGCCACCCAATACCGCGCTCCTCGTCATCGATTATCCGGGCTACGGGGCGAGCGGTGGTCGAGCCACCGAGGCCGGGATGTACGAAGCCGCAGATCTGGCTTACAACGCCCTGGTTGCCCGGCCCGAGATTGATCCCCATCGCATCTACGTCTACGGCCGGTCCCTCGGAACTGCCGCCGCCACGCACGTCGCCGACACGCACGAAGTGGCGGGGGTGATCCTCGAGTCACCCTTTACGAGCGCCCGCGGCATGGCGGCTCGCCACTATCGCATCTTCCCGGCATTTCTGGTGCGTCTCGGTCTCGACAACATCGGCCGGATCCCGCGAGTTCACTGCCCCATTCTGATCCTTCACGGCACTGCCGACATGCTGGTGCCGATCACGATGGGCCGGGACGTGGCTGCCGCCGCGGGTGGTCCCGTGGAGTTTGTCATGATCGAGGGCGCGGGACACAACGACACGTACGACTTGGGTGGGAACGCCTATCGGGACAAGCTCGCAGCCTTCGTCAAATAACCACCACCGGCTCCAGCCGATCCCGCTCCGCTTCAAAGATGCGCTGTGCCTCATCGAGGGCCCGAATCACGTTCGGTTCCTCGGGGTCGGGGAATTTGCTACTGGCGGCCACGCGACCCGTGAGCTTCCGCACGGCGACGAGTGCCCGGGTGACCTCGCAGCGGCCGGCATCCGCATCAGTGTGACCCGCAATGAGCAGCTCCTCAAAGAGAGGAAGGGCGGCCGGGTCGCCCAACACATAGAGCGATTCGAGAATCTTCGGGGCGAGGAAGCGGCGTAGCATTTCGTCCCCCCGAATCCGCTGGAACAGCGCAATCACATCGGGCGCCTGACCGGGGTAGTAGCGCGCCGCTTCGACCGCCGCGGCGACGAACGCATGATGCGCACCGGGCGTCTGCAGATACTTCGCGAAGAGCGGCCAGGCATCCTTCGGATGACGTTCCGCCAGAGCCAGAAAAGCGAAATAGCGGCGGCCGAGCGGCGCCTGGGTGTCGGCGATGACGGTCCGCAGGCCAGCGACACCCCAGCGCGCGCCGACCAGCGCGGCCGCCGCCGCGTGCTGCCAGCGCTCCAGCTCCGGCACGCGGAACGTGACGATGTGGGGATCGAGGAAGGCGCGGCAACGTTCCAGCGCGGCGAGCAGCCGCCGGTCGACTTCCGCGAGCGCCGGCTCGAGTGCTTCCGTGTTCGCGCGCCGCGCCAGCGCGAGCGCCTCCCAGCCGAGCTGCCCGAGATTCAACTCATCCCACGTCGCTTCGAGGTCGGCGGCGGTCGCTGCGGCGAGGAGGCGTTCGAGTGCCGCCGCGAATCCACAGAGCCGCCGAATCGCATCCATGTATCAAATGTGGAAAGCGCGTGGATATTGCGCTATCCCATTCGCAGGCTTAACCTTGCCCGCTCATGCGCAGGTTCGCTGTCCTCGCGACGATCCTCTCGCTTACCGCTTGCTCCCGTGGAGGCTCAGGACCCATTGTCCTCGGGCTCGCCGGGCCATTCTCACAGCCGCGTGGCGTCTCGATGAAACACGCGGCGGAGCTGGCGGTCAAGGAAATCAACGCGCGCGGCGGAATTCATGGCCGGCAGCTGGCGCTGCGGATCATAGACGACAGCGGCCGGCCCGATATCGCCATTCGCATCGCGCAACAGCTGGTCGACGACCCCGCGGTCGTCGCCGTGATAGGCCACCTCAACTCGAGTGCTTCACTCGCGGCGGGCCGGATGTATGGCGAGGCTCGTCATCCTCTCGTGATGATCTCGCCGTCGGCGTCGAGTCCCGATCTATCCGGGGTCAATCCCTACATCTTCCGCGTGTGCCCCAGCGATTCGAGCCACGGGGCGCAGCTCGCTCGCTATGCGCGCCAGACGCTCAACGCGCGGCGCGTGGCCGTGATCTACCTGGACGATGACTACGGCCGGGGCCTGCGCCTCAGCTTCACGGCCGAGTTCAGACGCCGGGGGGGCCAAATCGTCGAGCAAGATCCGATGCTGTCCACCACCACGACTCTCGAGCCCTACCTCTCGCGCCTACAGCAGGAAGGCGGGGTCGACGCGCTCATGCTGGCGACTGACCGCCCGGGGGCGGAGCTGGCGTTACGCGAGATGGGGCGGCTCGGGATTCGGTGGACGGCACTCGGCGGCGACGCGCTCAGCGGCATCGAGACCACCGGAACACTGGCCGAAGGCGTTCGCATGTCAGCCGCGTATCTCGTCGACCAAGCCGGTGAGCGGAACGCACAGTTTGTCGCGGCATACGCGCGCGCCTATCCTGGCGAGCGTCCCGACCACCGTGGCGCGGCGGCGTACGACATCGTCCATCTGCTCGCCACCGTGCTTCAGGACACGCAGGATCGCCGGGAGATCCGGGACCGGTTGGCGCGCATTGGGGGAGATCTCCCCGCATTCGAGGGCGTGACCGGCAAGATCGCCTTCGATGACCGGGGCGACGTCCCCGCCAAGCCGGTGGTGATCGGGACGGTGCGCGACGGCCAGCTGATCCCGGAGCAAGGTCAATGACGTCGCTCGACACGATCCGCTGGCGCATCCTCCTCGGCCTCTCCGGGCTGCTCGCCGGCCTCGTCATAGCCGCGGTCGTCGGCGTCACTTCACTCGGCACACTGCGACGCTCGCTCGCGGTGGAAATCGAGCACCTACGCCAATCGAGCGAGATCGAGAACGGCCTGGTGACGGCGGTATTCGATGAAATCCGCGCGGCGCAGGAATACTTCAGCAATCGCGGCCGGACAGTCGGAGATCAGTTCCAGACGGCGGTCGATTCGGCGTTCAGTTATCAGAAACGGCTCGACGGTCTCCCGGGGCTGACCGAAGCCGACCGGATCACGGTCAATCGCATCAAGCAGCTGCAGGCGGCGATCCACGTCGACTACTCACTGGCGCACGCCAATCTCGATCTCGGCCGGACGCCTCAGGCCCAGGCGTTGTCGGCCGGAGTGCAGTCGCAAGTCACGGAGCTGACGCGGCTGGTGCGCGACCTCTCAGCGCGCCAGTCCGATAAAGCTGGGACCGTCGGGCAGCGCTTGGCCGGACTCGCCCGGCAACGGGAAATCGTGCTGTGGCTCGTGCTGATCGGCACGTCGCTCCTCGGCGCGCTGGTCGGCATGTTCACCGTGCGCTGGGTCGAAGGCCCGCTCGTTCGCCTCGTGACTGCGGCGGAGCGCTTCGGGGGCGGCGACCTACGGCCGGTGACGACTGGACGGATGCCGCGTGAGTTTCAGGTGCTGGCCGACGCTATGCGGCAGATGGGCGAGCGGCTGCGGGGGATCGTCGGCGAGGTCGTGGGGTCGGCGGACAAGATCGCGACTTCGGCGAGCGACCTGTCGGCGGTCAGCGAAGAGCTCGCCGCCTCATCGAGCCAGGTTTCCAGCGCGATGCTCGAGATCTCGACGGGCGCGGAAAGTCAACGCAACGAGCTGAACGCCACGCAGTCGGCGCTGGAGCGGCAGCGCACGGCCACGGCGGAGATGGCGGATGCGGCGGCGAGCGTCGCGCGCCTGGGCGAGGAGATTCGCACCGTCGCGGACCGGCACCGCAACGACATCGCCGCGGCGGGGAACACGCTGCTCGACGTCCGCGAGGTCGTGCGCACCACCGGGACTGAAGTGACGCAGCTCGCCGAGCAGAGCTCCGCGATCGACGATTTCGTCGATCTCATCAAGCGGATCTCGTCGCAGACCAACCTCCTGGCGCTCAACGCCGCGATCGAAGCGGCGCGCGCCGGCGAGCACGGCCGCGGCTTTGCGGTCGTCGCCGAGGAAGTGCGCCAGCTGGCGGACGAATCGGCTCGCGCCGCGGAGGACGTCGCCCGAACCACGCGCGTGATTCGCGAGCAAGTCGAAGAGGTCACCGCGACGATGGCGGTGGGCCAGGCGAAGGTGCGGGGCATCGAGTCGGTGGCCGAGGGCGCCGCGCGCGGTCTCACCGAGATCGTGGCGGCGGTGGAGCAAGTCGAGCAGGCCGCGTCGCGCGTCACGCGCGCGGCGCAGGAGAATCGCGGGGTGACAGAACAGCTGGGCGCGCAGGCGCAGCAGGTCGTCAGTCGCGCCGTCTCGCACGCCTCGAGCGCCGAACAGGTGACCGCCGCGACAGAGCAGCAGGGCGCGTCTACGCAGGAAATGGCAGCGGCCGCCGGGGTGCTGCTCCAGGCGGCCGAGAAACTGCGGGGGCTGGTGCGCGGCTTTCGAATCTAGCGCCGCGGTGTGCCCTTCTTCTTTTTGGTGGGAGCCTTTTTCACGGCAACCGGCTTCTTCTTGCGCAGTCCTTCCTGCACCTCCGCCAACACCCGGTCGCCCTCGTCAGGCCCGATCAGGCCGCGCCGCACGGCATAGCGCACCAGCTCTTCCGCATCCTCGGCTGTAAAGTCCGCCAGCCCGGCCGCGCCGCGCATCGCCTTGATGAGCGCGTCCGCCACTGGACTGCGCAACACGCTGGCGATGCCGGGAAGGGCTTCGAGTAACGACGAGATCTGCGAACCACCGAGCTCGGCTGGCATGACAGGGGTGGTTAAGGTCGCGGCAAGCTACATGCGGCCCCCCGGGGCGTCAAGAATTGCGGGTGGCTCGGTCTCGACGGTACACGGTGAGGTCCGACTGCGACAGCAGCTCACCCAGGACCGTGCGCGTGCGGGGATCCAGACGCTGGTCGAAGTGCATGTCGAGCCGGTATTCCCCCCGGTCCGCTCCCGCCCCCTGACCCGAAAGGGTGAAGCCCCGATCCGAAGGACTCACCGCGTCGATCTCTATTGTCGCGAGCGGCTCGAACACAGCATGCGGGCTGGTAGAGGATTGGCCGCGTGAACGCGTGCGAGGGGTGTCCATGGCAAGCTCCTGTTGCCGGAGAGATACCCTGTGGGGGAAGTGCGTCAAGATCAGGGTAGTATAGATTTGGACCCGGAGGGAGTGGCCGTGGGCAGACGGGGGATCAAGGAGTACCGGGCGCCGGAGGCATTGGCGCTCATTGCCGCAGATCGAGCACATCAACCACTGGTGTGCCCTTCTTGCGGGACTCGCACGATCCAGCGCTCGCCACGACGTCGCGGCCTCAGGCCCGGGGAGCTGTTTGCGGCCGAGCGAATCAGCCTCACGTGCGCGGCGTGCAGCCGCCACGCATTCTACATCACGCGCGGGATGGAGCTGCCGCGCGATAGCACCATGGATCCAAGGAGTTTATGAGCGAGAGTACACGTGGCTGGTGACGCCATACAGATGATGGGGACCGTCACCGAGGTCCTGCCCAACACGACATTCCGCGTAAAACTCGAAAATGGACATGAAGTCCTGGCGTACGTCAGCGGCAAGATGCGGAAGAACTATATCCGCATTCTGCAGGGGGATCGCGTAGCCGTCGATCTCTCGCCGTACGACCTGACGCGTGGACGGATCACATATCGATATAAATGAGGGTACAGGAATCGATACAAGAGGTGATCTGTAGGGGCGCAGCATGCTGCGCCCCTACTTTGCTATGACGGGTGTCGAAACAGCCTGTTCCACCGAATCCGGAACGGGTGCGTCGCCACACTCATGTAGATGAGCAACGGCCGCCCCGTGATGTGCGCGCGCGGCAGGAAACCCCAGTACCGGCTGTCGTAGGACTCGTCGCGGTTGTCACCCATCACCCAGTAATGCTGCGGCGGGATGACGATCGGCCCCCAGTCGTGTGTCGTGGGGTGATAGTGATCGGGATCGCGCCCGATGTATTGCGGCAGCTGCAGCGCTCGCATCTGGGCACGGTACAGCTCGTCGGACCCTGGCACACTATGCAGCGCGTAGGGCTCCTCCAGACGCTGACCGTTGCGGATGAGCGTGTCGCGCACCATCTGCAGCGTGTCGCCCGGTATCCCGATGAGTCGCTTCACGATGTTCAAGTTGGGTGTCGAATCTTCCACCGAGCGGAACACCACGATCTCATCGCGCTGGGGCGTGCCAAAGGTCGGCAACCGGCAGCAGTGGATGCCGGTCAGCGGGATCTCCAGCTCCCCACCGAACACCGCTTTGTTCACGAACAGGAAGTCGCCGGGGAGCAACGTGTTCTCCATGCTCGCCGACGGGATCCGAAACGCTTCCACGAGAAACGACCGCAGCACGATCCAGATCAGCAGCGCGGCGCCGATCGCCTTCGCCCAGGCGATTGCCTCTTCGCGCGCGGTTTTCCGCGGCGGAGGCTGTGGAGGGTTGGTGGAGGTCGGGGCGCTCACGGGGTCTCAATCCAGTCGGCGATGAAAATATTCGTCTCTCCCTGGACCTTGCCATGGCGGTTCGAGGCCCACACCAACTGGCGGCCATCGGGCGAGAACATCGGGAACGCGTCGAATTCGGCGTTCGTCGTGATCTGCTCGAGGCCGGAGCCGTCGGCATTCGCGAGGTAGAGATCGAAATTGCGGGAGCGCGGGTTCTTGGAGTTGGACGCGAAGATGATACGCTTGCCGTCGGGGTGGAAGTAGGGAGCAAAGTTGGCGCCACCCAGATTGGTCACTTGCCGCTGATGCGACCCGTCGGCGTCCATCACCCAGATCTCCATGCGCACCGGCCGCACCATGTTCTGCCCAATCAGGGCGTGGTAATCCGAGGAGTCGACGGCGGTTTGCGGGTGCCAGGCGCGATACACGATCTGCTTGCCGTCCGGCGAGAAGAACGGCCCACCGTCGTAGCCCAGCGCGCGAGTCAGGCGCTTCAGGTGCCGGCCATTCACATCCATCGTATAGATGTCCAGATCGCCGCTGCGCAACGACGTGAAGACGATCGTCTTGCCGTCCGGTGAGAGCGTCCCCTCGGCATCGTAGTGCGGGTTATGCGTGATGCGTCGAGCGCCCTGGCCGTCGGCATTCGCGACGTAGATATCGTAGTCGTACAACGCCCAGACGTAGCCCTTGGAGTAGTCAGGACGGGGCGGGCAGGCCGCGCCGGCGTGCTGGGTCGTCGCGTAGAAGATTCGGGCGTCGTTATCGAAGAAATAGCCGCACGTCGTCCGGCCCTTCCCGTTCGACACGCGGCGCAGGCCGGTCCCGTCGACGTTCATGACGAACTCCTGATCGCACCCGGAGTCGGATTCCTGTCGCTGGAAGATGATCTGGCGGCCCGAGCGTGAGAAATACGCTTCGGCGTTCTGGCCACCGAACGTCAGCTGCCGAATGTTGCGCAGATGCACCTCGCCGGAGTCGGCGGGGACAGTCTGGAGCAGTGCGGGCAGCAGGAGGAGGATCATCGGACTCGCAAGCTAGACGTGCTAAGAAAGGGATGCAATGCACGTTCCATGATTCACGGGCTAACGCCACCCTTCAGGGTGGGTATTACATTTCTCTCGATGAACGATCCCAAAGCTCGCCGTCCGACGCGTCAGCCCCTGATGGACGCCCTCGGCCAGATGTGTGCCGACGGGAAACAGACGGCTGAGTATTTGTGGCAGGTTCCGAAAGACGCCGCTGCCCGGCAAAAGATTCTCGACCTCCTGAATCAGATCGGAACCGAGAGCGCGAAGCAGGGACGCAAGGAGATGCCGAAGATCGTCGAAGAGCTGAAGATCGCGGCTCAGGCGACGCCGTCGCCGCAACAGGTCGAGCTCCTGGTCGATGGCTTCGACCGCCTGACCAAACTCTGGCAAGCGGCCAAATCCGGACTGCTATGACCGAAACCGTCGCCCGCGTGGGGCTCGACCAGCTCTGCATCAACACCGTCCGCACGCTCGCGATGGACGCCGTGCAGCAAGCCGAGTCGGGCCATCCGGGGACGCCGATGGCGCTGGCACCGCTCGCGTATGTCCTGTGGCAGCGGCACCTGCGATACAATCCCGCGAACCCCGACTGGCTCGACCGCGATCGCTTTGTGCTGTCGGCCGGTCACGCCTGCATGCTGCTGTACAGCGTGCTCTATCTCACCGGCTACGACCTGACGCTCGACGAGATCAAGCAATTCCGGCAATTGGGCAGCCGTACCCCGGGGCACTCGGAGCATGGCGTGACACCCGGCGTCGAAGCGACGACGGGACCGCTCGGGCAGGGCGTGGGAAATGCCGTCGGCATGGCGATCGCCGAGGCGCAGCTCGCGGCGCTCTGCAACCGTCCCGGGCACACGATCATCGATCATTACACGTACTTCCTCGCGTCCGACGGCGACCTCATGGAGGGCGTCTCGCACGAGGCGTGCTCGCTCGCCGGTCACCTGCAGCTCGGCAAGCTGATCGGGTTCTACGACGACAATCGGATCACGATCGACGGGTCGACCGATCTCGCCTTCTCCGACAACACCACGAGGCGGTTTGAATCCTACGGCTGGCACGTGCAGAAGATCGCCGACGGCAACGATCTCAAAGCAATTGATACCGCCATCGCCCAGGCGAAGCGGGTGGCCGACCGGCCATCGCTCATCATCGTGCGGACGCACATCGCCTGGGGCAGCCCCCACAAACAGGACACCGCCGACGCCCACGGGGCCCCGCTCGGCGCCGACGAAGTCAAGGCGACAAAGCAGAACCTCGGCTGGCCCTCGCTCGAGCCATTCTACGTGCCGGACGACGCGCTCGAGCATTGGCGCACCGCCAAAACCCGGGGCGCGCAGCTCGAGGCAGCCTGGAAGAAGACGTGGGATGCCTACCGCGCAGCGCATCCCGACCTCGCCGCGGAATTGGAGCGTCGCCTTGCCGGCCGCCTGCCGCCCGGGTGGGACGCGGCGTTGCCGGTGTTCGGTCCCAAGCACGCGCAGGCGACGCGTGCGGCATCCGGCAAGGTGCTCAATGCGATCGCGGCGAAGCTGCCGGAGTTGATGGGCGGATCAGCGGATCTGACGGTGTCGAACAACACCGAGATAAAAGGCGGGGGTGTCTTTGCGGCCGGCGCACGGGCAGGCCGGAACGTTCATTTCGGGGTCCGCGAGCACGGCATGGCTGCCACGCTGAACGGAATCGCGCTGCATCGCGGATTCATTCCGTTTGGCGGCACCTTCCTGATCTTCTCCGACTACATGCGGCCCGCGATTCGTCTCGCCGCGCTCACCCAACTCAGGCCGATCTACGTCTTCACGCACGACTCGATCGGCCTGGGCGAGGATGGGCCGACGCATCAGCCGGTCGAGCAGCTCGCCGCGCTCCGCGCAATTCCCAATATGACCGTCATCCGCCCATCGGACGCGACCGAGGTGGTCGAGGCGTGGCGCGCGGCGATCATGCATCGCGACGGACCGGTGGCGCTGATCCTGACACGCCAGAAAGTCGCCGTGGTGGATCGCACGAAGTACGCGCCGGCCACGGGGCTGCATCAGGGCGGCTATGTCCTCGCCGATTCCCCGAACCCCGACATCGTGTTGCTGGCGACGGGATCGGAGGTCGAACTGATCCTTGGGGCGTACGAACAGCTGCAGGCTGATGGCCGACGGCCCAGAGCGGTGTCGATGCCCTGCCTCGAGTTCTTCGCACAGCAGCCCGAGGACTACCGGAACTCCGTGCTCCCGCCGGGAGTCCGGCGCATCGCGGTGGAGGCGGCAGCCCCGCAGTCTTGGTACCGCTGGGTGGGAGAGAACGGCGTGATCATGGGAATCGAGCGGTTCGGCGAATCCGCGCCGTATCAACGCATCTACCAGGAGCTCGGACTCACCGTGGAACGGATAGTTGCCGAAGCGCGAAATCGCGCCTAGGTTTCGCCTGCAATGAAGGCAATCACCATGTCGATGTGCTGCCACTGCTGCTGCCCCATGTGTTGTCCGGGGAGCGGGCGGTCACGCGCGTCGGCATGTGGGATGACATGAGGTAGATAGGGCTTAGCACCACCACCGCACGCAGCATGATCGGCCGCGACTCCTCGATTCGAGTCGCGGCCGATCGTTTTTTGGAGGAGGAAACGTGTCGACGCCAGTCATTGGATTGTCGGGAAGTCCCAACACCAACTCGCGCTCGCGCGCGCTGCTCGAGCGTACGCTCGCCGCGCTGGAGCGGCAGGGGACCGGCCCTTCCCGGCTCATCGACCTCGCCCAGCTTTCGTCGGACGGCCTGCTCGGCCGCCGCAAAGACTCCGACGTCGCGGATGCCATCCAGAGTGTGCTGGACGCGGTCATCATCGTAGTGAGCACGCCGATCTATCGCGCCACCTACAGCGGGCTCCTCAAGGTCTTCTTCGACCTCCTCCCCCAGGACGCACTCACGCGGAAGGTCGCGATCGCAATCGCCACGGGCGGAGCCCCGGGCCATCTCCTCGCGGTCGATCACGGCCTGCGACCGTTGCTCGCGAGCGTGGGCGCGCTGGTGTTGGCGACGGGCGTCTACGGGACCGACGCGCAGTTCCGGGCCGGCGTACCCGAGCCGGCACTCGTCGAGCGCCTCGAGCGCGCGGCGCTCGAGGCGGCAGCGCTGGCCGCGGGGGTGACGATATGATCGGGATCTACTACGAGCACCCGCACTGGTTCGGCCCGCTCTTCGCGGAGCTCGATCGCCGCGGTACACCGTACACCCGGCTGCACGCCGAGCAGCACCGCTTCGATCCGGCCAGTCGACCGCCCTACGACCTCGTGTTCAACCGCATGAGTCCATCCGCCTGGCTGCGGGGGCATGGGCACGCGGTGTTCTACACGCATCAATTTCTGGCGCATCTCGAGCGTCACGGCGTACGGGTCATCAACGGGACGCGGGCCTTCCAAGCGGAGACCTCAAAGGCGCTGCAGCTGTCCGTCCTGCGGGAGCTCGGTCTTCCCTATCCGCCGGCCCGCGTCATTCACGATCCGTCCGACGCGCCGGCGGCCGCCGAGGAGCTCGAGTTTCCGGTGGTCGTGAAGCCGAACGTGGGAGGCAGCGGCGCGGGCATCGTGCGCTTCGACACGCCGGCCCAGCTCGCTGCGGCCGCGGTAACCGGAGGGCTCGAGCTGGGGCCCGACCATACAGCGCTGGTGCAAGAGTTCATCCCGTCCCAAGAGGGACGCATCACGAGGGTCGAGGTCCTGGGTGGACGGTTCCTGTACGCCATTCGCGTCTATTCGTCGGGCGAGACGTTCAATCTCTGCCCCGCGGACGTCTGTCAGACGACCGAGGGGGCGGAGCTGGTGCGCAGCGCTTGCCCGGTCGACGCGCCGCGTAACGGCTTGCGCGTCGAGGGCTACGAGCCGCCGGCGGAGATTGCGCGGCAAGTCGAGCGGATTGCGGCCGCGTGCGGCATCGACGTGGGGGGGATTGAATACACGATCGATGACCGCACCGGCCGGCTGTACTACTACGACATCAATGCCCTCTCGAACTTCGTGGCCGATGCGCCGCGCGTCGTGGGATTCGATCCGTTCGCGCGGCTGGCCGACTTCGTGGAAAGCGAGGCCGGCCTGTGAGGTTCGGGTACTGGTTACCGGTCTTCGGCGGGTGGTTGCGCAACGTCGAGGACGAGCGCATGGAAGCCGAGTGGTCGTACGTCCGGCGGCTCGCGCGCGTGAGTGAACGGGCGGGATTCGACCTCACCTTGATTGCCGAGCTGAATCTCAACGACATCAAGGGACCGGACGCGCCCGCGCTGGACGCCTGGTCCACGGCCGCCGCGCTGGCCGCGGTGACCGAGCGGCTCGAGCTGATGGTGGCGGTTCGCCCGACGTTCCACCCGCCGGCGCTGCTCGCCAAGCAGGCCGCGAACATCGATCGCATCTCGGGCGGCCGCCTGTCCCTCAACGTCGTCTCGTCGTGGTGGGCGGAGGAAGCGAAGCAATACGGCGTCGAGTTCGACACGCACGACGCGCGCTATGCCCGCACGGCAGAGTGGCTGGCGGTGGTCGATGGCCTCTGGTCCGAGCGACGCTTCAGTTTCGCGGGCAAATACTATCGGATCGAGGATGCGATTCTGGAACCGAAGCCGGTGCGGCGGCCGCGGCCGACACTGTATGCCGGCGGAGAATCGCCGGCGGCGAAATCGCTGATTGCGCGCGCGTGCGACGGTTATCTGATGCACGGCGACCCGCCCGAGCGGATCGCGGCGAAGATCAGCGACATGCAGGCGCTGCGGGACACCAACGGGCTGCCGCCGCTCGTCTACGGCGTCGCCGGTTATGTCGTGTGCCGTGCCACCGAAACGGCGGCGCGGCGCGAGGTCGAGCGGATCACCGATGTCCGGCAGAATGCCGCCGGCTATGCGAACTACGAACAGTGGCTTGCGAACACGCAGCTCGAGCAGCGCGTGAGCCTGGAGGACTACTCAGTCTCAAATCGCGGGCTGAAGGCGGGACTCACGGGAACGCCGGAGCAAATTGCCGATCGGATTCGCGCGTTCGAGCAGGCGGGCGTGGATCTCTTGCTGCTGCAGTTCAGTCCGCAGCTCGAAGAGATGGAGCGCTTTGCCGAAGAGGTGATCCCGCTCGTCAACGAGCCATTGCCCGTGCAATGAAGCGCGCCGCCTCACGCCCGGAGCGGGCACACGCCGACACACCCGCACCGTCGTAGCCCGCCCCCGCGATCGCGAGGGGCGGGAGCCGGCTGAGGCGCTGCCGCACGGCGGCGACATGGTCCGCATGATGGGGGCGGTAGCGCGGCAGCCCGCGGTTCCAGTAGAACACTCGTGACCACAGCGGCTCTCCACGAATGCCGAGAATCTCGGCGAGCCGCGCGTGCGCAACCTTCGCTGGATCGTCGTCCCCTGGGGCGAGATAGGCGCGCATGAGCATGTGGCCATCGGGGGCACGTCCAGGAAATTTTTGAGAGGCGCAGGTGCAGGCCCGCAATTGTAGGGGCGCAGCATGCTGCGCCCCTACCAAATTCGGATCGACGACGAACCCCGCACCCTCGAAACGATTCCCGATCTGTTCCACCCGATACGCGAGCGAGACGGTGATGCTCGGCACGTACACGACCTCGGCGAGCACACGGGCGTGCGAGACGCCGACTCCTTCCAGCAGCCGCCCCGCGGAGTAGGCGGGCAGTGCCAGCACCACGCCGTCCGCCTCGTGCGCGGATCCCCCGGTGACCGCGATGCGCCAGCCGTCGCCTGCCCGCGTCAGCCCCGCGACGCCTTGGGCGAACCGCAGTACGGCGCCGAGCTGTTTGCTGAGCGCCTCGACCGGCTGATTCATCCCGCTCGCGAAGCTCCGGAAACCGGCCGCGACTTCGGCGGCCTTCGCCTCGATGCCGAGCATGGCCGCCGCGCGCCCTGCTTCGATCGGGGCGAGCTCCTTGCCTGTCCACACCGACGTGCCGCGGGCGAGTTGGTCGACGACCTGATCTCCAATGCCTAGCTCTCGGGCGAGCGCGGGGAGCTCGGGCTCGCCTGCGAGAAACCCGTCTGCGCCCCCTTCGACGACGAAGCCCTCGACGTGCTCCGTCAGGATCACACCGCCGGCGCGGCGCTCGGCCTCCAACACCGTGACCTCCAGCCCGCCGCTCCGGACCAGCTCCCACGCCGCAGTAAGCCCGGCGAGCCCCGCGCCTACGACGACGACCCTCACACCCATCCGCGCTGTGACGCGGCATCGCGCACGGCCGCGGCGACAGCCGACACGAGCCCGGGGTCGTCGTTGAGCGACGCCGTTCGCTCGAGCTGCACGCCGAGCCGCTTCGCGAGCGCCTGATACTCGATGTCGATGTCGTAGAGGATTTCGACGTGATCGCATACGAAGCCGATGGGAACCAGCAGCACCGCGTCGTGGCCCGCGTTGGCAAGCTCCGGCAGCACCGTCGCGACGTCGGGACCGAGCCACGGTTCCGGCGTAGCCCCCGCGCTCTGATAGGCGAATCGCCACGTGCTCACGCGTGCGCGCGCCGCGACCTCGCTCGCGCTGGCTTTGAGCTCGTCGGGATAGGGATCAGCGGAGGCGAGAATCTTCTCCGGCAAACTGTGCGCGGTGAAGACGACTTGCACCTGCGACGGCTTGGGAAAGCGCTGCAGCGCCTGCAGCACACGGTTCGCAACCGCGTCGAGGAACTGCGGCTGCCTCCACCAGGTGCGCACCAGCGTGACGTCCAGTCGCCCATCCGCGGCCTGGAGCAGCTTTTTCTCGTACGCCCCGACCGACATGTTCGAGTAGTGAGGCGCCATCGCGACACCGACGACGCGACTCTCCCCAGCGCGCGCGATCTCGTCGACCGCGTCGTGGATGTAGGGATGCCAGTGTCGCATTCCTACGTGGACTCTGAACCGATCGCCCAGCGCGCGCGCGATCCCGGCGGCCTGCGCCCGCGTCAGCTCGAGAATCGGCGACCGGCCGCCGATGCGCGCATAGCGCGCGCGGATCTCTTCGACGAGCTGCGGCTTGGTCGGACGACCCCCGCGGATGTCGCTGAGGTAGGGTTCCACCTCAGCGATGCTGCCGGGGCCGCCGTACGCCATGACGAGGACGGCAAGCTCAGCCGCCATGTACGAGATCCACGACCGCGCGTACGGCTGCGACATCGGTCTCGGGGAGGACACCGTGGCCCAGGTTGAAGATGTGGCCAGGACGGCCCCCGGCGCGCTCCAGGATGTCGCGAACCTGACGCGTGCGCTCGGCGGCGGGCGCGAGCAGGGCGGCCGGCTCGAGATTGCCCTGGATCGCGCGGTTGCCGATGCGCGACCAGGCGGCATCCAGCGGGAGGCGCCAATCGATGCTGATCACGTCGCCGCCCGCCGCGGCGAAATCTTCGAGAAACGTGGCAGTGCCGGTGCCGAAATGAATGAGCGGGACTGCGGCGGCCTGGGCGAGCGTCAGGGCTCTCCGGCTGTGCGGCTGGACGTAGGTCCGATAGTCGTCAGGCGACAGACACCCAACCCAGCTATCGAACAGCTGCAGCGCCTGCGCTCCGGAGCGTGCCTGCGCCGCTAAAAAGTTGCCGACGAGATCGGCGAGTTTGCCCAGTAACAGGTGCCAGGCGTCTGGTGCCTGGTACATGAAACGTTTGGTCTTGGTAAAGGTGCGACTCGCGCCACCTTCGATCGCGTAGCTCGCCAGCGTGAAGGGCGCGCCGGCAAAGCCGATCAGCGGCACGTCAGCCGGCAGCGCGCGTCGCGCCAGGCGAATCGCATCGAGCACGAACCCCAGCTCGGCTTCGATATTGAACGCCGGCAGGCGTTCGATATCGGCGGCATCGCGAATCGGCCGCTCGATCTGCGGCCCTTCTCCCGGCGTGAAGCTCAGGCCCAGGCGCAGCGGTTCGAAGGGCAGCAGAATGTCGGCGAAAATGATCGCGGCATCGACGCCGATGCGCGCGACGGGCTGCAGCGTCACCTCGGCGGCGAGCTCGGGGCTGTGGCAGAGATCGAGGATGGAGTGGCGTTGCCGGAGCTTGCGGTACTGCGGCATGTAGCGTCCCGCCTGCCGCATGAACCAGACTGGAGTGACGTCGGTGCGCTCCCGACGGCACGCTTTAAGAAACCGCAGGCTCCCGTGCCTCGTGAGCGATAAGAATCGTGTCGCCGTCCAGTTTGACCTGATAGGCGGCAACCGGATGGACCGGCGGGCCGCCGAGCACGCGGCCGGTCTCGAGCGAGAAGACGCCCTCGTGCCAGGGACAGGTGACGGCACAGCGAGCCGCGTCGACGGTGCCCTCCGACAGGCTGGCACGCGCGTGGGTGCAGCGGTTGGCGATCGCGTAGACGGTCCCGTTCACATTGAAGAGCGCAACCGCTTCGTTGGACGCGTACACGCGTTTCGCGCTGCCGGGAGGCAGCTCGGACAGGCTCGCGACCGGCGTGAATCCGTCGGCGCGCACGGGGCGCCGCGCGACTGCCTGGGCGGCGCCGGCCCCTCCCAGCGTGTCCAGCATGTCCCAGAGCGACATCTGCACGCAGGTGAACGTCGGCGTGTCACGCAGCGTGTACGACGAGGCTTCGCTTTCGCGCAGCTCCATGACCAGGTCGAGAAACTCGCCGGGATTGTCGCCCTCGAACGCCACGATGAACTCCTGATCGTCGAGCCCGTACGAATACGTCGTGTTCAGGCGAATCGTCGGGTATTTGCGGCCGACGCGGACGTGCTCGTCCATCATCCGCTGGCGCTCCGGCTTCGGCAGCGCGTACCAGCCCCTCGTCTTGATGAACGGGTAGACGAACAGGTACTTCGCTGCACTCGGCTTGATGACGAGGCGCTGCTCCTGATTGGGGTCAGCGGGGAACTCGTAAATCGAGCGCCGTGTCATCGCCAGATAGCTGTAGGGAATGGAGAGATAGCCGCCGAGATCGGTGCGGTTCAGCGCAGTCTGCAGCTCGACCAGCGCGTCGAGGTCTTCGGCGACCTGCCACAGCAGGAAGTCGGTGTCGCCCCGAATGCCCACGAGCCCGTACGGCCTGAGCAGCAGCCGGCCGTGATAGCGCTCGAGCGTCTCGCCGAATTCGATCTTGGCCGACGCCTGGCGCTCCGCGGTCAGCCTGCGCCAGGCGGGATCGAGTTTGTAGAAGGCGTAACGAACGACTTGGCGTTTTTCGGATTTCGAGTCCGGCATGCTGTGAATCTAATCGGGAGAAGGGAGAAGGGAGATGTACTCTCCGTGCACCGTCACGTACTTCTCCTATCTCCCTTCTCCCGCATCTCGTGCAGATACCTCTTCACCAACAGATAGGTCAGCCAGGAGAACCCACCGATTGGCAGGAGCACCATGAAGATCGAGCTCCAGAAATAGATGATGTCCATCCCGTCGTCGTGCAACAGGACCAGCAGCGCGAGAGTCATCGGCCGATGAACCGCCGCAGGTGGCGCAGGTAGTACGCGAGGCCGGCTCCAAGCGCCCCGAACCCGATGCCGAGGACCATCTGCCCGCGCCACAGCGACCAGATGGCGAACCCGGCGCAGAAGGCGATGCCGGTGGTGATCAGCACACGATGAAACGGAATCATGGCGCGTTACGCCGCGACCTTGTCGACCACCATCAAGGTCAACAGGCCGGGCAGATACAGGATGGAGACAAAGAACAGACGCCACGCGCGCGCCGGTGTGGCGGCGACGAGCAGGCCGGTCCCGGCGGCGACGTAGGCGAGGCCCAGCGCGAGCGCGCCAAAGAAGTACCAGCCGCCGGTGATACCGAGCAGCGTGGGCAACAGACTGATGGGCAGCAGCGCCATGGCGTACAGCAGCGCCATGCGCCCCGTGTCGCGTCCGTCGTCATCGGACACACTGAGCATCCGCAAGCCGCTCGCCCGGTAATCCTCCCGGTACAACCAGGCGAGCGCCAGGAAATGCGGCAGCTGCCAGAGAAACAGGATCCAGAACAAAGCGGCGACGGCCACGCCCAGCTCGCCGCCCGCCGCGGTCCAGCCGCCGACGATCGGCAGGGCGCCGGGAACTGCGCCGACCAGCGTGTTGAGCGATGTCTTCCGCTTGAGCGGCGTGTAGAGGAGCACGTAACTGGCGAACGTCAGCGCCGCGAGGGCCGCCGTCAGCAGGTTGACGGTGGCGCCCAGATACACGACGCCGACCGCGGTAATCGCCGAGGCAAACACGATGGCGGCGCGTGGCGTCAGGCGACCGGACGGCAGCGGGCGCATGCGCGTGCGCGCCATGCGGGCGTCGACGTCGCGCTCGCGGATCTGGTTCCAGGCGTTCGTCCCGCCAGCCACGAGCGCCGTCCCGATCAGCGTGTTGGCGAGCAGCAGCAGGTCCACCCGTTCGCGCGCGCCGAGATAAAACCCCGCCGCGGCGGTGAGGAGCACCAGCTGCGTGATGCGCGGCTTGGTGAGCTCGAGCAGCGACCCGGCTAGAATACCTTCTCCATGATGACCGTGGTCACGAGGATCGCGGCGAGCGGCAAGGGCACGATGAAGATCAGCCGCAGCCGCCAGCGTTCGAACTTGAGATGCATGAAGAACAGCGCGACGAGCAGCGCTTTCCAGATCGCCAGAATGAGCAGCAGGACCAGCTTCAGGTTGCGCGACACCGGAAGCTCGAAGGCCAACAACACCTCCGCGATCGTCATGACGAACAGGTACAGCCAGATCAGCATGTAATTCGGGCGAACGTGCGTCGTCGGCGTGGTCATAGGACGCGGAGCCTCCGGGGCCTCAGATCAGGTAGACGATCGTGAACAGGATGATCCACACCAGGTCGACGAAGTGCCAGTACAACCCGATGACCTCGATACCGCGGTAGTCCTGCGCCGAATACTTCTCCGGTAGCACCTTGGTGAAGTACAGATACAGCATGCTGATCACGCCGCACGTGACGTGAAAGCCGTGGAAACCCGTCATCGTGAAGAACGTGGAGCCGTACATCCCCGCCACACCGGCACCGTACTTCACCGGATCGGCCAGCGCGTGCTCGGCCAGGAGCGACCCTTCGCGGTAGCCGGTCGGCGTGAAGCCGTGCCCGACGAGCTTGATGTACTCGAACACCTGCACGCCCACGAAACCGGCGCCGCAGATGATCGTGACCAGCAACCAGAACTTGAGGCCGCCGTCCTGGAGCCGCTTCCCCGGTATTTTCCGCAGGAAATACTTCTTGCCGTCCGCGATGGCCGCGTAGGCCTTCACCATCGACACCGACGAACAGATCAACAGGAAGGTGTTCAGACCGGTGAGCGGCACGTTGAGCACCGCGCCCGGCTGCGCCCACTGCGACGTCATGCCGAAGCGCAGCACGATGTATGAGCCGATCAACGCCGTGAAGAACATCACGTCGCTGGCCAGGAAGACCCACATGCCCAGCTTGTTGCTGTATACGCCCGCTCCCGGCTCTGCCGGGAACGGCGGCCGCATTTGATCGACAGTTTGCGTCGCGTGCGTCATCGCACTCTCCCGGTCAATGGCCGGCCGCCGGCACGGGAGCCGGCACCGGATCGCGGTCAGTGGGCAGCTTCACGTATTGCGGCAGATAGTCCTTGTCCCCGGCTTCGGGAGAGCTGAACTCGTACGGTCCACGGTACACGTTGGGCGTACGCTCCCAGTTGCCGTGCGGGGCAGGATTCGGCAGCGACCATTCCATGCCGTTGTCATTCCACGGGTTCTGCGGCGCCTTTTTGCCGAACTTCAAGCTCCACAGGAAGTTGAACATGAACAGGAACTGGACGGCGAACAGCGCGAACGCGGAGTACGAAATGAACTCGTTGAGCGGCTGCTGCGGCTTGAGCCAGTTGTAGACCGTCGGATCGTAGATGCGCCGCATCTGGCCGCCCATCCCGATGATGTGCATCGGGAAGAACGTCAGGTTGTAGGCGATGAACGTCAGCAAGAAGTGCACCTTGCCGAGACCCTCGTTCATCACCCGGCCGAACATCTTGGGATACCAGTACGTGATCGCGGCGAACAGCGCGAACAAGGAACCGCCGAACAGCACGTAGTGGATGTGCGCGACGATGAACTGCGTGTCGTGGAGCGGGATGTCGACCGGCGTCGCGGCCATGAAGATGCCCGACAGTCCGCCGATCGTGAACATCGACACGAAGCCGATGGCGTTCAGCATCGGCACGTGGAGGTGCAGGTTGCCGCGCCACATCGTGCCCAGCCAGTTGAACACCTTGATCGCCGAGGGCACGGCGATGAGCAGCGTCGAGACCATGAACGTCGACCCGAGGGTCGGGTTCATGCCGCTCATGAACATGTGGTGGCCCCACACGATCCAGCCCAGGAACGCGATCCCGATGATGGCGAACACCATCGAGTGATAGCCGAAGATCGGCTTGCGGCTGCCGTTGGCGATGATGTCGGAGACCATGCCCATCGCCGGCAGGATCAGGATGTAGACCTCGGGATGCCCGAAGAACCAGAACAGATGCTGCCAGAGCAGCGCCTGGCCGCCCGCCGCCGGGTCAAAGAAGTGCGTGCCGATCGTCTGATCGAACAGCAGCATGATCGCGGCGCCCTGCAAAACCGGCAGCGCGAGCACGCCGAGGATCGCGGTGATGAACAGCGCCCAGACGGAGAGCGGCATCCGGAACCACGTCATCCCGGGCGCCCGGTGGTTGATCACGGTGGTGATGTAGTTCAATGAGCCCAGCACCGACGACAACCCCAGCACCACGATCGAGACGCTCCAGAGCTTCTGACTGAGGTATGCGCCGGAGAGGTCAGGCCGGGCCGACAGCGGCGCATACATCGTCCAGCCCGCGCGCGGGGCACCCGCGGGGACGAAGAACCCGGCCAGCATGATGAGGCCGGCGAGCAGTGCGAGCCAGAACGACCACATGTTGATGCGCGGGAACGCCATGTCGTGCGCCCCCAGCTTCAAGGGGATCAGGAAGTTGGCGTACACCCCGACGAGCAGCGGCATGATGGCGAAGAACACCATGAACGTGCCGTGCATGGTGACGAGCTCGATGTAGTACTCGGGGAGGATCACGCCGCCCGAGACCATCGACTCCGGCAGGATCCCGCCGCCCGGCATCGGTTTGCCCGGAAATCCGAGCTGCCAGCGGATCTGCATCGCCAGCAGTCCCCCCACGAGTAGGAAGAACAGGCTGACGAACAGGAACTGGATGCCGATGATCTTGTGGTCGGTCGAGAAGATGTACTTGCGCCAGAAGCTCATGGGCGCATGGTGGGCATCGCCATGCGCTGCGGGTCCCCCCCGTGCGTGCGCGACGCTCGTCATTCGGTCCCTCCGGCGATTTGTTCGGCGACCCAGGCTTTGTATTCATCGGGCGTGTGGACGAACACGCGTGCCCGCATCTTGTAGTGCCCCATCCCGCACAGCTCCGCGCACCCCAACTCGAACTCGCCGGTCTTGGTCGCCTCGAACCAGGCGGTGATGTGCATGCCCGGCACGGCGTCCTGCTTCAGACGCCACTCGGGGACGAAGAATGAATGGATCACGTCCTCGGAGGTGAGCTCGACGGCGACCGGCTGGTTGACGACGACGTGCAGCTGGTTGCGGACCGTGAAATCGTCGCTCGTGCCCAGCTTCTCGTCCGCGCCCGGATAGGTCACCTGCCACTCGAATTGCTTCGCATGCACGCCGAGGCGATAGGCGTTCGGCGGGATGCTCTTCTTGTCCTTGATGAGCACCCAGTAGTGGTTGCTGATCAAGCCGAGCGCCACCATCGTGACGGCGGGGATCGCCGTCCAGATCACTTCCGCGCGCGTCGAGCCGTGCGTGTAGAAGGCTTTGCGTCCGGGACGCGCGCGATAGCGGATCACGAACGTCACCACTCCCACTTCGACGACCACGAGCGCGATTCCCGTAATGATGAGAATCGCGAGGAACAGCGTGTCGATGGGACCGGCGAACGTCGAGCCTGCGTCGGGAAGCCACCAACGCATGCGATGTCTCCTCGCGCCTAGTGCGCGGCGAAGGTGAAGTTGGCCGTCTTGCTTTCGGTGCCCGCGATGGTCACGGTCGCGGTCTGCGTGCCGAACTTCTCATGCCAGGCTTCGATGGTGTACGTACCAGGCGGCAGGCCCTTGATCGAGAAGCTGCCGTCGGGTCCCGTCACGGCGAAGAACGGGTCCGGCCGCACGCCCACGTAGGCGTGCATCCAGCCGTGCACGTTGCACTCAAGATTGACCATCACTTCCGGCGCCGTGAAGGTCCGCGGGTCACTCGACGTGGTGAGCACCCGCTTCATGCCGGCGTTCGGTTGACTGATGTTGAAGCCGCGATTCTGCTTCGCGATCGCCTTGATATTATGACTTGTCGCGTCGGAGTTCAGGATCTCGAAAGGCTGCCCGACCATCATGCCGAAAACGTGCGGATGGTACCGGCAGCCGTTCTGGTCCAGCACGACTGTGGCGGTCGGCGCCGGGAAGGTCTGTCCCGCAGGCACGCCGGCTTTCACGTACACAAACACGTTGGCGAGCGAGTTAGCCGCTCCGGCCACAACGTTCTCCTCCGTCGGCGGCGTCGTGTACTTCGCCTGGCACACCGCTTCTTCGGTCATGTCGATCCGCGGATTGCGGGGCGCGGTTCCCGTGAATTTGACCTTCCCCGTGATCGTGCCCCCTGCCGCTGAGACCTCGGACGATCCCGCTGCTGCCGGTGCTGGCTCGAGTGCCGGGGACGAGGGAGCGGCCTGCACGTTGCTCTGGCTACCTTTGCTGCACACGGTGAGCAGGAACATCCCACCCACCACGCTGAAGATTCTGCCTTTCATTGCTGCCTCCGGTATGAAGTCTTCTGCTGCGCGCGCCACACGACCAGCATGCCCAGTCCCAACGTGAGCACCATGGCGAGCACCGGCGAAATGAACACCCGGGCCGGCACCGGTTCGTCGAGGGCGAGGAAGTACCACGTACTGATACCCATGCGCGTGCCGTGCTCTCCATTGGACCCATCCCAGGCGAAGAATGCCACCGGGATGGCGCGGCCGGTTCGAAACGGAAGCTGGCTCGCTGTATCAGCCGAAGCAAGTGCGCGCGTGAAGACCACCCGCCATTGGCCGTGGTCATAGACGGCGTTGGTCGCGACGCCGCCGGGGAGTGGATCGAACCGATCGATCCCACGTGCCACTCCGGCCACGGCCGCCGCGCGGGAGCTGCTCGACCAGCGCCACTGATACACGGGCGCGGTGCTGCTGCCCATCAGGAAATACGGGCGTTCCATTCCGGTCGGAATGGAAATCGGGAACTGGACGGCCAACTGGTCGGGCCAGACGCCCGGCTCCTCCTGCGTCGAATCATCGCTCGCGAGCGTCGCGAGAACGCGGCGCACGTATCCCAGCCAGGCGCTGTCGGGACTTTGCGAGCGATCATCCCACACCACGCGCAGGGCGATCGAATCGGCCGTATGGACCGCCTTGACCCAGACCCCGGTCACCGCCGGCGCAAACCAACGCGGCTTGCGAATGATCTGTCCGACCAGCGGGAACCAGTAGACGTCCACCGCGGTCCAGGCCGTGTCGTCGGGCGAATGTGGCAATGCCTTCGCCAGGGGCGCGTGGACGACGTCGCGCACGACGGGGGGCTCTGTGGGCGACAGGCTGCGCACATACTGCGCGACGCGCCACAGCTGCTCGTCGGTCAGGAACTTCTGTTCCAGCAGATCGCTGAACGACGGCATCGGTGTGCCGTCCAGGCCGGTACGAAGGCGATGGTAGATGTCCTCCACCGTGCCGCCACCGTTGAACCGCCAGTTCTCGTGCAGGTCGGCCGCGAAGATCGGATGCTGGGCGTCGTCCTTGAGTGTTGGTGCCGAGGATCCGTCGCCACGCCCCTGATCGCCGTGGCACTTGCGGCAGCCGATCGAATCGTAGAACTGTCGCCCGATACGGAGAGCCTCCGCGCCAGTGCCACCCCCTGGGGCGCTCCCGAACGTGAGCGGCGTGGGGTGGAGGGTCGTATCGGCGAAGAACGTCGAAAAGGTCTTGATGTAGGCCAGCACATCGCGGCGCTGGCGGTCTGAAAGCCGGGTCTTCCAGCCCGGCATCGCGGTGCCGAACAGCCCTTCATCTATAGAGCGCAGCAGATCGGCGTCGGTCGGGAGCTGCCCGCTCGAGGTCGAGCGTATCTGATAGACGGCACCCGTGAAGTCGCGCGGCGGCGGGATCATGTGGCGTGCCCCTGCGCCATCGCCCTTGCCGTCGTCGCCATGGCAGCCTGCGCACCATTTGACGTAGACGGTTTTGCCTGCCGTGGTATCCTGCGCGACAGCCGGGCGGCCGAACGGCCGGACGGCCATGATGAGCGCCAATGCGATCGCCATGCGAGCGGCCGTCAGGCCGTCAGGCCGTCGGGCCGTCATTTGCCGCTCACTTCCCACGTCCGCGGCTTCCACCCCGTCTGATCGTAGAGGAAAAGCACCACCGACCAGATCTCTTCTTCCGTCAAGAAGTCTTCCCACGCCGGCATCGCCGAATTCCACGGCGTGCCCTCGCGCGGCAGACCCGGGCCACCCTTTGCGACGCGCCAGAACACGAAGCTCTCGGTGAGCTGCGCGATCGTGCCGTTGTCCTGGAAGTTCGCCGGCAGCGGATTGAGCCCAGGGGCAAACTGGCCCTGGCCGTCGAGATGGTCGCCGTGACACGGCACGCAGTTCTGATAGTAGATGCGGTGCCCGACCGCGATGTGATCCGCGATGTTCCCCTGACGCCGCAGCGGATTCTCGAGTCCCACCAGCGTGAGGGTCTTGCCGCGGAACGTGATCTGCGAGGGCGGCGCGGGGTGAATCGAGCGGAGATTGGGCGGCGCGGCGACACTGGCCCGCACCTGACCGTACGTGAGACACCCAACCATCAACGTGACCACCGCCAGCAACGCCGTCCGCACCACCTTGAGTCGCGGCTGGACGAGCACAGCGTGCAGCGGTTCCTTGAACTCCGTCCAGCGCGCTTCGTCGTCACTCACCCAGATCAGAATCCCGACGAGGACGGTGGCCATGTACTGCAGCACCACGCTCTTCGGAACGATCGCGCTGCCGGGGAGCAGCGGGATGACGAACACGATGACGAGGTACGCCAGCACGAGCAGCAGGGCCGCCTGCCAGAACGGGTGCTTGAGGTACTGTCTCACTTGTGCGCCGCCAGGAACTGCACGAGCGCTTCCAGCTGCTCGGCGGTGAGCTGGTGACCAAACGTCTTGGGCATGACGCCTTTGAACTTCTCGAATCCTTTGGCGACTTTCGCGTCGGGCTGCAGGATCGACTCGCGAATGAGGTTCGACGAGAGCCGTGATCCCACGTGGTTCAGATCGGGGCCGATCGCGCCGCCTTCGCCGTTGATCTTGTGGCAGGCGGTGCAGCCCGCGCCGCGGATGATGGTCATCGGGTCGGTGGAACCGCCGGCGATTCCGCCGGCGGAGGTTGTGGAGGATGTCGAGGTTGTCGAAGCTGTGGAGGTTCCCACGGCCGGAATGTCTGACGCACTGACATCCACGGTGCCGCCGTTCGACTCGAGAAACGCGACGAGAGCCCAGATCTGTTGTGGCGAAAGGATACGGCCCATCTCCGGCATGATCGGCTCGTAGCCCGACACGACAAAAGCACGCGGGCTCGTGATCGATTCGTACAGATAGGCCTTGCAGTCCTTCCCGGGTTCGCGTTTGGCGCAACGGGCGCCGATGAGTCCCTGCCCCTTTTCGTCGGTCAACAGGTTCGGGGCGCGCGTGCCCAACCCGTGACACGTGGTACAGCCGCCGGCGCCATGATAGAGCTGATCGCCGGCGGTGACCAGTTGCTCCGGCGTGACGTTGGCGCCGAGGCTCAGCGCGCGCGGGACTTCGGACTGCACCTGCGGAATCTTGTTCGCGATCAGGGTATAGAGCGCGAGGGTGCCGAGGACGATGCCGATGATGCGGAGGTTAGTGGCCCACATGCGGCGCCTCCACCGTCGACGGGACGAATGTCGACTTCTCCGCGAGACCACCAAGCCAGAAGATGAAGCCGACGAGCGACAGAAAGATCAGCACGCAGGTGCTGATCATGATGGCGGCGTACCCCAGCGCCGGCGTCGCGGCGTACGGCGTCAGGTCCTGCATCACCCCGTACACGTGCCAGTGCTGGCGAATGCCGCTGCGCGCGAACCCCATGAGGCCCATGAGCCAGGTGAAGGTGACGGCCAGGATGAAGAGCGCATACTGCGAGCGCGGCGGCATCTTGCCCCACTGGATCGCGCCGAGCGACTGCGCGCCCCGAGCCATGAGCACGTCGATCAGGGTGACGAAGATGATGCAGGCGAGCACGGCGCCCACCTGGTATACCGAGTACCCGATGCGAACGATCGCCTCGACGAAATAGCCGCGGATTCCGAAGAACAGCACGATCGCGGCGGCGATCACGAACATCGCGGCCTGGATGCGCGTCCCCGTCTTCGCCCAGGGCACGACCTGCCGGATATTGGCCCGCCGATACAGGAGGAAGGACAGGAACGTCGACAGGATCATCAGATTGACGGCGGTGTTCTTGGCGCTCATCACACCCAACGCGCCGAGCAGCGGATGGTGCGAGCCGCCCATCGCCGCCAGCTCACGCGAGTCGGCGATCATCGTGTGCGGCGTGCCCCAGACGAGAGCCCCCAGGACCAGCACCACCAGCAGCCACTTCGTGTAGGGCCGGAACCGCTCCGCGCCGGGGATGCGGCCCATCCCGACCCAGAGGTAGTAGTTGCCCGCGAGGAACAGCACCGCGATGAGGAAGGCCTGGATCACCCACAGCCAGCTCATGAAGCCGCCCATCATCGTGATGCCCAAGGACTGGTCGTACTGATAGATCTCGCGGCCCAGCCAGTAGCCGGCGAACGGCAGCACGATCAGCGCCGACATCGCGATGAAGTTGCCGACGTAGCCCATCCAGTCGTAATGCGAGCGCTCTTCCTCACTACGGGAGGCGAGGAAGCGGTAGCTCGCGTAGGCGCCCACGATCGCGCCGCCGAACACCACGTTGCCGATCAGGCGGTGAATGTTGATCGGCATCCAGGTGTGGTTCAGGATCGCATGCCAGAGCTTGATGCTGGTGGGCGACGTTTCGGGGGTGATGTCCCGGGGCGGCGTCATCATGTACGTGAGCCACGAGTCGGCGATGAACATCACGATGGTGCCCCAGATGTTCAGCAGGATGCCGAGACACCAGTGCACGATCTTCGACCGACCGTATTTCCAGCGATCCCAGCCGTAGTAGTAGAGATAGAGGGTGAACGACTCGAAAAAGAAAATGGCGCCGTACACCCACACCGATGGCGCGAATATCGCAAGCAGGTACGCGAAGAACTTGGGATAGAGCGTCGCTAGAAGAAACGTGAACGTCGCGCCCCAGAGGGCCGTCGCGCTGTAGGCGATCAGCAGCAACCGCGTGAACTCCTTCGAAAGCCGGTCGTACCGCTGGTCCTTGCCGAAGATGCCAATCGCCTCGGCCACCACCGCGAAGATCGGCACCCCCAGCACGAATGCCGCGAACATCAGGTGGATCTCGGCGGCGATCCACACGGCCGCGCGACTGCCGATAACGGGGAAGTCGCGGTATGCGCTCGCGGTGTCGGCGACGGCCTGGAGGAGGAGGTGGTCAGCCATGCGCCATGCCTCGTGCAAAGCCTTCGGCGCTCAGGATGACATGCTTGCTCGCTTCGCGAGAAGAGAAAAAGAAGAGAGAGAGCTCAACCTCCATCCCCCCTTTCTTTTCTTTACAGGCGCGGCGAGGCATGTCATCCTGAGCGAGCGCGCGGAACGCGCGCGAGCGAAGGACCTGCTTGTCCGTTCTAGATATCATCGGACACGAAGAACGGTTTGCGTTTGGAGAAATCGATAGGCATGGCGCTGCGGATCTCGCTCAGCAACTCGGGCGTGATTTCCCGTACGCCGCGTTCGCGCGCCCAGTCTTCGACCCGCTTGGTGACGACGCCGCGCACAAACGACGGAATCCGCTCGAGGCGCGCGCGCGCGCTCGCCGACCAGGCCAGTGCGGGGACGAAATCCTGTCCGTAGGTGAGCTCGCGCTGCGGTTCGATGATGGCCGCGCCGGTCGGCTCATACACGCACGAGGGATCCGCCGCGAGCACGTCGCCCTCGAGCGCAAACGCCCGCGCGCGGCACCCACCGCACAGCTTCTGGTATTCGCAGCGGCCGCACTTGCCGCCGAGGCCCCCCTCGCGGAGCTGCCGGAACAGCGGCGAGCCACGCCAAATCTCGCCGAAGCTCTGCGACCGGAGGTCGCCGGCGACCTCCGGCAGATACGGGCACGGCGTGAGCTTGCCGTCGGGGGTGATGCGGCAGTACTGCGTGCCGCAGGGACAGCGCGTCTCGTAATTCAGGACCGGGGATTCGGGATCGGCGGCATGAACGTGCCGCATGAAATGCGGGGCGCACTTGGCGCGAACCATCATCTGGCCGCGGTACTGCCGCTGCCAGCGCGCGAGGTCCGCGAGGATCGCCTCGTACTCAGCGGGCGCGAGATCGGACAGCCCCGCACCACGCCCGGTCGCCACGAGGAAATAGCAGTTGAACGCGACGGCTCCCTGCTCCGCCGCCCACTGCGCGACGCGCTCGAGCTCGGCGCGATTCCCTTTGGTCGCGGTGGTCTGAATGATGAAATCGATGCGCTGCGCGCGGAGGCGGCCCAACGCCGCGATCGTGTCGGCGAGCGCGCCGGAGCCGTGGCGGAAGTTGTCGTGGTAGCTCGGACGGAGCGAATCGATCGACACCGCTACGCCGCGCACGCCGGCCGCCTTGAGTGCCGCAATCCGTTCGTCCGTCAGCAGCGTGCCGTTCGTCCCGACGACCACCGTCGCGCCACGGTGCGACGCATACGCGGCGATCTGGGTCAGGTCGTGGCGCAGCAGCGGCTCGCCACCCGAGAGGATCAGCATCGGCGCCGGGTTTATCGCGAGCAGCTCGTCCACGATGCGCAGCGCCTCACTCGTCTCCAACTCTGACGTTGCTGTCTCGTGCGGGCCGGCCGCGATGTAACAGTGAGCGCACTCCAGGTTGCAGCGCCGCGTGAGATTCCAGGCGACGACGTGCGGAACGTACATCACTGCAGCAGTTTCTCGACTGCCCGTTTGGCTTCTTCGGGCGTGACTGTTTTCATGTCGACGGGGCACTTCTGCATCTTGTCTTCGATATCGCGGATCGGGCAGCGCGTAATCCCCTGCGCCTTCGCTTCCTCGATAAACGCGCGCATCTCCGGCGACAGCGCATCCTTGCCCTCCGCCTCCGCCCGGATCTGCTTCGCCCGCAGCTCGGTGAACATCACCATCATGGTATCGACGTCGAACTCGTCGGCTTCGATCATTGCCTGCTTGTTGTCGTCCATGACCGGCGTCGTCACGCGCCAGATGTCGTGGTTGCGAGCGAAGCGCTCCACCGTGTTTCGGGCGAGCGGGCGCGCGATCAGCGGGACGAGCTGCAACCGCTGCCAGGCCTCCTGGGTCCACACGATCGGATCCGTCACCACCCGTTCCCGCACGCTCACGTTGCCGGTGACAGGACATTTCGTCTCGATCATCGGGACAGCGGGCACGGGGTCGGCGTCGGACCCTTGCACCTTCGTCGCCTTCATCTGCTCGGTCGCCTTCACCTCGGCCAGCGCGATTTCTTCGGCGCTGCCGATCCCCATGATCAGCTGCATGTGCGTCGGGAGCAGCTTCTGGATCGCTTCATCGAGCCACTTGTTCGTGACCGTCGGCGGTGGCCCTCCGTTGCCGACCTTTTCGAGGACGTATTCCTCCACGGCGCGGCGCGCGATCCCTTGCGCGAACGGCGGCACGCGCAGAATCCGCACCTCGGCTTCGGGCGCCCAGGACAGACCGGCCTGCCCGTCTTCCTCGATCCAGGGGATCTCCTCGGGCCGCACGCCGACGACGCCGACAAGCAGCACGCTGCACGGCGCCAGCCTGACGAGGTTTTCGGATTGCGACCCGAGCTCGGTGTTCTCGATGCGATGGGCGCCATGCCGCCCGAGTACGAGCAGCGTTGGTTTGATCTCCTCCGCCCACTGCATGATCACCTGGAACGGCTTGCCGATCAGGATCTGCGTCTTGAGCGGGACGTCCGGGAACTGCTGCGCCATGACTTCGGCGCGTTTCAGATTCGCCTGGCAGAGCTTGAGCAGTCCCTTGTCGATGATGTTGTTATGCAGCTCTTCCTGCTCTTCGAACTTGAAGACCTTCGACGCCTGATACGACAGCACGTCCTTGATGTTATGGAAGACGACGTGATGGTACTCGACGTCGAACGCGCTGCAGACGTACAGCGAGCCGCCGAATTCGTGCGCCAGCTCGAGCGCGGCTTTCATGGCCTTGTAGCTGTAGGACGAGCCGTCCACGCACACCAGGAAGCGCCCGCCGGTGAGCGGCTGCTGATCGCGCACGATCAGCACGTCTTTTTCGACGCCGCGCAATACGCGAGCCGCCACACCACCGAGCTGCGAGAACTGCTGCCGTCCCAATCCATGCGCGCCGATCGCGAGCAGGTCGTACTGCCGGCCCGACGACCCCACCAGGCGCGCGGCCGAGTCTTCCTCTTCCGCGACGAGCCGCCCGTTCTCACCGAGCTTCACGTCGCTGCGGACCTTGTCGCCGCCGTCATAGCCCGCCGCGCGGTTGGGATCGAACCCGATCAGTCCGGGCAACCGCCCGGCGCCGCGGTTCACCTCGTTGACGATTTCTTCGTAGTTGATGCCTTCGAGCAGCTGCCGCGTGAGCCCGACGCCCGCCGCCTCGCACCGTTTCCCGAGCTGATCCAAGAAGCTGTCGGCGATCAGCTGCAGCCCTTTTTCGATCAGCTTGTCGTGGATCTTGCGCTGCTTCTTGATCTCTGCGGGAGTCTGGAACTGCGCGGGCAGGCCGGTTTCGAGCTGGCGGAAGCGGACATCGTGGAGGCGGGCGGCATATACGTGATTGCCGGTGATTCGTCCGCCCGCCTTGCGACACATCTCGATGGCGCGATCGACGGCCCAATCGGAGTGCTGCGAGTTGTCGACCGGAACGAAAATCTCGCGGTACACCACTACCTCCCCGAGTGACGCCGCTCGAGCGGGCCTAAACTCTAGATGTCGGTGTGGATGCCGTCAGAGTTAAGGGATATGCAGAGGGGTCCCAGCGCTGTCAAGGAACTTGTTCACAAGGTCCGGGGACAATTTTGGTACCCGCTGCGTTCCAAACCGTAATTGCATCCACCGGGCAAGCGTCACACGCACGCAACAGCTGTTCTCTTGCCGTGGTCTCGGGAGCCAGGAAAATCGCTACCCCCATTTCATCGAGCACGAAAGCCGCGGGAGCTTCAGTAATGCAGTCGCCGAATCCGACGCACAGTGTGCGGTCGATCCGCACCCGCAGCTCGCCGACGCTGCGTTCTTCGAAGTCGCTCACATTCCTTCCAGGCCCAGCTCGGCGCGGGCGGTGTCCATGATGGCAGGCGTGATCTCTGCGATGCCGCGCTCCTTGGCGTAATCGGCGTAGATTTTCTTCACCATGCCCCGCACGAAGCTCGGAACACGGCTTAGGCGCTCCTGAGCATCCACGGACCACCGTGGGGGGGCCGTCTGGCCGTCAGGCTGTCCGTCCGTCACAAACGTACGCACCATCTCAAAGGGCTCCGCGGGCACGGTTCGGCCACCAATCTCCACGCCGAGCGACGAGACGAGCTGCGTCTCGATCGGATTCGTGAGCATGGCGACGACGCGGCCGCACTTGGGGCATTTGAACGTGGCGGCAAGCGTCCCGTCGCCGGGAAGCTCCCGCTCGGCAAACGCCATTTGCTGGTCGCACTCGACGCAGAGGAATTTCATAGCTGCACTGCCAGTTGGTTCCAGGTGTCTGGTGTCGGGTGCCAGGGAATTCGGGCCAGCACGGGTCTCGCGAACTCTGCCGCCAGATCATCCCCGGCGCTCCCCTTCAGCTCCCCACCTACCATGTTCTCGACGATGCCGATGAGCTCCGACCCCTGGTCAACTGCCGCGCGCATAGCGCGGCGGACCGCGTCGCGGGACTCGGGGGTCGGGATGGTCACCGTGAGCACGGCGGGAGGTTTGCCAAGGATATCGCACAACTCGATGTAGCGCTGCATGCCGGGCGGCAAATCGAGCAGCAAGACGTCGAGATCTCCCCACTCCACGTCTCCGAGCAGCTCCCGCAGCGCCGATGCTTCCATCGCCCCACGCCAGACGAAACTCTCGGATGCCGGGCCCTTGAACTGCAGGGGAGCGCCCTCTTCCAGGAACTGTCCCATGGAGATGCATTTGACCCCGTCGAGGCCGATCGCGGGCGGCTGGGCGGTCGGGGGGGCGTGCAGCAGCCCCGGAATCGTCGGGCCATTCAAGTCGGCATCGAGGACGCCCACCCGGTCGCCGCGCCGGGCCAGGGCGCGGGCCAGGTGTGCCGTCACGTAGCTCTTTCCCACGCCGCCTTTGCCGCTCATCACCGCCACGATCCGCCGCACCCCGGCCAGGCGCTCCGCCACGCGCTGGCGCTGCGCGCCAATCTGGGCCGCCAGGCCGGAGCGGTCGGGGTCGGTGAGCTGGTGATACGTACGCACAGGGCCTAAAAGCTAGCCGGTTGGGCGGTTGGTCGGTTAGTATCCTGCATGATTGAGGGACTCAAGCACAAGCTCCAGGCGGAAGTCGAACGCCTGAATCACGAAATCTCGTTCGTCTTGCCAAAAGAAATCGAGAAGGCGCGCGCCCACGGCGATTTACGCGAGAACTCCGAATACAAAGCCGCGCTCGAGCGCCAGCAATTCGCGCAGGCGCGTGTCCACCATTTGCGGCTGCGGCTCTCCAAGCTCTCCGACGTGCGCGAGCAGGACATTCCGCGCGACCGCGTCGGCTTCGGCTCCCGCGTGACCGTCGAAGATCTCGATACCAAGAAGAAGGAAGTCTACGCCCTGACGCTGGGCGAGTTCATCGAGGGCGAGGACGGCGCCGCCGCAGAGATGCCGGTCTCCATGGCGTCACCGCTCGGGAAGGCATTGCTGGGCGGCAAGGTCGGGCAGAAAGTCGACATCACACTGCCGATGGGCAAGCGCAAGCTGAAGATCGTGAGCTTGGATACGGTGCACGACCTCGCGGAGCGGCGCGCGTGAGGGGGCGACGCCACACTTGACTAAAACATTTCGATGATATCACTTAGATTCACGAAACGGTGGCCAATACCCTGGGAGTGTCGAAGATGACGATGCGTCTGCGGACCGCTGCGGCGGTCTTCTTGCTTTTCGCCCCTCTGGGCACGTTGGCCGGGCAAGCCGATCCCGACCGTTCGGTCGCCGGTGGCGGCACGATCCCGGCCGGCTGGCGGGTGCGCACCGAGCCGAACCGCCAGACTGGCCAACCGGCATCGCTCGAAAATGTGAAGTTCACGAACATGGGCGACGGCTTGCACACCACCGTCGGCCCCGCCGCGATCTACTGGCGCGATCGCGACACGATTTCGGGCACCTACCATGTCGTGGCGAAGATGTCGCAGATGAAGAATCCCGCCCATCCCGAGGCGTTCGGCATCTTCATCGGCGGCAAGAACCTCGCCGACTCCGGTCAGACCTACACCTACTTCCTGGTCCGCCCGATCGACGGGATGTATTCGGTCCGCCGCCGCAGCAGCTACACGACGCGTCCTACCGCGATCGTGGAATGGACCGCGAGCGACGCCGTCACCAAAGCCGACACGAGCGGCCGGGCGACGAACGAGCTGAGCATTCTGGTCCAGGGTGGCAAGGCGAAGTTCATGGTGAACGGGAAAGAGGTCTATACCGGCGATGCCGCGAGCCTCGATGTGAACGGGGTTGTGGGTTACCGGGTCAATCACAATCTCGACGTCCATCTCGGACCGCTCGGGATTCATAAGATGTGACCGCGATAACCCCGGCAGCAGACGACGACCGCTTTTCGTTCACGCCGTTCACGCGGCATCCATTCTTCGCGTACGTCAACCGCTGGATTCTGGAGCGCGTCATCTGCCCTGGTCGTCAGGTGATCGTGGACCTGGGCTGTGGTCCCGGCGCCGTCACGGAGCTCATTCTCGAGCACGTTGGCGACCAGCAGCCGCCGCCCCACGTCATCGGCGTCGATCCGTCCCCCTCGGCGCTCGCCAAGGCGCGGGCAGCGATCTCCTCCAAGTTCGCCGAGTTCGTGCAGGGCAGCGCCGAGTGGCTCTCGAAGCTCGTCAAGTCAGCAGACGCGGTCGTGTTCCTCAACGCCATTCATTTGATGCCCGACAAGGAACAGGTGCTGAAGGAGATCCGGCGCGTGCTGAAGCCGGGCGGGCTGCTCGCGTTCAACAGCACATTCTTCAATGGCGCCTATGTCGAAGGGACGAGTGGCTTCTGGCGCCGTTGGATCGTGCGTTCGGTGCAGGCACTGCGCGAGAAGGGCATCGAGATCAAGCATGAGGGCCATGCCGCCGCGATGGAGTGGTTTTCCGTGGATCAGTACAGCGCGGCATGCACCGCGGCGGGTTTGCGTCCTACCACCGTCGAGCTGTTACGCGTGGATATGACGCGTCAAGCGCTCATCGATATCGGTCGGTTTTCGCTGTTTATCGAGGGTGCGCTCCCCGGTGTACCGCTCGAGGAGGGCGCCAAGGCACTCGAAATAGGCCTCGAGCGCACCATGGAAGAGCTCAAGGTTGAGTCGGTCCCGCGCCACTGGCTGGAGTTCGTCGCCGAGGCGGTCTAGCCAAGTTTGAATTCGAGGCGGCGGTGCGCGTCGCGTAATGCCGCCTCGACAACCGCCGGCGTCTCACCCCTCGCGAAAATAAACCCCGGATAACGCGAGCCCTCGGGAAACGGAATCAACCGTTCGCCGGGATGCGCCGTGATCTGCACGTCTTCCACGAGCGGCACGGCTTTGGCCTCGGCCACGCCACGCACCTCCTGCAGTACGCCTGGCCCGGGGATGGGAATCATCATGACCCCCGCCGCCAGACGCTCGCGCTGTAGTGACGGGATCGGCATACCGAGGGCGTGGCGCAGAATGATCTCTTCCAGCGTCACACCCTTCCCTCTTCCCCCTTCCCCGAATTTCAGCACCGCCGAGCAGCGGCCGCCGATCGGGCGCGCCGCCAGCTCGATCAGCCACGGCCCCCGCTCGTTGTAGCGCAGCTCGGCGTGCACTGGGCCCTCGACGACGCCCAGCGCGCGTACCGCGCGATCCGCACAATCCTTGATCGCCGCCTGCAGGCCGGCGGGGACACTCGACGGTGTGACGTAAATCGTCTCTTCGAAATACGGCCCATCCAGCGGATCGGGCTTATCGAAGACCGCGAGGACATGCAGTCGTCGATTGACGACCAAACCCTCCAAGGCGACTTCGTAGCCCGGGATGAACTCCTCGATGAGGTACTGCCGCGCCCGGTCGCCGCAGGCCGCCGCCGTTTCAGGCTCGGCGAGTATGGCGCGCAGCCGCTCGTGTGCGGAGCGAAACGATTGAGGATTGTCGGCCCGCATCACGCCACGCGATGCCGAAAGGCGCACGGGCTTCAGCACACAGGGATAACTGATCGAGTTCGCGATCGTGGCGGGATCGTCTTCCAGGCTCCGTAACAGGAAGCGCGGGATGGGCACCCCGGCCTTGGCCAGCAGCTCGCGCTGCAGGTACTTATCGCTCGCCGCGATCGCGGCATGAACGGGATTTCCCCTGAGCTCGAGCTTCGTCGCAATGGCGGCCGCGACGACCGCCGTCTTGTCGTCCACGCCAACGACACCGTTGATCGGATATTGCTTCGCGAACACCCGCACGGCATCGGCATCGCGCTCGGGTTGCTCGAAATCGAGCGTGAGAAAACCTGCCGGGTTGGCGGCCTCGAGCGTGCTCGGCTGCTCGGAGGCCACCGTCAACTCCACACCGATCTGCCGCGCAGCCTCCACGAACGCCGTCGTGCGGTAGGTCGTGGTGGGCAATAACAACAACAAACGGGGCATGAGGATCAAAATGATGTCGATATGCGGAGGGGCACGCCAATGGCGTGCCCCTCCGCATCATCCAATTTCAACCCACGTCATTTTTTCGATGCCTGGAAATACGGGTTCGCGCCCGAGGTATGATCGGTGATGTCGACAATGCCTCGGACCGCGGGCACCAGCTGCGCGAGCATCCCCTCGATCCCCTGTCGCAGCGTAACGTCGGCCATGCCGCAGCCCTGGCAGCCGCCGCCCATGCGAAGCATCACGACGGCATCCTGCACGTCGATGAGCTCGACGTGACCGCCGTGCCGCGCGACCATCGGATTCACCTGCTCATCGAACACCTTCGCGACCTGCTCGTACAAGGCATCGTCTGTGACCGCTGATCCGTCACCGGATGCTGGTTTCTGGGCCGGAGTGACCGCCGGCACGTCCGCCGTCAGGGTGGATCGTATCGCGTTACCGACCGCCCGACCGACGGCCTGCCACGGTACCGACGCCTGCTTCACCACGGTGACGATGTTCCCCGACACGATGAGCTCGCTCACCCCGAGATCTGGAATCGCAAAGATCGCTTCCGCGAGCGGCGATCCGCTCGCGTCCTCGGGCGCCGCGAAGCGTCGCACGCCGCCAACGAACACCGGCACGCTGACGACGAACTTGCAGCGCTGGGTGTCGATCGGCTCGGCCGTGATCCGGATATCAGGCACCATATGGTTATGATACTCGAGAAACGTGGTACGGGAAACGGGACACGTTCACCAACTACGTTTCCCGTTTCACGTTTCCCGTGTCCCGTGTCCCGTTTCTCATCTGCTTCGCGGCCTCGACCATGTTCCGCAGCGAGGCCAAGGTCTCGTCCCATGCTCGAGTTTTGAGGCCGCAGTCGGGGTTCACCCAAATCTGCGCGTTGTCCAGCACCCGTGTCATGCTCTTCAGGGCGCTGGTGATCTCCGTGGTCGAGGGTACGCGCGGCGAATGGATGTCGTAAACGCCCGGGCCGATCTCATTCGGGTACTTGTACTGTTCGAACCCTTGCAATAGCTCCGAGCCCGAGCGGGCGTTCTCGATCGAAATCACGTCGGCATCCATGCGCTCGATGACGCGCAGCACGTCATTGAACTCGCTGTAGCACATGTGTGTGTGAATCTGCGTGCCGTCCCGCACGCCCGCCGTCGCCAGGCGGAACGCGTCGACGGCCCACCGCAGATAGTCGGCCCACTCGGCGCGCCGCAGCGGCAGGCCTTCGCGCAGCGCGGGCTCGTCGATCTGGATGACGCGAATGCCCGCCGCCTCGAGATCGATTACCTCGTCGCGGATGGCCAGGGCGATCTGCTTCGCGGTCTCGGCGCGCGGCTGGTCGTCCCGCACGAATGACCACTGCAGAATCGTGACGGGTCCGGTCAGCATGCCTTTCACCGGGCTCCGGGTCAGGGACTGGGCATACCTGCTCCAGCGTACCGTCATCGCGCTCGGGCGTGACACGTCGCCGAAGATGATCGGCGGCTTCACGTACCGCGTGCCGTACGACTGCACCCAGCCGTGCTCGGTGAACGCGAAGCCGGCAAGCTGCTCGCCGAAGTACTCGACCATGTCGTTGCGCTCGAACTCGCCGTGCACGAGCACGTCGAGGCCGAGCTCTTCCTGCAGCGCGATGGTCTTGCCGATTTGCGCTTCGATGAACCGTTCGTAATCCTCGGTGCTCAGCTGCTTGTCGTTCAGCTTCCGCCGCGCCGCCCGCACCTCAGTCGTTTGCGGGAACGAGCCGATCGTGGTGGTGGGATACCGCGGCAAATCGACCTGCGATTTCCGTCGCTCGGCGTACGGCGCACGGCGCGTCCTGTCTTTCTCCGTGACCGCTCCCGCCCGGCGCTGCACCGCGGCGTTATTGATCCGCTTCGACGTGCGGCGCGACTTCACGGCCTGGCTGCTCGCGGCGATCGCCGCCCGCTCGCCCCTCGCGAGCGCGACCACTTCCTGCAGCTTCTGCTTGGCGAAGGCAAGCCAGCTCTTCAGCTCGGGATCGAGCTTGGTTTCGAGATCGAGATCGAGCGGCGTATGCAGCAGCGAGCAGGACGGCGCGACCCAGAGCCGGTCCTTCCCGACTCTCGCCGCAGCGCGCTCGACCAACGCGGCCTGCTTCTCGAGATCGGCCCGCCAGACGTTGCGGCCGTCGATCACCCCCGCCGACAGCACGCGGCCCCCCCCTTTCGGCCAGGCGGCGAGCAGCGGATCGAGCTGCTGGGGCGCGCGGACCAAATCGACGTGCAGCCCCTGCACCGGGAGCGCGAGCGCCGTGGAGAGATTATCGCCGAGACCCGCGAAATAGGTCGCGACCAGCAGCCGCAGTTTCCCCGCACGCGATGCCAGATACTTGTACGCGCGCAGGTACGCGGCGCGCTCGGCATCGGTGCGATCGAGCGCGAGACTCGGTTCGTCGAGCTGCACCCATGTGGCTCCCGCCGCGGTGAGCGACGCGAGAACGTCGCCGTACACCGGCAGCAGCGCGTCGAGCAACGACAGCCGGTCGAACGCGCTGCCCCTAGTCTTCGCGAGGAGCAGGAACGTCAGCGGTCCAATCAGAACCGTCGTCGCGTCGATTCCGAGAGCCTTCGCTTCGCGATACTCGTTCGCCGGTTTGGCGGACGCCATGCGGAAGCGTTGGCCGCGCTCCAGCTCGGGAACGATGTAGTGGTAGTTGGTATCGAACCACTTCGTCATTTCCATCGCCGTGACGTCGCGGCCCTTACCCTGACTGCCGCGCGCCATCGCGAAGTACGTGCCGGGGTCGACCCACTCGCCCGTCCAGCCGTAGCGGGGCGGCACCGCGCCGACCATCGCGCAGGTGTCCAGCATGCGGTCGTAGAACGAGAAGTCGTTCGCAGGAATGCGGCCCAAGCCGAGGTCGCGCTGCAGCTGCCAGTGGCGGCGGCGCAGTTCCGCGCCGGTAGCGAGCAGCTGCTCGCGGCTCACTTTGCCTCCCCAATAGCCTTCGGTCGCGCGCTTCAATTCGCGCGCGGCACCGAGGGGGGGGAAGCCCAAATTCGAGGCGATTGTCATATCAGGAAGGGGAATCTTACAGGGTTGTAAGCCCTTCCGGTACTTGACCCGTTATTGCGAGTCCTTGGGGCTTACGGGTGTGGCGGCGCCGGCGGGTGTGGCGGCGCCGGTGGGTGCGGCGGAGGTTGCGGACGACCCGGCGGCGGCCCGCGACGCCCTTGCGCCGCCGCTGCCCGCTCGAGTCCTGCGGCCGCCTGCGCCGGCGTGCTGCCTTTCGCGACTTGCGCTTGGACACTCGCGGGCAATGAGAGCAAGTCCTCAGTGGGCTGACCTGCCCGCAGCTTCACACTGATGAGAGAGATATTCTCGGCCGGCGGAACGCCCATCGCCGACAGTGTTCCCGCCACACGCAGCCCGACCGTCAGGGCCGCAGGGCTCGCGCCAGTGCGCGCCAGGGCGGTGATGTCATGGCCGCTCAGCCCCGCGGTAATCGCGAACGCCCCGGCCGCAATGACGAGCGTATCCGTCGCGACCCCGCCCTCCCGGAGGGCGGCGGCGGCGGTATCCAGCTGCGTCACGACCAGTCGCACCGCGGCGGCAACGCGGTCGTCCGGGACGCCTTTCGCGCTACCTTCAATCGCCTTCTGAATCAACGGATCGATCGGGAGCCCGCGCGCGGATGCCTCCGTACCCAGCTGTTCGACCAGCGTCGCCACATTGGGTGACACACGCCCCGCCATCCGCGACGCGATGTCTCCCTGTTGCATGCTGAGCAACGAGAGCGGCAGCAACAGTGTGATGATCACAGCGTCAGCACGCTGTTACGCCGACCGAAGCCATCGTCGACGGCGGGTGCGCCCGGATCGGGCACCCACCGCACGCCGTCCACGACGAAGGCGTACTGGTGCTGACCCGCGGGCAAGGTGAGTGTAGCCGTCCAGACGCCGGTTGGTCCCGAGCGAATCAGGGGTGTGGCGTGGGCGTCCCATTGGTTGAACGTGCCCGCCAGACTGACCTCATGAGCGTCGGGCGCCACGAGGACAAAGCGGACGGTCACAAGCGAGGCGGGCGCGACAGGTTTCGCGGGCAGGATCCAGAGCGCGAGCGCCGCGGCGAGCGCGAGCGCCGGGGCCCAGAGCCACGGCCGGACGCGGCGCCGCCGCCGTTCGAGCGATGCCATCACACGCCACGTTACGGCGGGCACCGCAACCGGCGCGCGATCCACCAGCGCGAGCAGCCCCAGCGCCTCTTCCCCTTCCGCACGCAGCTCGGCCGGCAGCTGGGCGAGCGTGATGTCGCCGTCCAGGAGCTGCTTGACCAGCGGATGGAAATCGTGCTCGTGTTCGCTCATGTGTGCTCTCGCAACTCCTCGCGCAGTTTATCGTACGCGCGATGCATCCGCATTTTCAATGACGGGATCGAGGTGCCCAAGCGCTCCGCGATTTCCCCGTAGGACAACCCTTCCACGTGCTTCAAGACGAAGACTTCGCGCTGATCCGGCGTAAGCTCCATCAATGCCCGTTGCAGCGCCCGGCGCCGTTCTGCCGATTCCGCGCCCCCGTCCGTGCGGTCCGCGGCCGCCACGCCTTCTGCGGCTTCCAGCGATGCTTCCGTCCGGCTGCGGCGCTGCTCGGCGAAGCAGCGGTTGCGCAGAATAAGGAAAAACCACCCGACAAACTTGTCGGGGTCCTTGCACTGCGCCAGCTGATCGTACGCGCGCACGAACGCGTCCTGCACAGCGTCTTCAGCCGCGTCCGCGGAGCCCAGCATGCGCGCCGCATAGCGCGCGTAGCGGTCCCGGTACCGTTCGACCAGCTGGGCGTAGCGCTCGCGATCCCCCGCGAGCACCGCCCGAACGATTTCGCCGTCCCCTGCCTCGGCTCCAGGGCGCAACCAATTCCCCCTAAAGAGTAGCTACGTCATGATTGGTAACGCTTTAGGCTGCGTCGCAGTGTGACCGGCGTTACCAGAACGGCCGCACCGCAATCTTTACCAGTTCATGAGCACGATGCTAGAGCCTCAAACCCCGCGTCCGTTGGCTTCCGACGCCGATCTGCTGCGCCGCATCCTGCAGCGCGACTCGACGGCGCTAATCGAGCTGGAGCGCCGGCATCGGGCTTCACTGTACGCGCTGACCTTCGGGATCATGATGGATTCGACCGCTGCGGAGCGCATCGTGCAAGAGGTGTTCAGCCAGCTCTGGTATGCGGCAGGACGGTTTGTGACCAGGCGGAGCCTGTGGAACTGGCTGCGCGAGCTGTCGCGGGATCTCGCCCGCGCCGAGCTGATGTTGCAGGAGCCGAGGTATTCACAATATTCATCGTCATCGAGGAGACAACATGAAGCGCATACTGTCGCTCATTCCGGCGTTGCTGCTCGTTCCAGCGCTGGCCGCCGCCCAGACTGAGGGGCCAGGGAAGTCGGGGACGATTCCCAACGCCCACGCATCCGACATCGCAAAGGCAAAGGTGGCGGCGGCGATGGCTCGCCGCGCGACGCATGTTCGTGGTGAAGCCGTCGGGTTGGATAACCGGCCGGTGACACCCGCGACGCCGGCGGTCCGCGCCACGCGCGCCACGCCTGCCGTGCCCAATCCTGACGGCGGCCCGGCCACGCGCGCCGTTCCCGCGACGCCGGCGACGCCCGCAGTTCCGGCGTCGGCATCGCACCGCCCCGACAATCCGGGCGCCGGACACGGTCGTCGTCCGTAACTGAAAAATCGCTTCCAGGTGTATGTTACCGGTCCCGTGAAAATGGGACCGGTTTCGTTTTGCGCGGCGCTCGTGCTGCTGCCGGCAACGCTTTGCGCCCAACGTCAGGCGTCGCTCGGCGTCGGCACGGGCATCGTGCGCTACGCCGGAGGCTCGAGTTTCAGCGCATTGACGGTCTCCCCCGCTGCACAACTGACCACTGCTTCGACCTACGTCGCTGCCGGGGGCTCGCTCTCGCTCCTGGAACGCGGCGTCTGGGCCGCGCAAGCGCGTGCCGATCTCTGGGCGTCGCTGCCGCACAGCACCCATGGCGTCCGGCCCGCCGTCAGCGCCACCATGTCGACCACCACACGCTCTGACGGAGTCGCGGCCGGCTCGGGTGCGGCATTGCTCGAGGCAGTGGGAGCTCATTTTGCCCTAGGGGCGGGAGCCGTCACGGGTGTGATCGAGCAAGAACCGGGCGTCAGTGCGTTCCGCATTCGCGGCCGAACATGGTGGCAACCCACCACATCGCCCACGCAGATCTCCCTCACGACGGAAGCAACGCGATTTCTAGGCGCCTGGTACACGGACGTGGTCGGCGGCGTCACGTTCGACGGCCAGCGGATCGTCGGCTCGCTGTGGCTCAGCGGCCGCTTCAGCGGCACCTACGGATCGACCGGAGCCGCGAGCGCGTCGCTGCAATACTTTCTGACGCCGACGATCGCGGTCGAAGCATCGGGCGGCAATTATTTGCGCGATCCATTTCAGGGATTGCCACGCGCAGGGTTCGTTACGGGTGGGATTCGCGTGTTTGTGGCTCGGCGCGCGGCCATGGTGCGCGCGGTGCTCTCGCGCCCGGCGCTGCAGCCGTTGGTGGCGGCGCATCGCGGCGCCGACACCGTGGTTGTGCGCTTCCGCATGCCCGGCGCGCGCTCGGTCGGGATCGCGGGCAGCTGGAATTCCTGGACGCCCGACGCGCTGCACTGCGTGGGCGAGGATATCTGGGAGGCGACGCTGCGGCTCCCTCGCGGCACCTACTACTTCAATCTGGTAGTCGATGGAAATGAATGGGTTGTGCCCGGTGGCGTGGCCGCGATTCCGGATGGGATGGGCGGCCAGATAGCGATCCTCAACGTCCTGTGACTTGACGATCCCCGTCCGATTCCGTACCCTGGCGGCGGCAGTGGACGCCAGTCCGATGCTGTCCTCTCTCTCGAGGGGGTGCCCCGATGGGGAAGATCAACCTGCAGAAAGTGATTGTCGGTGGTCTGATCGCGGGCGTCGTACTCAACGCGATCGACTACGTCGTGTTCAACATGATGCTGAAGGACCAGATGGCCGCGGCCATGACCGCACTCGGCAAGCCGACGGCAGCGACGACTTCCCAAATGATATCGTTCGTGGTTCTTGACTTCGTGATCGGCGTATTCCTCGTGTGGCTCTACGCCGCGGTGCGGCCACGCTTTGGCGCCGGGCCGGCCACGGCCGCGAAGGCCGGGGTGGCGGCATGGTTCATCGGAGGTCTCCTGGTCAACGTGTTCCTGGGGATCCTGGGGATCTGGCCACAGAACTTCCTGATCATCGCGAGCGTGGTCGGCCTGGTCGAATGGCCACTCGCGACCGTCATCGGCGCCAAGTTCTACACGGAAGGTGCCGGCATGGGCGCCGGGATGGGAGCCGGCGCGGGGATGGGCGCGAGGATGTGAGAGCTGGATCGATGGAAAAAAACCGCCGGGCGGCAATGCCGTCCGGCGGTTTGTGCTTCGGGAGCAGAAACTCAGTAGTCGAACCGCAGCGACACTCCTAACGTGCGTGGCTGGTTGGTCAGGTAGCCCACACGGGCGCGCGTGCCGCGCTCACGGTCCAACGCGAGGAAAGCCCGCTCATCCGTCAGGTTGTTGGCGAACAGCCCAAGCTCCCAGCTACTCCGTCGCAGCCCGACCCGGAGGTTCACCAGCGTGTACGCCGGTAGCTCCGGCTTGAACGTGAAGAGCGTATCGGTCAGTGGCCCGCCGATGGTCGCTTGGCCGCTTTCCTGGAACCTGTTCAGGTCGACTATGCCGAAGGGACAGGAACTCAAAGGCGTTGCCGCGCTGCAGACGCCCGTGCCTTGGTCATTGATGGCGGTGAACCGTGAGCCGACGTGCTGGAAGCTCCCCGTGACCGACAGGCGCGACCCCTCACTCAGGTCCCATCCATAGGTCAGTGAGCCGGTCAGCTGGATCTTCGGTACGCTGGGCAGGCGATTGCCGGCCCGGATGCCCGAGATGACGTCGTTATTTCCCGCTGTGTCGGTGGACTGCAGCTTGGAATCGTTGAGCGCGGCGGAGAACGAGAAGTCCACGTGGGTGGTCGGCGCCGCCGTGACTTCCAGCTCCACCCCCTGGCTGCGCGCTTTGGGGGCGTTGAACACCAGCCTGGAGGAGCAGGAGCCCGCGGTCACGTTCAACTGGAGATTGTGGATATCCATGTAGAACGCCGACACGTTGATGCTGCCGCGGCCGCCAAACACATCCGACTTCACTCCGGCTTCGTAATTCCACACCGTTTGGTCGTCCCACGCCTTGTGCCCGCTGAACGTCGCCGAGTCCGTTCCCTGGCAGGCTGGGTAATTCAGCGGATCGTTGACGCCGCCGAGCCGGAAGCCACGCGAGGCTTGCGCGTTCAGCGTGACGCCGTTCGACACCTTGTAACTTGCGATGAAGCGCGGCGCCACCCCGTTCGCTTTCGTGGAGGTCGTATCCCTCACCAGCGCCAACCCGGTGCTATCATTGGTGAAAATCCCGTCAAAGATCAGTCCGCGGGTCTCTGTGAAGTTGTAATACCGGAGGCCGGCAGTGAGGTCCAGCTTCGGACTTACCGAGTACGTCGCTTCGCCGAACAACGCGCCCTGTTTCAGGTCGTTGTGGAGGTCGGACCAGAAGAGGTGATCCTTGGGAGCCCGGAGTCCCGTGGTAAATCCATATGGGGCGCCCAGGATTGGCGCGGAGGCGGTGTCGAATCCAATGTCGCTGAGGTCCTGGCCGTAGTCGCGCACGTTCTTGCTGTAGAAACCGCCGACGACCCAACGCACGCGATTGCGAGCTCCGGACAGACGGACCTCCTGCGTCCAGACCTTCGACTTTGTGGCATCGTCGAGCGGTGAGTCGAGAGTATAGATCGATTCCGGCAGGCTGAGCGTGCCGCCCGTGACGCTCGACGTCAGGGCAGTTGCGTCTCGTACCACCAGGATGTCCCGATGCGTGTAGGACGTGATCGACGTCAGCTTCATCGACCCAAGATCGTACTGGAGATTCACGTCAGCGAGCAGGAACTTGTCACTGAAGGGTTCCCGGATCTGCGTGTACTGCTCCCGCGGACCCAGCGTAATCGAATCCCGAGTAGTGGTGAACGGGTTGGCCAAAATGTTGAAGGCATCGATACGATTCCACCCATCTGCCTTCACCTGCTGATAGACCACGCGCGGCGTAATGCTGAAGTGCTCGGTAGGCCCGATCCGGAGCGCTGCCCGCAAGCCCGCGCGGCCGTTGCCGTTGACGTCGTCGTTGACGCGCAGCGTCGGTTGTGCGGCATCCATGAACCCGCCCGTGCGCGTGCTGTAGCCCACGACGCGAAACGCGGCCCTCTCGCCCAGCGGCGCGTTGAACCCGAGCTTCGCAACGCTGCCGGGGTCTCCGCCATCGATCCAATTCATCCCGACTTCGCCGAAGGTGTTGCTGATGCCGATTTCGGGCTGATTGCTGATGTACCGCACCGTGCCCGACACCGAGCCCGCCCCGAACAGCGTACCCTGCGGCCCGCGCAGGACCTCCACGCGACCCACGTCGAACAGATCGAGGTCGGGCGTGAACAG
>DASYRZ010000019.1:0-16683 GCA_036003865.1 Gemmatimonadales bacterium | reverse complement strand
TTTCCTAGCTGCAATCCTGGCGATTCCCTGGATCACCCCACTGCACGCGCAACAGCCAACCGGTACCATTCGCGGACGTATCACCGACAACAGCACGCAACAACCCATCATCGGAGCGACCGTCGCGGTCGGCGGACGTGCCGCGCTGACCCAGGCTGATGGACGCTTCACGCTCACCGATATTCCCGCCGGCACCGAGGTGCTGCGGGCGCGGATGATCGGGTACGCGCAGATGAGTCAGCCGGTGACACTCGCCGGCGGCGATACGGTGGTCGTCGACGTCGCTCTCAACGCGCAGGCGATCGGCCTCGCTGAAGTCGTCGTCACCGGCTACGGCGAGCAGCGTGCGGGCGACATCACCGGCGCCGTCACCGCCATAACCGATTCGCAATTCAACAAGGGCCGGGTGATCAGCCCGCAGCAGCTGATTCAAAGCAAGGTGGCGGGGGTCCAAGTCGTCGACAACAACGATCCGGGCGGCGGCCTCTCGATCAGAATTCGCGGCGCCACTTCGGTGAACGCCAGCAGCGAGCCGCTCTACGTCGTCGACGGCGTGCCGCTTGGCAATGGCGCGGGCGGCGGGCTGTCGGCCGGCCGCGATCCGCTGAATTTCCTCAGCCCGAACGACGTCGGCAACATCACCGTGCTGCGCGACGCCTCGTCCGCGGCCATTTACGGCTCGAACGCCGCCAACGGCGTCGTGCTCATCACAACGAAATCGGGCGGCTCGCATCAGGGACCGCAGTTCGAATACACGAGCAACGGCTCCGCGTCATCCGTCACGCGTTTGCCGTCGATGCTCAACGCGACCCAATTCGCCGCCGCCATAAACACCTACGCGTCGGCGCGAGACACGCTGTTGCTGGGCGCGAGCACCGACTGGCTCAGACTCATCACCCGCACGGCGTACGGTCAGGAACACAACTTTGCCGTGACCAATGCGAGCAGCGACATGAGCTACCGGCTGTCGCTCGGCTACCTCAAACAGGACGGCATCATTCAGTCGAGCAGGACCGAGCGCGTGTCGCTCGGATTGAACTACTCGCAACAGCTCTTCAACGACCGGCTGAGCCTGCGGACCAGCCTGCGGGGCTCGCGCGCCCTCGACCGCTTCACGCCCGGCGACGTGCTGGGCAATGCCGCGGCGATGGCACCGACGCAGCCGCTCTACGATTCGTCCAGCCGGACCGGGTACTGGGATTGGAATACCACCAATGCGTCGCCGAGCAATCCGGTCGCCAGCCTGGCATGGGCCACCGACCATGGCACGACGTGGCGTAGCGTCGGCAACGCGCAGGCGGAATATCGCGCGCCGTTCCTGGAGGGATTGTCGGCGAACCTGAACGTCGGCTACGACCTCACCAAGGCCGACCGCACGACGTTCTATCCCAACTTCTTGGCCGCGCAGGTGCGCCAGGGACAGGGACTGCTGTTTCTGGCGAACAACAGCCAGACCAATTCGGTCGTCGAGACCTACCTCGGCTACGCGCCGCCGCGCAACTTTGGGCCGGGCCGGGTGAACCTGGTCGGCGGCTACTCCTACAACCAGTCGCACGCGGAATACCCCTGGCTGCGGGAGACCAACCTCAGCACGAACCTGCTCGGCGATAACGGCATCCCGCAGGCAGGCAACGTCCAGAACAACCGCGACATCGTCGATTACAAGCTCATCTCCTTCTTGGGCCGCCTGAACTACAACATCAACGATCGCTATCTCGCCGCCTTCAGCGTGCGGCGCGACGGCTCGTCGCGGTTCGGGCCCGGCAACCAATGGGGCACCTTCCCGTCGGTCGCGGTGGCCTGGCGGATTTCGCAGGAGTCGTTCCTGCAAGGGGTGGGCGGCCTGTCCGATCTGAAGTTGCGCGCCTCCTGGGCCAAGACCGGCAACCAGGCGTTCCAGGATTACCTGCAGTATCCGACCTACACCTACAGCGACGGCCAGACGCAGGTCCTCTTCGGGAACACGTACACCACGACCATCCGGCCGAGCGCGGTGGACGAGTTCATTCACTGGGAAAAGACGACCGCGTATGATGCGGGCCTCGATTTCGGCTTCAGCAACCAGCGGTTCAGCGGCTCGATCGATTGGTACACGAAGAACACGGCCGATCTGATCTTCACCGTTCCGGTCGCCGCCGGCACGACGCTGTCGAACTTCGTGACCACGAACATCGGCAGCATGAGAAACCGCGGCCTCGAGTTCGTCCTGAACGCCGATGTGCTGCCGCGCAAGCCCACGGGACTCTCTTGGACCGCGACAGTGACCGCGGCCCACAACACGAACGAGCTGCTGGCGATCAATCCGAATCGCAGCGTCTCGAAGATTCTGACGGGCGGGATCTCGGGCGGCGTGGGCAACAACGTGGAAGTGCTGCAGCCCGGGGTGCCGGTCAACTCGTTCTTTGTCTATCAGCAGAAGTACGACGCCAGCGGCAAGCCGATCTACGACAATGCCAACTTGCTCAACATGTACGTCGATCTGAACAACGACGGCATCATCAACGATTCGGACCGCCGTCCTTTCCACGATCCGGCGCCGAAGTGGATCCTCGGTCATTCGTCCTACTTCAACCTCAAGCACTTCGACGCCGGCTTCACGCTGCGGGCCTATCTGGGGAACTGGGTCTACAACAACGTGGCGTCGGCCCTCGGCGCCTATCAGAACCTGACGGGCTCGGCCATGCCGGCGAACCTGCACACCTCCGTGCTCACGACCGGGTTCGTGGTGCCGCAGTACTACTCCGATTATTTCGTGGAGGACGCATCGTTCCTCCGGATGGACAACATCACCATCGGCTACACCGGCTCGTACCGCGGCCAGCAGTTCCGCGTGTACGGCACCGTGCAGAACGCATTCACACTCACCGGCTACAGTGGCGTGGACCCAACGTCAGGCCTGAACGGGATCGACAACAACATTTACCCGCGCGCCCGCACCATCACCACCGGCCTGAACATCCGGTTCTAAGGGGGACGGAGCCATGAATCGCACTCTGCACACATTCAGCGTCGCCGCCGCCCTGCTGGCCATGGCCGCGACGGGCTGCACGGATCCGACTGTGTCGCCCAAGAGCAGCGTCAACAGCGCCAACGTTTTCAACGACCCCAACTCGTATCGGGCGTTCCTGGCGAAGATCTACGGCGGGCTGATCGTGACCGGTCAGCGCGGCCCCGACGGCAACGCCGACATCGGCGGCATCGACGAGGGGTTCGGCGAATACCTGCGCCTCTACTGGTATTTGCAGGAAATGCCGACCGACGAGGCGGTGATCGGTTGGAATGACCCCGGTCTTCCCGATTTGAACACGGGACTCTGGGGCGCGGACAACAGCATGGTCAACGCGATGTATTACCGCATTTTCTACCAGGTCATGCTGGTGAACGAGTTCTTGCGCCAGAGCACCGATGCAAAACTCGACTCGCGGGGTCAGAACGATCCCACGCTCCGCACGAACGTGCATTTCTACCGCGCCGAGGCCCGCTTCCTCCGGGCGCTGAGCTACTGGCACGGCATCGATCTGTTCGGAAACATCCCGCTCGTGACGGAGAACGATCCGCTGGGCGCCAAGCCGCCGCAGCAGGCCCAGCGCGCGGACATCTATGCGTATGTCGTGAGCGAGCTGAATGACATCATGTCTCAGCTGCCGCCGCGGGGCGCATCCACGTATGGCCGCGCCACACCGGAGGTAGCGCACATGTTGTTGGCCAAGCTGTACCTCAATGCCCAGGTCTACACGGGGACGGCGAATTACGCCGGCGCCGTAACGGAAGCGCAAGCTGTCATTTCGGGGCTCAGCGCGGCGGGCGACACCCTGGACCCGAACTTCCGGCATAACTTCACGGCCGATAACAACACATCACGCGAGCTCGTGTTTGTTGCCGCCCAGGACGGCATCAACACGCAGACCTGGGGTGGCATGACGTTTCTGATTCACGCGGGATGCGGCGGCAGCATGCAGGCGTCGTGGTATGGGATCGATTACTGCTGGGGTGGCTATCGTCTGAAGCAGCAGGCGTACCGTCTGTTTGGTCCGGGAGACGTGCGGGCGTCGTTCTTCTATACGACCGGGCAATCGGATTCCGTGAGCGACCGTGGCGACTTCACCAAAGGCATCGCCGCGCCCAAGTTCACCAATCGTATGGCTGACAGCACGCAGGGGCAGCGCACGGGAATGGTGGACACGGACTTCCCGATCTTCCGGCTCGCCGACGCGTACCTGATCTACGTGGAAGCCAACATCCGCGGTGGCGGTGGTAGCGCGACGACAGCGTTGAACTATCTCAACGCGATCCGCCAGAGGGCCTTCGGAAACATCAGCGCCAACTTCGCGGGGCTTCCTGTGGTCGACACGATCCTGGCCGAGCGAGGCCGCGAAATGCTGTTCGAGGCGCAGCGCCGCACCGACCTGATTCGGTTCGGCGTGTTCACCGGCGGAACGTACGTCTGGGCCTGGAAGGGCGGATCCGCTGGCGGCTCCCCGCTCAGCACGTTCCGCGATCTCTATCCGTTGCCCGCGAACGAGCTGATCGCGAATCCGAACCTGGTGCAGAATCCGGGTTACTAAGCGACACACCGGGTCCGCGCATTGAAGCGTGTATGTCACACCGCCGCCGCGGCGCTGCTGCTCGCGGCGGCGGCCTGTTCTAAGGGGATCTCCCCGCCATCCACGGGCGGCGGTCCTCCCGAGCGACCGGTGCTCGCGCAGACGTATCGCCCCAGCGGTCACATGGCCGCGGGCGACGTATTCGTCCATTTGTTCGAATGGCGCTGGACCGATATCGCCAGCGAGTGTGAGAACGTCCTGGGCCCAGCCGGCTTCAAGGCCGTCCAGATCCCGCCGCCCCAGGAGCACAGCATCGTCCCGACTCATGACTGGAGCGAGCGCTATCAGCCGGTGAGCTACAGCGTCGCACGCAGCCGCTCCGGGACCGGTGCCGAGTTCACCGACATGGTGACGCGCTGCAATGCCGCCGGCGTGGGAATCATCGTGGATGCGGTGATCAACCATATGACCAATTACCCGAGCCCGGGCGTTGGCAGCAACGGCACGAGCTACACCAAATACGATTATCCAGGCCTCTACTCCTCCAGCGACTTCCATACGCCATGCACGGTCGACAATTATCAGAGCGCTGCGAACGTGCAGGACTGCGAGCTGTTTTCTCTCCCGGACTTGAATACCGGTCTCGCGTCGGTCCGCCAGAAGATTGCCGAGTATCTGCTCACGCTTGCCCGGCTCGGTGTGGCCGGATTTCGGATCGACGCCGCGAAACATATCCAGCAGGTCGAGCTCGACGACATCCTCAAGCGCGTGAACACCACACTGACGGCTGAGGGCAGACAGCGTCCGTATGTCTTCCTCGAAGTCATCGGAGGAAGCGGAGAGGCGATTACACCGCGCGATTATTTCGGGGAAGGCTACAGCTCGGGCGGCGCCGCCGATATCACCGAGTTCACGTTCGTCGGCGTCGGCAACAAGTTCCGAGGCACCAACGGCGAGCACATCTCCCAGTTGAACCCCAACGGCACGCCGGGAAATCAATTCTCGGAAACGGCCTGGGGCATCATGCCGTCCAACAAGGCCGTCGTCTTCCTGCAGAACCACGACACGCAGCATAACTGCGGCATCAGCTACCGGAACGGCAACGTCTTCCGCAACGCGAACGTCTGGATGCTGGCGCAGCCCTACGGCTATCCGTCGATCCTATCGAGCTACGTGTTCACCTGCCCCGCCGAGAACTCGCTCGGCCCGCCCTCGGACGCCGGTGGCTGGACGTTGCCCGTCACGTGCGCGACAAGCCTGGAGACCGCCGGCGCCGGCCAATGGGTCTGCGAGCACCGGGATCCGTCCATCAAGAACATGGTGAGCTTCCGCCACGTGGTCGCCGGAACCGACATCAACCACTGGTGGGACAACGGCGCCAATGCGATCGCGTTCACGCGCGGTGACAAAGGCTTCGTGGCAATCAACAACGAGACGACCACTCTGGATACCACCATCACCACCGGCATGGCGGCTGGAACCTACCTGGATGTGATAGCAGGCAATTCCATCCAGGTGGATCCCGGCGGTGCCATCCATCTCACCCTTCCCGCGAGATCCGCCATTGCGATCGATACTGCTACTCGCCAGTAGTGCGCTGTGTGTTGCCGCCTCCGCGCCTGCCCAGCAGCCTCGCGACATCGCCCGCTGGGAACGCCAGGCGCGGAACGTCACGATCATCCGCGACGACTGGGGCATCGCCCACGTCTACGGCAAGACCGACGCCGATGCCGTGTTCGGAATGGAATACGCGGAGGCCGAGGACGACTTCAACCGGATCGAGACCAACTACCTGAACTCGCTCGGGCGAATGGCTGAAGCCGAGGGCGAGTCCGCGCTGTTCACGGACTTGCGGCAGCGGCTGTTCATCGATCCCGACTCGCTGCGCGCCGAGTATCGCCGGAGTCCCCTGTGGCTGCGGCGCCTGATGGACGCATTCGCCGACGGCTTGAACTACTTCCTCTATAGGCATCCTGAAGTGAAGCCGCGCGTGATCACCCATTTCGAGCCGTGGATGGCGCTGTCGTTCACCGAAGGGAGCATCGGCGGGGACATCGAGCGCATCAGCCCTCGCGACCTGCAGGCGCTGTACGGCTCGGGCCCCGGCACGCGGAACGGAGACGCGCAGGAGTTCGAGCTCGACCCTTCGGGATCGAACGGCATCGCCATCGCGCCGCGCCTCACAGCCAATCATCACGCGCTCCTCTGGATCAACCCGCACACGTCGTTCTACTTCCGGTCCGAGCTGCAAGTGGTGAGCGACGAAGGACTCAACGCCTACGGCGCGGCAACGTGGGGACAGTTCTTCATCTATCAGGGCTTCAACGCCACGGCCGGGTGGATGCATACGTCGAGCGGCGTCGACAACATCGACGAGTTTCTCGAGCGTCAGCCCGGCCGCTCCCGATCGATCACCTTGCGATTCAAGACCGACACCGGCATGGCGCGCAAGACGTTCAGGGTCTATTACGCGCGGCACGGGCCGGTCGTCCGCAAGGAAGGCGACCGCTACGTGAGCGTCAGTCTCATGAACAGTCACGTGAACGCGCTCATCCAGTCGTATTCGCGCACCAAGGCGCGCGACCTTGCCGCGTTCCGCCAGATCATGGAGCTCCACACCAACTCGTCCAACAACACCGTCTTTGCCGACGCCGCGGGGAACATTGCGTACTTTCACTCGAACTACATCCCGCGGCGGGATACCTCCTTCGACTGGACCCGCCCGGTCGACGGCAGCAATCCGGCAACGGCATACCGTGGCGTCTTGTCGTTCGACGAGACGCCCAATGTCGTGAATCCCCCAAGCGGTTGGGTTTACAACTCGAACAACTGGCCGTGGTCGGCCGCCGGCGAGGGCTCCAGTCCCCGGCGCGAGAACTTTCCGCGCTACGTCGAGACCGGCGCTGAGGAGACGGCCCGGGGCTATCACGCGCTGCGCGTGCTCCCGGGGAAGAGCGACTGGACGATGGCTTCGCTCACCGGCGCGGCGTTCGACAGCTACCTGCCCGCCTTCGAGCGGATGCTGCCACCGCTCCTGCTGGCGTACGATCAGGCCACGTCCGACACGCTGAAAGCGAAATTGGCCGAGCCGATCGCGGCGCTGCGGGCCTGGGATTATCGGTGGGGCGCGGAATCGGTGCCGACGTCGCTCGCCGTCTTCTGGGGTGAGCGGATCGGCCGGCGTGTGTCGCGCGACGCCCGCGCCGCCGGAATCTCGGTCATGCAGTACATCGCCACGTCGCGCGCCGCACCCGCCGAGCTGCTCGCCTCACTCGCGGACGCCGTGGACGCGTTGAGCGCGGATTTCGGGACGTGGAAAACGCCGTGGGGGGAGATCAATCGCTTCCAACGGATCAGTGACGACATCGCGCCGCGTTTCGACGATACAAAACCAAGCATCCCGGTGCCGTTCACCGCCAGCATCTGGGGCTCGCTCGCGGCGTTCGGCGCGCGGGCGTATCCCAACACCAAGAAATGGTATGGTACGAGCGGCAATAGCTTTGTGGCCGTTGTCGAGTTCGGCGACAGCGTGCGCGCGCAGGCGGTTACGGCCGGCGGCGAAAGCGGCGATCCGCGCTCACCGCATTTCAACGACGAAGCGGAGCGGTATGCGTCGGGCCGCCTGCGCGACGTGTACTTCTACCGCTCGCAGCTCGTCGGACACACGGAGCGCGAGTACCACCCTTGATCTTGATCACGATCCTCGCGCTCGCGCAGGGGGTCTTCCTCGACAAGCAGGGCGTCATACGATGGCAGGACACGCGCCAGGAGGTCAGCCTCTTCGGCGCGAACTACGTGCTCACCACCGCCTCCGACTATCGCGCGGCGGGATATGTCCACGCCGATCGCAAACGCATGATCGACGAGGATATGGCGCAGTTCGCCCGGCTGGGCTGGGATGGGTTGCGACTGACGTTCTGGGGCGACTGGGAAGCGTCAGACAGCACCGGCAATCTCATTGCCAACGATCACCTCGATCTCCTGGACTACCTGATCGCGCGCGCCAAAGAGCGCGGCATCTCCATGTTGTTCAGTCCGATCCAGCTCTACGGCTCCAACTGGCCCGACGCGCTCGCAGACACGACTGCACCGGGATTTGGGCGCCGCTTCGGCAAGGGCCGCATGGGCGTCGATCCGCCTGCCATCGCCGCGCAAGTGAATTACCTGCGCCAGATCCTGAATCACGTGAACCCCTACACGCATCTCGCACTGAAGAACGAACCGGCGATCATCTTCATCGAACTGGTGAACGAGCCCTGGCATCATCCGGAGGATCTGCCGGGATCGATCCGCTACATCAACGCGCTCACCGACGCGGTCCGCAGCACCGGTTGCCAGAAGCTGATCTTCTACAATGTGAGTCAGGATTTCCGCATCGCCGCCGCAATCCGGGGCTCCAAGGCGCAGGGGGTCACGTTCGGCTGGTATCCGACGGGCCTCAATGCAGGGCATGAGCTCGAGGGCAACTACCTGCGGGGAACCGACGCCTACCCCGACATGCTGCGCGCGGAGCTCGCTCCCCTGCCCCGCATCGTCTATGAATTCGACAGTCCCGACTTGCGCACCGGCACGATGTATCCCGCGATGGCGCGGACGTTTCGCGCGGTCGGAGCACAGTTTGCCGCGATGTTCGCCTACGACATGCTGGCGACCTCCTCACGCAACCTCGGCTGGCAGACGCACTACCTCAACCTGGTCTACACGCCGCGCAAGGCGATGAGTGCGGTTATCGCGGCCGAGGCGATGCGCCGCCTGCCCAGAATGCAAGCCTATGGGCCGTATCCGCAGAATACCCGCTTCGGCGACTTCCATATCTCGCCCGAGGAGGATTTGAGCGAGCTGGTGGCCCACGACGCGTTTCTATACGCCGGCTCGACGCGCACGGCGCCGCCCGATCCCGCCGCGCTGCATCGCATCGCGGGATACGGATCCTCGGCCACGGTGACGTACGAAGGCACCGGCGTCTATTTCCTCGACAAAGTCCGGCCGGGAATATGGCGACTCGAGGTCTATCCCGACGCGGTACCTGTGCGTGATCCGTTCGAGCCGCCCAGCGCCGACAAGATCGTGACGCGCGCCATCAGCCGTGCGTGGCCGATGACGATCGTGCTGCCGGATCTTGGTCCAACCTTCTCGGCGCAACCGATCACCGCCGGTAACCCCCAAACGCTTCGAGCGGCGGGTGGTACGTTCACCGTCACGCCCGGGGTCTACGTGTTGAGCGCCGGCGAACCGGTCGCCGAGTCCACGTTGCCGGCGACAATCGGTCACGTGGGGTTCAAGGAATACCACGCCCCACCGGCCGACACGGTCCCGCTCGCCGTGGTCCCGTTGGCGGCACCCCAGTATCTCACCGGGCGCGACGCCGAGCTGCGCGCGCGCGTCGTCGATGTGACGCCGCCCGATTCTGTGACGCTCTTTCTTCGCTCAGTGCCTGGAGGATTCTATCGCGGATTCGCCATGCGGCCGCTCGCGGGTTACACCTACAGAACCTCCATACCCTCCACCGCCCTCCACGATGGGTTTTACGAATTCGTGGTCACGGTCTTTCGCGGTGACTCCCCGACCACGTTCCCCGAAGGTGTGCGTGGGAAGCCCACCGACTGGAATTACAACGGCCGGAAGCCGTGGGGATTCGACGTGGTGTCGCCCGGGACGGCTTTGCGCCTGTTCGATCCGCGGACCGATGCCGCGCACCTCGCTTTCACGCGAATCGGTGATGCGGGACGCCGCGGGCTCTTTCGACTGGCCCTCTCACCGGCGACCGGACAACCGGTCTTCCATTTCGAGCTGCCGGTGGATACGACCGGCTGGAGTCCTCCGGATTACACCGCGTCGCTCGTGGTCTGGACCCGCGTGCTGGCGCGACAGGAAACGATCAGCGGCGCCAGGGAGCTGCGGCTGCGCCTGCGAGGACTCGGGGCTCGCCAGACACTGCACCTCACACTGATGGAGGACGACGGAACCAGCTGGACTGCCGCATTGTCCGTCGACAGCACCTGGCAGGAGCGCAGCATCCCCCTCGAGCAGCTCACAGCGAGTCGAGGCGTCCTGCTGCCTGAAGGATTTCCGGGTGAATGGAACTACTGGGTGGGACCAGCCGCTGGGCGCGGCGGGAATGGAGATCACCTGCGGCTCGAGCGCCTGGAACGTATTCAACTTTCATTGCGGCCTCGCGAAGGCCGCGGCGTGGAGGTCGAATGGATCGTGCTCGCCTTTTAGCACTTGCACTGGCGGCGCTGCCTGTCGGGCTATCGGCGCAGGACGGCTTTGCGCCGGACCGTCTCGCGCGCATCGATCGCGCGATCCAGCAATACGTCGATTCCGGCCGGATCGCCGGGGCGGTCACGCTCGTGCTTCGCGATGGCAAGGTCGTGTACGACCATGCGTTCGGCTGGGCTGATCTGGCGACCCGCCGCGCCATGACGCCGACCACGCTGTTCCGCATCGCCTCGCAAACCAAGGCGCTCACATCTGTCGTAATTCTATCGCTCATGGAAGAAGGCAAGCTCGCCGTCTCCGATCCGGTGAGCCGGTACATTCCCGCATTTGCGAACACCACGGTCGCCACGCGCAGCGATACTGGTCGCGTCATCAAGCCCGCGTCGCGTCAAATCACGATTCGCGACCTGCTCACGCACACCGCGGGGATCTCCTACGGCACCGACTCCCTGATCGCGCCACTCTACGCGGCGAAGGGCCTCGGTCCGGCGGCGGGATGGGGCTGGTACACGGCCGACAAGGATGAGCCCATCTGTAGCACGATCGAGCGCCTGGCCACGCTGCCGTTCGTCGCCCAGCCCGGCGAGCGGTGGGTGTACGGCTACAACACCGATATCCTGGGCTGCGTCGCCGAGCGCGCGTCCGGCATGTCGCTCGACGAGCTGTTCCGGACGCGGATCACCGGCCCGCTGAAGATGAACGACACCTATTTCTTCGTTCCGTCCTCGGCCGCGACGCGGCTCGCGACAGTGTATGCGAGTGACTCGACCAACCATGCGTCCCGGGCGCCCGATGGCCCCCGCGGTCAGGGCAACTACGTGATCGGCCCGCGCAAGAGCTTTGCGGGCGGGGCGGGCCTGGTCTCAACGGCTCTCGATTATGCCCGGTTTCTCCAGATGCTCCTCAACGGGGGCGAGCTCGACGGGGTCCGCATTCTCGCGCCCCACACAGTCGATCTCATGACCCACAATCAGAGCGGCATGCTCTTCGATTCGACCGGCGCCAACGGCTTTGGTTTTGGCTTTGGCATTACACAGCGCTACGGCGCCAACGGCATGGCGTCCGAGGGCACGTTTGGTTGGGGGGGCGCCTACGGTAGTACGTACAATGTGGATCCTGTCGAGCACCTGGTCATTGTCTTCATGGTCAATCAACTGCCGAATCGAACCGACATCGCCGGAAAATTCCAGACGCTCGTGTACCAGGCGCTCGTGGACCGACATCGGTAAAAAAGAGAGCGAGGGATTGACACAACCGGCAGTAATCTGGTACTACTCGGCGGGCATTCTGGAGCCATTATGACCGAGCCAATGGGAAGCTTCCGCGTAGACATCGAGGTCGAAAATCCTTTGCGCCTCGCCGAGCGCCGACAGGTGAGATCCGTGCTTGTAGATACAGGTGCGGAGCTGTCCTGGATTCCAGCGCCTATTCTCGAATCACTGGGTATCCAGCGTTATAGAACGGGACGGTTTCGGCAGGCAAGTGGCGCGGTAGTGGAGCGTCCGATCGGAGCTGCCTTCATCCATGTCGCGGGGAACAGCACGGTAGATGACGTCGTGTTTGGGGAACCAGCCGATCTGGTGATCCTCGGGTCACGCACCCTCAAGGGTCTGAACTTCGTCATCGACCCCGTTACGAGGCAGCTGGCGGACGCTGGCCCGGCTCCGGCGGCTTTGGCGTCATAGCCCGACGCGCGAACGCCAGCATCACCAGCCCGAATACCAGCAGCACCAGGCCCCACCACAGATTCACGTTGATGCCCAGCGAGCGCTCGTAGATGGCGCGATCGGACACGACCCCGTAGACCGCCAGGATCGCACCGACGATCGTGAACATCCCGCCAATCGGCCAGCGCACGTCCAGTCTCATGACAGCATCACCAGAAGATCACGTTGAGTAACGTCGAGACGACCAGGATACCCACCGCGAGCGTCACGGGTCGTTTGTACCACGGCAAATACCCCTCCTGCACGCGGGGCGTCAGCGAATAGACGAGCCCGCGCAGCTCGTCGTCGCTCTTGGTGCGCTTGGTGAACAGCGAGATGAGGAGCGTCGCCACGAAACAGCCGGTCCAGGCGAACAGCGCGGTCCAGAAGTTCAGCGCCATTTCGCTCGGATACACATGCAGGACCGCTCCCAGGAACCCGCCCTTGATGCCGGGCACCGCCCCGTGCGGGAGCGTAAGGCCATAGTGGAGCGCCGCGGTAATCGTCCCGGTCAGGAGTCCGTAGAACGCGCCGTGGCTCGTGGTGCGGCGCCAAAACATCCCCAACAGGAATGTCGCGAACAGCGGGCCGTTCACGAACGAAAAGACGAGCTGCAGCATGTCGAGGATGTTGTTGAACCGGGTGGCGGAATAGGCGGCGAGCACGCTGGCGAGGATGCCGAAGACCGTGGCCGCGTGCCCCACGCGCAGGTAATGCGCGTCGCTTTGGCCGGGGCGGATGTGCGTCTGATAGATGTCGTATGTCCACACGCTGTTGAAGGCCGTGACGTTGCCGGCCATGCCGGACATGAACGAGGCCATCAGGGCGGTGAGACCGAGCCCCAGCAGACCGGACGGCAGGTAATGCCCCAGCATCATCGGGATCGCGAGGTTGTAGTTGGGCTGGCCGTCAGCGCCGATCGGGAGAAACCCGCCGCGCGACGCATGCAGCCCGATCGCCAGCATCCCCGGCAGAATCACGAGCATCGGCATCAGCATCTTGGGAACCGCCGCAATCAGCGGCGTCCGGCGCGCCGCCGTCATCGAGCCGGCGGCCATCGCGCGCTGCACGACGAGAAAGTCCGTGCACCAATAGCCGAACGAGAGGGCGAACCCCAAGCCCATCACCAGGCCGAACCACTCCATCCCCATCGGATTGTGGCTCGGCGAATCCATGTATTTCCAGGAGTGCGTCCATGCGCCCGGCTCGAAGCCGGCGTTCGTGGCGACAGTGGCCAGCTTCGCGGTCAGCCCGCTCCACCCACCGACGTCCTTGAGACCCAACAAGACCAGCGGCAGGAATCCCAGCACGATGAGAAAGAACTGGAGGACTTCATTGTAGATCGCGGAGGTGAGCCCGCCGAGGAAGATGTAGATCAACACGATGACCGCCGACAGCACGATGCTGCCGTGAAAGCTCCAGCCCAGCACCAGCTCGAAGAGCTTCGCGAGCGCATACATCGAAATGCCCGAGGAGAAGATGGTCATGATCGCGAAGGTGATCGCGTTCAACGCCCGCGTCTTCTCGTCGAAGCGGAGCTTCAGGTACTCGGGGACCGAGCGGGCGCGCGAGCCGTAGTAGAACGGCATCATGAACAGCCCGACGAACACCATCGCGGGCATCGCGCCGACCCAATAGAAATGGCTCGTCATGATGCCGTATTTGGCGCCAGACGCCGCCATCCCGATGACTTCCTGAGCGCCGAGATTTGCCGAGATGAACGCGAGGCCGGCGATCCACGCTGGGATCGACCGGCCCGAGAGAAAGAAGTCTTCGCTGCTTCGAATGACGCGTCTGAGTGCCCAGCCGATGCCGAGCACGAAGACGAAGTACACGATCAGGATCGCATAGTCGATCCCGCCGAGGCTGATCTGTTGCAGCTAGTGCGATCCCTTCGTGCGGATCACGATGACGCCGTTCGCGCCCCGGACGCCGTAGATCGCCGTCTGGCTCGGATCCTTGAGGGCCTGAATGAGCTCGATGTCATCCGGATCCAGCCAGCTCAGGGTGCCGCCGCTCGCCTCGAGCGGGACGCCGTCGACCACGAACAGCGGCGACTGGCTCCCATAGAAGGACGTCGGACCTCCCATGCGCACGACGATCCCGCCGCCGGGCGCGGGTGACACGGTCACGCCGGAGATGCGGCCGGCCAGAAGCTGATCGAGAGAGGTGGCCTGTTGCCGCGACACGTCGGCCCGCACGGTCGACGGCGGGACCGGAGCGGGAGTAGGCGCCGCCAAGTTGTCGTTGAGCGCGGGGCGGGAGCATGCTACGATGCTTCCGGCAGCGATGGCGAAGTACGGCAGAACGCGCGTTGGGTTCCAGTTCATGGGACCCCCTTTGTTCCGCACAATATACGAATGTCAGCGTCTTCCGCGACCAGGGACTATGGCATGGACAATTCGTACACATAGGCTCGACGCGGGGCGAGCCGCGGTAACGGCGCCCGGCCCGAGCTTCCTTTGACGAGCAGATCGCGCCACCTAAACTGGGCATGCCCAATCGCCGGGGCGGGTGCCGTTGCGCCGCCAAGATTCACCAGTACCAGGACCAGGCTGCTATCTCGCCTCCGCATATAGGCGAGCACAGACTCGCTGCCTGTCTCGATAGGCTCGAGCGGCCCCTCTCGCAACGCCCGGTTCGTGCTCCGGAGATGGATCAGCTTGCGATACAGGTTCAGCAAGGAATTCCGCGAGCGGTCTTCGGCAGCCACGTTCGCCGCGAGCGTATCCCCTTGCAGCGTCTCCCAGGGTGTCCCGCTCGTGAACCCCCCTGACGACCCGTTCCACTGCATCGGCGTGCGCAGGCGCTCGTCCGGCTTGTCCCCAGTCATCCCGATTTCTTCGCCGTAGTACACGAAGGGCACACCAGGCAACGTCAACAGAATGGTGGCCGCGAGCTTCGCGCCGGCGGTCTCGTTGCCGAGCGCGGTCATGGTGCGCGTTTGATCGTGATTGCGTTGGAACGGCGCCCAGCGCCACGCCGGCTCGGCGCGCTGGAACTGCAGCACCGTCGGAACGAGCCCGCCCGTTTTCCCCGTCCGCACGGCTTCCATCAAGGCTTCCGAGATCGGGAACGCGAAATAGGCATCGAGCTGATCGGGATAGTACGTCAGGATCACGTCGCTGTTGTCCCACACTTCGCCGATCGTGTAGGACCGCGGCGCGATCCTCCGCACGGACTGGCCAAAGTCACGCAACACGGCGTGTGTGCCCGGCGTGTTGGAGACTTCGTTCCCCAATTCGACCAGGTGACGGACGGCATCGAGCCGGAAGCCGTCGACGCGCATCGAGTCGAGCCAGAACCGCGCAACGTGCTTCATCTCTTCGAGTACGGCGGGGTTCTCGTAATCGAGATCGGGCATCCCGCTCCAGAACAATCCGAAGTAGTACTCGTCCCGGAGCGGCGACTTGTGCCAGTTGCTGCCTGGGGTTGCCGACCAGCGATACCAGCCGCGGTGCGGCGCCGTCGAATCCCGCAGCGCCTCCTGGAACCACGGATGCTCACTCGAGGTGTGATTGAGCACCAGATCGACGAGTACCTTGATCTTATGTTGGTGCGCCGCGGCAACGAACGCCCTGAAGTCGTCATTCGTCCCGTAATCGGGCTCGATCTTGTAATAGTCGGTGACGTCGTAGCCGTGGTAGCTGGGCGACTCCGCGACCGGCATCAGCCACACACAGTCGACGCCGAGTCCGGAGATGTAGTCGAGCTTCTGCGTGAGCCCGCGCAGGTCGCCGATGCCGTCACCGTTGCTGTCGTAGAACGAACGGACGAATACTTCATAACAAACATTGGGGTGCCCCTGGACTTGTAGCAGCAGGGTAAGCATCGATAGCATGGCTAGTGGCCTTCTGCCATCAGCCGTCTGTCATCAGCCTGCTGACGGCAGATGGCTGACGGCCTACTGAATGATCTCAAAGCGCGTTTCCAATCCCTCAGCCGAGTTTGGTCCTACGTAGACAGCAAACGTGCCGGGCTCGACGACGGGCTTCATGTCGAGACCGATGAACCACAGATCCCGCAGCGCAACCCGTAGATCCACGGTGCGCGACTCACCCGGCTTGAGTGTGACACGCCGGAACGCCTTCAGCTCGCGCACCGGGCGGCTCACACTGGCGACTTCATCTCGCACGTACAGCTGCACGACTTCCGTCCCCTCCCGGCTCCCGCTATTCGTCACCGTCACAGTCGCGGTAATCGTGTCGCTC
>DASYRZ010000018.1:0-23227 GCA_036003865.1 Gemmatimonadales bacterium | reverse complement strand
GGCGTCTAGTATTTCGGGGCGTAGCGCAGTCCGGTTAGCGCGCCTGGTTCGGGACCAGGAGGTCGGTGGTTCAAATCCACTCGCCCCGATCTGTAGGAGGTTATGAAGGTTGGTGGAAGACGGTGAAGGTTGGTGGAGGTGCAGCAACCTCCACACCCTTCACCAACCTCCACCATCCTTCACCAACCTCCGGTTCACCGCCGCGCCAGTAGCTCAGCTGGATAGAGCGTCGGCCTCCGGAGCCGAAGGTCCCGCGTTCGAATCGCGGCTGGCGCATTGAGTTAGTCGTGGTGAAAATAGAATCGGTTGCCGTCGATGTCCTCGACGGTGAACTGCCTTAACCCCCAAGGCTTCTTTTCTAGCGGCTCAACAATGTTCGCGCCCAACGATTTCAACTCGTTGTACGTGGCATCGATATCTTCGGCGAACACCCAGTGAACCGCAGCCTCGAATGGCGGGGTTGTCTTCCGAAAGAATATCGCCACGTTGCCGCGTGACACGGCTCCGATCTCGCCCGGATGGAGCCAGCCAATCTCAAAGCCGAGTGCATCCCGATAGTGCCGCTGCGCGCGTTCAACATCAATAACGGGCAGTTCTGGCACTGGCTGGCCGATCGGCGTTAAGGACTGTTTCCTGCTCATGATCGCGCCAAGATCTCACAAAGCGATCGCGAACCCGATCCGACCCAGCGACTGCTGAATCGGCGCGGGCAGCGGACCACTCCCGTCATCCGTCTTGCGCGAAAATCGCTGGAATCCGTAATCGCCCGTCAGTTGCACGCGGCCGTGCAGTGCGTCGACGTTGACCCCCAATCCCAGCTGCAGCGCGCCCAGAGCCGACGTCGTCCCGCCGCCGGAGAACTTCGAGCCGAACAGCAGCCCCCCATTCAGCGACATGCGCACGCCGGGACCGAGCACGTACGCCATGCGCGCGCCAAGCGTAATGGCGCCGACCGACTGGGCCTCGAACTCCGGATCCATCGTGCGATGGACGAGTCCCAGTTCCGCGCTCACCGGCCCCGTGACGTAGTAGCGCAGCCGCACGTCCACTTCCGACGCGTCGAAGTTGGTCAATGTCCCCGTGGGGTTCTGCACCGGCTTGTACTTCACCTTCGAGAGCACGACGTCGGCAGAGAGCTTCTTCCACGTCAGCGTGGTCTTCGCGCCGATCCCCGTGCCGCGATAGTGGAGGTCGGACGAAACCTCGCGATAGTCGCCGAAAACGACCTGCGGGCCGATACTGACATGCTGGGCGGATAGGCGGTTGAGCGGTTGGGCGGTCAGCAGAACGACCAGCCCCCTCACCGCCCAACCGCTGAACCGCCCGCCACGCGCGGTCATCGTCCGCCTCCGGGCCGAGCAAGCGGCACCACACTCAACGCCACCTGCTGGCGGCGCCGCGTATTCTCCTGCGCGATTTCCGTATTGCGGCGCGAGATCTGCTCGCGCAGCAGCTGGTTGTAGAGAATGTTGCCCCGCGCGGGCTGCGGGGCCGGCTTCCTGAGCGTCATGATGAACCCGGCGACCACGATGCCGCCGCCGATCAGGCCGCCCTCACGCATCGACACCGACCCGAGATTGCCGTTCGAGAGCGCCGAGGTGCCCGCCAGCGCGATCCCCGAGTAGACGAGGGCGAGACCCATCGGCCGCCAGCTCTTGGGCGGTATTTCTGTTTCCGGCAGATAGGTGTAACCGGGGAGACTCGTCAGATGCGCCAGCGTATCCACCGCGCCGTGCGTGATCCGAATCGGCTGCGACGTCGAGAAGCTGTTTTGCCCCACCGTAGCTTCGACCACGACGTTGTACGTGCCCGCCGGCACCGGATCGCCGCTCGCCAGGCGCGCCGGCCAGCGGATATTGACCTGGCCGTTCGCGACGGTCGAATCGATCCGCATACTGCCCAGCGCGCCGCCGGTGACGCGCGTGACAACACGCGACGGCTGGGTCACGGTGTAGCGAATCGGCACCACCCCTTGGCCCCCAATGAAGCTGACGCTGTCGACTCTGAGTTGCCGGATGACGAGGATCTGGGTGAGTGCGACTTGAAAGGCACTCAGCGCTTTGGGCGACGTCCGGTTCGGATCGAGGTCGCGCTCGGGATCGATCAGAACGACCTGCTTGAACGCGTCCACCGCCTTGAGGATCGAGTCCATGCCGCTGTACGTGAACCCGAGCAGCTCATAGGCACGGCCCCGCTCGAACCCGGTCAGCCGCTCCCGCAACGAGGCCTGCGCGAGCGTCAGCACCTGGCGGTAGTCGAGATTGTCGAAGGCCTGCTGCGCGCGGCGCAGCGTGGCGTTCTGGATGGTCTGCGCCCCGGCGACCACCGGGATCAAGAGACTCAGAGCGACAAGCCAGGAAGTCGAGCGATGCATGGGTCTCATCCTTCCGGATCGAGCACGTATCGCCGGCGCACGGGATTGTTCGCGGGAACGTCGAGCGTCTCGGTCTTGGTCTTGAAACCCGGACGCTCGACACGAATCGTGTGCCTCCCGACTGAGACAGGCTGTTCAATCACCGGGACGGAGCCGATCTCGCGCCCGTCGATGAACACGGTGCCCGGCGGCTCGGAATTGATGGTGATGAAGCCCTGCGCGGCAACGGGGGCCGTCGGCGGCGCGGGCGGCGGTGCCGTCTGACGTCGGGACTCGTTCCCCCCGCCCCGGCGCTGCGCCGGCGGTGGAGGCTGAGTAGCGACGCGTACCGTCTCGACAGGGGCCGCCGCGGGTGGCGGCGGCGCCGCGGCTTTCTTGCCGAGCGCGAGGTAGCCACCGACGCCGGCGACGACGACAACCAGCGCACCCACCACCACTCCGACGCTCGAGCGTTTCTTTTTTCCCGCCGGGATTTTCATCCCGGCGCGCGGAATCGGCGTTGTCGGCGCGTTCGTCACTTCCGTCGGCGCATCCGCGGTCGCCCTGCGCGCAGCGGGAGGCCGGCGTTGGCTCTTCGCCTTTTCACCCGCCTTCGGCGCCGCCACCGGCTGCTCCGGCCACACCGCCGTCGCAAACTCTTCCATCGTCCCGAAGCGCTGGTCGGGCTCTTTGGAGAGCGCCCGCGAGATCGCCGCCGTCAGGAACGGCGGCGTATCACCGCGCTTGGCGCCGGCGCTGGGCACTTCCTCGAAGATGTGCTTATAGAGGATGGTGTGCACCGAATCGCCCGTGTACGGCAGCTCGCCGGTGACCATGCGGTAGGCGACGACTCCCAGCGAATACTGATCGGCCCGCCCGTCCACGGCGCCGCCCTTCGCCTGTTCGGGTGCCATGTAGTGCGGCGTCCCGATGATCATGCCGGTGCCGGTGAACCCGCTCGCCGCCTGGAGCGCCTTGGAGATGCCGAAGTCGGTCAGCATGACGCGACCGTCGTGGTCGAACATGATGTTGGCCGGCTTCACGTCGCGATGCACGACGCCGCGCTGGTGCGCATGGCCGAGCGCGCACGCCGCTTCCCACAACACCCGCTGGATGTAGTCGATGGTCAGCGGCTGTCTCTGATCGAGCACGTCCTCGAGTGACGTGCCCGCGATGTACTTCATGACGAAATAGTTGAGGCCGCCTTCACTCTCGACGCGGTAGATCGGGATGATGTTCGTGTGATCGAGCTTCGCCGATGTCTTGGCTTCCTGCTGGAAGCGCTTGACGATATGCTCGTCCATCGAGATGTCGGGCGGCAGCACCTTGATCGCGACTTCGCGCTCGAGCGTCAGGTCGTGCGCGAGAAAGACGGCGCCCATCCCGCCTTTGCCGAGCATGCGTTCGATCTTGTACTTCCCTTCCACGAGCCGCTGGAGGCGCTGCATCAACGCTTCGGTCCCGCTGGCACCGGCGCCCAGCGTGCCGCCACCCGTCACGTCCGCCCCGCAGGCGTAGCAGAACTTACTGCCGTTCGGCAGGGGCGTGTGGCATTTGAGACATTCCATCATAGAGCCCGCGGCGCCGGTCATGGAGCGCGGATCCCGCGGAGCGCCGGAGCCGCCAGACTCTTCCTGGCGGCCGCGGGAGCGGGTGGTGAGGGGAAGCCCGGGCACGAACCGCCAGAGATGCAGACGTCGTAGGCGACGGGCACGCCCTGATAATCGACCGCCACGAGGTAATACTCGCCCGCACCGAGCAGCGTGGTCATCGTCTCGGTCGACCCCGCGGCGTCCGACCGATTGAGGAGGTCCAACGTGGAGCTCGCACCGCCACCCGGGACCGTAAGGAGGAACAGGTCGACATCGCTCGAGTCGACCGTCGCCGCCGAAGTTACGGACGCGATCTTGATCGTCACGGCAGTCAAGCCTGTGACGCGGAACCGGATCCAGTCGATGTCATGCGGGTTATCGATCGTGAGCGTGTCGCGGAACGTGCCGCCGGGTACGGTGACCGCGAGGCCGCGCGCGTCCGCCGCGTCGCAAAAATCGTCCTCTTCGTGCGCGTCGCGAGGCACGGTCGGATCGCTCGTGATGTATCCTTCGAAGACCGCGAGACCGTACCGCCCCGGCTGTGAATACAACGCCAGCGCATGCAGCCGCCCAGGCGGCATGCCGCGCAAGGCCACGATCGTCGATTCCGGTTGGGTCTCCGCCGGCTCAAATGCGAAGCCCTTACAGTCGTGCGATCCTGGCCCAAGCGTCCACGCCGTCGGCCCGATCGTATAACTCGGGGGAGTCCCCGGAACGAACGCCAGAGAGTCCGAGAGGAACGTGGAAAAGGTGCCGCGCAGCTCGGGGGCGCTGAGAATGATCGTCAGATCTCGCGCCGTCGTTTGCGTAAAGCGATACCAGTCGACGCCGAGCGAGTCGCGTTTGGTGGGTTCAAATGCCAACGCCGGATTCAAGAACTTGATCTGCGGGATCGCCGGAATCAGCGGCGGCGCCTCAAGATTGATGGTGCGCGGCGCCGCTTCATTCGGCTCGAGGACATCGAGCGGGATGACCCTGGTCGTGTCGGGCGCATTCCCAAACACGCCCGGACCTATGAAGGAGAGCCTGTCGGAGTGCGCGGGCGGTGTGACCCAAAACGTTGCCGTGGAGAATCCAAGAGAATCACGGGTCCGCGTGGAAAGGAGGCCCGGAAGCGGATAATCGAACTGCGTCGCGTTGTCGAGGAACGCGATGAAGATCGAATCGACCCCCACTCCGTAGACGGTGATCGTGTCCCCGAAACGCACGAGCGCCGGCCGCACGCTGTCCACCTCGAGCGGATTCGACACGCGAAGCAGGAGGTCGCCTTCCGGCGCCTGCTCGAAGGAAATCGCGCGCGCGCTGATGTGGACGTTGCCGCTATTCACACCGGTGACCGTGGCGTAGCCACCGCCGTCATTCTGGACCGTCGCGGTCGTGCTACTCCCCGTCCCAAAGGCGAACGCCACGTTCGTAATCGGCTGCGTGTCCGGGCCGATCACCCGCCAGGCGCGAGCGTGGACCGTCATCTCCTGCCCGCGGAGCACGACGTGTGAAGGCCCCTCGAGGGTGACGAGGACCTTGTCGCTTTTGTCTGTTGGAAAGGCGCAGGTGGTGCTCGTCAGCGCCACTGCGAGAATCACGAGGGGGGTAGCTCGGTCGAAACCGCGCATCCGGGACAATCCGTGAACGTGAGGACCGAACATACAATACGCGGGTGACCCGGGCCAGACAGTGAGTTAGAGCGTACCTCGCCGTTTGAGGTCCAAGTACTTCGCCACCACCGCTTGCGCCGCACGCTCGGGTGTGACATCAATCACCAGGACGCCCGCCCGGCGCATGTGACCGAGCGCCTCCTCGCGCGCGTGCAGCAACTCCTCGGCAGCCGCCTTCCGAAACGCCCCACGGGGGGTGTCCGGACGCTGCATCGCCGCGGCGTCGAGCTCGGGATTGCGCAACGTGACGGCGAGCGGCAGGTGCCGCGGCCGCAACGTGGCGACGTTGGCGACCAGCGCATCCGATGCGAAGCGGTCGATCACGTCCGTGAACAGCACGGTCAGGGCGCGCTTGCGGTTGCGCGCGGCGAGATAGCGAAACGCGCCCGGATAGTCGGGCTCGACGAGCTTGGGCTGTACCTCCGCCAGCACATCCATCACGCGCCGCACCCCGGTGCGGCCGCGTTCCGGCGCGACAAAGTGCTGGACGCCGTCGGCAAACGTCATGATGCCGACGTTGTCGTCGTGCTGGGCCGCGGCATACGCCAGCTCGAGCGCCGCCTGGACCGCGAAGTCGAAGCGGGCGACGCCGGAGGCGATATCGGCGGTCATCAGGCGGCCGGCGTCCAGCATGAGCAGCACCTGTTGGCGGCGCTCGGCCTCGTACTGGCGGGTGATCACCTTGGCGCGCCGCGCGGTCGCCTTCCAGTCGATGTGCCGCAGATCGTCGCCCGGCACCCACTCGCGCAGCGATTCGAACAACCGTCCCTCTCCGAGCCGGCGGATCGGCTTCATACCGACATCGCGCCGCCGCAGCGCGTCGGCCACTGACGCCCGCAACCGTACCGAGACGAGCGGCGGGTACACGACCACCTCCCACGGCAGCGGCACACGCACCCGGTGGCGGCCGAGGCCCAGCGGCCCCGTGCTGTCTACGACGAAGCCTCCGGCGCCCCCCTTTTCGCGACCACGCCGGTGTGGCACCACCGGAACCGTTTCACGCCCAACCGTCCGAGGGGGAATCGCCAGCGCGCGCGCGGGCTGGGTCCCGCCCAGAATGTCGGGACGGACCTCACGCACGTTCAAACGCGCGCGCCGCCCGGAGGGATTGCTCCAGCGGTAGGTGACTTCGCCGGTATGCCCCACCGACAACGCCGGGAGCGGGTCGCGGATCACGCTCACCGACTGGGCGAGCGTTGCGTCGAGCCAGATCAGGAGAATCAACACGAGGTCGGCAAGCAGCATCAGATCGAGACCCCACGCCGTCCAGAACCCCGCCGCGCCGAGCAGGGACAAGACCCCCGCAATCACGAGCGCGCGCGGTGTCCACAGAATGCCTGCGACGGCACCCAGCACGTACCACAGACCGATGAACGCCGCGAGGACGGCGCCGGCCAGCAGTATGGCCTGGAGGCTCATGCGGTCGGAGCCTCGGTCCGGTCCAGGATGGCCTTGAGCGCCTGATCGGCGGTCACGCCTTCCAGCTCGAGCTCGGGCGCGACGTTGACACGATGCCGCAGAATCGCGGGCGCGAGGAGCTTCACGTCGTCGGGGATCACGTAGTCACGGTCCTCGAGCAACGCGGCGGCGCGCGCCGCCTTGAAGAGCGCGACGCCGGCGCGGGGGCTCGCGCCCAACGTGAGGGACGCGGCTTCGCGCGTCGCCCGGATGATGGAAGTGATGTACCCGGTGATGCGCGGCTCGACGCGCACGGCATCGACCGCCTGGCGCAGCCGCTCCAGGCCCTCGGCGTTGATGACGCGCGAAACGCCGTACGTGTCGGTCCGATCGGCCTCGAAGCCCTCGACGTATTTCGTCAGGATCCCCTGCTCCACTTCCGCCGACGGATACCCGACCTGCACCTTGGCCATGAAGCGGTCGAGCTCGGCCTCGGGGAGGGGATAAGTGCCCTCGAACTCAATGGGATTCTGGGTGGCGAAGACGGTGAAGGTCGGTGAAAGGGGGTGACTCGTTCCGTCCACCGTCACGGTCCGCTCCTGCATCGCCTCGAGCAGCGCGGCCTGAGTTTTCGCGGGCGCGCGGTTGATTTCGTCCGCGAGCACGAGATCGGCGAACACCGGCCCCGGCCGAAAGGTGAATTGCTGCGTCCCGGTGAGCATCGTGATGCCCGTGATGTCGGCGGGCATCAGGTCGGGGGTGAACTGAATCCGCACGAAGCGCACGTCGAGCGCCAGCGAAAGCGTGCGCACCAGCAGCGTCTTGGCGGTGCCGGGGACGCCCTCGAGCAGAATGTGCCCGCGCGCGAGCAAGCAGACGAGCACCTCACGCGTGGCGGCGTCTTGTCCCAGCACCACCCGGCGCAGGGCTTCTACGATGCGTTGCGCGTCGTGCGCGGGCGCAGTTCCTCCCACACGTCCTCCACGGCTTGAGCGGCAAGAAGCACGCGTTGCTCATCGCGATCGCGTGCAATGAGTAAGTGTTGCAAGCGACGCACGGCGCCGCGGCCAGTCGGGCCGCGCATCGCCAGCTCCAGACTCTCGAGCCATGGAAGCAGATTGCCGTTGCCGAGCTGGCCCGCCCGGCTCAGGCGGCGCCGCAGTCCCAGGACCAGCCGCTGCACGGCGGTGTCCACGTCGGCGGCGCTCTCGAGGCCCGCGCCCAACGCCTCGAGATGCTCGAGCGGCGAGCGCCGCCGCCGCTCGATGACGGAAAGCGCGGGACCGAAGCGCACGGCCGTCATCGCGAGCCACGCGAGGCCGACGGCAATGAGCTGGAGGACCGCCCATCCCGCGGGCGTGCTGCGTAACCATTCCCAGGTGCGACCCGCGAATGATCCCTGATTGCCGGATCCGAACCCCTGGTGATACTCGTCCCATGCCACGCGCCCGGGCCGTTCGGGCCGCGGCGTGAGCAACGGCAGCAGCGCGATCGGGAGATTGGTGTCGCGCCAGGCGCGGTTCGTGAACCAGCGGCGATCGGCGGCGAGCGTAATCGTGCCGCCGCCGCGATAGCGCAACCGCAGGATTGCGGGGCGATTGTTGAGGGCTATCACGACGGTATCGACTTCGAACGGCACCAGCGTCGCGCAGGAACCGGGCCGATCATCGTCGTCGTCGCCGGATCGCGTGCTCTTCCTGAGTCGCGACAACGGGGTCCGGCCTCCCGGCTGTGAGTCCGAAGCGGGCCGCGCCGTCAACACGCGCTCGGTCGGCGGCAGCTGAACGTCGGTCTCCAAGGCTCGGACGCCGATGCTGTCCGCGTTGCCTAACCTCCCCCACTGGGTCCGCCAGCCCGCGCACTCCGTCAGTCCGGCGCCGTACCCCGTCGCCACGACCGCGCCGCCGGCGCGGACGTAGCGCACGACCTGCGCCAGCTCGTCGCGGCCCAGGTCCATGACGGGATCGAGCAGCACCAGAATGGCGGGGCGATGCGCGCGCTCGGTGGAAAGTGTCGACAATGACGTGCGGCGCCGTTCCGAAAGGCGGCCGAGCCCCAGGAGAATCTCGTGCAGCGCCTTGCTGCCGTTGGGGCCGCTGCGATAGGTGGACGTGCGAAAGTCGACCTCGGGTTCACGTGCGCCGCGATTGGCGGCCCACAACCCGAGCGCGATACCCACCACCAGGAGCGCCGCCGCTCCAATCTCAAGCCGGTACGACATACTGGCCTCGAACCAGCTCCTGTGCCGCCGCTCCGAACGACTCGTATTCGTCGGCGTCGCACGGCACGGCCGCGAAGAGATGGCGATACAGCTGTGCGACGAGATCGGCGAGAGACGCGCGACCCTGGTCGGTGAGCCGCGCTTCCCAAACGTATTCGGCGGGTGTTTTCGAGGCGTGAAACCGCAGCGCCTTGCGACGATCGAGCTCGAGCACGACCGCCAAGAAGCGGTGACCGAGCGCTTCGGCATAGCGCCCGGCGCTCGCGAGCTCGTCGGCCATCCGCAGGTGAGCCGCTGCGTCCAGGACCGCGCCCGTGCCCACCACGGCCTTCGTCGGTCCAGTCCGCATCGCCGGGCGCACGATTCGCCACACCACGTAACCGATATGGACCAGCACGACGACGAGCGCGACCACAATGAGCGCGACGACGATATTGAACGCGATGGGATGTTCGGCGCTCTGCAGATTCAGCCAGTCGACCAGACGCTGCCACTGGCGCGCGAGCCAGGAGAGGAGGCGCCGCTGCTCGACCCACTGGAACTCGGGGCGCGCAAACACCCGCCCGACGACGCGCCGGAGGGAGTCGGCCGGGACGGGGAGAGTGGAGGGCGCTTGCAGCCAGACGCCCGTCAGGGTGTCTCCGTGATTCCCGTTCCCAGCTGCTCGCTCAGGACCTGGAGATCGAACGCTTCGCGCCGCACGCGGAGGTCGTAGTAGAGCAAGGTGATTGCGCACGGCATGATCGGCGCCAGCACGATGCTGATGAGCGACGCGATCACGACCAGGAGCGGCTGCAGCGAATCGTCTCCCCCTCTGGAGAAGCCGACGGCCGCGGCGAAGAAGCTGATGACCATCTGCGGCACGGCGTAGGCGATAAGAAATGTGACGACGACCGTGCCGAATACCTTCAGGCGCCCGTCGCGAGTCAGCTCCCAGGAGCGGCTGAACGCGTCGAATGAGCTGGGCAGGTCCTCGAGCACGACCACCGGCGTCGTCACGGCGTACGCGCACATGACCCAGATGACGAACCACGTGGCGCCCACGGACCCGATGAATATCAGCAACCCGGCGATGCCGGGCCCAACCATCCTCCCCATGAAGCCCAGGAGGAAAACGACAAGCCCACTGACGAGACCGAGCAGGATCAGGAGCAGCGTCTTGCTGAGCGCCACAAGCAGCAGCGGGATGATCTTGGCGATGCCGAATCGGAGCGAGGCGCCGAGCTCGGGTTCCTGACCCAGGTAGGAGTCCGAAATCACCCGAATCGTACCGGCCCGCAGCAGCAAGCCGCACGCGATCGAAACGACGAGAAACAGCAGCGACAGGCCAATCGTGCTGCCCAGACGGTCCTGGAACAGACTCAGGAACTCGAACGGGCGGTTGCTGAACCGCAGGTTCAGGTAGATGCCGGCGGCGGTCGGAAGCCACACCAGAATCAGACTCAGCCGCATGAACAGGCCGAAGTGACGCCGGAAGATGTTGAAGCTCCCGTCGAGGATCTCGCCCAGCCGCATGGGCCTGATGTTGGAATTAATGGGTCGCTCCGCGCGAAGACACGCGGTAAGATGAGTATATGCCGGCCTCCGCGCGAGACCTCGATTTACGGCAGCATCACGGCGTCGAGACGCCCGAGCACGTCGACGTCCAGTTCGAGCTGGCCGGGATCGGGTCGCGCGTGGCGGCGGCTCTGCTCGACGTCCTGTTGCTGGTGATCGCCCTGCTGGCGCTCTGGATCGGCGGCGGGGCGATTCTCGACGAAATCCCGCGCGGACCGGCCAAGAGCTGGTTGAACGCCGGGATGATCTTCCTGACCTTCTCCTTCCTGTGGGGCTACTTCGCGCTGTTCGAAGCGCTCAACGGTGGCCGAACCCCGGGCAAGCAGGCCCTCGGGATCCGCGTCGTGATGGACACGGGGCGGTCGATCACCCCGACGGCCGCGGTGATCCGGAATCTCGTCCGACTGGTGGACTGCAACTTCCCAGCAGGCTTCTTGCCGGCGTTGATCGCGGTGTTTCTGCACCCGAGCAACAAGCGGCTGGGGGACATGGCCGCGGGAACGATCGTCGTGCGCGATCACCCCACCGACTGGACGCTGGGCGCGTCGGCGCCCGCCACGGAGGAGGGGGCGGAGCCGCTCGAAACCGGGCCGCCGGAGCTGTCCGAAGAAGAGTTTCGGCTGCTGGATCGCTTCCTGGGACGGCTCAACGATCTGACGCCCGAAGTGCAGATCCGCATCACCACCGATCTCGTGCGGCGGTTCGAGCCGCGCATTCCGCGGCGAACCGGGGACCTGCAGGCGTATCTCGTGACGGTGTTCAGTGAGGAGCAGCGCAAGCGCCGCAGCCGCTTTGCCGCCCGCGCCAAGGCCGGTGCCGCCGGCCGAATCACGGTTCCTGCAGAGCGGTTTGTCCAAAAGAAGCGGGACGCGTGGGAAGCGTTTCGAACCACGGCGCTGCGGATGGAACGCTCGGGCGTCGGCGCGCTCGCGGCGGGAGAGATTCCGGCGTTTGCCGCGCAGTATCGGGAAGTGGCCGCCGATCTCGCCCGCGCGCGGACCTATCAGGTCGACCCCCGCGTCATCGCCTACCTCGAGCGCGTCGTGACGGCCGGGCACAACGCGTTATATCGCGCGCGCGGCAAAGACCGGACGCCGATTCCTTTCTATATCCTGCGTGATTTCCCGGCAGCCGTGATGGAGTCGTGGAAGTACGTGCTGCTCGCGTTTCTGCTGTTCGCGGCTCCCGGCGCGGTTGGCTACGTGATGGTTCGCGAGCGGCCCGCGCTCGCGGAAGAGCTCCTGCCGCCGGGCATGATCGCTCGCGCCGAGGCGGCGGCGGAGAATCAGGCGGAGGGCCGCGGCTACGCAGAGACCAAGCGGGAATACCGGCCCGAAGTCGCGGCGTTCATCATCACGAACAACATCAGCGTGTCGTTCGGCGCATTCGTCGGCGGCATCACCGGCGGCCTGCTGACGGCCTGGCTGCTGTTCACGAACGGCCTGTTCTTCGGCCTGGTCCTGGGACTGTTCGAGAACTACAACGCGCTCAACTACCTGGTGACGTTCGTCCTCGGCCACGGCGTTCTCGAGTTGACCGCGATCTTCATTTCGGCGGGCGCGGGGTTTCGGCTGGCCAAGGCGATGATTGCGCCGGGCGACCGGACGCGCCGGGACGCGCTGGTCATCGAGGGGCGAATTGCGGCGCGCATGATCGGCGCTGTCGTCACGCTGCTCGTGCTTGCGGGGACGATCGAGGGCTTGTTGTCGACATCCGACGCCGCCCCTGGCTGGAAATACGGGGTGAGCGCCGCAACGGCCGTGCTGCTCGTTCTCTATCTGGCCAACGGATCAATAGCGGCGCGGAAGCTTCCTACGGGTTGACGATCGCCGTCCCGGTCATGCTTGGATGAATCGAGCAGTTGCTAGCCGAAGGTCCCCAGGCTCACCGCGCCCACTCGATCAATGCGCCGAGTCGTGGACCGACGATGGACACGTTCGTGCCCTCATCGTGCAGCGTGCCGAAGGCGAGCTGGGCCTGCAGCACCGCCGTCGCGCGGTCGCTCAAGCGATAGCGGAGGTCGCTCCCGGCCCGGAACAGATAGCCGAGCAGCTCCATGCGCGCGCCCGGACCCGTCAACTCGTGGCGAAACTCGATCAGCGGCGACAGCGTCGCCTTGGGACCCATGGGGCGATCGAGCCGGCCACCCAGGGCCAGGACATTGCCGCGCGGCACGGGCACCGTCGAAGCGCTCGCATAGTCCGGCGCGCTGAAGCGACGCATTTCCCAGCCGTACAGCGACAGGTGTGAGTTGCCGAACGGCATGCTGACGGCGGCGTAGGCGAGGACGCGATCGCCTATCGTGCTCTGCCGGCCCGCGCCCAGATCGTTAGCGGCGGTGGTGGTGTAGACGAGCGCCCCGCGGAAGTACTTCCCTCCACCAAACGGCCCTTCGAGACCGAGTCGGCCGCGAATCTCGCCGCCGGGGGACATCTCGCTGCCGCCCTGGACCGGGACGTAGCTCGCGGCGTAGCGATAGCTCGCGCCCGTCCCGATCGCCCAGTTCTGGCCCAGCTTGAACGCCGACCCGAACCCGGCGGAAACCCCGCCACCTGATCCAAAACCGGGCGTCGTGAATCCCAACAGGTCGGTCGCGGTGGCGCCGAACAGCGGGATCGTGGTATCGGGGACCGCGGTCGCGCCGGTCGGGATCGTACCGACGAGCGTGAACACCACCTTGCCGGGAATCACGCTGTAGGTGGCGCGCAGATCGGTGTCGACGAGTCCCGAATGGGTGATCGTCCCGCCGCCCGGCTCGCTGACGGATGCGCGCGCAAAGGCGGTGCTGAGATCGATCACCAACCGGCCGCTCCCGCCGAGGCGCTGTGTGACACTGATCGGAATCGTGAGCTCGCTGATGCGATTGAACGCGAGCCCCGAACCGAAGCTGTAGGACTCGAATGTGACGCCGGTGCGGGCGATTGTCGTGGCGGCCTGAGCCGCGAGCGCTCCTGGCACAAACACCAGTCCCAAGAGCCAGCGCGCGCGGGTCATGGACGGCGGAAGATGATTCGGATGATGCCGGAGGCCTGGACGATGCTCGAGATGCCCTGGCTGTCGCTCGTGGTGTTGGACACGGTGCTGCCGATGCCGGTTTGTCCCGACAGATCCCCGATCGCCGGGGACACGTCGACGGTCACCTGTTTCAACGCGACATCGGTCACCGGCTCCGCCGGCGGCGGCACCTGCGCCGCGGCTTCGACGGCCGACACCACATCGCCAGCGGTCGCCTGCACCGCCGGCGCAGCCTCCGCGGCCTGCTGCTGCTCCACTGCCGCCTGGAACGTGGGATCGGCCCGTACTGCCTGCGCGAACGCTGCCGCCGCACCGCGGTAGTCACCGCGATCGAGCGCTTCGAGTCCTTCGCTGTAGGCGAGAAATGCGGCGAGGTTTTTCGGGCCCTGGCGGAGGATGCGCTGCCGTTCCGCCTCGGTCAGCTGAATCCCCAGCTCCGTCGCAAGCCCGAAGACCAGCTGCTTCTCGAGATCGAGCAGCTGTTTGAACGTTCCATTCGCCTGCGCTCCGGACCGCACGCTGCCGTCGCCGCGCACCACAGTGGCCGACATGCGCACCGGTCCGTTCTCGGTAATCGCGGCGACGCCCTGCACCATCCGTTCGGCACGCAGCAGCCGTCCGACACGCGCCGCGGTGCTCGCCTCGGCGCGGCCGCTCTGCCCGAGCTTCAGCTCGTCGAGCAGCGCGCCGACCTGGATCCGCTCCAGCAAGCGCAGGCTGCGCACCATGGCGAGGTCGGTCAGCAACAGCTCCGCGAGTCCTCGTGACAGCGGCTGCAGGCTCGAGTCGCCCGCGATCGTCAGCGGCAGGACTGCGACCGTGGACGGCTCGGGGGCGAGCGCCGTCAGGGTCGATTCACGCGCCAACGCCAGCTTGGCGTTCTGAGTCGCCTGCGTGCGCAGGGCGAACTGCGCCCGCGCGCGGACCGCGGCGACGCCGCGGGCCTGTGGGTACTTGCGGGCGAAATCGGTATAGGTGGCGAAGGCGAGGTCGTAGCGGCCGTCTTTTTCCTGGCAGCCGCCGATCACCATCGGGCCCAGCGGCTCGGCAGGAGCCAGCGCGCGCGCCGCATTCGCCACCACAGTGGCGGTATCGCAGCGGCCCGTCGCCATGAGCGCGGCGGCGAGACGGAAGCGGATCTGAGCGTTTGTCGGGTGCTGTGCTGCCTGGGTTCTGAGCGTGGGGATTTCGGCGGGGGTAACGGGTGCAGCACGTGGCCGGCCGGCGCAGGCCACGAGAATACCGCTCATGCCTAAGAGCAGGGACCTGCGACCAACCACCACCAGACTCCCGCCGCGTGAAGGGGTCCTAAGATGCCCGAGGCACAAACCCCCGCAAGGGCGGGGGTGGCGGTGTGTGATTTACCGCCGTGCGACCGAAACGGCTATGACGAGGATCACGCGCGGCGCTTCCGCGGCGAGCGCTTAATAAGGAATAGCGCGGGGGCCACCATACGGTGGGTGGGCAATATCGAGGGCGATGCCGCCGGCTCACTCGAGGCTTTGCAGCATCTGGCGCATCTTGCGCGCCAGGTCCTCGATCTGCTTGAGCCCAGCGAGCGTCTCCTCGTCGTACTTCTCCGACGCGAGGAGCAACAGCTGGGTCTCGGCAAGAATCGCCGATAGAGGGTTGGAAAGGTCGTGCCGCAGCTTGGACAGCGACTTCTGATCAGTCATTACAGCAGCGAGCGGTATAGGTCCCGCAGGTGGTGATCCCGCAGGTCCCGGACCGATTGCCACAGGTCCTGCTCCGTACCGGCGCAGAAGATCTCCGCGGTGGAGCGCTCCGCCTCGGTCCCTTCCGCACCAAACAGAATGCGGCCACGCCAGAAACCGTCTTCAGTGCGGCGCAGGGAGAGTCGGATGTCTATGGGTTGTCCGTCGAAGCGAATGGGAGGCAGATCGTGGACGACCGTATCGGTCGCTGCAGCTGGCGTGTAACGGGCCGGTTGTGCTGGCATCTCGTTCCAGGGCTGGTTTTAAAGAACATTATAAATGGCTTGGAGTTACGCAAGCTATCGGCTACCGGCTATCGGCTATCGGGTCGCGACTTCGAAGCTCCAATGCGCGTCACCGATAGCCGGTAGCCGATAGCCAATAGCTGCTCTTGCGAGGCGAGGCACCGGGCGTAGAATATCCTGTACACCAAGCTGTATACAGAATTGTGCATCCTCGGATCGCGATGGGACTCAGCTGTTTCGGAACATCACGAGGTAAGCCGTCCGGGTCCTCAGCACTTGGAGGTCGTATGTCGCAGATCCGTTCGTCTCCAGGCTCCCGCGCTATCGGTCTCCTCTTGCTGACGACTGCGACGTGGGCCGTTCCCGCGCGCGCCCAGACGCAGACGATCGGCGGCACGATCGTCGACGCCAGAAGCGGACTCCCGATTCCCGACGCATCCATCACCGTCGAGGGATCCACCCCGGTCGCGCGCTCCGGCACCCGCGGCGAGTTCCTGCTGATCAATGTTCCGGGCACCACCGCCCGCTTGCACATCACCCGTATCGGCTATCAGGTAGCGACCATCGATGCGGGCGTCGGTGATCAGGCCGTGCGTGTCCCGCTGACGGAACTGGCCGTCAAGCTCGACGCGGTTGTCGTGAACGGTACCGCGGGCGGCGCGCAGACCCGCGCGCTGGGCAACGCCGTCGGTGATGTCGACGTGGCCAAGACGCTCGAGCTCAGCGGGCATCCGGCCAAGCTCCAGGACATGGTCTCCGCCAGCGTCCCCGGCGTCCGCATCATGCGCGCAAGTGGCGGCGTCGGGAGCGGCGGCACGACGCGCATTCGCGGGTCCGGAAGTCTGAGCCTGTCCAACGAGCCGCTCATCTACATCGATGGGGTCCGCTCCAACAATCAGGCGGCCGCGTTCAGCCTCGCGTTCAACGGGGCCCAGGAGCAACCGAGCCGCGTCAATGACCTCGTTCCCGAGGAGATCGAGTCAATCGAGATCCTCAAAGGCCCGTCCGCCGCGACGATTTACGGCACCGAAGCGTCGAACGGCGTCATCCAGATCTTCACCAAGCGGGGCCGTGCCGGCCGGCCGACCATCCAGCTCCAATCCGATGCCGGCGCCGCCTGGCTCAGCAATCCCGAGGAGCGCTATCCGACGAACTTTTATCTCCGCCGGGGGGGGGACTACCGGAATCCGGCCGACATCAGAGAGTTCAACGTGCAGCGGTTCCGGGAATCCCGTGGCTTCCCCGCCATCTTCCGCACGGGCGCACCGAAGGGCCTCTCCGGCAACATCAGCGGCGGAACCGATCAGGTCCGCTATTTCTTCAGCGCCAGCTACAATCGCGAAGAAGGGCCGGTCGACTATAACTGGCAGAACAAGTTTGCAGGCCGGGGGAACCTCGGCTATCAGACCACCGACGGAAAGTTCTCGGCCGACCTGAGCCTGGGGACCGTGCGCTCGCGCACGCGCGGAGCGTCCGGAACGCAGCCGATCACGACGTCGATCATTTGGGCCTGCGATTTCCCGTGGTGCGAGCCCGGCGGGCTCACGGGCACGGAGGACACCGCGACCACCGGCTGGAACGGCACCGGGCACGGTTTTCAATTCTACCGGCCCGAGGACTACACGGGGGTCGACGGCTTCGACAACATCGAGCGCATGACGCTCAGCATGCAGCTCAATTACCGGCCCTTCCCGTGGCTGCGGCACCGCCTCACGGTTGGACCCGACATCACGAACAACAAATCGTCGCAGCTCGTCTTCCGCGATGGGACCGGCTACCTGCCATTCTTCAGCGCGAGCCTCGGTCAGAAGCAAGCGCTGGCCTTGCGCAGCACCTTCCTCACCGTCGACTACGGCGCCAACGCCGATTGGACGGTCACCCCCAACCTCGTGGCGTCGACGGCCGTCGGCGTCCAGTACTATTACAAGCAGTTCGATCAGCAGCTCTCGCAAGGGTTCGAGTTTCCGATTCCAGGCCCGGGCGATGTCGGCAGCGGGACGCGGCGGGAGGCGGCCGAGGCCTTTCAGGAGAACAAGACGCTGGGCGTCTATGGCCAGGAGCAGGTCGCCTGGAAAAACCGCCTGTTTGTCACGGCGGCGCTGCGGGCGGACGGGAACAGCGCCTTCGGCGCCAACTTCGATGCCGCCTATTATCCCAAATTCAGCGCCTCGTGGGTGGTTTCGGAGGAACCGTTCCTCGCCGGTTCGCGACTCTTTTCGCAACTCAAGCTCCGCGGTGCATGGGGTCGTGCCGGCCTGCAGCCGGACGTGTTCTCGGCCATTCAGACCTATCGCGCCGCAGTCGGGTTCGGGGGCCTCGGCGGGGTCACGCCGCAGAACTTCGGCAATGCCAATCTGAAGCCTGAGATCGGCGAGGAGACCGAGCTGGGGTTCGACGCCGGACTGCTCGACCAACGCCTCGGCGTCGAGTTCACCTTCTACAATAAGAACATCAAGGACGCGATTATCTCCGCGCCGCTGAAACCGTCGCGCGGCTTCCCCGGCGTCGAGTTCCTGAACATCGGCAAGACGCGGAATCGCGGCATCGAACTGGCGCTCTGGGGCGTGCCGCTCAACACCCCGCGCTGGGGGCTCGAGCTGCGGGGCACGATCGCGACGAACGACAGCCGGATCACCAGTCTCGGCGGTGTGCCGCCGACATTTGTCGGCGCCAGCTTCATCCAGCAGTTCAACGTCGAAGGCTTTGCCCCGTCGTCCTTCTTCTATAAGAAGATCGTGAGCGCCACGATCGTGCCGGACACGCTGGTTATCGGCGGCGTGCCGACATTCATACTCCCACTCGCCACCGGCGCCATGTGTGAAGGCGGAACCGACCTGGGCCGTGGCGACGGGACCACGGTTCCCTGCGCCGGTGCGCCGCGACTCTATCAGGGTCGCCCCACGCCGTCGTGGAACGGGTCGTTCAGCGCCACCCTCAGACTCGGCGCCCGCGTGCGCGTGCTGGCGCTCGCCGACTACGTGGGCGGCCTCCATGCCGTGGTGGGCGACGTTGGTGCGCAACACACGTTCTTCCGCAACTCGCGCTCGTCGATCGCCGGCGATGACCCGATCCTCCAGGCATGGCTTGCGGATCCGGACGGGACGGGACCCGGGGCGACGGGCTTGTTTGATGCCGGCTTCGCCCGCCTGCGCACGGTGTCGCTTACCTACGACCTGCCGGTGAAGCTGCTCATGGGCGCCACCCGCGCGTCGATTACGGTGGCGGGCGAGAACCTGATGTTCCTCTGGCGCGCGCAGCAGACGTCGTACGGAGCCAAATGGATCGATCCCGAACTGCTGCCCAACCGCAGCGATGACATCACGGGCAACTTCGGCTACACGCAGGAGTCGTGGCCCCAGCTCGCCCGCCTGCGCACAACGTTGCGGTTCACTTTCTAACCCCGACGGAGACGGAGATCCCTATGCGTATCTCAATCGATCGCGCCGCCCGTTGGATTGCCGTAGCAGTGACGTGCCTCTGCTTCGCGGGCTGCAACACCGACAAGATCCTCAAAGTCGAATTCCCGGGTCAGATCCCCACCGATCAGATCAACGATCCCACGCTCGCGCCGGTCCTCGTCCGGAGTGCGATCGGGGACTTCGAATGTGCGTACTCCAACTACATGTCGGGGTCCTCGGTGCATTCGGACGAGTACGAGACCGCGAATTCGAATGTCCCGCTGGCGAATTGGGGTGAGCGCACCATCACCGCCGACGAGGACGACTACTCGGCAACCACCTGCGACGCCCAGTTCAGCTTCGGCATGAACCTGACGCTGCAGACGGCGCGGTTCCAGGCCGAGGAGGTGACGAAGAAACTCAACGCGTGGACCGACCAACAGGTCCCCGATCGAGCCTTACTCCTCGCGCAGGTGAAGATCTACGGGGCCTATGCGTACCTGCTGATGGGTGAGTCGTTCTGCCAAGTCGCGTTCGACGGGGGGCCGTCGCAGCCGCCCAGCGCGGCGCTGGCGCTCGCGGAAACGCGGTTCTCGGAAGGCTTGACCCTGGCCCAGCAGGTCAACGACGCCGATCTCGTGGACCTGGCACGCGTCGGCACGGCGCGCGTCAAGATGGACCTCAAGAAGTGGAGCGAGGCCGACCAGTTCGCGAATCAGGTGACCCCGGGATTCAGCCTGGACGTCGGGCGTGGCGTGGAAAGTACCCGCCGCTGGAACAAGCTCTGGTACCTCGCCGAACAGGTGGGCGCCTACACGGTCGCCCCGGCGTACCGGACCATGAACGATCCCCGCGTGCCGGTCGTCGACGCCGGCCGGGGCGCGTTCAACTCCGCGATCCGTCTGTGGATCACGACGAAGTACACGAGTCTGTCGAGTCCAATGCGCCTGGGGAGCAGCATCGAAGCCAACCTCATCCGCGCCGAAGCCCTGGCGCAACAGAACCAGGTGCCGGCGGCGATGGCGCTGGTCAACGCGCGTCGTGCCCAGGTAGGACTCGCGGCGGCATCGGCGACAACCCAACAGGAAGCCATTGACACCATCATCGCCGAGCGGAGCAAGGAGCTGAGCTTCGAAGGCGGGCACCGGCTCAACGATCTGCTTCGCTACAACATCACGTGGAAGACGGGAACAAATCCATTCACGAACCGCACCTACGGAAGCACGACGTGTTGGCCCTTCCCGACGCGTGAGAAAAACGGCGTGTAGGGGCCGCCTTTACAATAGAGGAAGCGCGGCGGAAGCGACTCGAGCGGTCTCCGCCAATACCGCCGCGCCGACAAAGATGCTCTCCGGCGCTGCGTAAAACTTTGGCGAGTGCGCCGGAATCGTCGCTCCACCCTCTTCCCGCGCGCCAATCCGCAGGAAACACCCCGGCATCTGTTCCAGGTAGTACGCGAAGTCTTCCGCCGCGAGGTTGAGCGGGCCGAGCGGCACGGCCGCTCCCTCGCCCAGCACACGTTCCGCTGCGCGGCGCGCCCAGTCGGCCGGTTGCGAGGAATTGATGAGCGGCGGAGGACCGATGTCGAGCGCGACGTCGGCTGTCAGTCCGTGCGCCGCCGCAACTCCTTCGGCAACGCGGCGAACCTCGCGCTGTAGCAGCGCGCGCGTATCAGGGTCCACGGCGCGCAGTGTCCCCGATAACGTCGCGCGGTCGGGAATGACGTTGGGCGCGGTGCCGGCGTGGAGGGTCCCGACGGTCACCACGGCGGGAACGCTCGGATTCACGCGTCGTGCGACCAGGGTCTGCAGCGCGCCAACCAGGGCGCCGGCACCGACTATTGGGTCCACCCCTTCGTGCGGTCGCGCCGCGTGCGCACCGGCACCGTGTAACGTGATGGTGAACGTGTCGGCCGAGGCGGCCAGTGGACCCGCCTGCGCCACGACCTGTCCGACCGCGAAGCGACGGTCCACGTGCCCGCCGAAGATCGCAGCCACGCCCGCGAGCGCCCCGGACGCGAGCACCGCTGGCGCGCCCTTCCCCGTTTCCTCCGCCGGCTGGAGCACGACCACCACGTCGCCCACCGCCGGCTCGCGCGCCAGGAGATGCGCCACACCTACGGTCCAGGCCGCGTGGACGTCATGCCCGCAGGCGTGCATCACGCCGGGGCGCTGCGACGCGAAGGGCAGCCCCGTTTGCTCGGTAATGGGGAGTGCATCGATATCCCCGCGCACCGCGACGACCGGCGCCGCCGCATCGCGGCCGCGGAACCGCGCGACCACGCCGGTGTCGGCGATGCGCTCGAGTGCCGCCGGCCGCAGCTGGCCGAGCGCCTCGTACAGCCGCCGCGACGTCTCTCGTTCCTCGAACGCAAGCTCGGGATGGCGATGGATCTCCTCGCGCAGCGCCACCAGGTGCCGCTGGACGTCTCCGGGGACGAAGCGATCGGCATCGAACACGGCGCGCTACCGCGCGGTCAGGGTTTCGCGACGCACCGTGAGGTTGTCCACACGGTTGACGTCCACCGCGACGCCCAGCCCCGGGCGATCGCGTGGTACCTGGATTGTGCCGGCCCCATCCATCGTCCATTCCGGCGTCACGATGTCGCGTTCCCAGTAGCGCGCGCTGGGACTGATGTCTCCAGGAATGGTGAAGTTGGGCAGCGAGGCGAGGGCGACGTTGTACGCCCGCCCGATCCCGCTCTCCAGCATGCCGCCGCACCACACCGGCACGCGATGCCGCGCGCACACGGTATGAATCGCGAGCGAGGGCGTGAAGCCGCCCACCCGGCCGGGCTTGATGTTAACGATCCGTCCCGCGCCCAGCGCGATCATATCCTCGGCACGCTCGACGCTCGTGATGGATTCGTCGAGACAGATCGGGGTCGCGAGACGACGCTGCAGCGTTGCATGCCGCACTAGATCATCCCACGCGAGCGGCTGCTCGATCATCAGGAGCCCGAACTGGTCGAGCTGTACCAAGCGATCGGTGTCGTCGAGCGTGTAGGCGTTGTTCGCGTCCGCCATGAGGGGTGCGGCCGGACCGAGGGCCTCCCGAGCCGCCCCGACATAGTCCACATCCGCGCCCGGCTTGATCTTGATCTTCACCTTGTGGTAGGCCTGCGCGAGCGCCTGGCGCGCCTTCTCGACCAACGCGTGGGGCGAGGCCTCGATGCCGAGCGAAATGCCGACTGCGATTCGCTCGCGCGTGCCACCGATGAATCGGGCCAGCGAGACGCCTGCGGATTCCGCGGCGAGGGCCCACGCGCCCATTTCGAGCGTCGCCTTCGCCATCCAGTGTCCGCGGAAATCCTGCTCCAGGATCGCGTGGACGTCGCGCGGGTGCCCGACCGCGCGCCCCAGCAGTCGCGGGGCAACCCAGGCCGTAATGGCGAGCCACGCGGTGTCGATCGTTTCGGGCGAGTAGTTCGGGGCGGCGCCGGCCGCACACTCCGCCCACGCAACCGCGCCATCCTGATCCACGAGCTCGGCGAGGAGAATGCGGCGGGTCGTGACGGCGCCCGAGGAGATGACGAATGGTTCTTTGAGAGGAAGGTGAATCTCGCGCAGCGTGATCTCGCGAATGCAGATCACCGCGCAAGCCCATAGACACAGCGTCCAGACACGGGATCGCGAGCGAAGGTCGTCACCCGATAGCCCTGTGCCAGGTGCTGCCGGAACGCGGCGCGGGTGCGGGCGCGCCACTCCACCGCTTCATGCGGAGCGTGCTCCAGGACGTCATAGATGTCGGCCGGAATCTCGATGCGCACGGGCGACCCCGGCGACGGTTTTCGTCCCGCATTCTCGAGTCCCGCGATCACGCGTGCGACCTGCTCGTCGGCGAGTCGCCACTCCACGACGAACCGATCGGTCCCGAGCCCCGCGTGGAGCGTGCTGTTGGAGTCGCCGTACATGTTCTCCACGTGCTCCACCACGACGGCGCCCAGCCGGTTGAGGTTGATGTGCGCGTTCTTGGCGACCAGGGGATCGAAGGTCCAACGCGCCGTGTGCACGCCCTGCTGCAACAGCAGCTCGCGCTGATACAACTTCAACTTGATGCCGAGCCCGGTGTCCCGCGC
>DASYRZ010000017.1:0-5560 GCA_036003865.1 Gemmatimonadales bacterium | reverse complement strand
CTACGAGCCGGTCGGCATGGGCATCACCACCATGGTCGTGGCGGAAGCCGACAGCGCGTCCGGGCATGAGGCGCGGCGCATCGGCGCGATCCCCGTCGCGCCCGATGACATCGCGGGGATGGCGCGGGTCTTCGAGGCGATCTGGGCGGAGCCGAACGGGAGCATGGCGCCCTCCGCGGGCCACGGTGCCGTGGACTACCGTGCGCTCGCGACCCAGGTCAGCGCCCTGCTCGCCGGGGAGGGCCTGTGACGCTGCTCGCCGGTGTCTTCATTCAGCGACGCCGCTACGCGCTGCCCGCCGCGTTGCCCGGTCCCGTCCGTCCTAAAGGCCTCAGCCCCGCATCCCGCGGAGGAGCGACCACAGGGCGCCGATGCGCTCGCGGTAGGCGGCGAACAGCAGGCCGGCATACACCGCTCCACCCGCCAGCACTTGCGTGGTGAACCGGATGCCCGTCGCCCATGTACTCGGCGTCCCCCAGCGAACCACCAACACGGCAGCCGCCATCACGGCGGTCATCCACATCGCGGGTGCCAATGCCCGGGCATACTGCACGAACCGCATCCCGGTGATGTGCAGAGCGGCAGAGAGGAATAAGGGGAACACGAACACGGGATGCCCGACGACCCACGCCGTCGCCACACCCGCCGTCCCCCAGTGGCTACCCGCATAAAAGAGCGCCGGCAGTATCAGCGTCGCGAGAATCGTCCGCTGCATGTTGCGCCTTGCGTGCCCCGTGGCCACGAGGAGCGGGGGTAGGAGCGGGCTCACCGACCGTAAGGCAGCGGAGAGCGCGAGCAAGCGGAGCGGGAGAACCGCCGCGCGCCAGTGCTCTCCCAACGCGAGCAACACGAACTCCTCCGCCACGAGCGCGATCCCTACCGCGGCTGGAAACGTGATGAAGGAGAGCCCCTCCGTGAGGAGGCGAAGGTAGCGCTGCAAGGCGACGCGGTCGTGTTGGACCGCTGAAAAAACCGCAGGCGTCACGCTGATCACAAGCGCGCTCACCCGTTCCACCGGCAGGCTCGCGATGGTCCACCCGATGCCGTACGCGCCGAGGGCGTCCTTGCCCAACACCCGACCCACGATGGTCATGTCAGCGTTACTGTAGAAATACCACGCGACGCGTGCGACCACGATCTGCCAGCCGAGTGTAATCGCCTCCGCGATGGTTCTCAGCTGCCGCGGCCAGGCGACCCGATGCGGTCGCGACACGTTCAGGAACGCCGTGCTCCCGATCCGACCGCCGAGCGGCCCGAGCACCAATGCCCAATAGCCCAGCCCGAACACCGCAAGCAGCAACGCCGTTACCGTCGTGATCAGTGCTTCGGCTCCGTCCACCCAGGCAAGCCTGCGAAACGCGAGGTCGCGCGTGAGCAATGCCCGCGGCACGATTTGCAGCGCGCTGGTGAGAAACACGAGGCTCGAGACCGCGATGATTCCCCGCAGGGCCGGCTCGCTGAAGAATCGCGCTACGGCCGTCGCCGCGAGCAGCGACACGGCGACGAACGCACTACCCGCCAGCAGTCCCAACCCGCCGAGCCGGGCGATCTGGTCTTCCGTCAAATCTCGGCGCTGCACGATGGCGGCCCCGAGTCCAAGTTCGTTCACGTACACCAACAGCCCGATGTAGATGGTCGCCATGCCGACCAACCCGTAGTCTGCCGGCGTCAGCAGCCGAGCGACGATCAGGGTGGACGCCCAGCTGAGCAGCTGCGTCGCCCAGCGGCTGGCGCCCGTCCAGGCGATCCCCCGCACGAGCGACCGGTCGAGCGCCCGGCCCTCCGGGGGGGGATCGCCCGCCGACGGTGGAGCCCGGATGGCGGACGCTGCCGCCGCCGCGGGGTCGACCTCACCCATGATGTGCACTCATTCTGGCTCCCCAACGCAAGACGCGTGCGCCCTGGCGGGTTCGACCTCCGCCGGAACGGGCCGCGCGACGAAACGGCACCGGCGACAGGTGTCGCACCACTGCTACAGGTGGTGGCGGTCGGGCTCCGGCCACCTCATATTGGGTGCTTCGAGGGTCACCGTGACCGCGGCGATTCCACTGCGAGGAGTGCCAATGGCAACGGCGTCCCATCGCGCCACCGACACGGCGCGGCGCCCGAGGCTCCGAGTTCACCTGGCGCTGGTCGTGGCGCTCGGCACGTGGGTGTGCCGCCCGGACGCCGGGACTCACCCAATCATCCTGCCAGCCGTGTGCGCCGATACGGCCGCCGCCCCCGTGGTGCGGGTCCCGCAGCGGGTTTTCTATGTGCACGCGAGCGCAGGCAACGATGCCGCCGACGGACTGACCCCAGCCACCGCGTGGCGAACGCTGGACAAAGCCAACTCGACCGCCCGGCCGGGGGACCTGTTTCTCCTCACGGGCGCCTTTGCGTCGCAGGTCATCCGGCCGGCCGCTTCCGGGACCGCGACGGACCGGATCGTCTATCGGGTCCGGCCCGGGACCACGGCCGTGCTGGAACTTGGGCAGTCCGATGTGCTCGTGTGGCTCGATGGCCTGGCGTACATCGTGGTAGACGGGCTGGAGCTGCGCAATGTCGAGTACGCGATCCAGCTCCACGACGGCGCCAACCACAACTGGCTGCGTAATCTCCACGTGCACGACGTCGGCGCCGCGTTCCATCTGTGGGGCAGCAGCGACAACCGCCTCGAGGACAGCAAGATCGAGCGCTGCGGCGAACCCGTGTCGAACACCGGCGACTGCATTTGGATCGCCGATGGCTCCAGCCGCAACCACATCGTCCGCAACACGATGTCCTTCGCAGGCCACGGGCTCATCGACATCGGCGGCGATCAGGTGGGTCAGCCGCCCTCGACCGACAACGTCGTCGCCTTGAATGACCTGGCGAACACCTGGGCGAACAATCTGGGTCTCATCGGGTATGCCCGGCGCACGCTGGTGGAGTGCAACCGGATTCGCTCGGCGAGCACCTCCGGCATCAACTACGAGCGCGCCGGCATTCAGATCGCGGCCGACAGCAACATCGTGCGCTTCAATGAAGTGTTCGACAACGCGGCGGACGGCATCCAGGTGCAGGGGTATGACTTCGGGGGCCTGATCCAGAACGCCCGCGGCAACGCGATCTACCAGAACACAATCTGGGGCAACGGGGGCGCGGGCGTTCAAGTGTTTCAGGGACAGACCGGTCAGGTCGCGAACAACATCATCGAAAACAACATTATTTGGGGCAACAACGCGTCGCCCGACTCGGTAGTGGCCCGCAACGTGGACGGCGTCTCCTGGGACTTCTTCGTGGATTTGTATCACGCGGCGAGCGGCTGGTCCGCGGGCTCCCTGAACGGCAACGTGATTCGGAACAACATCGCCGCTCGGAACGCGGCCGACATCGGGCAGGGGTGGTTGTTCATTCTGCAGCCCAGCGGCACGACGCAGGAGCTCACCCTCACGCAGGCGCAGGCGACCTTCGCAGACGTCGTCGCCAACCTGCAGGCGGATCCGTTGTTCGTGAGCGTGACCGGTCGGGACTTCCGGCTCCAAACCACCAGCCGCGCCGTCGATGCCGGCCGCATCATCCCCGGCGTCCCCTACCTCGGCGCCGCCCCCGACCTGGGCGTCCACGAACTGCGGTGACGTGGTGCTTCCTCGATCTGGGGCAGCGTGCCCTTTCGCGTCTCGCCATCGAGAAACTGACGCTGCCACATTTCGAAGTTGACGAGCGCCCATAGACGCTCCGTGTGATCGGCGCGTCCCGCGGCGTGCTCCTGGACGAGTCGCTGCAGGACATCGGGCTGAAAGAGGCCACGCGCCACCGCACGCTCACCGACGACGAACTCGTCCAGGAGCGGACGGAATGCGCCGCGGAACCAGCGTCCGAGCGGAACGGGAAACCCCATCTTCCCCCGTCTGAGAATCGCTTCCGGAACCAGGCCCTTCATCGCTTCGCGCAGGACATACTTGGTGGTCCAGCCCCGGAGCTTCAATCGGTCCGGCAGCGCCGTTGAGAATTCGACCAGCTTGTGGTCCAGGAACGGCACCCGGCTTTCAACGGACGCCGCCATGCTCATCTGGTCCTGTTTCATCAACAGCTCGTGCAAGTGGGTTTTCAGGTCGGCGTACAACAATCGCTGGAGCACGCTCGCCGAAGAGGGAGCGTCGAAATAGTGACGCATGCCGGCGTGGGGGTTGACGTGCTCCAGTTGACCGCGGAGCTCCTTCGAGAACAGATCCCGTTGCATGTGGCGCGTGAACACCGCGAAGTTGTCGAAATACAGCGCGTCGATATCGGGTGTGCGCCACAGAAACGTCCGTGGCAACTTGCGTGCAAGGGAGGCCGGCGCAACGCCGGCCGCGACGCTCCGGACAAAGCGCCGGATGCGATCCGTCGAGAAGCGGTGGTACAACCGTCCCGCGGACAGGTTCAACAGCGTTGTGCGATACCGGTAGTAGCCCGCCAGGAGTTCATCGCTTCCCTCGCCGGTCAGCACCACCTTCACATGCCGCTGCGCGAGCTGCGACACGAAGTAGAGCGGCACACTCGCCGGGTGACCGATTGGCTCGTCTTCGTGCCAGATCAGGTGCGGGAGCGCCGCCGCGAAATCAGACGGCTCGACGAGCACCTCGTGGTGATCCGTCCCGAACGCCTGCGCCGCCAGCCGAGCATATTCGAGCTCGGTCGCCTCGGGATCATTGAACGCCACCGAGAACGTCTTGATGGGCTCGGCGACCATCTGGCTCATCACGCCGGCAATGGCGGACGAGTCGATGCCCCCTGACAGGAACAGCCCCAGCGGCACGTCGGCCATCAGCCGCAGCCGGACGGAAGTGCGGAACAACTCACGCCATTCATCGATGCAGTCCGCCACAGCCCGTGCACCGTCCTCGGGAACATCTCCGGGACGAGCGTCCCAGTAGCAGCGGATCTCCACCTTCCCATCCTTCCAGCGCAGGGTGTGCCCCGGCGGGAGCCGCTGCACCCCGGCAAACAGCGTCGTCGCCCCGCTGGTGGCCCGATTGGCGAGATACTCGGGCAGCGCAGCGACGTGCAGGGTCGGACGGATCGCATTGGCGGCCAGCAGCGCCTTGATCTCGGAGCCGAAGAAGAGGGATCCATCGTCCGCGTGGACGTAGTAGAGCGGCTTCACGCCGAGCCGATCGCGCGCCACGAACAGCTCCTTGGTGCGGCGATTCCAGATGGCGAACGCAAACATGCCCCGGAGATGCTCGACGCAGCGATCGCCATAGTCCTCGTACAAATGCAGGATCGTCTCCGTGTCGGATCGCGTCGCAAACACGTGACCCCTGGCCTCGAGACCGGGTCGGTGATCGGCGTGGTTAAAGATCTCCCCGTTGTACACGATCACGAGCGATCTATCCTCGTTGGCCATCGGCTGATGTCCCGTGGCCAGGTCCACGATGCTGAGACGGCGCAGCGCGAGACCAACGGGGCCCTCGACGAACACCCCGGCGTCGTCCGGGCCACGGTGGTGCAGCGCGTCTCGCATGCGCACGAGGAGGGCCTCGCTGACATCTGACGCGCGCTGAGGCGAGTGCGCGATGCCGCTAATGCCGCACATGTCTACACACGTCGGTCT
>DASYRZ010000016.1:0-1546 GCA_036003865.1 Gemmatimonadales bacterium | reverse complement strand
GAAGAGCGGGGCTGTCTCGCTCTCGACCTGCCGGAGCCTAGAGTTGCTGGACGCTCGCAATCCTTTGCAGCGCGGCGATCCGTTCCGCGATCGGGGGGTGGGTGTCGAAGAGCCGGCTGAAAAATCCGCCGTGGTGCTCGTCGGGGTTGTCGATCATCATCGCCGCGACGGCGTGGTTGAACCGTTCGGGCGGCCGGTCGTTCTGAGCGATCTTTTGGAGCGCGTTGATGAGGCCCGTCGGGTTACGGGTGAGCTCGACTGCGCTCACATCGGCGAGCGACTCGCGCTGTCGAGACAGCGCGAACTGCATCAGCGGCCCGACCACGAATGCGATCAACGTGAAGAGGAGGCCGATCGCGAGCACGACCACTGCTCCCTGGCCACGCAGGCGCGTGCGCCCGATGCCACGCCAGAACGCGCTCGAGATCACCGCTGCCATGCCGATCATCGTCACCACGACGAGCAGCATCCTCACGTCGTAGTTCCTGATGTGGCTCATCTCGTGGGCGAGCACGCCTTCGAGCTCCTCCCGGCTCATCATCGCGAGCAACCCGGTCGTCACCGTGACTGCGGCATGGTTGGGGTCGCGGCCGGTCGCAAACGCATTCGGGCTCGCGTCGTCGATGACGTACACCTTCGGCAAAGGCAGACCCGAGCCGATGGCCAGCGCCTGCACGACGTTGTGCAGCTGCTGGTACTGGCGCGGGTCGGCCTCATGCGCGCCCATCGCCGACAGTACCGTCGCCGCACCGAAGTAGTAGGCGTACAGCGCGGCGCCAACGCCAAGCAAGCCGAGGGCGATCCCACCCGCGACGGCGCCTTCCTCGCCCGAGGCGAGGAAACCGATGATCAGCCCGGCCAGTAGCCAGACCGCCAGGAAGGCGACGATCACGATCACGCTGTTGCGCTTGTTCCGCGCGATCTGGTGATACATCTGCGCCTATCCCTAAGTCGCGGGTCGGCGGCCATCGCGGCGGATGGTGTCCCGCACCCGCTCTGCCACGAAGCGGCCCCAGATCTGCGCCCAGACGAGTCCGTTGCCGAACGCGGACACGTCCTCGGAGTGGTGTTTGAAGTGGTACGTCCACATCGCCCGGTGGCGCTCGTACGACAACTGGCGTTTGCGCTCCGGCGATTGGGGCTTGACGTTGCGCGTCGCGGTCGCGAACGGGACATAGAAGACCTTCCAGCCGCCCAGCTTCAGGCGGTAACAGAGGTCCAGGTCTTCGCCGAACATGAAGTAGCGAGGATCGAAGAAGCCGACGCGATCCAGCGCCGACCGTCGGAGCATCAGGCACGCGGCTGTGCCGGAGTCCATCTCGTGCACATCAGACTCGGGCAAGTGGCCCATGTTGTGGCGACCGAACCGCGGGCTTTTCGGAAACAGCCTGCTCAGGCCGACCGTCTGGTAGAAGAGCGTGCTCGGGATCGGAAACGCGCGCCGGGCCTCAGGGTCGCGACGGCCGTCGGCTAGAAGCAGGCGGGGTCCTGCCGCACCGGCATCCGGCCGCGTCAGCAGCATGTCGGCGAGGCGGCCCACGCACTG
>DASYRZ010000015.1:0-31830 GCA_036003865.1 Gemmatimonadales bacterium | reverse complement strand
TCATTTAGGATCCGCCGAAGTGTGATCGTGCAGGATCCGCCAACGATCTCCCTGCTTTTGGAGCACCAGCGTGAAGGGGCCGCTGGCGACTACCGAATCGCCGCGCGACAGCTTGAAGCGCGCCGTCGCGTACGCGAAATCGGGCGTCAGCACGCGCACGCGCAGCTCGTCGAACGATAGCGAATCGCGCGACTTGCCGGGCGCGAAATAGTTCTTTTGGTAGCGGTCGTACATCGGCTGCCATCCATACATGACGTGACCGCCCGCCATGTAGCTCGTCAACGAGTCGTTCGCGTAGTCGCTCATGAAGCCCGCGAGATCGCCGCGATTCCAGTCCGACGCGGAGCGCTGCAACATTGCCGCGATTTCTTGCGGGGGATTTCCCAACGGGATTTTCGGCGCCGAACAGGATGTCAGAAGCAGCACGCAGAAGAGAGAACGCATGAGTCCCCGTAACGTGGCCGCGGGAGCGTCTCGTCGAGACGCTCCCGCGGTGTCATAGCCAGATTGCTTAGCGGCGGCGTTTCTTCTTGGCTGCTTTTTTCCTTTTTGCCGGCTTCTTTTTCGCTTTGGGCCGCGCCTTCTTCTTGGCCGCTTTCTTTTTCTTCTTGGCCTTCGGCTTGGAAGACGGGCGCGACGACTCTTCCATCGGCATCGACGGCGTCGGTGCGGGCGTGGGTGCCGACGGGAACATCGGCTCCATGAACCCCGGTCCAGGCCAACTACTCTCCGTTACGTCCGTCTGCTCAAGCATCGGATCTTCTCCTATGCTGATAGGTGCGGGGGCGTCGTGGGTGGCCTATAGCTTATCTCAGGATTCTGACCTCGCAAGTGACACGAACTACCCGCTTTTCGGTCTCACGCTTGGCGCCTCCCAGTGACAAGTTGGCTTGACAACGCCATTTAGCCGGACACACATTCGCCAACCATGACCCCCTCCAGATGCGGACTGGTCGCCGTGCTCGCCTGCTGCGTTCCCGGTGCTGCGGCGGCGCAGAATGTCGCCGAAGTGCAGGTAGCGCCGCCCTCGGTGACCATCCGCGTCGGCGAACGGAGCGGTCTGCTCGCCACCGCCTTCGATCGCATCGGCAATGTGATCCCCACGGTGCGCATCATCTGGTCGTCGAACAACGTGAACGTCGCAAAGGTCGACAACAACGGCACCGTTACCGGGGTCGGGAACGGAGTGGCCATCATCGAAGCCCGGGTGGGCGCCCGGCGCGGGCAGGCCGCCGTCCAGGTTACAGGCGGCGCACCGGCCCAGCCTCCTCCCGCACCGCCCCCTGGCCCCCCGGCGGCGCCACCCCCGCCTGCGGGGCCTGACCCTTTCCTCGGCCAACCACCCGGCAGTGGCCCAGCCACCGCGCTGCGGCTCGAGCCTGGGGTCGTCTACCTGCTGGCCTCTGAGAACACCCGGGTCTCGCCACGCGCCCTCAAGGAGGACGGCTCCGCGGCCGCGCCCGTAGTCGTCACATGGACGTCGCTGCGGCCCGATGTCGCCAGCGTCGATCAGAGCGGCAATGTCGTCGCGCTCGCGCCCGGTCAGGGCACGATCCAGGCGACCGCCGCCGGAGGGCTCACCGCCACCGCCCCGGTCGTGGTGCAGCAAGCGGAGTTCAGCGTGCGCGAAGGGTCGTCGCTGATGTTGTCACCGGGAGAACTGGATACGCTGCATGTCATGGTGGCTACGCAGAACAACCGCACGGTCAACCCGCTGGTCCTGCAATGGGCATCGAGCGATCAAAGCGTCGCGCGGGTCAGCCTGGCCGGTGTCGTCACCGCCGCGGGCCCAGGCAAGGCGATCCTGACCGTTTCGGGATTGCTGCAGAGTAAGAGTATCGAAGTCTCAGTCCATCAAGTCGTTACTAAACTCGCGATCGTTCCGGGGTCCTCGGCCGAAGTCCAGGTGCCTCTGACGGGCAGCGCCAAGTTCGAGGCGCGAGCGTTGACGGCTGAGAACGTACCGGTCCCGGAGGCGCCGCTGCGATGGATCGTTACCGATCCTGGCATCGCGAGCTTCGACGTGCAGACGGGCACGCTCACCGGTCGCGCCGTCGGGAAGACCCAGCTCACTGTCCGTGGACCGGCATCCGGACTCGCCGTGGCGTGGAACATCAGCGTCATCGCCGGCTCGGTGAAATTCACGCAGCCGCGGGTAGGTATTGGTCTCAACCAGCGCCACACGCTGCGCGCCAGCTACGCCGACGACCAGGGGAACGTCCTGGGGCCAGCGTCCAACCTCACCTGGAGCAGCGACAATCCACAGATCGCCGCCGTGGGCGAGGACGGCACGGTGTCCGGTGCCGGGTACGGTCATGCGAAGGTGACGGCCACGGCTCCGGGTGGAAAGACCGCGATCGCCGACGTGTACGTGGTGGGCGAGATCGTCGTGGCGAGCTCGCGCGCGTTCCCGAATACGCCCGGCAAGTTTCAGCTGTTTACGGTAGAGCGTTCGAATCTGGCGCAGCTCACGAAGCTCACGCCCGCCTCTGATACGACTTCAGCGAGCGATCCGATATTCTCCCCGGACGGTTCCCGCATTGCGTTCGTCTCACAGCGGGATGGGAATCCCGAGATCTACGTCATGAACGCGGATGGGACCGGCGCGACGCGAATCACCACCGACCCGCAGGCGGACGGGCGGCCGGCCTTCACGGCGGACGGGCAGACCGTGGTGTTCCACTCGGCTCGCAGCGCCGGCAAGCAGCAGATCTGGGCCGTGAATGTGGACGGCAGCGGCACCGTGCAGCTCACGCGGGATTCGGTGAATTCGTCACCGACCGTCTCCCCCGACGGCCAGACGATTGCGTTCGTCTCCACGCGTAACAAGGAGACGCACATCTGGCTGATGGCGCGGGACGGCTCGAATCAGCGCCAGTTCACACGGGGGGCCCAGCAACGCGAGTCGGAGCCTCGGTTCCTGCGTGATGGGGCCTTGACCTATCTCGTCGAACGGCGTGAGGGGAACCGCACGGTGCAGCAGGTCATGCGCGCCGATCTCGCGACCGGCGCGACCACGGCGCTGACGGGCACCGATCTCGCGATCGCATCGTTCGCGGTCTCGCCATCGGGGGATCTCGTGGCGCTGGTCGTGAACGCGCAGCCGCAGAACCGCCGCAATCCCTCGTACCGCGTGTATGTTCAGCCGGTTTCCTCAGCGACCCCGGTTCCCCTGCCCACGACGGGCACGGAGCAGATGATTACGCCCACGTTCCGGCCATAGATTTACGGCGCTATGCGCGCCTGCGTGCTCACCGCCAGCGGCGGAATCGACAAGCTCCAAATGACGTACGTTCCCGATGCTCCCGCTCCCCAGGCGGGCGAGGTGCGCGTCGGCATTCGCGCGGCAGCGCTGAACCACCTCGATCTCTTCGTTGCGGACGGCCTGCCCGGCACCGCGGACCGCTTTCCTCACGTCGTCGGCGCCGATGGCGCCGGCATCGTGGAGTCGGTGGGACCGGACGTTACCGCCGTGCGTCCGGGCGACCGCGTGATGCTGAACCCGGGAATCTCGGACTACACGTGCGAGTTCTGCCAGGCGGGGGAGCAGTCGCTGTGCGTGAACTATCGTCTCCTCGGTGAGCACCTGCCCGGCACGTTCGCGGAGCTCGTGACGGTGCCCGTCCACAACGTCGCCCCCATTCCTTCGCTGGTGCCGCCGCTGTCGTGGGCGGAGGCCGCGGCGTTTTCGCTTGTGACGCTCACGGCCTGGCGAATGCTCATTACGCGCGCGCGGGTCAAGGAGGGGGAATTGGTGCTGGTATGGGGCATCGGCGGCGGCGTGTCCCTGACGGCCCTGCGGATCGCAAAGCTGTTGGGCGCGAAGGTGATCGCTACTTCGTCCAATGATGACAAGCTCGCCGCCGCGAAAGGGCTCGGCGCCGACGTCACGCTGAATCACCGCACGCAAAAGGTGTCGCAGGAGGTCCGGGCGCTCACGAACAAGCGCGGGGTCGACGTAGTCGTCGAGAATGTCGGAGCCGCTACCTGGGACGAGTCGCTTCGCAGTCTGTGTCGCGGCGGCCGGCTCGTGACGTGCGGTGCGACGTCAGGGCCACAGGTCGGGCTCGATATCCGGAGGTTGTTCTGGCACCAGTGGAGCATCCTCGGATCCACGATGGGCAATGCAGCCGAATACGCTGCGGTGGTGAGGCGGCTCGGGCAGGGAGAGCTGCGGCCGATCGTCGACAAGGTCTATCCTCTGGCTAAGGCGCGAGCGGCGTACGAGCGCTTGGGGAAAGCGGAGCAGCTAGGGAAGATCGTCGTGGAAATCTGAAGGTCCGCGCCTTGTCTTTCGCCATCTAAGTATTTAATTTTCATCATCTTATCCCACTTCAACGCCGAGTCCAATGACCGGTCCTAACGTCCGCGAGCGCATCCTCCCTCGGCTGATCGAGGATGAGTTAAAAGAGTCTTTCCTCGACTATTCGATGAGCGTCATCGTGCAGCGCGCGCTGCCCGATGTCCGCGACGGCCTGAAGCCCGTGCACCGCCGCATCCTCTACGCCATGCACGAGCTGGGCCTGGTGCCCGGCCGGCCCTATAAGAAAGCCGCCACCGTCGTCGGCGACGTCCTCGGCAAATACCATCCGCACGGCGACATCGCGGTCTACGACTCGCTCGTCCGCATGGTGCAGGACTTCTCGCTGCGCTACCCCCTGATCGACGGGCAGGGGAATTTCGGATCGGTCGACGGCGACTCCGCCGCGGCATACCGCTACACCGAAGCGCGGCTCACGCGCATCGCCATGACGATGCTGGAGGACATCGACAAGAACACCGTCGACTTCGTCCCCAACTTCGACGACCGCCTGCAGGAGCCCACCGTGCTTCCGGGACGGCTGCCGAACCTGATCGTCAACGGCTCGGCCGGCATCGCGGTCGGGATGACCACGAACATCCCGCCGCACAACCTCGGCGAAGTCGTCCAGGCGATCGTGCATCTGGTCGATCATCCCAACGCCACGATCAGGGACATCCGGAAGTTCGTGAAAGGTCCCGATTTCCCGACCGGCGCGATCATCTACGGGCGCGAGGGCATCAAGGAGTGCTACGAGAAGGGCCGCGGCCGCATCATCATCCGGGCCCGCGCGATCGCCGAAGAGAAGGAGTCGACCGGCAAACAGCAGATCGTCGTGACGGAGTTTCCGTACCAGGTCAGCCCCGAGCGCGTCCACGAGCAGATCCGCGACCTCGTGCTCGCGAAGAAGCTTGAGGGCATCACCGACGTCCGCAACGAATCGGATAAGGAAGGGATTCGGCTGGTCATCGAGCTGAAGCGCGACGTCATCCCGATGGTCGTGCTAAATCAGCTCTACAAGCACACGCAGATGCAGCAGACCTTTGGCGCCATCATGCTCGCGCTCGTGGACGGCGTGCCGAAGGAAATGATGCTCATCGAGATCCTGCAAAACTTCATCGAGCACCGCCACACCGTCATCACGCGTCGCACCCAGTTCGAGCTGCAGCGGGCGCAGGACCGCGAGCACATCCTCGAAGGCTTGAAGATCGCCGTCGACCACATCGACGAAGTGATCAGGATCATCAAGAAATCGAAGGACACGCCGTCGGCGGATGCAGCGTTGCGCAAGCGGTTCAAGCTGTCGGAGAAGCAATCGGCCGAAATCCTCAACATGCGCCTGGCGCGGCTCACCGCCCTCGAGATCACGAAGCTCGAGGAGGAGCTGAAGGACGTCCGCAAGTTCATCAAGGAGTGCAAGGAGATCCTGGCGTCCAAGCCGCGGCGGATGAAGATCCTGAAGGAAGAGCTGACCGAGCTGGCGCAGGGCTTCGGGGACGAGCGGCGCACCGAGATCGTCGCCGATCAGGGCGAGTTCTCGATCGAGGACCTGATCGCCGAAGAGGACATGGTGATCACCGTGTCCCACGCCGGCTACATCAAACGGCTCCCCGTTTCCGCCTACCGGCGGCAGCGCCGCGGCGGCAAGGGTGTGATCGCCGCGCATCAGAAGGAAGACGACTGGGTCGAGCACCTCTTCATCGCCTCGACCCACGACTACGTCATGTTCTTCACCGAGCAGGGGCAGTGCTACTGGCTCAAGGTGCACGAGATCCCGCAAGCGGCCCGCGCCGCGCGCGGCAAGCCGATCCTCTCGTGCGTCGCGATGAAGCCCGACGAGCGGCTGGCTGCGCTCGTGCCGGTGCGCGAGTTCTCGGAAGACCAGTTCCTGCTCTTCGCCACCAAGGACGGCGTGGTCAAGAAGACGGTGCTGTCGGAGTTCGGCAACCCGCGCTCGGTCGGCATCCGCGCCATCAACATCGAGAAGGGCGACGAGCTGATCGACGTGCAGGTGACCGATGGGAAGAACGACATCGTGCTCGCCACCGCACACGGCATGAGCATCCGCTTCCATGAGAAAGACGTGCGCGACATGGGCCGCACGGCCACCGGTGTGAAGGGCATCGAGCTCGACAAGAAAGACCACGTCATCGACATGGTCGTGGTGCGCCGCAAGTCCACGCTGCTCACCGTCACGGAGAAGGGCATGGGCAAGCGGTCCGAGCTGGACGAGTACCGGGTGCAGCATCGCGGCGGCCGCGGCATCATCACGCTGAAGCGCAGCGACAAAACCGGCGAGATCATCGCGCTGAAAGAAGTCCTCCCGGACGACGAGCTGATGATGATCACGAAGAAGGGGATCATGATCCGCGTGCCCGTCGAGGGGATCCGGATTTCCGGCCGCAACACGCAGGGCGTGAAGATCATGAACCTGACGCCGGGCGACCTGGTCGTGGATGTGGCGCGCGTCGTGAAGGAAGATGAAGACGAGGAGATCGAGGAGGATGACGACGAGACGCCGCCTCCTGCAAAGACTCCGGCCAAGTCCAAAGCCAAGGCCCGGGCGAAACCGAAGAAATAGCGTGATCACGCCCAAGGACATCCAGGACGCCGCAGCCGGCCTGCGGAGGGGTGGGATCGCGCGCCGGACACGGCTGCTCTATGTCGAGGAGCTGGGCGCGCATCTCAAGCTCGAGAACGAGCAGCCGATGGGGGCGTTCAAGATCCGCGGGGCCTACAATGCTATCCGCCGTCTGCCATCAGCCGTCCGCGAGCGGGGCGTGATCACCTACTCCTCCGGCAATCACGGCCAGGCGGTCGCGTACGCCGCGAAACACTTCGGCGTGCGCGCGGTGGTCACCATGCCCGAGACCGCGCCCGCCGTGAAAGTCGAGGGCGTGAAGAAGTGGGGCGGTGAAGTCGTCTTCGCGGGCCGCACTTCGGAAGACCGGCGCCTGAAGGCGGAAGAGATTGCGCTGCAGGACGGCCTCGCCGTCGTCCCGCCATTCGATCATCCCGACATCGTCGCCGGACAGGCGACCGTCGCCCTCGAGATCGTCGAGCAGCTGCCGGAGGTCGAGACGGTGGTGGTGCCGGTGGGCGGCGGCGGTCTGATCTCCGGGATCGTCGCGGGGCTCGCGGCGGCGCAGAGCGAGGCTTCCGTCTGGGGCGTCGAGCCCACCGGCGCGCCGAAGCTGCACCGCTCGCTCGCCGCGGGAAAAGTGGTGCGCCTGGACCGCACCGGCAGCATCGCCGACGGCTTGATCACCCTCAACGTCGGCAACATCCCCTTCGCCGAGCTGACGCGGGAGCGGGAGCGGATTCGCGGCGTCGTGCTGGTCGAGGATGACAGCATCCGCGCCGCCGTGCAGTTTCTATGGCGCACCTGCCGCCTCGCGGTCGAGCCGTCGGGGGCAGCCACCACGGCGGCGCTGCTCGCGGGTCTCGTGCCACGAGCCAGGACGACCGTGCTCGTGGTCAGTGGCGGCAACGTGGATCGCTCGCTGCTCGAGGCAACGGACTGATGGGAGCTCCCGCCACGCGGGTTCTGGTCGCCGACGACGACGCATCGCTGGTGCAGACGCTGACCTGGATCCTGAAGGAGAACGGGTACGAGGTCGCGGTGTGCCCGGGCGGGGACGGGCTCTTCGCCAAACTCGAAGAGGTCAAGCCCGCCCTCCTGTTGCTCGACATCATGATGCCCAAGGTGGACGGGCTGCAGCTGCTCGAGCGCTTGAAGCAGGACGACCGCTATCGCGATCTGCCCGTCCTCATGGTGTCGTCCATGCCACCCGAAGAGGCCACGGTGCGGGCGCTGGGCCTCGGCGCCGCCGATTTCATCTCCAAACCGTTCCGGGTGCGCGAGCTGCTCGCACGCGTCGAAGCGCACATTCGCGTCGGTCGCGCGCTGGCGCAGGCGCGCGAAGAGGCGCGCAGCCGCGCCGCGATGGTGGACATCCTCCACGAGGTCACCGATTCGCTCAAGCCGGACGAGATGTACCACATCCTCGCCCGGCGCGTCGCCCGCGCCCTCAACATCTCGAAGTGCTCGATGGTGCTCGCCAAGCCGGGCGATCAGCAGGGCGTCGTCGTGGCCGCGTACGAAAACCCGATGCTGCGCAATCTGCAGATCGAGCTGGCGCGCTACCCCGAAATCCGCAAGGCGGTGTCGAGCGGCCGGCTGGTGCTGGTCGAGGAGGTCGCCACCGATCCGCTTTATGAAGAAGAGCGCCGCCGCTGGGAGCGGGAAGAGATCAAAGTGCCCACCCGCTCGGCCGTCGCGCTGCCGTTCTGGATGAAAGACCAGCAGATCGGCGTCTTCTTCTTGCGGACCACCGGCGACGATCCGCCACTCACGCGCGCCGACGCGCAGTTCGCCGAAACCGTCATCAAGACGGCGGTGTCGGCGATCGAAAAGGCCTACGACTTCGAGAGCGCCGTGTCGGACAAGCAGCGGCTCGAGAAGCTCGCGTCCACCGACGCGCTCACCGGCTGCATGAACCGCCGCGCGTTGGCCGAGGCGCTGGCGCAGGAGCTCGACCGCGCGCGGCGTTACAATCTGGCGCTGACGATCCTGCTCGCCGACATCGATCGTTTCAAATCGATCAACGACACGCGCGGCCACATCGCCGGCGACTCGGTGCTGCGGCAGGTCGGCGAGCTGCTGCGGCGCGAAGCGCGCTCGGTGGATATCGTGGCACGCTACGGCGGTGAAGAGTTCGTGGTCGTGATGCCGGAAACCGCGCCCCACGGCGCGGCGATTTTTGCCGAGCGGCTCAGGCGCCGCGTGATGGCGCGCGACTTTGCCGATCCGGGTGAAGATCCGTTGCACATGACGGTCAGCATCGGCGTCGCGTCGTTCCCCGACGACCGCGTCCACAGCTCCGATAGCTTCATCTCGCTCGCCGATCAGGCCCTCTATCGCGCCAAGAACGAAGGGCGCAACTTGGTCCGGCAATGAGCGAGCGCCGCTGTCCCAAGTGTGGATCGGTGTACACCGACACGGGCGCACGCTTCTGCCCGAAAGACGGCAGCATGCTCGTGGAAATCCAGGCCAAGAAACCTGCCGCGGCTCCCCCGTCCGGCGGCGGGACCGGCGTGCGGACGCCGCTTCCGCCCAGGAAGTCCGGCCTCGATCGGGCGTCGAGCCTCTCCAACCAGATCCTCGACGCGCGCTATCAGGTCATGAAGAAGCTGGGCGAGGGCGGGATGTCCTACGTCTATCTCGCCAAGGAGGTCTCCTCCGGCGAAACGGTGGCGATCAAGGTTCTCTCGCCCCGGCTCGCGTCGGATAAAAGCTCCGTGGAGCGCCTGCGCCGCGAAGCGGGACTGGCGATGCGGCTCGATCATCCCAACGTGTGCCGGATCCTCCGGCTCGGAGAATCGGAGGACGGGCTGATCTATCTGGTGATGCCCTTCCTGAAGGGCGAGCTGCTCTCGGAACGGGAAGTGCGTGGCGGGCCGATGGACATCACGCTGGGTGTGACCCTGCTCAAGCAGATGTGCGCGGGGCTGCACCATGCGCACGAGCTGCAAATCATTCACCGCGACCTGAAGCCCGAGAATGTGATGCTGGTGCCGGACGACGGTGGCGGCGCCGAGCACGCCGTGGTGATGGATTTCGGCCTGGCCAAGGAGCGCCGCGCCGACCCCGCCATCGCGAAGCTCACGGCGACCGGCATCATTCTCGGCACGCCCGAGTTCATGAGTCCCGAGCAGATCCGCGGCCGACCACTCGACGCGCGCAGCGACATCTACGCGCTCGGCATCGTGGCGTTCGAGATGTTCACCGGCAAGCTGCCGTTCCAGGGGCGCAACGCGCAGGAGATGATGATCGCGCGGCTCCGCAGCCAGCCCATCCCCATCCGGTCGCTGCGCTCTGACGTCCCCGATCCGCTCGAAAAGGCGCTCACCAAGGCGCTGCAGACCAATCCCGATGACCGCTTCGCGACCGCGATCGAGTTCGCCGAGGCGCTCACGGGGGCTGCCCCCTCATCGGGCAGCGGGTTCCTGGGCAAGCTGAAGGAGAAGTTCTCGTGATCGCGCTGCTGGCACTGCTGGCTGTGCAGCCGTGGGGACGAACGTGCAGGTGCCGGCCGGCGCGACCGTGATCGACCTCGGCCGGAGCGTTGCCGGAGTGCCGTGAAGCGGTTCCCCGCCTTCGACCCACCGGAGTACGTCGACTGGAAACCGGATCCCGCGCTGGTGCGGAGCTTCCGCGCGACTCTCGAGGTCGATCGCGAGCGCGCGGCCGTCGTCGGCGCGCTCTCCCGCGAGGCGAAGCTCGAGCTGTACCGCGGCTTGCTGCGGGCCCGGCTGCATGACATCGAGCTGAAGCGTTGGGTCCGCACCGGCGTCATCTCCAAGGCCTGGCTCGGGACCGGCGAAGAAGCCACGACCGTCGGCCCGGTGCACGCGCTCGAGCGCGGCATAGACATCGTCGCACCGATGATTCGCAACGCCGCGGCCTGCTGCGAGATGGGGATGCCGATCGCCGATATGCTGCGCGCCTATCTCGCCACCGCCGACTCGCCGAGCGGTGGCCGCGACCTGCACGTCGGGTCCTTCTCGCATGGCGTGCTGCAACCCATCTCGCATGTCGGTGACATGGTGCCGGTGATCAGCGGCATCGCGCTGACGTTCAAGCTGAAGCGCGAACCCCGCGTGGCGCTCACCTGGGTGGGTGACGGATCGACCAAGACCGCGGCGGCGCATGAAGGCACCAACTTCGCCGCGGTGCAGCGCCTCCCCGCCATTTTCATCATCGAAAACAATCAGGTCGCGCTCGGCACGCGCCTCGAGCAGCACCATCTCCCCGCTGATTTCAGGGACTGGCCGGCGAGCTACGGCGTCTGGGGCGCAACGTTCGACGGCAACAACGTGCTCGATGCCTACGCGGCAACACGAATCGCCGCCGAGCGGTGTCGTAAGGGAGACGGACCCGCGCTGTTGATCGCGGAGACATTCCGCATGGGTGGACACGCGACGCACGACGAGCGCGAGGCCCGGGAAACGTTTCCGCCCGAGTTGTTCAGCGCATGGGGCAAGCGTAATCCGATTGGGCTATACGAGGAGTACCTGAAGGAAGAGGGCGTCCCCGCGAAGCGGCTCGGCGAGATCGAGGCGGAAGTGGCTGCGCTGGTCGCGAAGGCCGCCGAGGAGGCGATCGCCAGTCGGGACAAGATGCCGAAGGCGGAGACGGCGCTGCGTGGTGTGTATGCGAAATAACTCATTGGCCATGGCGGCCGTGGCGTTGCTTTGGATGTCTACGCGGTCCCTTGGCCCGAAGCCGGGAATTGATGTCCTCGATTACAGGTTCGTCGTGACTCTGTCGGAAGCGAGTGACACCATCGCAGTCGATGCCTACGTGACGTTCAAGCGCAGTCCGGGCGGTCCGGATACGTTGTCGCTTGACCTCATTGGGATGACGGTTGATAGCGTTGGGTACACCAACGCGATGTGGACCAACTACGTGCCTTACTCCGATACGGCTCGAGCGAAGGAGAAGCGCTTCGCCCCAGTGCGTTTTTCATATGATGGGCGTGTTCTACGTCTTCCACTCGGCAAGCCTTCGACGGTCTCGCCCTCCGGTCCTCAGAACTACGCGCAGGTCGCAATCAGCTACCACGGGGTCCCGCAGGATGGCTTGATCGAACGCACCAACGCGTATGGCCATCGCGTGGTGTTCGCGGATAATTGGCCGGAGCGAGCCCGCTTTTGGCTGGCAACCGTGGACCGCCCGGCGGACAAGGCGTGGGTCAGCTTCGCGGTACAGGTGCCGCCGTCATGGAAGGTCGTATCGAACGGCGTGGAAGACGTTTCGGAACGTCCGCGTCAACCGGGACGATGGTCGTGGTCCACTCGCGAGATACCCATTCCGACCTACACGATGGTGATCGGCGCCGGCGAGTTCACGGTCTCGAAGCATCGGCCTGCGATAAGCGGCCGCCACACGATCCCGATCGAGGTGTGGACCTATCCCGAAGACTCGGCCTACGCCGACTCCGTGCCCTTCCGCCGCGCGACCGAGATCGTCGAAGTCATGCAGCGCCTGATCGGCCCGTTCCCCTACGAGAATCTCAAGCACGTCGAATCCTCGACGCGCTTCGGCGGCATGGAGAACGCGAGCGCGATCTTTTACGCCGAGAAGCCGTACGTCGAGCGGAGGATGAGCGAAGGCGTCGTGCGGCATGAGACCGCGCATCAATGGTTCGGCGACGCGGTCACGCCGCGCGACTGGCCGCATCTCTGGCTCTCGGAGGGCTTCGCCACCTACTTCGATGGCGTCATCGGTGCAGCACTGGACGGCGATTCGGTCCTTACGAACGCGATGCACGAGAACGCCGAGTCGTACTTCAAGTCCGATGTAACGGACCGGCCGATCGTGGATTCGGCGCATGCGAGCGATCCGATGAAGCTGCTCAACGCGAACAGCTATCCCAAAGGCGCGTGGGTCCTGCACATGCTGCGGGGACTCGTCGGCGACTCGGCGTTCTTCCGCGGGCTCCGGAACTACTACAACACCTACCGCGACTCGACCGCAACGAGTGAGGACTTTCAGTACGTGATGGAAAAGTCGGCCGGAGCGAACCTTGGCTGGTTCTTCCGCCAATGGCTGTACCAGCCCGGGTACCCCCAGCTCGACGTTGCCTGGCGGTACGACGGCGGAGCAAGACGCCTGTCCGTAGGTATCACACAGCGCCAGAAACCGGAGTGGGGGCTGTTCCGCCTGCCGGTCCTGACGCTGGAATTCCGCGGACCTGACGGAGCGGTCGTCCGCCGCGATGTTGCCGTGACGCGCCGCGAGACAGATCTGCGCCTCGATTTGCCGTTCGCTCCGACCGAGGTCCGAGTGGACCCGGAAGGCAAGTTGCTCCTTCGAACGATGGCCGCCGGCCGGAGGTGATCGATGCACCAGCGCGTTTTCCTGGCTGCGATCTTTGCTATTGCCTGCCGCGGTCCCGCTCCGGCGGCGGGACAGGGAGCGGACGAGACGCTCCGTCTGCCGCCCGGCTTCAAGATCTCAGTGTTTGCGGACAAGCTCCAGGGCGTCCGGTATCTCGCGCTCGGTCCGGGCAACGCGGTGTACGCTTCGCAGCCGGGCTCAGGTCAGATCGTCAGGCTGACCGACGGGAACCACGACGGCATCGCCGACAGCGTCGTCGTCGTGGCCGATGGCTTGAAGGGCCCATTCGGCATCGCCTTCCGCGGCGACACGATGTACGTCGCCGAAGAGCGCGATGTGAAGCGCTTCGATCCGGGCGGTGCTGCACCGGTCATGATCGTCCCCAAGGTGCCGGGGGGCGGCCACTCGACGCGCACGATCATTTTTGGCCCAGACGGCAAGCTCTATCTCGCAGTCGGGTCCTCCTGCAACCTGTGCGACGAGCGCGACTCGATGCGCGCCGCGGTCACGCAGTTCAATCCCGACGGCTCGGGCGGGCGGATCTTCGCGCGAGGCCTCCGCAATACCGTCGGCATGGCCTTCAACCCCAAGACGGGTGAGCTGTGGGGCGGCAACAACGACCGCGACAACCTCGGCGATGATGTGCCACCCGAGCATGTCAACATCATCAAGGACGGCCGCTACTACGGCTGGCCCAACTGCTACCTGCCGGGCAAACCCAATCCGGAGTACGGATCGGCCGACTGCTCGCGCGTCGAGCCGCCGGCCATTACGATCCAGGCGCACTCGGCGCCGCTCGGGCTCGCGTTTTACACCGGCTCGCAGTTTCCGCGCGAGTACCGGGGCGACGCATTCGTCACGCTGCACGGCTCGTGGAATCGGACCGTTCCCACCGGGGCGAAAGTCGTGCGCGTGGAAGTCGACAGCACCGGAGGGCGCGCCGTGGGTGTGGACGATTTCATCGTGGGCTGGCAGCGTCAGGACGGAACCCGATGGGGACGCCCGGTTGGACTGCTGGTGCTTCCGGACGGATCGCTTCTCGTGAGTGACGATTACGGTGGCAAAATCTGGAGGGTGAGCTATGGACGGTAGGAGGCGGTATGTGGCGGTAGGAGGCGGTATTGTCTTCGCCGCGGTGTTACTGGTGGCGGCAGGGTACCGCCCCCTACCGCCCCCTACCGCCGGTTTTCGAGATATCCACTCCGAATACGTGAAGTTTCTCAGCGGCACAGACACGGTCACCGCCTACATCGCGTATCCCGAGCGTCCACAGCCCGCACCGGCCGTCATCGTCATCCACGAGATCTTCGGGATGTCGGACTTCATCCGGCAGACAACCGAGCAGCTCGCCAAGGACGGGTTCGTCGCGATCGCGCCCGACCTGTTGTCCCGGCGGGGTGGCACGCCCGCGACGTCCGACTCGGCGCGCAAGCTGATTGCGACGTTGAACGCTGACACCGTGACCGCCGATCTGGACGCAACGCGTTCCTATCTCAACACGCTGAAGGCGGTGCGCGGGAATGAGATCGGGGTGATCGGCTTCTGCTGGGGCGGTGCACAGAGCTTCCGCTATGCGACGAACGCGCCGCGGTTGAAGGCGTTCGTCGTCTGTTACGGTTCGAGCCCGAACCCGGCCGACATGGCGAAGATCAAGGCCAAGGGTCTCGGTGTGTACGGAGAGAACGACGCGCGCATCAATGAGGGACTGCCCGCCGCCGCCGCGGCCATGCGGGCCGCCGGCAAAAACTATCCGTACACGGTCTATCCGGGTGTGGGCCACGGGTTCCTGCGGACACGGGAGAAACCGGAAGTCGCCGACAGCGCGTGGAATGCCGTGATCCGGTTCTTCCGCGCCAGCCTGAAGAGCTAGCGGCGAGCCGTCTCCGTCAGGTACGCGCGGGCTCGATCGAGCGCCGCGTCGCGTCCCGCCAGCACGTCTTCGACCCGGACTGCGACGGAGAATTGCGGCGCGATGCCGGTGTGTACGAACTCTCTGCCGTCCGGGAACGCATCGCGTGTCACGGTCAGGCGCAGCTTCCATCCTCCCGCCAGCCCCACGACCGAGGTTTTCCCCGTACTACCGGCCGAGGTCTCCCCGACGACGGGTCCGCGGCCGCCCGCCTGGAACGCCACGAGAAAATCTTCCGCCGCTCCCGCCGTGCGCGGCGAGATGAGCAGCGCGACAGGCCCCGAATAGGGAATGCGCTCGCGCCGCACCGGCGGCCAGATCGTGTCCGCGGGAGTGCTGAGCCAGGTGCCGGCCGAGTCCGGGCGATGGATGGGCATGCGCCGGCGCGATGCGAGCAATGGGCGTTCGATCAAGCGGGAGAGAATCGCGTACCCACGGTCACTGCCATCGGGCGTCCCCGCCTCCCGCAAATCGAGAATCACGCCGCGATGGCGCGGCCCCTCGCGCGCGGCGTCGCCCAGGGCGCGATCGAACAGGCCCACGACATCCGGGTCGGCGAAGGAATTCACGCGCATCCAGATCACGCCGTCGGGCAGCGTATCGGCTTCGAGGGCGGGATGCTCGAGCGGCCAGCGCGCCGTGAGCGCGATGCTGCGCGTGACGCTCGCGCCGCGCTCGGCGCCGCCCGGCAATCGCAGCAGCAGATGCAACGCGGTGCCGCGCTCCCCATCGAGCATCTGCACGATGGCGCGATCCCACCGGCTCGCCTCGGTGCCGGCGGCGATCCTCGGCAGGACCGAGTCGCGGATCCACACGGCCGCGGGCACTCCTTGAACGGCGAGGATCTCCGCCAACCGCTCCGGACGAACGACGCGCATCTCGTCGTTCGTGGCGTAGTCCATGATGAACGGCCGGCGCTCGATACCGCGGAGCGCAAGCGGTGGACGTGCGATACGGTTCGCGATCGTGACGGGCGGGATGATCTCGAGCTGGCCGTCGTTCAGCAGCGCCCCCCAGCGGCACAGCCGGCGGTAGAATTGCAGATCGGTGGGAGCGGGGCGGTCTCCGATGGCGGTGACCGTGGCCGCGAAGGCGGAGTCCCAATTCGCGTGCACGGCGTCCCAGTAGGCATAGTTGTAACGCGCTTCAGCCCAGACGCCCGCGACGACGAGCTGGCGATCGACCGGAGTCGCGCGCTGCGCCGCGAGCGGTACGACGAGCAGCGCCGGGAACCACACTGACAACCACGGCGTACGGGAAGTCATGGCTCTAATTTATCTGTTGCTGTTCGCCTCGCCTCAGGTGCTGCTGTATCTGTACCTGCGCGAACGCCTGCCGCTGGCTGCGCGCCGCTGGCTCACGCTCGTCTTCGTGACCTTCAACATCCCCTGGGGCATCGTTGCCGTGCGGATGTTCTCCGGCAGCCTGTGGGGAATCAGTCGTGTTCCCTATATCGCGCCGTGGATCGCGTGGCAGTTCCTCGGCTGGGTTTTCTGCGGACTGATCTGTGTGTACCTGCTCGGCAAGGGAGTCTGGTGGCTGATCCAGCAGGTGCGTGGGCGGGGAGTGGTACGCGACGGCGCGCATCCACAAGAAGCACTCCCCACTCCCCACTCCCATGTGTCCCGTCGCCAGTTCCTCGCCCGCGCCACATACGCCTACGCCGCCGCGGGACTCGGAGTCTCGGCATACGGCATCTGGAGCGCGGAGCGTCTGCCGACCATCACGCGGCGGACGCTCGTCTTCCCCGATCTGCCGCCGGGATTGGACGGACTGCGCCTAGCGCATCTATCGGACGTGCATGCCGGCATCCACATGTCCGAAGAGAAAATGCGCGAGATCGTGACGCAGACGAACGCGCTCGGCGCCGATCTGATCGTGCAGACCGGAGACATGATCGACATCTCGCAGTCATACATTCCCGACTATGTGCGCGCGTTTCGCGACCTGCGCGCGCCGCTGGGCGTCGTGACCGTCCTCGGCAACCACGATCGCTACACCGGCCAGGACGCGGTCATTCGCGGCGTCCTAGATGCGGGGCAGCTGTTCGTGAAAAACGGCGTGCACGTGATCGAGCGCAATGGTGCCGCGCTGGCCCTCGTCGGCATCGACGACCCGCGAAACTGGCGCGCGGACGATCCGCAGGACGGCGATCTCGACCAGGCGCTCCGGCTCACGCCGCCCGCGCGAGACGCGTTCCGCATCCTGCTCGCGCACCGCCCGGGTGCCTTCGACGGCGCCGCCCCCCGCGGAATTCCCCTCACCCTCGCCGGCCATATCCACGGCGGCCAGTTCTATCTGCCTGTGATCGGCTGGTCACCGGGGAGACTGATCACGAAGTACGTCATGGGCCATTTCACACAGGGAACGAGCCAGCTGTATGTCAGTCGGGGGATTGGCGTCGTCGGAGTGCCGCTGCGCGTGTTCGTACCTCCGGAGATCGCGCTATTCGAACTACGGCGCGCCTAGAAGTGCCTGAGTGAGGGGGCCCGCGCAGCGACTGTGCGGTTTTGTCGCGGAGCGGGGCCCATCGTCTACGCGCTAATAGCTCGCCACGCTGCGTCGATCACTAACCGCACGCCGGCATCGCCCGGCTTCCAGTCTCCGCCGACGACCTTCTCCAGCGCGTGCCTGATCGTCGCGAGCCAAACCCCCGCCCAGATCTCCACCGCGCCAGCCCGCACCGAGCCCTGCGCCTTCCCCTCTGCCACGACCCGCTCGAGCGCCAACCGAAACTCCCGCTCGGTCTTGCGGCTCTCGTCATCGAGTACCGCGTCGAGCCGCTCCAATAATCCCAGTTTGACGATCGGCGTATCGTGCGCCGCGCCGTCGATCAATCCATGTGCCACTGCTGTGAGTTGCGCGCGAGCCGCCTCGGCATCGCGTCCCTTCTCCTGTGCGACTTTAAGGGCCCATCGCTGCGCCGCGCGATACAGCTCGTTCACGAGCTGTTGCTTGCTCGCGAAATGGCGGTAGATCGTCCCTTCGGCGATCCCCGCCTTCTTCGCGATCTGCGCCGTGGTCGTGTCGTGGTAGCCCCGCGTCGTGAACAGCTCTAGCGCGGCGCGAATCACGCGCTGACGCGTGAGCTCCGCGGCGCCGCCAGGCGCGGTTTGAGGCTGCGAGGGGTGCAACACGCTGGCCGAATCTACTAGCTTTCCGGCCGCTGAAACTCCCATTCATCACTCGGAGGCGTTGCCGCGATGCGCATGCTCGTGTTGGGCGCTGGGCTGCAGGGTTCCGCTTGCGCGTACGATTTGCTCCAGCGCCCCGACGTGGAGCGTGTTACGCTCGCGGACCTGCATCCCGGGCGCGCGGCCGCATTCCTCAAGAAGAAGAAAGCCAAGCGGCTGGTCACGGCGCGCCTCGATGCGAAGCGTAGCCCCCAGCTCCGCAAACTGATGCGGGGCCATGACGCCGTCATGAACGCCCTCCCGTACTACTTCAATTATCCAGTCAGCAAAGCCGCCGTCGCCATGGGCCTGCACTGCGCGGACCTCGGCGGCAACACCGAAATCGTCCAAAAACAGAAAACGCTCCACGCCGCCGCGCAGAAAAAGCGCGTTTCGGTCATCCCGGACTGTGGCCTTGCGCCCGGGATGGTCAACATCATCGCGGCGGAGGGAATCCGCCGCGTCGGCGACGCCGAGAGCGTCAAGATCTTCGTGGGCGGGTTGCCGCAACAGCCCGAGCCGCCGCTGAACTATCAGATCGTCTACTCTCTGGAAGGCGCGCTCGACTACTACACGACCCCGTCGTGGGTCCTGCGGGAGGGCCGGCCGGAGCGCGTCGACGCGCTCTCCGAGCTCGAATCGGTCGAGTTCCCAAGCCCGGTCGGGACGCTCGAGGCCTTTCACACCGGCGGCGGGATCTCGACGATGCCGTGGGCGTATCGCGGCAAGGTCCGCACCATGGAATACAAGACGCTACGCTACCCCGGTCACGTCGCGATCATGCGTCCGATCCGCGAGCTGGGACTGCTGGCGCTGGACCCGGTCAAGGTGAAGGGGGTCGAGATCGTGCCGCGCGACGCATTCATCGCGGCTGTCTCACCGCGGCTCACCAAGCCCAATAGCCACGACCTCGTGGCGCTGCGAGTCGAGGTGCGGGGTCGCGACGGCCGTCGTGTCGCCTGGCAGCTCCTGGACTATTACGACGAGGCGACCGGAATCAGCGCGATGATGCGCACGACCGGCTTCTCACTCGCGATCACCGGCGTCATGCAGGTCGATGGCCGGATCCCCTCTGCCGGCGTCTACACTCCGGACGAAGCGGTCCCGTTTCAAGCATATGTCGAGGAGTTGATGCGGCGCGGTGTGGAGATCCGCGAGGTAACGGCCTAGTAGCTCCACGTTGCGGCGAAGGCGAACTGGGTCCCATCCGTGCCCTTTCCGCCGAAGAACGTCAAGAGCGTGTTTCGCAGCAGCGCCACCGCCACTCCACCGCCGAGTGCGGAGTGGAGGCCCTGACGCGTGAGACGCACCGACTCTCCTGGTCCGAAGACCCGACCGGCGTCATAGAACGCGACCAGCTTGACCTCGATCAGGCGCGGCGACCACTTCAGACCGTAGCGGGCCTCGAGTCCGCCAATGAGCTTGCCCGGCCCCACGAAGCGGCCGTCGTAATAGCCGCGCAGTGAGCGATATCCCCCCACCGCGACGATCGGTCCTTCGCTCGTCTCCATCGTCAGCTGCGCGCCGATCGGGGGCGTGCCGGTCATCTTCTCACCGGCGACCCGCGCCGCCAGAATCAGCCGCTGCAGCGGATGCGCATAGGCGCGCAGCGCGGCGGTCGTGCGTGTGTACCCACGTCCGCTGCTCACCAACGCCTCGGCGAACACCCCGCGGTGTGGATCGACCTCGAGATCGCGGGAGTCGAAGACGATCCCGGCGCGCGCCACCGCATCGCTGAATGGCAAATCCTCGGGCGGGATGACGCCGGCGATGCGGTCGCGCTGGAACATGCTTTCGCCGGGCAGCTCGCGGAAATCGGTGTGCTCGAACGTGCCACCCACGAGCACACGCAACCCCCCGACGATGCGGCGCTGCACGGTGAGCCGCGCTCCGCGCGTTCTGCGGCTGACTCGGTAGAAATACGAGCGCCCGTTCGTGCTGTCGGGGTCGTACCCGGTGGCGTTTCCCTGGCCGAAGTAGCCGAGGCGGTTGGCGCGGGTGAGGCTCACCGTCAGGCCGAGTCGCCAGCCGTCCCAGTAGGCCGGGGCCTGAGCGTCGAAGATCAAGGCGTAGCTGCCCTGCGTACTGGCGCCGGCGTCGAGTGCCACGCGGCCGAGATTCGGTTCCGGGCGGTCGACGAACCCCATGGGGCTCGACCAGTCGTAATGCCCGGCTCCCCAGAACCCGTCGATCGAGCTGTAGTAGACGAACGGGTAGAGATGATCGACCCAGTTCTGCTTCGGATTTGGCTCGGCCTGCGCCGCGAGCTCGCTGGCCGACGCCAGGGCGACGAGGATGAGACTTAGGCGCGCGTGAATAGGTTCGCCGTATCGCGAAGCTTGGCGTCCGTGCCGTCGTGTGCCGCAAAGCGATTGGGATAGAGCGACGCGGCCCCGAACTCCCCCCGCTTGTTCACGGCGTAGAACACCAGGTCGAACTTCGGCTTGCCCTGCGCATCCAGCAGCCGCGCCTCGGTTTCGGCGACGACGCGCTTCAGCGTCTCGACACAGGCATCCGTGGGCTTCATGCCCCGGCGCATGTGCTCGACCGTCAGGAACCCCCCGCACACCTTGATGTTTGCCTCGCCCAATCCCGTCGAACCCGCCGCGCCGACGTCGTTGTCGCAGTACTGGCCCGCGCCGATGATCGGCGAGTCGCCCACGCGACCCGGGATCTTCCACGACAGTCCGCTCGTCGTCGTGACGGACGACAGATCGCCCTGGGGCGTGACGGCGTCGCAGTTGATCGTCCCCGTCTTTGTTACAACCAAATGATCCGAGTCGGGAACGTCGAGATAGTTGTCGTTCGGGCTCAGATTCGCCCGCCAGCGCAGCCACGCCTCGCGCGAGTGCTCGGTCAGCAAGTCTTCCTCTTTGAATCCGAAGGACAGCGCGAACCGCTTGGCGCCCTCGCCGACCAGGAAGATGTGGGTCGTGTACTTGAGGATCAGCTTCGCGACTTCCGAGGGCGTCTTGATGTTCTCGAGTGCGCCGACCGCGCCCGCGCGTTTGGTGGGTCCGTGCATGCACGAGGCATCGAGCTGAACCACGCCCTCGGCATTCGGCAGGCCGCCGTATCCCACGGAGTCGTCGTTGGGATCGAGCTCTTGGATCTTCACGCCCTCGACGACCGAGTCCAGCGTGTCGGCGCCCTGCATCAGCATGTCGAACGCCTTTTGGACGGCGCGCAGGCCGTTGGCGCTCGCGATCGCCACCGGCTTTGCCGCCCAGCGGGACTCGGGCGGCAGCGGCCGCGGCGGCCGCATCGGATGTGGAATCCCGAGCACCGCACTCGCGGCCACTCCTCCCACTCCCCCGGCCGTGGAGCGCAGGAACTCCCGGCGCGACCAAGTTTGAGCCATGACCCGTTTTACCCACTCGTGTAGCGGCTGTCAACTTGCTATCGTTCCCACCCCGTGGAGCTTTCGCTCGTGGTTCCCGCGTACAACGAGCGGGACAACCTCGCGCCGCTACTCGCCGAGATCGCGGCCGCGCTTTCGGGCTTGCGCTACGAAGTGATCGTCGTGGACGACGGCTCGACCGACGGCACATTCGACGCCCTCAAGGCGCTGCGGCAGCAATATCCGCAGCTGCACATCATCGCGTTCGAGCGCAACGCGGGGCAGACCGCGGCGTTCGCCGCCGGGTTTCGCGCGGCACGGGCGCCGATCGTCGTGACCCTGGACGCCGATCTGCAGAATGATCCCACCGACATCCCCAAGCTCGTCGAGACGCTGCAGCGCACCGGGGTGACGGCCGTGGCCGGGTATCGGGCGAGCCGGCGCGACACCCCGTGGAAGCGGCTGCAAAGCCGCATCGCCAACGGCGTGCGCAATCGGCTCAATGGCGAAGTGATCCGCGACACCGGCTGCTCGCTCAAGGCCTTTCGCACCGACGCCGTGCGCGCCTTGCCATTGTTCGCCGGGATGCATCGTTTTCTCCCGACCCTGATCAAGATGCAGGGCGGCACCGTGACTGAAGTCCCGGTCGGCCACCGGCCGCGGAAACACGGCGTGACCAAGTACGGGATGTGGAATCGTGTGTGGCGGTCGCTGCTGGACGCGTTTGCGGTGCGCTGGATGCAGCGCCGCGCCTTGCATTACCGGGTGCGCGAGGAGGTCTGATGGCCGATACCACGCACGAGCATTGGCTCGCGCAGATCGACGCTGAGCTGGATGGCGAGTTGCCGTTGGTCGAGCGCGCCGCGCTCGCGAAGCACCTGGCGACCTGCGGGCACTGCGCGGGCGCACGCGCCAGCCATCTCGAGGTGCGCGTCGCACTGGCACGCTCGGCGGGCAATCCGCACGCGTTTGTCGTGCCGCGCCCCACGATTCGTGCCGGGACGTTGGCTCTCTGGGTCGTCGTCGCGCTGGCGACCGGTCTCCTCGGGGGATGGTTAGCGAGCCACCGCTGGGGCGGGCCAGGCGGGGGTAGCACGCTCGAGGAAACGCGTGGGACCATTGTCGTTCAGTAGCGTCCTCCTCGTGATCGCAGCAGTCCAGGGACCGGGCACACGCCTCACGTACCGTATTCGGGTCATCGAGCCTGCCGCGGTCACGCCGCGCGTCCTCGCGAGCGGCGCGGTCAGCGGCCCGCTCGACAGCGACATGCGAATCTCGTTTCGCACCGACACCGCCGCAGTCGAGGCATTGTTTCAGGTGACGGCGTTCGGCGATACCGTGACCCTCGGTGGGGATTTCTTGACTCGGCGGCTGGTGGGTCGGTCGCGCCGCGGCCTGCCGCTGTGGGAAGAGGACACCTACCGGCGGCAAGTACGCATGACGTGGAGCGATACGGCGCGGATCTATCCTTTCGGGACGGGCAAACGCGGGCAGGGAGCGTCGACGCGGGCGGGGATGCCGTGGGTGGAGCTGATTCTCGAGCGGGAGTTTGCCGGGGGCGAGGGGCGTCCCGCGGAAGCGTTCGACTTGGTTGATTCGACCCGCGATGTTCGCCTCGAAGCGGTGGTGCGGCCGCGGCGCGCCCGCGTGATCCTCAATCTGGTGCGCGGCGACACCGTGAGCGCGCCGCGGGGGATTGACCTGATTCCGGACGAGCCGCCGCGCCTCGTCCAGCTCGTGCTGAAAGGCCGCGCCACGACGCTGGTCGTGAGTCTCACCCGCCCCGATCTCGCACGCTCGACGCGCGACCGCGCGCTGGCGCACGACGCCGACGTCGTTTGCCTGCGAGTCGCGCCACCCGACGCGTTCCAGCCCCTCGGCACGATCTGCGGGCGCCTCAACAATATCGCGCGCCAGCTGCCGCTGCCGACCGGTGACACGCTCGCCGCGACCTTCGCCTGGCCCGGCCCGCGCTGATGGCTCCGCGCAAGAAGCGGCTCGACCCCTCGATCTTCCACCTTCCTGTCGACAAGATGCGGGAAGGCTACTACTCCGACAAATACTTCGTCCGCGCGCGCGACCTCTTGCGCAAGGATCACCACCGGCCGCGCGTCACGATGCAGGTCTTCGGCAAATCGCACGCCTATCTCGGCGGGATCGACGAGGCGATCGCGATCTTGAAGCTCTGCTCGGACAGCTGGGAGGAGCTGGTCGTGCACGCGCTGTACGACGGCGAGGAGATCGAGCCCTGGGAGACCGTGCTCCTCATCGAAGGGCCGTACGACGCTTTCGCGGTGCTCGAGACGCTCTACCTGGGTGTGCTCGCGCGCCGCACCCGGGTGGGCACGAACACGCACGAGGTGGTGCAGGCGGCGAAACCCAAGGAAGTCATGTTTTTCCCGGCGCGCCACGATCACTGGCTGGTCCAGACGGGCGACGGCTATGCCGCCCACATCGCCGGCGCGATCGGCGTGTCGACCGACGCGCAGGCATCATGGTGGGGGTCCGAGGGCATCGGCACCGTGCCCCACGCGCTCATCGCCGCCTACAACGGCGACACCGTCCTGGCCTCACGGAAGTTCGCCGATCAGTCCGACCCCGCGATTCGCCTCATCACTCTGGTGGATTTCGACAACGATTGCGTGGGGACGTCGCTCGCCGTGGCGCGCGCGCTCGGCGACCGGCTCTACGGCGTCCGGCTCGACACGTCCGAGACGTTGGTCGACAAATCGGTGATCCCCCAGATGGGGACGTTCAAGCCCAGCGGCGTGAACCCGCAGCTGGTGCGGAACGTGCGCCGCGCGCTGGATGCCGATGGCTATCAACACGTCAAGATCGTCGTCTCCGGCGGCTTCACGGTGGAGAAGATCCGCCAGTTCGAGGAGCAAGACATTCCCGTCGACGTCTACGGCGTCGGGTCGAGCCTGTTCCAGGGGCGGTTCGATTTCACGGCCGACGTGGTGATGCTCGACGGGAAGCCATGCGCCAAGGTGGGGCGCTCGTATCGACCCAATCCCCGCCTAGAACGTGTTACGTAGTGTGGTGGTCGTGATGTAGGGGCGCAGCATGCTGCGCCCCTACACATTGTTCCAACCCACCTTGCATTGCCCCGATTCCCTGCATAATTTTCCGCCCAAATGAATAATCATGCATCCATCCCGGTCGGCGTGCTGGGCGCGTCCGGCTACGTCGGGCAGGAGCTGTTACGGCTGTTGCGCGGGCACCCGGGCGCGACCGTCGCGTTCGCGACCGCCGAATCGGCTGCCGGTGAGTGGGTCGACGGCTGCGAGCTGATCAAGGCGGACGACGCGCCGTGGCAGGAAGCGGAAATCATTCTGTCCGCGCTGCCGCATGGCGTATCGGCGCGCTACGTGCACGAAGCCCGTGCCGGCGGCAAGCGGGCGGTGGACCTGTCCGCCGACTTCCGGCTGTCGCCGGAGGCGGTCTACGGCCTCACCGAGTTCACGCGCCCGCGGCTCGCCGATGCCGAGCTCGTCGCCAATCCAGGTTGCTATCCCACCGCCGCGCTGCTCGCGCTCATTCCGCTCGCGCAGCTCGGCCTCATCGATCCTTCACGCGAGGTCATCATCGATGCGGCGTCGGGTGTCACCGGCGCCGGACGCAATCCCAAGCGCGAGCTGTTGTTCGGGGAGGTCGCGGAAGACTATCGCGCGTATGCGATCGGCAACACGCACCGCCATCTCGCCGAGTTGAAGCAGTCGCTGTCGCGCGAGGGCGGGTTCACGGGCGACCTCGTGTTCACGCCCCACCTCCTGCCCGTCAAGCGCGGCATCCTCGAGACGATCCATGTGCCGCTGACGCGCGTCCTCGATCAGGCAACCGCCGAAGGGCTGTACAGCGCCACCTACGACGCCGAGCCGTGCGTGCAGGTCCTGCACGGCGCGCTGCCGTCGCTGAAGGATGTCGTGTACCGTAACCGTGTGGCGATCGGTGTCGCGCAGGTCGCCGACGTGCGCCGGCCACGCTTGACCGTCATTGCCGCGATCGACAACCTGGTGAAAGGCGCGGCGGGGCAGGCGATTCAGAACATGAACGTAATGCTGGGGCTCCCAGAAACGGCAGGCCTCGCGTGCTGATCCACAGGCTAAAGCCTGCGCCCGAGAAATCACTGCCCTTAAGGGCACCGACTCACCGGGCGCACCCTTCAGGGTGTTGTATATGATGATCCGGGTCGTCAAGATCGGCGGCAACGAGCTCGATCGCCCCGAATGGGTGGCGAGCTGCGCGCGGGCCTTGAACGGGATCGGACCGGTGGTCGTGGTCCACGGTGGTGGGCACGCGGTGAGCGCGTGGTCGCGCCGGCTCGGTCTGCCGGTCGAAAAGAAGGATGGCCTGCGCGTGACCACACCCGAGATCGCGGAGGTGGTCGAAATGGTGCTGGGCGGGCCGGTCAACCGCCTCCTGGTCACTGCGCTGCGCTCCGCCGGTCTCGACGCCATTGGACTGTCGGGGGTAGACGGCGGCCTCCTCACCGCGCAACCGCTCCAAAACGAAACCACGCTCGGCGAGGTCGGCGAAATCGTGAATGTTCGCGCCTCGCTGCTGCAGAGTCTCCTGCTCGCCGGCCTGACTCCCGTCGTGGCGCCGATCGCGCCGTCGCTCACGGCCCCGGCGCGGCCCCTCAACGTGAATGCCGACCAGGCGGCCGCCGCAATCGCCGCCGCCCTGGAAGCGGAGGAGCTGCTCTTCGTATCCGACGTGCCGGGCGTGACGATCGACGGTGTCACCCAGCCCACCCTTGCGGCCGCCGAAATCGAGACAATGATTGAGGGAGGCGTGGCGACCGGCGGCATGGCCGCCAAGTTGCGCGCCGCCGCGCAAGCGCTCGGGGCGGGTGTTCGGGCCGTACGGATTGGCGATCTCGACATGTTCGCGCATGCCACCGCCGGCACCCGCCTGCTTGCGGCACCTGCCACACCCGCCGCTCAACCCGCGTGACAATTCCGCTCACGTCAGCCGACGCCTCGGCACTCCTGGGCGTCTATGCGCGCGTTGGACCGCTGTTCGTCGCGGGCGAAGGCTCGGAACTGATCGCCGAGGATGGCACGCGCTACCTCGATTTCGTCGCGGGGATCGCGGTCAACGCCCTCGGCTACAACAGCCCAGTGATTCGAGAGGCGGTGCTGCGCGCGCTCGACTCGGGACTGATTCACGTCTCCAACCTCTATCGCTCCGAGCCGGGCGAGCGGCTCGCCGCGGAATTGACGAAGGCGTTCGCGGGAAGCCAGGCGTTCTTCTGTAACTCCGGCGCCGAAGCGAACGAGGGCGCGTTCAAATTCGCGCGGAAATGGTCGCGGAAAACGGAGATCGTCGCGTTCACCGGCTCATTCCATGGCCGGCTCTTCGCCTCCCTCGCGGCAACCGATCGGCCCGACTACCGCCGCCCCTTCGAGCCTTTGCTCGCCGGGGTCCGGATTATCGCGCTGGGCGACGTCGCCGCCGCAAAGCGGGCAATTACGAAGGAACGCACCGCGGCGGTCATCATCGAGCCGGTGCAGGGCGAAGGTGGCGTGCGCCCCGTCGCTGCTGAGTTTCTGGTCTTTTTGCGGAAACTCTGTAATGAAACGTCAACCGCATTGATCTTCGATGAAGTGCAATGTGGCCTCGGACGCACCGGGACGCTGTTCGCCGCGGAGGCTTCGGGCGTAGTTCCCGACATGTACACGCTCGCGAAGCCGCTCGGTGGGGGCCTGCCCATGGGCGCCATTCTCGTGAGTGACGCGATTGCTCGAGCGCTCGCGCCCGGCGATCACGCGACGACGTTCGGTGGCGGCCCGTTCGTCGCGACGGTGGCATTCGATGTCGTGCGCACGATCGCCGACCCTGACTTCCTCGCCGACATCCGGGCCAAGGGCGAGTTCCTCGGCGCGCGCCTGGGGTCGCTCGCGGCACGCAGCGCGCGGGTGAAAGAAGCGCGCGGTCGCGGCTTGATGTGGGGACTCGAGCTGAATGAAGTCGCAGCGCCGGTTGTCGCCGCGGCGCGCGAGCGGCGTCTCCTGGTGCTTACCGCGGGCGCGAACGTGATTCGCATCGTTCCGCCGCTGACGGTGACCCGCGGCGAGCTCGAGCGCGGCGCCACGATTCTCGAAGAGGCGCTTGCTTGACCAGTCTATCGGTCGGTTCCGCGACGAAGCTTCGGCCCGCCATGCTCGCCGACGTGGCGGCGATGGAAGTGCTGATGGCGCCTTTCGTGGCCAGCGGCGACCTCCTGCCGCGCTCGAATTACGACCTGTGCCGCCACATCAAGGAATACGTCGTCGCGGAAGCGCCCGACGGCAGCCTGGTCGGCACCGGCAGCGTCAAGGTGTACAGCACCGGGCTCGCGGAAATCGCCGGCCTCGCCGTGCGCGACGACTATCAGGGTCACGGTGTCGGAAAGGCGTTGGTAGAAGCGCTGCTCGTCGACGCCCGGGCCCTGGGTCTGACGGAAGTCTTTGGCCTGACCCGCAAACCGCTGTTCTTCCTGCGACTCGGCTTTCGCGTCGTGGAGAAGGAGCAGTTCCCGCTCAAGGTCTGGGCCGATTGCACCCGTTGTCCCCGCCAACATGCCTGCGATGAGGTGGCTGTCGCGCTGATTCTGTAGATCCACCCTCGGTTGACACCCCCCTCGCCACCCGGAGAGATTCCCCGGTTGCCGACACCGCGGCGACCCCCTCCCTGAGGAGTGCACTTGATGGATGTAGCATCCCCCCGCGTCATTTTCTGGGACGTGGACACACAGTATGACTTCATGAAGGCGGACGGCAAACTGTACGTGCCCGACGCCGAGCACCTCATTCCCAATCTCAAGAAGCTGACGGACTACGCGCACGGCCATGCTATCAGGATTGTGGCGAGCGCCGACGATCACGTTCTCAACCACAGCGAGATCTCCGCGAATCCCGATTGGAAGACGACGTTTCCGCCGCACTGCCTGCGCGGCACGCCGGGCCAGCGGAAGATTCCCGAGACCGCCCTGCGAGACCCGCTTGTCATCGAGCCTGAGCCGCAGGACGGCGCGGCGCTTGCGTTACAGGTGCGTAATCACCGTGGCGACATACTCTTTCACAAGCACCGTTTCGATGTCTTCTCGAATCCCAACGTTCTCCCCGTCCTCGACGCGCTCGCCCCCCACGACATCGTGCTGTACGGCGTGGCGCTCGACGTCTGCGACAAGTACGCCATCGAGGGACTGCTGCAGCACCGCCCGCACGTCCGGCTGTTTGCCGTCGTGGATGCCATGAAGCCGATCGATCGCGACGTCGCCGAGCACTTGCTCAAGGAATGGGGCGAGGAGGGCGTGCGCCTCGTGAAGACGAGCGAGGTGGTGATGGGCGGCCTGGTCGACGAGCTCGTCCGGGCCAGCGCATGACGTCCACCGCATCCCCACCCACCCACCCAGTCGCCGTTCCCACATTCGGCAAGTTCTTCCTGCCCGGACCGACGGACGTCCATCCCGAGGTGCTGGAGGCCATGATCCGGCCGATGATCGGGCATCGTTCCGCGGCCATGGAAAAGCTGCTGCAGGCCATTGCCCCGAAGCTCGGCGCCGTATGCCGCACCAGCCGGCCGGTGTTCGTCGGTACGAACTCCGCCACCGGCTTCATGGAGATGGCGGTCCGCAACGGGGTTCGCCGCCGGGCGCTGTCGCTCGTGAATGGTGCCTTCAGCGAGCGGTTCGCCGGCATCGTCGGCGCCTGCGGCAAGGAATGCATTCGACTGGATGTCCCGCTCGGCGGCGCGATCGAACCCGACATGCTGCGCGATGCGCTGAAGCGCACGCCGGTCGACGCCGTGACGTGCGTGCACTCGGAGACATCGACCGGCGTGCTGCAGGACGTCGCCGGCTATGCTGAGGTCGTCAAGGAATTCGATGACGTGCTGCTGCTCGTCGACGCGGTGACCTCGATGTGCGGCTCGCCGGTTGAAACGGATGCCTGGAAGCTCGACTTCGTTTTCACCGGTTCGCAGAAAGCGCTCGCCTTGCCACCGGGGCTGGCGCTCGGGGTCGCGTCGGAGCGGATGGTCAATCGCGCCAAGACCCTCGAGGAACGCGGCGCCTACTTCGACCTCATCAGCTTCCTGACGGCGACGACGAAATTCCAGCCGACGAACACCCCCGCCGTCTCGCTGCTGTACGCGCTCGAAGTGCAGCTCGGGCGCATCGACCGCGAAGGGGGCATCGAAGCGCGCTGGAAACGGCACGACGCGATGCGGCGCCGCGTCGAAACGTGGAGCGTCGAGCACGGCGTGAAATTCCTGCCGCGCGAAGGCCGGCACAGCTGGACCGTTTCCTGCCTGCGATTGCCGGAAGGGAAGCACTCGAAGGACGTCGTCGGCGCGCTGAAGCAGCAGGGATGGACCATCGGTGCGGGCTATGGGGCGCTCAAGGATTCGACGATCCGCATCGGACACATGGGGGACCACACGGTGGCGGCGCTGGATGACCTGTTGCCGCTGATCGAGCAGGCGCTGCGATGACGTGGCGCGTCGTCGTGGCGGATCGGGTGGCAAAGAGCGGCCTCGAATTGCTGTCCCAGACACCCGATATCGAAGTCGCCGATGTCGCGGGAAAGCCGGAGGAGCTCGACAAGGCGATCGCCGGCGCGCACGCGCTGATCGTGCGCAGCGAGACGCGCGTCACGGCCAGCCTGATGGCGCGGGCGCCGCATCTGCGCATCGTGGCGCGCGCCGGCACCGGCGTGGACACGATCGACGTGCACGCGGCGACGCGCCGCGGCATCGCGGTGATGAATACGCCCGGCGCCAATACCGTCAGCGCGGGTGAGCACGCGCTGGGCTTGCTGCTGGCGTTGGTGCGGCGGATCTCGGACGCCGCGGCCGCGATGCGGCGCGGTGAATGGGACCGCAAGCGGTTCGAAGGCACGGAGCTCCGTGGCAAGACGATGGGCGTCGTGGGCCTGGGCCGCATCGGCGGGCACGTCGCGCAGCTGGCACGCGCCTTCGGCATGCAGGTCGTCGGCCACGATCCCTACCTGTTGCCCGAGCGCGCCGGCGAGCTGCACGTCCGCTTGCTGCCGCTCGAACAGCTGCTCCGCACCGCGGACGTCGTCACGCTCCATGTCGCGCTGACCGACCAAACGCATCATCTCATCGATGCGAACCGCCTGAAGCTGATGAAGCCGACCGCGGTGCTGATCAACACCGCGCGCGGCGAGCTGGTCGACGAAGCCGCCCTGGCCGAGGCGATCAAAGCAAAGCGCATCGGCGGCGCGGCGATCGATGTGTTCGCGGTCGAACCGCTGCCGGCGGATTCGCCGCTCCGGAGCCTGGATCGCGTGATCCTGACGCCGCACCTCGCGGCCTCGACGGCCGAAGCGCAGGAGCGCGTCGCGATGGAGATCTGCGGCGCGGTGCGCGAGGCGCTGGTCGCGGGCGATCTCTCGTTCGCGATCAACGTGCCCGGTATGGGCGGCGATTTGCTGCGGCGCCTCGCGCCGCTGCTCGATCTCGCGCGCCGCCTGGGCCGGCTGGCGCTCGCCCTCGCCGAAGGTCCGGTGAAAGCCGTCGAAGTCGCCTACGGTGGCAAGGACGAAGGCGCCCAGCGGCCGGTGCTCGTCTCGGCGCTCGAAGGGTTGCTCTCCGCCATGAACGCCGGCCCCGTGAGCCTGGTGAACGCGCAGGTGTTGGCCGAGGAGAAGGGCATCCAGCTGGGCACGCGGACCGGCGCCCCGGAGACGGGGTTCGAGTCGTCGATCGGCGTGAAGGTCGACACCGCGCGGGGGCGCGTGCGTGTCACAGGCGCCCTGATCGGCGACAGTCACGGCCGCGTGATTCGCATCGACGACTTCCATGTGGACGTCGTACCGGACGGCTGGATGCTGGTGATCCGCAATCGCGATGTGCCCGGAGTGATCGGACGCGTGGGGTCGGCGCTCGGCAGCGCGGGGATCAACATCGCGAGCTATCACCAGGCGCGCCGCGCGCCGCAGGCAGGGGGCGGCCCCAGCGACGCGCTGGCCGCCATCAACGTCGATCAGGCGTTGACCAACGGGGTGCTCGACAAGCTGCAGGGATTGCCGGACGTGCTCGAGGTCCGGCTGGCGAATTTCGGCGACTAGCGGTCCTCAACAGCAGGTCCTTCGCTACGCGCGCGTTCCGCGCGCTTCGCTCAGGATGACAAGCTGCGCGCGCTCTTGTTAGGGGATGGGAAAAAAGAGGGAGAGGGACAGGGGGTAGGAG
>DASYRZ010000014.1:0-26690 GCA_036003865.1 Gemmatimonadales bacterium | reverse complement strand
ATGCATAAGGGCGTCAGGCCCATGGGCGCGTTCTTCCGCTCCTTTCTGCTTCCGGGCTGGGGCCAGGCGGCCACCGGACGACCGATGACCGGCGCGGCGTTCGTGGCGTGGGAAGGCGTGACCGTCATGATGACCTTCAAGGCGCAGCAGGAAGCGAACTACTTCAAGCGGATTCATTCCCGGAACCTCCGGCTCAAGCGGCAAGAAGTGCAGGACTGGCTCGTGCTCTGGGTCTTCAATCACCTGTTCTCGGCGGCGGAAGCGTTCGTGTCGGCGCATCTGCGCGACTTCCCCCCCGATCTCAAGATCCGCGCGTTTCCCGGCGGCATCGGGATCAGCATTCCGATCCATGAATAAGGCCCCGCTCGGCGTATTCGATTCGGGGATCGGCGGGCTGACCGTCGCGCGCGCCCTGTTCGAGCGGCTGCCGCACGAGTCGGTCATCTACTTCGGCGATACGGCCCGCGTCCCATACGGCCCGAAATCGCCTGACACCGTCCGCCGCTACAGCGGCGAGATCCTCGCCTATCTGCTACAGCGCGGTGTGAAGGCGGTCGTGGTCGCCTGCAACACGAGCACGGCGCACGCGCTCGGCTATCTCCAGGAGCGTTCGTCCGTGCCGGTCGTCGGCGTGATCGAGCCGGGCGCCCGCGCCGCCGTGGCGGCGACGAAGACCGGAACGATCGGCGTGATCGGCACCGCGGGGACCATCGCCAGCGGCGCGTACGAGCGCGCCATCAAGGCGCTGCGCCCGGACGCGCGGGTGCTCAGCCGGCCCTGTCCGTTGTTCGTCCCGCTCGTCGAGGAAGGATGGTTCGAGCATCCCGCGGCCGAGCTGATCGCGCGCGAGTACCTGGAGCCGTTGCAGGCCGGCAAGGTCGATGTCCTAGTCCTGGGCTGCACGCACTATCCGCTGCTCAAGCCGCTGCTGGCGCGGGTGATGGGACCTGCGGTGAAACTGGTCGACTCAGCGGAAGAGACCGCCACCGCTGTTTCGCGCGAGCTGGAACGGCTGAATCTACTGGCGAACGGCGGGAGTCACGAGCACCGCTTCGTGGTGTCGGACGACGAGCCGCATTTTCGGAAAGTGGGCGCGGTGTTCCTGGGCGAGAAGCTCAAGCAGGTTGAAGTCGTTCCGTGGTGAACTGCTTCAGCTCGACCGCGTCGGCCGTGATCACGGCATAACGCCCGCCGTCCAAAAAAGCTCCCGGATTCAAGTAGACTCGTCCATCGGGCAGACGTTCTATCACCGGCCGGTGCGTGTGCGCCATGATGACAATACCCACGTCCGGACGGCGGCCCAAGAAGTCCGCCGCCCACTTGCGCTGCGCCGCGGCAGCCCGGTCGAGTACCGCCCGATCCTTCGTGCTGTCGGCGAGATGGCGTGAGAACAGATCGGCGATCCAGAACCCGATCGTGGGATGCAGCACCCGAAACACCGCGACCGTGATCGGGTGACGGGTAAAGCGATGCATCAGCGCGCCGCTCCAATGCTGCTCGGTGAGGCCGTCGCCATGCGCCACGAAGGCGCGCCGCCCGCCGAGATTCAGCTCCGCCTCGCCGCCGAAAAACTCGATCCCCAGGTCCTGCGTGAAAAACGTTCCCCCCCAGCGATCGTGGTTGCCGCCCACGAACGTGATCGGGACGCCCCGGGCGCGCACCTCCTGCAACTTGGCGACTGTGGCGAAATGCTTGCGGGGAATGACGCTCCGATACTCGAACCAGAAGTCGAACAGGTCGCCGGTGATCACCAGGTGATCACCCGGTTGGGGAATCTCCTCGAGGAACGCGTGGAACGTCTTGCCGACCGCGGGCGGCACCTGACCGAGGTGCGCGTCCGCGACGACGATCACACGCGCAGCGTGACTTTGAGGGGGGGCGGGGGGGGGCGACACGCCCAAGCTTAGGAATCTGGAACCACGCACGCAAGCGCATTACTGTTCATCGCATGACGCAAACCCAGAAGCTCCTGATCGCGGTCGGCGTGCTCGCCGTGGCCGGAATCGCCGCGAGCAAGTTCGGGCCGACTGCCGGAACGGGCCCCGGCGACGCGTGCCGCCGCTTTGTCGGCGAGGCACGCCGCACGTGCTACGCGCAGCTCCTCTCGGAGCGTCTCAAACGGCGCGGCGTCGCTGAGGCCGTCCGCACGCTCGACGCGATCGCGGCCGCCGACGCGGACGCCGCCGAGCACGCGCATGAATTCGCGCACGGCCTTGGGATCGAGGCGTTCGGAATTTCCACCGACATTCCAGCCACCTTCACCGCCTGTGGCGACGGGTTCTCGTCAGGCTGCCGGCACGGCGTGATCCAGGCGTATTTCGAGGCGCGCGAGCACGTGACTCAGCCCGAGGTCGAAGCGCTGTGCCAGCCGTTCAAGAGCCCGACCGCGAGCCGCTGGGTGTTGTTTCAGTGCGTGCACGGGATGGGGCACGGGCTCACGATGCTCTACGGGCACGACTTGCCGCGGGCCCTCACCGACTGCGACCTGCTGTCCGACGGTTGGGATCGCGAGTCGTGTTACGGCGGCGCCTTCATGGAGAGCGTGATCAACGCGACCGCCCCGCATCATCCGGCAACGCTGCTCGCCGCGCACAGCCATCATCAGATGGGTGGCACGACCTTCAAGGCACTCGATCCCGCCGATCCGCTCTACCCGTGCTCGATCATGGCGGAGCGGTACCTGCACGCCTGCTATCAGATGCAGACCTCCGTCATGTTGAACCTCAATCATGGGGACATCGGCGACGCCGCGAAGTCGTGCGAGCGCGCCCCCGCGCACATCCGGCCGGTCTGCTTCCAGAGTCTGGGCCGTGACATCACGTCGTATACGGCTCGCGATCCCCAGAAGACGGCCGATCTCTGCCATACGGCGCGCGAACCCTACCGGCCCTCCTGCTACTTCGGCGCCGCCAAGGCGTTGGTGGACTGGACGGCGACGACCGATGCCGCGTTCGCGTTCTGCCGCATCGTCGGGCACGAGTCGGGCGGGCCGACCTGCTACCAGGCCCTGGGCGAGGAAATCGCCACGCTACTCGCGGGGGGGCCGGAACGGGAAGAGCAGTGCCAGCGGGCGGAGGAGCCACAGGCGGTGAATGCGTGCCGTCTGGGTGCGGGAGTGCCCGCGTCGCGTTGACTTTTCCACTGGCGGTTCGCATTCTCCCGCCATCATGAAGGTGACTTCGGAACGGCTGCGTGCCGTCGGCGTGGTTCGTCCGGCCCCACGGGACGACCGCAATCCCGGTATGCCGCTCGATCTCGACGTGGTGCGCGCGCTGCGCGTCAATCGCAGCGCCGTCGAGCGCCGCGCGGCCACGATCCCCACCCGTCGCACGGTAAAGAAGGAATGGCAGGCGGCGTGGCTGCTGCGGGCGATCACGTGCATGGATCTCACCACGCTCCAGGGTGACGACACACCCGGAAACGTCATCCGGCTGTGCGCCAAGGCGCGCCGTCCGCTGCGCCCCGATCTCGTCGACGCCCTCGGCGTCGGTCATCTCGCCATCAAAGTCGGCGCGGTCTGCGTCTATCACGCGCTCGTGCCGACCGCCGTGGCGGCGCTCGCGGGCTCGGGCATTCCGGTCGCCGCCGTGTCGACGGGCTTCCCGACGGGATTGAACCCGTTCGCGCAGCGGCTCGAGGAAGTGCAGGCGTCCGTCGCGGCGGGTGCGCAAGAGATCGACATCGTCATCACCCGCGCGCATGTCCTCACGGGCGACTGGCCCGCGCTGTATGCCGAGGTCCGCGCGTTCCGCGACGCCTGCGGCCGGGCGCACATGAAGGCGATCCTCGGCACCGGCGAGCTCGCCACGCTGACCAACGTCGCGCGCGCGAGCATGGTCGCGATGATGGCGGGTGCCGACTTCATCAAGACATCCACCGGCAAGGAAGCGGTGAACGCGGTATTGCCCGTCGGCGTGGTGATGACGCGGATGATTCGGGAATACGAGATGCGCAGCGGAGCGGCGGTCGGGTTCAAGCCCGCCGGCGGCATCCGCGCCGCCAAGAAGGCCCTCGACTGGATGATCCTTATGAAGGAAGAGCTCGGTGACCGCTGGCTGAAACCGGCGCTGTTCAGGTTGGGGGCCAGCTCCTTACTGACCGACATCGAGCGCCAGCTCGAGCACTTCGTGACGGGGCGCTACGCCGCGGCGCACCGCCACCCGATGGTGTGATGACGACCGTCGCGAAGATCTTCGAGACGATGGAATACGGGCCGGCGCCGGAGAGCGACGCGCCGGCGCTCGAGTGGATCAAGCAGCACGACACCGGACGATTCGGCCACTTCATCAACGGCCACTGGGTCCAGCCCACCCCAGGCCAGTATTTCGAGACGATCAATCCGGCGACGAAGGCGGTGCTGGCGCGCGTCGCGCAGGGCAGCAAGGCGGACGTCGATGTCGCCGTTGCCGCCGCCAACGCGGCCGCGCCCGGGTGGGCGGGGCTGCCCGCCCATGCGCGCGCGCGGTACCTGTACGCGCTGGCGCGTGAGGTGCAGCGTCACTCGCGCCTGCTCGCCGTGCTCGAAAGCTTGGACAACGGCAAGCCGATTCGCGAGACGCGCGATCTCGACATCCCGCTCGTCGCCCGGCATTTCTATCATCACGCCGGCTGGGCGCAGCTCCGCAACACGGAGTTCCCCGGCTATGTCCCAGTCGGGGTCGTCGGCCAGATCATTCCGTGGAACTTCCCGCTCCTGATGGTCGCCTGGAAAGTCGCCCCCGCGCTCGCGGCGGGAAACACGGTGATCTTGAAGCCCGCCGAGTTCACGCCACTCACCGCGCTCTGTTTTGCGGAGATCGCCCAGGCGGCCGGTCTGCCGCCGGGCGTGTTCAACGTGGTGACCGGCGACGGCGCGACGGGCAAGTTCCTGGTCGAGCATCCCGACGTGCAGAAGATCGCGTTCACGGGCTCGACCGAGGTCGGCCGCATCATCCGCAAGGCGACCGCCGGCAGCGGCAAGAAGCTCACGCTCGAGCTGGGCGGGAAGAGTCCGTTTATCGTGTTCGAGGACGCCGACCTCGACAGCGTCGTCGAAGGCGTGGTCGATGCGATCTGGTTCAATCAGGGCCAGGTCTGCTGCGCCGGCTCGCGGCTGCTCGTGCAGGAGGGCGTCGCCGACCGGCTGACGCAAAAGCTGCGGGCCCGGATGGAGAAGCTGCGCGTCGGCTCGCCGCTCGATAAGGCGGTGGACATGGGGGCGATCGTCGCGCCGGTGCAGCTCGAGCGGATTCGCGGATTGGTCGAGAAGGGCGTCGAGGAAGGCGCCAAGATGTGGCAGCCGTCGTGGGCCTGTCCCACCGACGGCTATTTCTATCCGCCGACGCTGTTCACCGACGTGTCGCCCGCCGCCACGATCGCGCAGATCGAGATCTTCGGCCCGGTGCTCGTCAGCATGACGTTCCGCACCCCGAAAGAAGCCGTCGAGCTGGCGAACAACACGCCCTACGGCCTCGCGGCGAGCGTATGGTCGGAGAACATCAATCTCGCCCTCGACGTCGCGCCGAAGCTCAAGGCGGGGGTCGTCTGGATAAACTCGACGAATCTTTTCGACGCAGCTTCTGGGTTCGGCGGCTATCGGGAGTCTGGCTTCGGAAGAGAAGGTGGCAGGGAAGGGATGTATGAGTACTTGAAGGCCGAATACGAAATGCGAAATGCGGAAGTCGGAATGCGAAATGACAAGGTGGGCATCGAGAAGCCGGATGAATCAATTTCGCATTCCGAATTCCGCGTTTCGAATTCGGTGCTCCCCCCGATCGACCGCACCTACAAGCTCTTCATCGGCGGCAAGCAGGCGCGCCCAGACCAAGGCTACAGTCGCAAGATCGTTGGACCCGACGGCCGCGTCCTCGGGGAAGTCGCCGAAGGCAATCGCAAGGACGTCCGCAACGCGGTCGAGGCCGCGCACGCCGCCGCCGGTTGGGGACGCGGCAGCGGGCACATGCGCGCGCAGATCCTCTATTTCATCGCCGAGAATCTCGCGACGCGTGCCGAGGAATTCGCCGCCCGCGTCGGACGCGAAGAAGTAGAAGCGAGCGTGGCGCGGCTGTTCACGTATGCGGCCTGGGCCGACAAGTGGGACGGTGCGGTCCACCACACGCCGATTCGCGGCGTCACGCTGGCCATGAACGAGCCGGTCGGCGTGCTCGGCATCGCCGCCCCCGACGACTTCCCGCTGCTCGGCTTCGTCTCGCTCGTCGCGCCGGCGATCGCCGTCGGAAACACCGTCATCGTCGTGCCTTCCGAGCCGCAGCCGCTGGCGGCGACCGAGTTCTACACGGTGCTCGAGACGTCGGATGTCCCGGCTGGCGTGATCAACGTCATCACCGGTGCAAAGGATGCACTGGCGAAAGTGCTCGCCGAGCACGACGACGTGGACGGCATCTGGTACTTCGGCAGTCCCGCGGGGGTGAAACTGGTGGAGCTGGCGTCCGCCGCGAACATGAAGCGCACCTGGGCGTTCGCGCGCAGCCGTGACTGGCTCGATGCCCGGCAAGGCGAGGGGCGCGAATTCCTGCGGCACGCCTCCGAAGTGAAGAACATCTGGATTCCGTACGGCGAGTAAGAGCCATTCCGCGGCAGTGATCAACGCGGTGCTGCACCGCGTCAATTACTCAGAAACCGATCAGATGGGGTTCGTGTATCACGCGAACTATCTGATCTGGATGGATATGGCGCGCACGGAACACCTCCGTGAGCGCGGCATGTCGTATCGGGACATGGAGCAGCAGGGGACCTACCTCACGGTGACGGACGTTCGCGTCCGCTACCGCCAGCCCGCGCGCTATGATGATATGATTCGGATCCGCTGCTGGGTGCGGGACCTCGCCTCGCGGCGTGTGATTTTCGGTTATGCCATCGAGCGGGCGCCAACGGACGAGCTGCTCGCCACCGGTGAAACGTCGCTGATCGCGTTGAATCGACAACAGACTCTCTCACGCATTCCGGAGCACGTGTGTGAGCTGCTCGAACCCACGGCAGACCCGGTTCGTCTCTAGTCTCGCCCTGTTCCTGGCGGCGCTCGCGCCGGTCGCTGCGCAGCAACCTTCGCCCGGAGCGGCCGTCGATGAGACGACCGTCGGCGTTCTCGCCGCGGTGCTCGCGGCGGCGGACGCCCGCCGCTTCGACGTGGCGGCCCTGGGTGAGGCGCTCCGGCACCCGAATCCCGGCGTCCGGCGCCAGGCCGTGTTGGCCGCGGGCCGCATTCGCGACGGTGCGGCCGTGGACCTCCTGCTTCCGGTTCTCAAAGACACCGTCGGGGCCGTGCAGGCGGCCGCCGCATTTGCGCTCGGATTGCTCAAGGACGCGCGGGCGATTCCGGCGCTCCTGGATGTGGTTCGCGCGGCAGCGACGGCCGATCAGCGCGAGCCCCAGCTCGAGGCGGTCACGGCCATCGCCAAGATCGGCGGCGATGATGGTGCGGGCGCGCTGAGCGATATCATCGCGGCGGGGTCACCCGCCGCGTCGACGCCGGTCGTCAACGTCGCGCTGCTCGAAGCGTGGCGCCTCGGCCCGCGCGCACCGGTGCCCCAATTGGTGCGGTTCACCGATGCCACCGACGCCGCGACCCGCTGGCGCGCCCTCTACTCGCTGGCCCGGCTGCGTGCGGCGCCGGGCGCCGCGCCGCTGGTGCGCGCGCTCGCCGATCCCGACCAGCAGACCCGTACCGTTGCGGCGCGCGGAATCAGCAGCGCGCTGCTGGATAGCGCGAAGCTCGATTCACGGGACGCGATCGCGGGGCTGCGCCGGCTGCTCGCCGACGGCGACACGCACATCCGCATCAATGCGCTCCGCGCGCTGGCGTCGTTCCGGGATTCGACGTCAGCCGCCGTGGTCGTACCGCTCGTGGCGGATCGCGATATCGGCGTCGCGGTGCAGGCGGAGACGACGCTCGGCGTGCTGCGCGGCGCGCGGGCGCTCGAGGCCCTGCGGGCACGGCTCGCGAGCAGCATCTTCGCGCTCAGGCGCCAGGCTCTCATCGCCCTGGCGCAGGCGGACAGTGCGGCCGGTGTGACCGCCGCCGCGGCCGCCGGTCGCGATCCCGACTGGCGCTGGCGCAGCGTCGCGGCGGAAGCATTTGGCGCGGCGCGCGCGCGCGATCGCCTCGAGGCTCAGCTCGCCGATACCGACGGTCGAGTGGTGGCGCAGGCGCTGCAGATGCTGCAGCGCATCGTGCCGGCGGCCGATTCGTCGTTGCTGGCGCGGGCGCGCGCGCTGCTCGCGCATCCCGATCCCGCCGTGCGCAGCGTCGCGGCCGATCTCGTCGGCCGGCATCCCGGCATCGACGATGTCGATGTGCTCGTCACCGCCTACGCGCGGGCGGAGGGCGATCCCTTCAACGACGCCCGGCTCTCCGCCGTCGGCGCGCTCGGCGCCATCGCCGCGTCGTCCGAGGCGGGCCGGATGCGCGTCGCGTCCAGATTCGTGGCGCTCACGCGGCGCCCGGACGACTACCTCGTGCGGCGCCTCGCCGCCGATACGCTGCCGGATACGCGCGACGCCTGGGGCCCTGTTCTGCCGATCGCGACCGGCCGCACCCTGGCCGACTACCGCGACGTCGCGCGCCGCTGGCTCGCGCCGGCGCTGGCGGGAAGGAATCCGCACGTCGTCGTGGAGACGGACCGCGGCACGCTCGACATCGAGCTGCTGCCGGCCGAGGCGCCGCTCACCGTCGCCGCCTTCATCGAGCTCGTGAACCGCCGCTATTTCGACGGGACCCGCTGGCATCGCGTGGTACCGAACTTCGTGGTGCAGGACGGCGATCCGCGCGGTGATGGCTGGGGCGGGCCCGGTTTCGCGATCCGCGACGAGATCAATCCGGTGCGCTACGAGACCGGCACCGTCGGGATGGCGTTGTCGGGACCCGATACCGGCGGGAGCCAGTACTTCATCACCCATTCCGCCCAGCCGCATCTGGACGGCATTTACACGATCTTCGGTCGGGTCGTCGGGGGGAGTGTGGTGCTGAACGCGATCGGGCAGGGCGATCGCATCAGGAGCATCCATCGATGAATCCCATGCTGAAGCATGGGCCCAATGTTGCACTGCCGTTAACGGCAGTGATTCACCGGGCACAGGTTTTAATCTGTGTCCTTGGCTTGGTGATCGCTCTCCCTGCTTTGCTGCCCGCCCAGTACGGCTATTTCGGGCAGAACAAGATTCAGTACCGCCGCTTCGATTGGCGCGTGCTCCGGGGGGAGCACGTCGATCTCTACTACTATCCTGAGGAAGAAGAGCTCGGCCGCGTCGCGCTGGCGTACGCCGAGGAGAGCTACGACACGCTCGCGCGCCGCTTCACCCACGCGGTCACGCGCCGCATCCCGTTGATCGTCTACGCGTCACACAGCGATTTCGAGCAAACCAACATCCTGCCCTTCATTCCGCCGGAAGGGCTGCTCGGCGTCACCGAGTTCCTGCGGCGGCGGGTGGCGCTGCCGTTCCGCGGCAGCTACGCCGAGTTTCGCCACACGATCCGTCATGAGCTGGTGCACGTCTTCCAACTGAGCCTCGCGTCGCAGACGTTCGGCCGCTATCCGCGCTTCCGGCAGGTCGGGATGCCGCTGTGGTGGACGGAGGGTCTCGCGGAATTCTTCTCGGCGGGGGAGGACAGCCGCGACGAGATGGTGCTGCGCGACATGACCATCGCGGGGCGGTTGCCGTCGCTGTCCGACCTCGCGTATGCGTACGGCGGGCTGGTCTATCCGGTCGGTGGGAGCATCCACCGGTTTCTGGCGGAACGCTACGGGGAATGGCGGGTCCTGGAGCTGTACGGCGACATCTGGAAGTACTCGAGCTTCGACGGCGCACTCGCCGCTGTCTATGGACGCACCATCGATCAGCTGTCCGACGAGTGGCAGTACTGGATGCGGCAGCACTACTATCCCGCCGTCGCCAGCCAGCCGCCGCTCGCGATCACGGCGCGCAAGCTCAGCGAGCTCGCGATCAAGCCGACGGCGTATCAGCTCCCCGGTGATTCGGTGCCGTCGTTTCTGTTCTTCTCACCGGCGAGCGGCTACACGACCATCTACGCGCAAAACCTGGCTCAGCGCGGCGCCCGCCGCGCCGTCGTGCAGGGCGAGCGCAGCGAGCAGTTCGAATCCTTTCACTTCTTCGAGTCACGTATCGACGTGAACGCGCGCGGCGTGGCGGTGTTCAGCAGCAAGTACGCCGAGCGCGACGCGCTGTTCTTCTGGGATCTCCGGAAATCCCGGGTTGTGGGCCGCTATCAGTTTGCGGAGCTGGTGTCGATTCTGTCGCCGGCGTGGGCGCCTGACGCCAAAAGCGTGGTGTTCAGCGGTCTGTCGGTCTCCGGCTATTCGGATCTGTATCGCCTGTGGCTCGCCGATCCCGGCGATTCCCTCGGCGTCGGCCGCCTGGAGCGGCTGACATCCGATCGCTACGAGGACCTCGATCCCACGATCAGTGCGGACGGGCGGACCGTCGTCTTCTCCTCCGATCGCACGCCGTTCGGCAGGAACGGGGCGCACAACCTGTTCGCGCTCGATCTGTCGAGCGGCGTGATCCGCTATCTGACGTATGGCGACTGGCGCGACGAAGCCCCGCGTTGGGGGGCGGGGGGGGGCGCCGACCGCATCTACTTCGCCAGCGATCGCGACGGCACCTTCCAGATCTACTCGATCGATTCCACCGGAACGGGGCGGCGCGAAACGAGGAGCCTGAACGGGGCGTTCGATCCGCAGTGGGTGCCGGGGCCGCATGGCGGCCTGCTGTTCGGCGGGTTTGCCGATCTGAGCTTCAATATTTATGTCGCGCCGCCGTTGAACGATGCGGCGCGCACCTTCACGCTGGCGGCAGCCGACAGTCTCCCCGCGCCGTCATGGACCTGGGGTGAGCTGTCTCATCCACAATATGCCCGCGCCGACGGCGCGCCCTATGAACGGAAGTTCAGCCTCGATTTTGCGGCGGGCGATGCGGCGGTCGCCCCCGGGCTCGGGTCGGCGCAGGGCGCGGTCTTCGTGTTCAGCGACCTCCTGTCCGATCATCAGCTGTTTCTGTCCGTGTCGTCGTTTCAGAGCGCCGGCTTCGGGAGTCTGGTCGACAACATCAGCGGCTCCGCGTTCTACCTGAACCAGTCGCGGCGCATCAATTGGGGCGTCGGGGCGTTCCGGCAGCGCGGGCTGTTTTACGAGGGCGACTTCAATTCGCTGTTCGAGGAGCGCTCCTACGGCGCGTTCGCGCAGGTGCGGTATCCGTTCAACCGGTTCCGGCGGATCGTCGGTGAGTATCGCATCGAGCGCTCGGATCGGTTGGATCTCACGACCGACGACATCGACGAGCCGCGCCGCATCGGGTGGCTCGCGTCCAACTACCTCACCTACGTCAAAGACAACACCCTCTGGCTTGCGACCGGCCCGATCGACGGCGAGCGCTACAACTTCACCGCCGGGCTCGTGAACGATCTCAGTCACGGCCGCTTCGATTCGTGGCTGGTGTCGGCGGACTGGCGCAAGTACGTGCGGACGTCGTTGCACAGCGCCGTCGCGTTGCGGCTGCAGGCGTACGCATCCGGCGGCGAGCGGCCGCGGCGCATCAGCATCGGCGGCTCCTGGGGGCTGCGCGGCTACCCCCAGTATGGATACGTCGCGGGCACCCGGGCCTGGCTCGTCAACGCGGAGTATCGCTTTCCCATTCTCGACTTCCTCACGATCGGCTTTCCGTTCGGGGCCGCGCGGTTTCCCGGTGTGCAGGGCGCGCTGTTCGTCGATTACGGGCGCGCGTGGTCGAGGACCACGACCGATCGCGGCATCCTCGGCGCGAGCGGCCTCGGACTGCGCATGCCCATCGGTCCGCCGCTCGTGCTGCGTCTCGACATCGGTTACCGGCTGGGAACTACGGAACTCGATCGCTATGGACTGTCGGCGAGCACGCGCAGCCGTCGCTTTGTGGACTTCTTCTTCGGCTTTAACTATTGACCCGCCTGCGCTCTCTTTCCTACATTGCCGCCTGTACCCTGCTCGCGGCGTGTCCCGGTCATGGTCCGCCGCCGCCGCTCGTGCCGATGGCGTTGGCGCCCGCGAGCCGGGATTCGGCGGTCATGTGGGCCCGCGCGAGCGTGCCGCGCACAGCGACGCTGATTCGATTTCGGTGGCGCTATCAGGACGAGCGGGTGAAGTACGCTGGGCGCGGATCCGCGCGAATCGCGTCGCCGGATTCGCTGCGATTCGATTTTGCGGGTCCGCTCAACTTGGGCACCGGGGCGGCGGTCGTCATCGGCGATTCGGTCGCGTGGGCGGATCCGGAAAAGAACTTCCGCTCGTTGGTTCCCGCGATTCCGATGCTGTGGGCGGCGTTTGCCATGATCCGGCCGCCCGCGGACGATGCCACCGTGCTCGGCACGGTGCTGGTGGATACGCTGACGCACCGCCGCCGCGTGGTGTGGCGTTTCGCGCAGGTCGAGGATACTCTCGATTACGTTGTGACCGACAGCGCGGGCCGCGAGTCCATGGTGGAGGCCGAGTGGCGGCGGCGTGGCAAAATGGTGGCGCGGAGCCGTTCCAAACTCGACACTTTGCAGCGCCCCGCGAGCGCGCGTGTCGACTTTCCGGAGGCCCCGGCCAGATTTGAGCTCACGGTTGGTGTGGTGGACACGGCGGCGGTCATTCCGCCGAATCTTTGGCGCAGTCGCCATTAGCGCGACGACCCTGTGGCTCGCCGGCTGCGTGTACGGCTTTGCCGGCGGCACGCTCCCCAACGTCAAGACCGTCGCCATCCTCCCCTTCGACAACGACACCCCCGAGCCGCGACTGACCGCCGAAGTGAGCGACGCGGTCCGCCAGGCGCTCGAAGGCCGGCTGGGGCTGCGTGTGGCGACCGAGGCGACGGCGGACGCCATCGTCCGCGGCCGCGTGGTGCGATACGATCCCGACATTCCGCAGGCCGTGCAGCCGGGCCTGGGCCAATCGGCGGTGACCAAGCGGAAAGTGCAGATCATCGTCGACGTCGAAATCGTGAACCAGCGTGAAGGCACGACGGTCTGGAAGCGCCAGGGCCTGTCTGTCGACGGTGATTACGACCCCCCCGCGGAGGCGGACGGCCGCAAAGCGGCGCTCGCGAAGCTCGTGCAACAGATCGTCGACGGAGCGCAATCCCAATGGTGATCGGGTCGCGGCGCGGCGCGAGCTCCAAGGGCTGCCTGCTGTCGCTCCTCATTTTCGTGGCCGCGCTGTACTACGGCGTCAACATCGGCGAGGTGTTTTTCCGCTATTACCGGCTGCTCGACGAAATGCAGACCGAAGCGCATTTGGCCGCTGGGCTCGAGGACGGCACGATCCGCCGCCGCATCCAGAGCGCGATCGAAGAGATCGGGCTCCCCGATTCCGCGGGGAGCCGGCAGCTGCAGGTGTACCGCACCTCCTCCCCGCGTGAAATCGTCATCGAGACGCGCTACAGCGAGACCGTGTCGCTGCCGTTCTTCAATCACAGCTTCTCGTTCCATCCCAGGACCACGCAGCCGCTCTGAACACCGCCGCGAAGATTCGAACGGCCGAAGCCGCCGCGACGTGGCGTGCGAACAACGGTCGAGTGGTGTTTACCAACGGCGTCTTCGACCTGCTGCATACCGGCCACGTCGCGCTGTTCGAGGCGGCGCGTGCCGAAGGCGACGCCCTCATCGTCGGAATCAACAACGACGCGTCCGCGCGCCGGCTAGGAAAGGGACCCGACAGGCCGCTTCTCCCCGAGGGCGAACGGGCGCGGTTGGTCGCCGCGCTCGCCGCCGTGGACTGCGTGGTGCTGTTCGCGGAAGACACCCCCCTCGCCCTGATCCGCCGGCTGCGGCCCGACGTGCTCGTGAAAGGCGCCGACTACGACCCCGAGGCGATCGTGGGGGCGAAAGACGTCGAAGGCTGGGGTGGGCGCGTCGTGCGGGTGCCGCTGGTGGACGACAAGTCCACGACCAACCTGCTCGCGCGGCTGCGGCGCGGGTCATGAAGCTGCTCGTCGGAACGCGCAGCCCTGGGAAGACGCGCGAAATCCGCGAGCTGTTCGCCGGGCTGCCGTTCGAGCTGTCGTTTCCCGCCGAGCGGCTGCTCGCGCCGCTTCCCGAAGAAGCCGACCTCGAGCGCAGCACGAGCTATGTCGAGAACGCCGTCGCCAAGGCGCGCTATTACGCCACGCGCGGCGGCTTGCCCGCGGTGGCCGACGATTCAGGGATCGAAGTCGACGCGCTGGGCGGCGCGCCCGGTCCACGCTCGGCCCGCTGGTCGGCGACCGGGAGCGATGCCGAGAACAACACGTTGTTGCTGCAGCAGCTCACCGGCGTGCCGGAGGAGAAGCGGAGCGCACACTACCGCTGCGTGGTGGCGTTTCTCGCCACCCCCAGCAGCGTGCCCGAGATCGTCGAAGCCACCTGCGACGGGTTCATCCTGGCGGAGCCACGCGGAGCAGGTGGCTTCGGCTACGACCCGCTGTTCTACTCACCGGAGCTGCAGATGACCTTCGGGGAAGCGCCGCCGGCGGCCAAGCACCGCGTCTCCCACCGCGGTCGTGCGTTTAGAGCGCTCATCGAAGTGTTATTACGCCGGTCTACGTAGTTTGCTTGTAGTTTGCTTGACGTAGTTATCTTGACGCAGTCTTTCGACGCCTTTTCGCGACGCCGTTGGTAGTTAGCCGGGGTGTGGCGCAGTCCGGTAGCGCGCCTGGTTTGGGACCAGGAGGTCGCGGGTTCGAATCCCGCCGCCCCGATTCGCGAGACTTGACAGTCTCTGCCCGCCGTGGCATTTCCTCCGAAGACCCGGTCGGAATCCCGCATCGTTCCCGCATTCACGAGGAGCCGCTCATGATGCGTGTTTACCCTCTCCGAATTGCGGCCGCCGCGGCCCTGCTGTCCGCGCCCGCCGCCACGCCACTGCTCGCGCAAACGGGAACCATTGAAGGCAAAGTCAGCTCCGTGAGTACGCGGGAGCCGATCGTCGGCGCCGAAGTGTCGTTGGTCGGCATCAACATCGGTACGAGGACGGGGCCGGGGGGGACCTTTACGCTGCTGAATGTCCCTGTCGGTCCGCGCGAGCTGCGCGTGCTCGCGATCGGCTACAAGGTCGCGACGGCCCATCTCGTCGTGCTCCCCGATCAGAGCGTGGAGACCACCGTCCAGCTCGCTGCCAGCGTCCTGCAGCTCGACGCGATCGTCGTGACGGGCACTCCCGGGCAAGCCCGCGTGCGCGAGGTCGGGAATTCGATCGCCACGGTGGACGTGTCGCAGGTCAAGGATCCACCGGTGAATCTGGATCAACTGCTGCAGGCGCGGGCACCGGGCCTGAGTGTGATGCAGACGAGCGGCATGGCGGGTGAGGGCGCGCAGATCCGCCTGCGGGGGGCGGTGAGCGTCAGCCAGAGTAACCAGCCAATCGTCTACGTGGATGGCGTGCGCGTGCGGAGCGAGGGGTACCGGCGTAACCGGCCCCCCTTCAACGACTCCAATGGTTTCCGCGGTGGCAACTATCAGGCGAGCCCACTCAACGACATCAATCCGGCGGATGTCGAGCGCGTCGAGGTCATCAAGGGCGCGGCGGCGAGCACGCTGTACGGCACGGAGGCGGCGGCGGGAGTCATTCAAATCTTTACCAAGCGCGGCTCGGCCGGGGCCCCACAGTGGAAGCTCGAGGTAGGGCAGGGCTTCTCGCAACTGCGACCGTTCGGGACCGACTCCGTGCCCTACCTCAACCTCCGGCCGGGAGGACACGTCCAGGGCCTGTGTCACGAAGCGCCGGTGACTGGCTGCTCGTGGATCCGAAACGCCTACCGGCAGCGCTACAGTGGATCCGTCGCCGGCGGGACGGCTGGTGCGAACGGGATCCAGTACTTCCTCTCCGCCACGTCGGAGGACAACGACGGCGTGTTGCCGCTGGACAACGAGAAGAAGATCTCCACCCGCGGCAACGTCAGCATCTCGCTGCGCGACAACCTCCGGGTCGATTGGAACACCATGTACTCCACCACCGACCTGTCGAACACACCGGCGGGGAACAACGCTCACGGGCTTGTGCTCAACGTCTATCGCGCCGAGCGCAATTATCGTTCGTCCAGCGACCCGCGCGTGATCGATTCCCTGCTCAATCAATCGCTTACCACGGGCATCCGGCGGCTCATCACGGGCGCGACCGTTACGTACACACCGTTTGCCGGGTTCTCGAATCGGTTCACGTTGGGGTACGACCTTGCTCAGCAGCAAAACCACAACCTGCGGCCGTTCGGCTTCGTGGCGGCGCCGCAAGGCATCCTCATCGATGAGCAGATCCGCTACTCCCTCCTGACCGCGGACTATGTCGGGAGTATGGACTTCCGGCTGGCTCCGCAACTTGCCTCGACGTTCTCGGTCGGTGGGCAGGCCGTTACGTCGGACGAAGTGCGCGCGACCGCATATGGCGAGGGGTTCCCTGGACCAGGCATACCCCTCACCAGCTCCGCCCGCGTGCAACTCGCGGGCGATACGAGTCTTCGCGTGATCAACGCCGGGTTCTTCCTGCAGAATGTCTTCAAGTTCCACGACCGGTACTTCTTGACCGGCGGCGCCCGCTTCGACGGCAACAGCGCGTTTGGACACTCCCTGGGGTTGCAGGTCTACCCCAAAATCAGCGGATCGTACGTGGTCTCGGACGAGCCGTTCTGGCCGGCCGGTTGGGGTGAGGTCAAATTGCGCGGTGCCCTCGGTTGGTCGGGCCGCGCACCGGGCGCGTTTGACGCCGTCCGCAGCTGGCGGCCGTGCGTTTCGGCGGCGCAGTCATGTTTTCTGCCCGGTCAGGTGGGAGACACCCTCGTCGGCCCGGAGCGCACACGCGAAGCGGAGCTGGGCTTCGACGCGGCCCTGATCCATAATCGTGTCACCATCGAGGCCACGTGGTATCACCGGCTGACGACGGACGCGCTGTTCGCGATCCGCCAAATCCCCTCGATTGGCTGGCCGTTCCAGCAGCGCTCGAACGTGGGCAGCATGTCCAACACGGGCTTTGAGGTGTTCGTCAACGCGACGGTGTTCAACAAGTCCGATTGGGGCGTCGACATCGGCGGCACCGTGTACACCAACCACAGCATCGTGCGCGATCTGGGCGCCGCCGTGCCGTTCGCGGCCGGCGGGGGATGGGTACAGGTCGGGTTCCCGCCGATGGCGGCACGCGGCGTCATCATCAACAACCCGAACGCAATCGCGGCACCCGATACCGTGTGCCGGTCGTCATGCACCGCCGATGGCTTTCATATTTTTGGTCCGCAGCAACCCACCCTCATCCTGGGCCAACTGCTGACGGTCCGGCTCCCGAAGGGCGTGACGCTCTCGGCGCGTGGCGAGTATCAGGGCGGGGCGTGGATTCAGGACGGGGCGTCGTTCAATGCCCTGAGCCGCTCCGTGCGGTGGCCGACCTGTGCCCGCGCTTACCCGATCCTCTATCCCGGCGGGCTCACGGACTCGCTTCACTTCGGCAACATCCCGCAGCTCACCGCGCGCGAGCGCAAAGAGTGCGTGCCGACGAATACGAACGCGGACACCTTCTGGTTCCCCCAGGACTTCTGGAAGCTGCGCGACGTGACGCTCACGATTCCCGTGGGCTGGGCCATCCGCCGGGCAACCTCGGCCACCCTCATCATCACGGCGCAAAACTACTTGAAGTGGGTGAACCACCAGTTACGGCTCTTCGATCCCGAAATGGTGGGCCGGGACGCGCTGGATTCACAGAATCGCGACATTGCCGAGCACGTCCCGCCGCCCGCCGTGATCAGTGTCAACCTCCGCGTGGCCTTCTGAGGAAAGGAGCGCACGGATGCGCACCATGACCTTGGCGACCGCGACGACGTTGCTCCTCATCGCGGCTTGCGATACGAGCGTCACGAACCCGGGCCTGATCAGCGACGACGCCCTCGACAAACCCGAGGCCTGGCCCGCGGTCGCGCTTGGCGCGCGCCGCGCGCTGGCCGACGCGATTGGGTCGAGCGGGACCACGGGCGGGCAGCTGCTCTACTGGGGCGCGGCGGTGAGCTTCGAGATCAGCCCTGCCGGATCGACCGGCAGCTTTGGCATTCCCACCGATGTGCAGACGGGGCTGCCGACCGATGCGACGATGAACGCCGACTGGACGTCGTCGAACCTCGCCCGGTACACGCCCGAGGCCGCAGTGCATCGCTTCCGGCGCGTGATGCCCGACACGCTGTTCGCCAAGTCGCTGTTCGTCGCGCAAGCCTACCTCTACGCCGGCTTCGCGAACCGGCTGCTGGGGGAGAACTTCTGTCAGTCGGTGATTCCCGTCGAGATTCCCGACCCCACGCGCTACCGGATCGGTCCGGGGAGTCTCGGTTCCCACACGCTGTATTTCCAACGAGCGGACACGGCCTTCACGAATGCGATCGCGGTCTTCATCGCGAGCGGCCTGACCGACACGGGGACGACGAGCTTGTTGCGCGCGGCCTATGCGGGCCGAGCGTCCGTGCGGGCGGACCTCGCCACCTACAGCCTGGCCCAGTGGGCCGACGTGCTCAGTGACGCGGCGCTCGTTCCCAACACCGCGGTGTTCCAGGTTCCCTACGCGGCGACCTCCCCCGACCAGTACAACTACCTCTACTGGGCGCGAGCCAACCAGTCGTTCCGGGCGCACACGCAGTGGGGAACGTTCTACGAGAACTACTATCGGACCACCCGGGATCCCCGGGTGCGGTGGGATTCGACAGCACTGCAAGGCGACGCGGCCGTGGCGAAGTTCGGTGGGCGCGTACCGTTCTGGCCGGAAGCGAAGTACACGACCACGTCCGCGCCCGTCCGGCTGTCCAGCGGTTGGGAGATGCGGCTGCTCGAGGCCGAAGCCGCGCTCCTCGCCAGCGATCTCGCAACGGCCCAAAGCAAGATGAACGCGCATCGCCGCGCGCTGCGGACCGATACGACACTGGCAAAAACGCTGGATACGTTGGCACTCGCCACAATCGGCGACGGCTGGACGGCGTTGAAGACGGAGCGCGCGATCGAGCTGTGGCTAGAGGCGCGGCGCCTGGGCGACCTGCGACGCTGGATCGACAACAACGTTCCGGGCGGATATGTCGATGGCACCTACCGGGCGTCGGTGACGGATACGCTGCACGCGACACCGATCGAAACCATGACAGCCCCCGCGGCGCGCGCGCTGTGCTTCCCGGTCGCGCGAAACGAGCGCGAAACCAACCCGAACATCCCGTGATGTCGCGACCGAGGGCCGTGCTGGGCGCCGCCGGCGCGGCCCTCACGCTCGGATGTTACGCCTATGTCCCGGCGACGATGGACGTCGTACCCGTCGGCGCCGAGGTCCGGGCCCAGCTGTCGACGGAGGCCGAGCTGGCTTTGCAGGATTCCCTGCGCGTCGGCCTCCGGCCGCTGCACGGAACGCTCGTCGACCGCCAGGACGATCGAGTGCTGCTCTCAGTGCGCGCGGGCGTCGGCTCGCGGGAGTTCGGCTCGCAACCCCTTTACCAGCGGATCAGTGTGACTCCGCGCGACGTGTTGCGCGTAGACATCCGTCGCCTGCAACGCAGCAAGACGGTCGCCGCCGCCCTTGCCATCGCGGGCGGCGCAGCGTTTCTGCTGATCGAGGCCTTCCATGTGCGCCGGCCGGGCGGCCCCGGCGGCGGCGGGGGGCCACCGGAGTAATGCCACGGTGCTCTGACGCTCGACTCAAGTCTGGCGGTCGGTGCCGTCCACTTGCGGCTTCAGGTACTTCTCGTAGCAATCCTCACACACGCCGTGGCTGAACCGCGCCGCTGACCGCGCCTCGACATAGCGCTCGAGCGGCGTCCAGACGCCGTCGGTATCGCGAATGCGCTTGCAGTAGGAGCACATCGCGAGCAGCCCCTCGAGCGTCATCAGCTCCTCGCGGAGGCCCAGAATTCGTTCGGCGACGTTGAGCCGCGCCACCAACTCCTCGGTGATGATCGGCTTGGTGATGAAGTCGTCCACACCGGCCTGCATCGCTTCGAGAAAGTTGCCGAGGCCGGTACGGATCGTCTGCATCATGAAGTAGGTGTAGGGACCAGGCGGTTGCGCGCGAATCTTCCGGCACAGCTCGATGCCGTCCATTGCCGGCATCAACCAGTCGGAGACGATCACCCGGTGCCGCGAGACCTTCCACAGGCCCCACGCGTCCACGCCGTTCTCGACCGCGGTGACCTCATGGCCTTGCGCCGTCAGGATGGCGGTGAGCGTGCGGCCGGCGACGGCGTCGTCTTCGGCGAGCAGAATCCGCATCATTCCTCCGGCAGCGCGGCGCGCTGCTGGCGAAGGTAATCGGTCACGGCGTGGGCGATGGGACTGACGCGTTCGAACGTCTCGCGCGCCTGCTCCAGGTCGCCGGCCCGGGCCGTCGTTTCGACGCGCTCGAGCAGTTCGGCGAGCGCCCGGGCGCCGATCGTCGCTGACGCGCCCCGATAGACGTGTGCGGTTTTCGCGATCTCGGCGGCCGAGCCGCTCGCCACCGCGCCCGCGAGCGCCGCCAACCGGTCGGGCGCCTGGCGGACGAAGGTGTCGACGATGGAATACAGCGCCTGTTCGGCGCCCGCCTCGCGCAGCGTCGTCCGGAATCCTTCCAGGTCGACGGGCGGCGCCGTGGGCGAGGGAGCGGGCGCGGGAGCCGGCCGGCCCTCGGCGGTGCCTTCGACGAGGGCGAACAGCTCGTGCGCCTTGAACGGCTTGGCGAGATACTCCGTCATCCCGTGTGAGAGGCAACGCTCGCGCTCGCCGGAGAGCGCGTGCGCGGTGAGGCCGATGATCGGCAGGCTCTTGCCCTGGGCCAGCTCGCGAATCGCGTGCGTCGCCTCGAAGCCGTCCATCTCCGGCATCTGGATGTCCATCAGCACGACGTCGTAGTCGCGCTGTCTCACAGCGTCCACCGCTTCACGGCCGTTACTCGAGACATGGACCTCATGACCCCGCTTGACCAGCATCGCGACCGCGACCTGCTGATTGACGGGATTGTCTTCAGCCAGTAAAACGCGCAGCGACTGCCGTGACTCCGCGATCGTGTGCCGCGTGATGACCTCCACCACCTCACCGTCGTCCGGTGACCCCGCGAGCACCGTGCTCAGGGCCTCGAGCAGGTCCGCGCGGGACATCGGTTTCGTCAGATACGCGCGGATGCCAAGCTCCCGGCACCGCTCGCCGTCACCGCGCTGTCCCGCGGACGTCAGCATCAGCAGGTTGGTGCGCGCGATTTTCTTTTCCGCCCGCACCGCGGTCGCGAGCTGGAACCCGTCCATGTCGGGCATCTGCACGTCGAGAATCGCGAGGTCGTAGCGGACGCGGCGGAGCGCCTCCAGCCCCTCCGCCGCCGTGCCCGCCTCGTCGACCTTGATCCCCTCGGCCGCGAGCATCTCGCGCAGAATGCGCCGGTTCGTTTGGTTGTCGTCGACGATGAGCATGCGCCGGCCACCCAGCGCCGCGAGTGCGCTGCCGCGGGTCGCGGGCGCGCTCTCGACCGGGAGCGTCACCGCAAAGGAGAACTCGCTGCCGCGCCCGACTTCACTGTTGACTGTGAGCTCGCCCCCCATCAGCCGGACGAGACGTTGCGAAATCGCGAGGCCGAGGCCCGTGCCGCCGTAGCGGCGGGTCATGGTGGAGTCGGCCTGCGTGAATTCCCTGAAGACCGAGCCGATATGGTCGGGTGCGATGCCGATCCCCGTGTCCCGAACCGCAAACCGCAGTGCGGCACTCCCATCGGTCGTGGTCGCGTTCACGGAGACGACCACTTCGCCCTGCTCGGTGAACTTGATCGCGTTGCCGATCAGGTTCATGAGCACCTGGCGCAGCCGGGTGGGATCGCCCCGCACCGCGCGCGGCACGTCGGCGGCAACTTCCGCGAGCAGCTCCAGGTGTTTTTCGCGCGCCCGGACGGCGAGGAGGCTGGCGGTGGCGTGCACCACTTTCGACACGTCGAACGGGATCGATTCGAGCTCGAGGTGCTCCGCCTCGATCTTGGAATAATCGAGGATGTCGTTCAGGATCATGAGCAGCGCTTCCGACGACGACCGCACCAGCTCCAGCGCGCGGCGCTGCTCGGTCGTCAGCTCGGTATCGAGGATCAGCTCCACGAAGCCGAGGACCGCGTTCATCGGGGTGCGGATCTCGTGGCTCATGTTCGCCAGGAATGCCGAGCGGGCCTGGGCGACGCGCTCCGCGAGATCGCGAGCCTCGCGCATCACCGCTTCGGCGCGCTTGGCGGCTTCTTCGCTCACGGCCAGCCGCGCGGTGACGCGCAGATGATCGACCAGCGTGATGTGCGCGCGGCGCGCGACGATTGCCATTCCCAGAGTGAACACGGCCACGACGATGGCGGCGGCGAGAAGATGGCTTTGTTCGCTGATCGCCAGCGATACGAAGATGGGGAGGGCGATACCCGCGAGGAATCCGCGGATGCTCAACGGATCGGCCGCGAGCGTCGTCAGCGCACTGGCGATGAGACCCGCCAGGATTACGAGGATCAACGCGGTGGTCTCGAAGGGCACTTCGGGCAGCACCAGCGCGCCGCCCACGCCCCAAGTAAGGGCCATGAGGGTCACCGTGGCGCGGACACCGGTGCGCACGGCCAGCTCGGTCAACGGTCGGTGCGAGGAGAGATACAACCACGCACCCCGCAGCAGCGCGGTGAGCACCACGGCGCTGGCCCAGCCGATCAGCAGGTCGTGAGGTGCATCGGGCCAGGCGAGCGCCACGACGACCGCGATGAGGATCGGATGTACCCAGACGCCGAGCGTGCTCTCGCGCACCAGCCGGGCCTGCAGCAGCCGGGCGAGATCGGTCCGGATGCGCTCATCTGTTGCGACGGCGTCTTCCGGGTGCGCTTCGTTTAAGAGGGCGGTGGCCATGCGTGCTACATGCTACGATACAGCCGAAAAACGGGGTAGGGCGTTTTTGCGGCATTGGCGGGCGGCAGTGCGGCGTTAAGTTGTAGTCTGCGCGTCCCGGCGCCCGTAGCTCAGGTGGATAGAGCAGCAGCCTTCTAAGCTGTTGGTCGGAGGTTCGAATCCTCCCGGGCGCACTGCGAAGATGTCCTGCTCGCCGAAGACGATGCCATCGCGCGCAAAGCCTCGGCTATGACGTGACCGATGCGGAGCACGGCGGCGAAGGGCGCAGCCAGTAGCGTTGACGCCTCGCATCAGCCGCGCTATAACCGAAGCTCCGATTCTCTGGAAGGTTCCCGTGCGCATTGCAGCCATCCTCTCCGGAGCACTGGCGTTTGCGTTGACGATGCCGGCCGCTTCCCAGGCACAACAACAAACTGGCACGATCCGCGGTAGCGTGACCGGCGAGAACGGCCAGCCGTTGGCGAACGCGGGCGTGGTCGTCGTTGGGACCGCCCGCACCGCGACCACCACAGCTCGCGGGGAATACCGGCTCACGGCGCCGGCGGGCGCGCACACGATCCGCGCGCGCGTTATCGGCTATACCACGGCAGAACGACAGGTCAACGTCGTTGCCGGTGACACCACCACGGTGAACTTCCAGCTCACGCCGAGCGCACTGGCGCTCTCCGAGGTGACGGTCATCGGCTCGCGTACGGCGCGTACCGCCACCGAGACGCCTGTTCCCGTCGACGTGATCGCCGCGGAGGAGCTTCAGGAGACGGGCCAGACTGAGGTGAACCAGATGCTCACGTCGCTTGCCCCGTCGTTCAACGCCTCGCATCAAACCATCGCCGACGGCACTGATCACATCAATCCCGCGAGTCTCCGTGGCCTCGGACCCGACCAGGTGTTGGTGTTGCTGAATGGCAAGCGTCGGCATGCCCCGGCCCTCGTGCACGTCAACGGAACATTCGGGCGCGGCACGGTCGGTGTCGACCTCAACGCGATTCCGGCCGCTGCTATCGACCATATCGAAATCCTGCGAGACGGCGCTTCCGCGCAATACGGCTCCGACGCCATCGCGGGGGTGATTAACATCGTGCTCAAACGGCAAACCGACGGGATGCAGTCAACCACGACCAGCGGGGTGACCGGCGAAGGGGATGGGGAGCAGGTCAAGACCGACCTCAATGCCGGTTTCGCGATCGGCGAGCGCGGCTACTTCAATGTGACTGGCGAGTATCTGGATCGCGGGGCCACCAACCGCACCGAGCCGTGGTCGGGCGACATCTTTCCCGGTATTTCCGGCGCGGCCGCGACGGATGCCGAGCTCGCGGCACGTGGCCTGAGCCGCCGGGACTTCACGATGGACGTGGGACAGTCCGACGCAACCGTCGGGATGGCGTTTTTTAACAGTGCGTTGCCGCTCAGCGGCGATGCAGAGCTGTACGCCTTCGGAGGCGCATCCCGGCGAAATGGGCGTGCCGGCGCATTCTTCCGTCTGCCGAATCAGGAATCCCAGAGTGTGTTGTCGATCTTCCCCAACGGTTTTGTGCCCCGCATCAATACCGGTATCGATGACCGATCGATTACGGCGGGCGTGCGCGGGGCCATGAACGGCTGGGATGTGGACTTCAGCCTCACGCATGGACGCAACGACTTCCAGTTCATCATCGACAACACCGTCAACGCATCCATGGGAGCAGGCAGTCCCACGACGTTCGACGCCGGCCGTCTCGGCTTTGCCCAATCGAGCGGGAACCTCGATCTGGTGAGGCCGATCGCTGCCGCCGGCGTCCGCTCGTTGTCCCTGGTTCTCGGTGGCGAGTTTCGCGTCGAGAATTACAGCATCCGCGCGGGTGACGACGCATCGTGGCGGCTGGGCACGGGTGGGGATTCGGCGGGCGTGGACTTCGATACGACCGCCGCTGGCGCACCGAAGGCCCCCGGCGCACAGGGGTTCCCCGGCTTCCAGCCCGCCAATGTCGTCAACCGCTCCCGCACCAGCATCGCGGGCTACACGGGCCTGGAGACGCAGCTCACGGGTCGCGTGTTGGTGGATGTCGGAGGCCGTTACGAGAGCTACAGCGATTTCGGCAATACGTTCACCGGCAAGGTGGCCACCCGAGTCGAGGTGATGCCCAATGTGGCGCTGCGCGCCGCCGCGAGCACCGGGTTTCGCGCACCCGCGCTGCATCAGGTCTGGTTCAACAACGTCAGTACGCAGTTCGTGATCAATGCCGGCACCGGCGAGCTGGAGCCGCGCAACGTGCTCACGAGCAACAACCAGAGCCGCGTGACTCGAGCGTTCGGCGTGCCCGCGCTCCACGAGGAGCGATCGGTGAATCTCAGTGCGGGGCTCACGGCTCGACCCCGGGACAACGTGTCCGTTACGGCCGACGTGTACCGTATCACCATCGACGGTCGGATCGTGATCACGAGCCAGTTCAGCGCGGCATCCGATACGATCGTCGCGCGCATCCTGCGTCCGTTCCAAAACCAGGGAGTGACCGCCGCGCAATTCTTTGCCAACGCTGTCGACACTCGGACGACAGGCCTCGACCTGGTCGCTGCGTACGCGCGACCGCTCGGACGGGGCACCATCACCGTCACCGGATCGGCGAACTTCACCAAGACCGAAGTCGTGCGCGTCAACGTGCCGCAGGCGATGGCGGATACATTTGCCACTGGCAATATCGACTCGGTGCGGACCAAATTGTTGAATCGCGAGGATCGCAATCGGTTGGAGGACGCGTTGCCGCGCCAGAAGGGCGCACTCTCGTTGCGCTATGCCGGAGGCCGGCTGAGCGCGCTCGTGCGTGCCACCTATTACGGCGCGATCGAATATCGTGCGCCGAGCGTGGCGAATGACGAGCACTTCGGGCCCAAGACGCTGTTCGATGTGGATCTCGGCATCGAGCTGCGGCGCGGCGTGCGGGTGGGGATCGGCGGCAACAACGTTCTCAACACATTCCCTGACAAGCAGAAGGTTGCGGCCAATATCAATGGCGGCCGCTTCATTTATAGTCGCCGAGTGACGCAGTTCGGCATGAACGGTGGATTCTACTATGCGCGGCTGGCGCTGTCGCGGTAACGACGGGGCGTTATGGATAGGTCTCGCGCTGTTGGCCGTCTGGCCGTCCGGCCGTCCGGCCGTCGCTCAAGTAATCGCCGACAACAGCTTCCTCATGGAGGAAGCGTACAATCAGGAGCCCGGCGTCGTGCAACACATCAACGCCTGGCAACGCTCGCTGCGCTCGCCGGCCTGGGGTTACACGTTCACGCAGGAGTGGCCGGTCGGTTCGCAGACGCATCAATTGAGTTACACGATTCCGCTGCAACGCACCGCGCGCCCCTCGAGTACGGGACTCGGCGATGCGGCGGTGAACTATCGCTATCAATTGCGCGCGGACGACCGTGTCGCGCTCGCCCCGCGTCTCTCGCTGCTCCTGCCGACGGGAAGCTCCGCGCGCGGACTCGGCACGGGTCATCTGGGCGCGCAGCTGAACGTGCCGCTGAGTGTGACGCTCGCGCCCTCACTCGTGACGCACTGGAATGCCGGCGTCACGGCGGTCGCGCAGACGACATCGTACAACCTCGGCACCAGCGCGATTTGGCTCGCGCGCTCGACGTTCAACGTGATGCTCGAAGTGGTGTGGACGGCGCAGGATGGGGCGCATGACGTGGTGGTGAATCCGGGCATTCGCTGGGCGCACAATTTCTCCAGCGGGCTGCAGATCGTGCCGGGAGTCGCATTTCCCGATGGGAAATCGGCGTTTGTGTACCTGAGTTTTGAGCATCGCTTTAAGCCTGCCAAGAGCCCGTAAATTCAAATACGGGACCCCCTTGACTCACCTCGGACGCGCGGCTAGACTCCGCGTCTCTCCGCG
>DASYRZ010000013.1:0-4837 GCA_036003865.1 Gemmatimonadales bacterium | reverse complement strand
TGATATGACTGCCGATGTCAAGTCCCGTTTTCGTGGTCATGTTCCTTTCGGTTCTCCGCGGTGTTAGAGATCATGCAGCACCGATCCTCGGAAGAGACGGAGCCAGTAACCTCGACGGTTGATCATGCTGATATTCGTGGGTTGGGTACCACCTTGCTTGTATCCGTCGGGTGCCTGCCTCGGTCTAGACACGAGGGTTTGTCGCAGCCTCATAACGCCAACGAGGATTGCCCCCTCACCGGGGCTGCGCCTCTGCCGAGGATCGGTGTCGCTCCGAGCTGCAGTTAGGGTCACAGACAACGTCACGCCCTCACGCCTCCGCTGGGGCGGGCACCGGCTGCGCTTTGCCGATCGCCCACATGAAGCCCACGAGCTCGCGCGCGATCGCGGCGGCGATGGTATTCGGGTGCTTGCCGCGCGCGAGCAGCCGGCGGTATCGCCCGCACAGACGCACCTGCGCCCGCCAGGCGATGTCGCAGATCTGTTTCGGGAGATCCTGCTGGCGCGCCTGGATCTGTTCGGACACCTTGGCCCGGTGGCGATAGGCCTTCGCGGCCTCGACCAGGGCCCGCCGGGCATGTCCGTTGCCTGCCTTCGTGATCCCGCCCAACCGGCGCCGGTCACTGCTCGAGTACTCACTCGGGGTGAGACCGAGATAGCTCATCAGCTGCCGCGGGGTGGCGAAGCGCGTCAGGTCTCCGAGCTCCGCCACCGTGATGATGGCCACCGTGAACTGCACGCCCCGCAGGGCCTGCAACGCTTCGACCACCGGATAGAACCGCCACGTCTTGGCCTGCGTGAGCAGCTCGGCCTCCAACCGCTGCAACAGCTCCGTCCGTTCGTTGACCGTGCGCACGTACTCCTGGAACACGATCTGCTGCGCCGGCGTGGGGAACACGAGCCGGGCCAGCCACCGCCGATGCTCCACGCTCCAGTTCGCCCGCCCCGTGTAGCGGATATCGTTCCGGAGCAGCAGCGCCTTCAACCGGAAGCGGGCCGCGTTGAGATCGCTGAGCGCATCTTCGCGAGCGCGCGCCAGGTCGCGCACGGCTTCATCGGCCACCCCCGGCACGTACACGGGCGAGAGGTCGCCCGAGCGCGCGAGCCGAGCCAAGGTCAGGGCATCCCGCGTGTCTGTCTTCACACGATCGCCGGGCCGGCGGGGGATGAGCGAGGGAGCGACGACGAAGCACGTGAAGCCTTTCCCCCGCAGGTAGCGGTACAGCCAGTAGCCGCATGGCCCGGCCTCGTAGACGAAGACCAGGGCCGCGCCCTTGCTCTGGAGCTTGCGCACCAGCGTATCGATATCGCACTGCCGCGTGCCGATGGATCCCACGTGCACGGGCGCGGCACCGTCGGGGCCCGCGTAGGCCACGGAGATCGAGTCCTTGTGGACGTCGAGGCCGACATACAGTGTGCTACCGTTCTTCATGGCTGACCTCCGAGCTCGGATTGAATGCCAGTGCCCATTCTGCGGCTCTGACCTCTCCGGAGGCTAACCCGCGTCGTGAGACGGAGGTCAGCCTCTTTGCTCGGCAGTCATTATGTCTAGACGCTTGAGAGCGGCACGGGAGACCGACGTCTTAGAATCAGCCGATGCAGGTGACATGGGATCCCCGCAAGGCTGCGGCGAATCACAAGAAGCACAAGGTGTCCTTCGAGGAGGCGAGTACTGTGCTCGCCGATCCCCTTGCGATCACAGGCGCCGACCCGGATCACTCGGTCGGCGAGGCCCGGTGGATCACGTTCGGACTCTCGAATCGCTGGCGCCTCCTTGCTGTTGCCCACACCGAAGAGGGCGATATCATCCGCATCATCAGCGCACGGGCGGCGACACGCCCAGAACGTAGGCTCTATGAAGAAGGCTAGATCGCGCGCTAAAGATGAGCTACGCCGGTCCTACAAGCGTTCGGACTTTCCCGCGGGTTTCACCCGCGGGAAGTATGCGGCGCGCCTCGCCGCCGGCTCAAACGTCGTCGTTCTCAGCCCCGAGAACGCGGCCGCTTTCCCGACCTCTGACGCCGTCAACGAAGCCCTAGACGGGTTGGTGCGGGTGGCGAAGTCTGCGCGTCTAACAAGCCGTTCGAGCGGCCGGCGTTCCCGGTAGCGTGCCGAGGCCATGCCATTGTGGCGCCGCCGCTCAACGGCGCCGTTGGACGGCGAGGAATGGCCGCCATGGACAATTTTGAATAGGACGTTGCCGATGAAAACGCCTATCCATCTCGCAGCGTCGTTGATCGCCCTTTCGCTCGCCGCGGCGGGCGCGGCCCTTGCCCAGTCGGGCGATCGGCTCGGCAAGGTCGAGTTCCCGAACTCGTGCAGCCCCGCGGTGCAGGAGAAGCTCCGGCGCGGAGTGGCGATGCTGCATTCGTTCTACTACTCGGCCGCGCACAAGGCGTTCGAGGAAGTCGCCGCGGAGGACAACTCCTGCGCCATCGCGGCCTGGGGCTACGCCTCGATCCTGATGCTGAATCCACTCCAGGGTATCGGTGCCTCGCCCAAGGGCGCGCAGCAGGCGCAGGCCGCGATCGACAAGGGCCGGCGGATGGGCGCGAAAACCGAGCGCGAGCGCGACTACCTCGACGCGGTGGCCGCCTACTACGAAGATTTCGCCGATCGCACCGAGCGCGCGCGCCAGCTCGCGCGCGCCAAGGCCTACGAGGCGCTCGCGGCGAAATACCCCGGCGACGACGAGGCGCAGATCTTCTACGCGGTCTACCTCGCCGGGACGCAGCTGCCCTCGGACCAGTCGTACGCCGCGTATCTCAGGGCGGCTGGGATCCTCGAGAAGCAGTTCGCGAAGCATCCGGATCATCCGGGCGTCGCGCATTACCTCATCCACAGCTACGACGCGGCGCCGATCGCGGCACAGGGCGTGCCCGCGGCGCGTCGCTACGCCGGCATCGCGCCGGACGCGCCGCATGCGCTGCACATGCCCTCGCACATCTTCACCCGCGTCGGCGCCTGGGCCGATTCGGTGGCGACCAACCGCCGCTCGGCCGACGTCGCGGGGAAGACCAACGAGCCCGACGACGCGCTGCACGCGATGGACTACATGACCTACGCCTACCTGCAGCTCGCTCGCGACGGCGACGCGCGCAAGACCTTCGCCGAGGCGCGCGCGGCGACCGGCATCAACCCGGCGCGCGCGACCGCGCCGTACGCGCTCGCGGCGATGCCGGCGCGCTACGTGCTCGAACGCGGCGCCTGGGGCGAGGCGGCCAAGCTCGCCCCCAGCCCGAGCAAGTATCCGTTCACCGAGGCGATGACGCATTTCGCGCGCTCGCTCGGCGCGGCGAGGAGCGGCGATCCCGCCTCGGCGCGGCAGGATGTCGAGCGCATCGCCGCGCTCCGCGACGAGCTGAAGGCGGCGAAGAGCGAATACTGGGCGAACGAAGTCGAGGTGATGCACCTCGTGTCGCTTGGCTGGGTCGCGCTCGCGCAGAAGAACGCGGACGAGGCGCTAGTCCTCATGCGCCGCGCCGCCGACATCGAGGACAGGAGCGAGAAGAACATCGTCACGCCGGGGCGCCTCCTGCCCGCGCGCGAGCTGCTCGGAGACATGCTGATGGAGCTGAAGCGTCCGGCCGAGGCGCTGAAGGAATACGAGGCCTCGCAGCTGCGCGAGCCCAACCGCTACCGCGGGCTGTGGGGCGCGGGCCAGGCGGCGGCGCAGTCCGGCAACCGCGACAAGGCGCGGCACTACTTCTCCAAGCTGATAGAATCGGCGGGCTCCGGCGACTTGCGCCCCGAGATGGAGAAGGCGCGCCGATATCTCGCGAGTAACTGATCTCGCAAAGGCATCTGGTCTTCTTTTGTTGATTAAACAACTTTGCTCTGAGTGGTGAACGTTTCTGCGGGAACTGTCACGTTCGTCATTGCGAAGCGCTACGGGGATGGACAGATCGAGGCGAGAGCGCAGGCCATGCTCCAGGCGTGAGGCGCCGGCGCTACGCCTTCAACTGACGCGCGATGAACGCCTTGACCATCTCGCGGGCGCGGTCGGTTTGCGGCCCTGGCTTGGCGACCCATTCGTGCTCGCTGCCCTCGAAGACGGTCAGCTCACACACGCCGCCGGCCGCCTTGTATGTCGCAGCGAATTTCTCCTGCAGGGCCGGAAGCACGTTGTCGTCGAGCGCCCCCTGCATGATCAGCAGCGGCACCAGGGTGACCGCCTCGCGGCGCTCGAGGATCTGCTGCGGATTGCCTTCGTGGATTGTTTCCCACGGGTTGAAGTAGATCGTGCTGTTCTCGATCATCCCCTCGCGCTTCATCCTCTCCGCCTGCTGGAAGCGCGCGTACGGGTCGCTGATCGGCGAACGGGTCGCAACGTAGGCCACCGTCGCATCGAGGTTCGGAGCCGCGAGCAAGGGAATCGCGTTATAGCGCGCATCGCGCGGGCGCATGCCCAGCAACTGGGCGACGTGGCCGCCGCTGGAGCTGCCGTACACGCCGATTGTCGACGGATCGCCGTTCCATTCGGTGGCTTTCGATTTGAGCCAGCGCACGCCGTAGTTCGCGTCCTGCACCGAAGCCGGGTACGGCGCTTCCGTGGATAGCCTCAGATCGATGGCCACCACGAGGACGCCGCTGGCCGCGATGACGCGGTCCATCGGCTCCTCGGCAAGACGGTCCTTGCGGCGCCAGGCACCGCCGTGCAGATCGAGCACCGTCGGGAACGGCCCCGCGCCCTGCGGTTGATAGATTTGGGCCATCAGCTGCCGCCCGCCAGGCGTGCGTCGGAACTCCACCTCGCTGACCGTGAGCTCGAATTTGGCGGCGGGATTGTACGCCGCCTTCATTCCGGACCTTTCTGGCGCGTCGCCCGCCTGAGCGA
>DASYRZ010000012.1:0-13673 GCA_036003865.1 Gemmatimonadales bacterium | reverse complement strand
CCAGGGGCAGAACGTGGAGATCTGGCCGCAGAGCACCATCGGGTACCCAGCGGCGGATGTGAAGTACCGCTTCGTGTGGACGATGCCGCTGACGATCTCGCCGCACGATCACAACCGCATTTACGCGGGCAGCCAGTTCGTCCACATGACGACGGACGGCGGCAAGAGCTGGCAGGTAATCAGCCCCGATTTGACGCTCAACGACAAGAGCAAGCAGCAGATCTCGGGCGGCCTCACGCCGGACAACATCGGCGTCGAGTACGCTGACGTGGTGTTCGCGATCGCGGAGTCACCGCTGAAGGCGGGGTTGATCTGGGCGGGCACGAACGATGGCCTGGTGCAGCTCACGCGCGACGGCGGGAAAAACTGGACCAACGTCACGGCCAGCATTCCGGGCATGCCGGCGTGGGGCACGGTGTCGAACATCGAGCCGTCGCGCTACGACACCGGCACGGCGTACCTCACGGTGGATGCGCATCAGGGCAACAACCGCGACCCGTTCGTCTACAAGACGAGCGACTACGGGCGCAGCTGGCGACTCATCGTGAATGGCGTCGCGAAGGGACCGGCGAGCTACGCGCACGTGGTTCGCGAAGATCCTGTGCGCCGCGGCCTGCTCTACCTCGGCACCGAGAGTGCGTTGTACGTCTCCCTCGATGACGGCGAGAGCTGGCAGCCGCTGCAAACCAATCTCCCGCACGCACCGGTGTACTGGCTGGTGATCCAGGAGCACTTCAACGACCTGGTGGTCTCGACGTACGGGCGCGGCTTCTGGATCCTCGACGACCTGACGCCGTTGCAGCAGCTCACGACCGACCTCCGCGGTCAGACGGCGGCGCTGTTCAAGCCACGCGCCGCTTACCGGTTCCGCTCGATCACGTCGCCGAACGCGATGACAGACGATCCCACCGCCGGGCAGAATCCTCCCTACGGCGCCGCGATCAACTACTGGCTCAAGTCCGCTCCCACCGGCGATGCCACGCTCGCGATCTTGGATGCGGCGGGCAAGACGATCCGCACGCTCAAGGGAACGAAGAACGTCGGCATCAACCGGGTGTGGTGGGATCTTCGCAACGACTCCACGCCGCCGGCTCGGCTGCGCACCCCGCCGCTGTACGCGCCGGACGTGCGACTCGGGAACGAGGGGTGGCGGCCCGCGCCAGGGATCGGCACGCTAACCGTGTTGATGCCGCCGGGAACCTACACGGTGAAGCTGTCGGTGGGGGGGCAGGAGTACACGCAGCCGCTCGTGGTGCGCAAGGATCCGAATTCGGGCGGCAGCGAGCAGGAGATCGCGACGCAGGATTCGCTGCTGTTCGACTTGCAGAGCGATTTCGGCGCCACGGTCGGCCTCATCAACCAGATCGAGATGGTGCGCAGCCAGCTGGTGACGCTGCGCAGCGTGTTGGCCGCCGATCGGGCGGCCGCTGACATTCGCGCGGCGGCGGATTCCCTGGAGCAAAAGTTCATCGCGGTCGAGGGGGACCTGCACCAGCTGCGACTCACGGGTCGAGGCCAGGACGACGTGCGCTGGCCGGCGAAGCTCGCGGCGCAGATCGGGTACCTCGCTGGCGGTATCGCGAGCTCCGATTTCGCGCCGACACGCCAGCAGCTCGAGGTGCGGCAGCTGCTGGGCCAGCAGTTGGCCGCGTCGCGCACGCGCTTCGATCAGCTCGTGGCGCAGGACCTGGCCCAGTTCAACGGGCTGCTCAAGCAAAAGAACATTCCGAACGTGGTGACGGAGTCGCAGTAGCTACGGACCCGTGACCTTGGCCGCATGGCCCTGCCGGCCCGTCGTACTGAAGGCGGCGACGCGAACAGTTGAGCGCAGCGGGATGGGCCCACGTACAACAGCGCTACGCGCGGTGGGCTCGGTGCCGTCTGTCGTGTATCGGAGCGTGAAGCCCGGTAGCTCGACGCTCGTGTAGACCGCCCCGTCCCTGACTCGCAAACCGGGAGACGGAATTCGGTAATTGAGCCCCGGCACCTCACGCTCGAGTCGCGGTAGCTCGCGCTTGCCGACGACGTTCACGAGGCGCGACCAGTCTTCGCGGTACAGCGCGTCGGCCTTGGCCGAGTCCTGCTCCGTCGCCCAGGCGGGATCGGGTGCCCACGCGCGCTCGGCGAGCCCGAACAGTTTCGGAACGATCATGTAGTCGAGTCGTCCCTCGCCTCCCAGCGTCTCCGACCAGAGGTTGCCCTGGATCCCGACGATGTGGCTCTTGCCGTAGTCGGTGAGCCGGTCTTTGCCGGCGAACACGCCCGGCGGCAACGGATTCCCCTGCCTGTCGAGTCGCGTGTTGCGGTAATAGTCGAATGGAATGAACTGAAACGGCTTCTGCATGTCGATGTAGCCGCCCCAGTCGAGTCCGATCTCCTCGGGATTCTGATTCCAGGCAAGATCGAAGTAGTAGTTGGTGACGGGACTGAGCACGACGTCGTAGCCGCCGTTCGCGAGCCGATACGCGAGGTCCTCGGCGCCCCACCCCGCGACGTTGTTCCACACGTAGGCGCGCCACCCCCGCTCGGCGAAACTGGGATTGACGATCGTGGCGGGCCGCCCGTCGCGACGCGTTTTGCGCACAGCGATCTCTTCCCATCCCGACGGGCGCAGACTCTGGCCCTTGAGGATCTGCTCGATCCTGAAGTAGAACGCGTACCAGAGATCGTTCACGTCGGTGAGGCCGAGCGCGGCCATGTAGCGCTGCACCGCGGGCGAGCCTTGCCAGACGCCGGCGGGGAGTTCGTCGCCACCCATGTGGATGTGGCGGAGCGGCGCGCCGGCCTCGCGGTGCATCGCGGCCAGATCCATAACGACCCGTTCGATGAAGCGATACGTCGATTCCAGCGCCGGGTTGATCACGTTGTCGGGGTAGCCTTGCACCGACTGATAGACCGAACGGTCCTGGGGATCGCTGAGCCGGTACTGCGAGTCTGCGCGTGCCTCCATCGCTTTGATCGCCGCGCGCGCGTGTCCCGGCATCTCGATCTCGGGGATCACTTCGATGTGCCGCGCCGCCGCGTAGCGGACGATCTCGATGTAGTCGGCACGCGAATAGAACCCGCTGCCATACGGCCGCCCGACCTGGGGCCCCGAGCCGAATGCCGGCTGCAGGAACGCCTTTGAGTCGAGTGTATGACCGCGGCGCGCGCCCACGGTCGTCAACTCCGGCAAGCCCGCAATCTCGATGCGCCAGCCTTCGTCATCGGTCAGGTGCATGTGCAAGACGTTGAGCTTGTAGCGCGCCATCAGGTCGAGCGTGCGCAACACCGCCGCCTTCGGATGGAAGTTGCGGGCGACGTCGAGCATGAAGCCGCGGTAGCCGAACCTGGGCGCGTCCACCACGCGGAGGGCCGGCAGTACGATTTCTCTTCGTGGTGATGCCGGCGGTAACAGACTGCGCAGGGATTGCAAGCCATAGAAGACGCCCGCCGGCGAGACGCCGACGATCCGAATACCTGTGGTGGGATCGATGATCAGCTCGTACGCCTCGGGGGACTTTTGGCCTTCGACAGCGCCGAGCTCGAGGCGTATCGTCCCGCCGGTCTTGCCCCCCGGAAAGTACTGTCCGATGTACTGCGCTCCGAGCCTCCCCTCGTTTAGGAGGTCGGCGGGGGCGAGGACACTGGGATTGACGAGGCGGAGCTCTCCTGCTCCTCTGGTCACCCGTATCGGCGTCGGGAATATGGGTGGCAGTTCGCCCTCGGGGATGTCGCGAATCATCGAATCGCGTCCGAACTGCATGTCGGGTGTGATCACGCCCTGCGAGCGCTCGAATGGTGCGGCGACGTAGTCGCTGATGGGAATGCCAATGTCTTTCGCGCTGTCGAACACAACGTAGGGGCCTGCCGGCGCGAAGCTGCGATTGACCAGGACGTCGGTGACGTACGGAATTCGGACCGTCGCGCCGGGTGCGAGCCCGGTGAATTTTGCGCCGGGGACGATGCGGTGCAGGTCGGCCATCACGTCCTGGATCTTGAAGCCCGCTCCGACTGTGGCCGAGTCGGCCGAGTGCAACGCGCTGAAGTAGATCGCCCAGCCACTTCTCGGCAGTGGCTTGGGGTCACGGTTGGTGAGCGTGAACAGCGCGCGCGAGAGAGCGCCGTCGTTTGTGACGCTGTCGCCCACGAGCTCCCAGCGGAGCTGGAGGTTGGTCTGGGCGAAGGCGGTGGTGGCCGTGCCGGCCCACAGGAGCACCAGGGCGAGAAGGGGGCGTATACGCATGGCGAGAGATTAGCGCCCCTCATTAACTTGCACCACCGCCGTATACTGGCCCCTCGTCCAATGGCAGGACAGCGGACTTTGGATCCGTTAATCTAGGTTCGAATCCTAGGGGGCCAACTATGGGCACGACCGCTCCCACGTACTGGACCGCGGAAATGGTCCGCCAGCTTCCCGACGACGGCAAATCGGTACGAAGTCGTCCACGGCGAGCTGTTGGTGACACCGGCCCCCCGTTTGAACCACCAGCTCCTCGTCACGCGGGGCAGCATCGCGCTCGGCAACTACCTGGCCCTGGAGCCGGTCGGCATCGTGCTCACATCGCCGGCCGACATTTCCTGGGGACGGCGGGACGTGCTGGTGCAGCCTGACGTGTTCGTCATCCCTCGCAACGAAGCGCGCACTGGCGACTGGACCCGTCTCCGATCGCTGCTGTTGGTGGTCGAGGTACTGAGCCCCTCCACGGCGCGGCCGACCGGTTCACGAAGCGGCGTCGGTACCAGGATGCCGGCGTACCGCTGTACTGGATCGTGGATGGTGAGGAGCAGCGCGTCGAGGTCTGGAAACCGGGTGCGGAGCTGCCCGTCATCGAAGGGGAGGGTCTGGTGTGGCACCCGGCGGGCGCCGGCCAGCCCTTCACGCTCGGGCTGGCCGAATTGTTTCGGCCGGTCTGATCGCGTTCACGGTGCAATCAGGTTGCCCTCGGTGTCGACCAAGAACTCACCTCGCTCAAACCCACCAACTCGCCCGTGCTTTATCCACTCTTTGGAGATCTGGTGCAGAATCACGCGCTGCTTCTCCCAATTCATGAAGTGCCCCGCACACTGAACCGTGAACCGCAGCTTGTTATCGGTCCTGATCAGACGATAGAGCTCCGCCAGATGCTGACGGCCGCCCAAGCCCGTGTCGAATTCTCCCCGAATGATCAGCGAGGGGACTTCGAGCTGAGCGGCGACCTCGGCGTTCCACCCCCACTGCACGAGTTGCCGCACTCGCATGACACCCTCAGGCGGAGAACCTGCAGGACCGCCGGCCGGTGGCGGTCCCCACGTCCGCCCCAACTCGTCGTTTTCCATGATCGCCGCCCACACGACGTCCTGGATCCCCGGGTCTCTCTGGTCCACGCACTTGACCTCCGCATCCCAACCCGCAGCAAGGACAGCGCGCGTGTCGAGAGTCATGGGCGTTCCGAGTCTCGGCAGCGGTGACGGCGGGTTGGTAGGCGGGACTGGGAATCCAGGTTCGATCCCGGCGTTGAAAATCGGCGCGAAGAAAAGCAGGCTCGCGACCTTGTCCGGATGCTGGACCCCGTACGCTCCGATGCGGAACGAGCCCGCCGACCAGCCGATAAGATGCACCTTGTCGATGCCCCGGAGGTCCCTGATGTAATCGACCACTCGGTCGAGCTCGTCCAGATCGCTACCCGCAGTGTTCAGTGTAAAGCCGTACGACGGCGGGCACGTGGCAGAGAGAGGATTCGGAATCAAGAGCCCCTGTTGTTGGGCAGCCGCAATGTTGCACGGGTCGTCCATTTTGGGACGGGGCGACCTCCCGGAACCCTGGAAATCCAGCATGAACACGTCAAACCCACCCGAGCTTGCCAACCAGTACGCCCAGTCGTAGTCGTGATATCTGAGCTCCCCAGCGGCGAGCACGGGGACACTGCGCCCGTGAATCATGAGAACCGCCTCGCGCGGCTTCCCGTCTCCGGGATTGCTGCGCACGCGTTCGCGGACGAATAGATGAACGGTTTCGCCGCTGTTCGCCGGCACAGTCGAAACGTGGGGCACCAAGTGATCGATCGTAACAACATTCGCGCCGTCATCCGCCTCCACGCCGCTTGTCAGCGTGTGCCTCGCCTGCCCAGGGTCCGGAGCCTGCGTAGCCTCCCGGCAGCCGATCAGGGTTACGATTGCGAACCAGGCAGCCATCGGTGCGCGCCGAGCGATCATAGGGCACCTCCGTCAGATTGAGGGGTTCCTGAAGCCGAGCCAGGTGAGGCTTGAAGGAGCAGCATCATGGCGTGCGCGACCGCGTGCTCACGAACAGATCGAAATCGAACGCCGGTGGTGTCGCCATGTTGCGTGAGAAGTACAGCCACTCCGTCTGACCGTGGGAGACAATGAAGGCGAACTGCTCACCTGCGGCCGAGTTGATGGGGAAACCCACGTTCACCGGCGTCGACCAGCGTGCCAGGACGCTCTCGCGCGTCGATACCCAGAGGTCCTGGTCGGCGGAACCAGGCCGATCGGAGTGGAAGTAGATCTCGAGCCCCGTGTGCGCCACCGAGGGCTTTTGGTCGGTAAACGGCGAGCTCAACTCCGCGACGAGAGTAGCCGGTCCGAACGTGCCGTCGGCACCCAGCTCGCTGACGAAGATGTCTCCGCCGAACGGCGAGGGTAGAGGATTGCGGTTGAAGAACAACTGCGGCGCGCCGAGATCGTCGTTCTCGAAGTAACCGGCGCCGCCATCGAAGCCCGTCGTGTTCACGCCAGCCCCGAGGTTGACGGGCGCTTCCCAACCCAGATCGTCGTGCACGTTCTCGCGATGGGCGACCCAGATGTCGCTCGAAGCGGAACCAGTGCGATTCGAGAGGAAAAACAACTGGTGGCCGTCGCGCGACAGCGCAGGCGCGGATTCATTCGCGCCGGTGTTGACTGGGGCCCCGAGGTTTACCGGCGCTGACCACGCGCAGTCGAGACAATCGCGGCGGGAGACCCAGATGTCGTTCGGGCCCGGGCCGGGCGTGCCCGGCCGGTTCGACGCGAAGAACATCGTCAGTCCGTCTTTCGACAGCATCGCCTGCTGATCGTTGAAGGATGTATTGATCGTCGGACCGAGGCTGACGGGCTCAGACCATTCCGAGAAGTTGCTGCTGTGGCTCGCGGCAAGCGTGGCATCGATGTCCGTGCCGTGCTCCGCGGCGCACGCGAGACCAAGCGTGAGCGAAGTGAGCGAAACGAGTCGACTGCACCGGATCGACATGTGACCCTCCAAGCGGGTGTCAGGGCTTCAACCGAACCTGCGGTGACGACATCGTGGGAGCCGAAGCGGTGGATCCCGGAGCCGAGCCGGCCGGATCCGAGGGCCAGAATGCGCCGTCGGACCAGCCGCCATCCTTCGTCGCAACAACCCTGATGCCCGCGGCACACCCTGTACCGGGCAGGTCGGAACCGCCGAAATCGAGGTGGGTCGTGTTAGGCGGGAGGCTATAGATGAAGGAGCAATATCCGTCGTAATCGGATATCCACAGCTCGTAACCGTCTTCCACGTCGGAGTTATCCGTCCACGCAACGCGCCACGCTTGCTCATCGAGCATCGTCACGGTGAGGTTCGTCGGGGCAGCGGGGGGCGTCGTGCACGCGGTGTTCGACGGAGGCGACTCACCCGCGGCGTTGAACGCCACGACGCGGTAGCACGCGCGTTGCTCGCTCGTGCGCCCGGTGTCGCCGAAGAAGCCCCAGGCGTAGGGTGACGCAGCCGAGGTCCCGGCAGTGGTCCACGAGATCCCGTCGTCCGTAGACCGCTCGAGCCGGAAGCCGTCTTCGTTCATGGCGTTGTCGGTCCACGAGATCTGGATCGTGGAGCTGCCCAGAGGCCTCGCGCCGACTGCAGACGGCGCGGCAGGTGGCGGAGGTGGTGGCGGCACCGGAGTCGTCGCGCACGCCGTGCTGGAGAAGCTCGAGAAACTCGTGTTACTGCCGACGTTCCGGAACGCGCGCAGCCGGTAGCAGTACTGCGTCGCCGGCGTCAGGCCACCGTCGTCAAAGGCCGTAACGCTGGCCGCTGTGGTGGCGAGCATGGTGAAAGTCCCGTTCGCCCCGTTCAGCGAGCGATGGACCTCGAACCCCGACTCATTGGTCGCGTTGTCCTGCCAGGAAACGGCGATCGAACTGGTTGACGTCGCGCTGGCGCCGAGGTTCGATGGCGCGTTGACCGCTGGGCCGCCGGCGCCCCTCGCCGCGGCCGGGAGCGATGGCGCCAAAGGTGTGTCGCCTTCGCAACCGGCCAGTGCCAAGCTGGCCAGGACGCAAGCCAACGGGATCAGTCGAACGGTGCTCATGAGCCCTCCATTTGTGCGGGTGGCCCGTGCCCGGCCTTCCGGGGCACGGCGCTGCGGGCCATGATAGGGACGCCGCCTTACCAGCCTCTGCCGTGGGGCTTATCGGGGCCGTAAGAGCGGCCGTCCGACGTTCGGGAGTGTCCGTGCTCCGCTTGCGCGTGCTTGGCGCAGTCGATCTGCGCGACGGTGAAGGCAGGGAGTTGCGCACGGTTCTCGCGCAACCCAAGCGCGTGGCGCTGCTCGCCTACCTGGCCCTCGCCGCGCCGCGGGGGGGCACGCACCGCCGCGACAAGTTCCTCGCCCTGTTCTGGCCCGAGCACGACGCCGAGCACGCCCGCAATGCGCTGAGCCAGGCGCTGCACTTCCTGCGCCGCACCGTCGGCGCGGACGCCGTCGTCAGTCGCGGGACCGAAGAGCTGGCCCTCGATGCCAGCCGCGTGTGGTGCGATGCCGTGGCGTTCGAGGAGGCGCTGGACGCCAACCGCGTCACCGACGCGCTGGACCTCTACCGCGGCGACCTCTTCGAGGCGTTCCATGTCGCAGACACCGCACCAGAGTTCGATCGCTGGCTCGAGCAGGAGCGGAAGCGCCTCGCTCAGCGGTTCGATGGAGCGGTGGAACGGTTGGCAACTGACCGCGAAGCAGCGGTCGATTTCGCGGAGGCAATTACCTGGTGGCGTCGGCTGGCAGCTCGAGACCCGTATAGTGGCCGGATCACACTCCGGCTAATGCAGGCACTCGCCGCCTCCGGCGACTCGGCTGCCGCTATCCAGCACGCCCGCGTACATGAACGCTTGCTCCGCGCCGACCTGGATGCGGCGGTGGACGCGGAAATCACGGCGCTGATCGAGCAGCTGAAGGCGGCTCCGTCGGGATACCGGCCTCCCCTTCCCCGTCCATCGTCCAAGGCCGAGCAGCCCAAAGCAAAGCCACCCAGATCGCGCCGACGACTCACGGTTCTAGCAGCCATCGCGGCGATCGCGATTGCGGGGGGAACACTCGCGCTGCGCACCGGGCTCACGGCGACGCCGGCCCCGATTCGCTCACTCGCTGTGCTGCCGCTCGATAATCTCTCGCCTGACTCGGCCCAGCAGTCCTTCGTCGATGGAATGCACGACGTGCTGATCACTGAGTTGGCGCGCTTTCCCGACCTGAGCGTGATCTCCCGGACGTCCGTCATGCGGTATCGGGGAACGAGTAAATCGGTGCCGGAAATCGCCCAGGAGCTCAAGGTTGATGGGATCATCGAAGGCGCAGTGGTGCGTGATGGTGGCCGAGTGCGTATCACCGCACAGCTGATTCGCGGGAATTCCGATCGGCACGTGTGGGTGGGGCGATACGAGCGCGATTTGCGCGACGTCCTCGTGCTCCAGGGTGACATCGCCGAGGCGATTGCCCACCAGGTCCGCGCTCAGAGCGCACCGCTGCAGCCACCTCGGCGCTCTTCGGCAGGTCCGCGGGATTCCTTGCCTGAGGAGCTGTACCTGCGGGAGCTATATCGGCGAGGACGGCAGGCCGAGCTGAGTCGCAGCCAGATCGGGATTCAAACCGCGAAGGAGGCGTACCGACGGGCGATCGCGCGAGACTCGACATTCGCTCTTGCGTACGCCGGGCTCGCTGGGATCTACGGCCTGGAGGCAGGCTACGATTACGCCCCCATGCTCCCTGCGCGTGATAGCGCGCGCATGATGGCGCGCCGGGCGATTGCGCTAGACAGCATGATACCGGACATCCGCGCGGCCTTCGCGGTGACCCTCGCCGACGCCGGCCAATTCGAGGCGGCCGAACGCGAGTTCCGCCGAGCGATCGAGCTGGGCCCGAGTAATCCACGAGCGCACTACTTGTACTCGATGTTGCTGGTAGTGCTCGGCCGCGGCGATGAGGCATTACGTGAAGCCAGGCGCACGTTGGAACTGGACCCCTTTGCGCCGCGCGTCGCCCTCGTCATGGAGCGGTACGCGACCTGGCTGGTGACGGGCGACCGACCCCATTTCAGGCTCCCCGTCCGAGAGCGCAGGCCAATTCTCAAACTGGAGCCCGGAGACTGGTACGCTCGGGCGCGCGAGGCCGTAGAGCTCGCCCAGGAGGGCCGGTGCGACGACGCTCGCGCCGAAATCCGCCAGGCGCAGCAAGGCGTGCAGCCGGGAAACATGGTGATGCTCCCGCACCTGGGTGAGGTGCTCTGGCGGTGCGGGGACCGCGCCAAATCTCGAGCGCTATTATCGCAGATGAAGCGACGTCCTGACGCGCAGCTTCGGGGCTTCTACTTCGCCTGGCTACACACGGTCTTCGGGGAGAATGACTCGGCCTTCGTCTGGCTCGAACGGAATCATTGGACGATGTCGAATCTGTCCCAACTGAGCGCCAGCTGGGTGATGGACCCGCTCCGCTCCGATCCGCGGTACCTGCCCTTGATGCAGCAACTCGGGATTCGGAAGTGAATCGGCACTGATGGTCCGGAGTTGGTCGCGCCTTTCTCGCGTCGCGCGAACTCTCTCGCGTTCAATGCTCATCACAATCCTGGTGGGCACGTTGCCCTCGTCCGCTCATGCGCAAGCCACAGGCACCATAACCGGCAGGGTCACCGAGTCGAATGGCCGGCCGCTCAGCGGCGTGGTGGTGAAGGTTCACGGCGTTGGACTCTCGGTGGCGACCAGGGCGTCGGGCAGATACGCGCTAGCGAGTGTTTCCGCCGGTCAGCACCAGTTGCTGTTCCGTCGGATCGGCTACGGCGCGCACGATGTGTCAATTACTGTCACGGCCGAGACATCGACGACCGTTGACGCGGTACTTGATCCCGAGGCCGTTGACCTTGGCGCAGTCGTCGTGGAAGGTGTGTCGCGCGCGCCGGAGCGCATGATCGACGCCCCGGCGGCGGTGAGCGTGGTACGACCCGCCACAGGAGAGCCTCTGTCGATCACCGGCCAAGTCCCCCTTGCCCTCACCCGCGTCCCCGGTCTCGATGTCCCACAGAGCGCGGTCAATGACTTCAACGCCAACGCGCGCGGATTCAATACGCTGCTCAGCCGCAAGATGCTCGTCCTGCAGGACGGGCGTGACCTCGCCACTGTACTGGTCCTGCGCCAAACCTGGGGAGCGTTGTCACTGCCGCTCGAGGACCTCGGGCGGATTGAAGTGATTCGTGGTCCGGCGTCGGCACTGTATGGCCCAAACGCGTACAACGGCGTCATCAGCATCACGACGCCGGCGGCACGTGAGATCGTCGGCACGAAGCTCACGCTGGGCGGTGGCGAGCTTGGCACGATCCGGGCCGATCTGCGACAGGCCGGCCTGTTGCTCCGTGATCGCGTCGGGTATCGCGTGAATCTCGGTTACACTCGCAGCGAAGATTGGACGAAGTCGCGCACGGCGAAAGACTCGTCGGATTGGCGGCAGGAGTACGCGGCCGCAACCACGGTGCCCCCGTCGGGTCCGGGGCCGGAGCTACGCCCGCTGAGCGGGCAGATCGTGGATTCCATTACCGGTTACGCGCTCGGCACACCCCACCCACTCATCACTAGCTATGGCTCCGCGCGTGTGGATTACTACTCGGCCAACGGCATGTTCACGCTCGAGAGTGGAGTGGGTCGAGAGGAATACCCGGTCTTTATGACGGGGGTTACTCGCAACCAAGCTCGCGAGGTCTTACGACCCTGGGCGCGTCTGGCGTGGGACGGCAGCGGGAGCGCCCTGTCTGCATGGTATTCGGGCTCGTCGTTGCCGCACGGACAAGTGGCGCTTGCTTCAGGAGCGCGATCGGAGAGTCGCGATCGCGCTTACCATCTGGAGGGACACACGAGCCGTCCGTTCGCCGGGGATGCCGGCCGCGTGGTGGTGGGTGCCTCGGTCCAAAACAAGCACGCCGATACAAAGGGCACCCTCCTGGGTTCGGCGAACGACGACCGCTGCGACCACTACTACGGCGTTTTCACGCAAGTCGAATACCGCGTCCTCGCGCCCGTGCGGCTCGTGGGTGCCGTGCGCGTGGACGACTCGAACATATACACCACGCAGCTCTCACCCAGGGCCGCTGTCGTCTTCACCCCAGTCCCGAACCACACGGTCCGCGCGGGTGTGAGCCGGGCGTTTCTCACGCCGAGCCTCACCCAGCTCTTTGTGGCGTTCCCCACCAGGTCGGGCGTCCAGAATCTGAGCGCTATCGAAACCCAGCTCCGGGCCGACCCCGCGGTGGGCCCGGCGCTCGCCGCCGTCCCGAATGGAACACTGTTCACCAATTCCGCCGCGGTGCCGGACTCGACGCTCGGCAACCGCTCCCTGTTGCCGCAGACGATGATCAGCTACGAGGTCGGGTACAAAGGCCAATTCGGCCGGAGCGTGTTTCTCGCGGTGGACATGTATGCCGCCCACATTGAGGATTTCACGACTCCGCTCTTGCCGGCGGGCACCACGCATCTGAACCCGCTGTACCAGCCATGGACCGCGCCGACCGAGGTCCCGGCTGCCTCGCGGGAGGCTGTCGAGGCAGCGGCGTACAGCGCCCTCGCAATCCGCGGAAGTCGTATCCAAAATGGCCTCACCCGCCTGCCCGACGGCACCACTGCCATCGTTCTGACCACCGGGAACGCCGGCACCGTAACCGAGTGGGGCCTCGAGGTTGGGAGCGAGGTGTCGCTCACGCGAGCGCTGACTCTCAGTGCCACGTACACCTGGTTCAACGCCGCCATCCACAATGACCTCGTGGGCAACGTGTTATCCGCAAACACGCCACGCAACAAGGGCACGGTCTCGCTGGCATACGCGGGTCGCCAGGGCCTCGATGTCGCCATGGATGCGCGTTTCGTGGCCGGCTACCATTGGACGACAGGGGTCTGGGACGGGGATATCCCGGCGAGCCAGAACGTGAGCCTGAGTGCCGGCTACCGTCTCAACCCACACGTCCGCGCGTTCTTCGACGCCACCAATCTTCTCGATCAGCCGCGTTTCGAGGTCTACGGGGGCTCTGTAAACGGCCGGCGCGTGTTGGTGGGAATGACGATGATGAAGTAGGGGGGAGGCCGCACGCACCCGTTAGACGGACGGGCGGCCCCCCAATTTGCTCGCGCTGCTTTACGGAACCGCTGACGCCGCCACCTGCTGCCGCGTCGTCCCCCCTTGATCGTGTGATTGCGATTCGGGTACATCATCAGCGAGAACGCCCGATTCGCGGCCACCAGTCCGTTGGCCATCGCCTCCGTGTTCTGCACATGGACGTTGTCGTCCGGCGTGGCCCCGTTCGGCTCAGCGGGACTTCTGGCGGGACTCACCCCGGACAAGCGCTCACGAATGCACACGAGCCGGGATGAGTGGACCCGCACAACTGCACGAGTGACAGCGAGTAAGCGCGAACCACCGTGAATCGCGCACAGGTTCGAATCCTAGGGGGCCAAC
>DASYRZ010000011.1:0-1745 GCA_036003865.1 Gemmatimonadales bacterium | reverse complement strand
CTCACGCGCCTGTACCTACTGCGCGCCCGGGGACGGATGCCGGCGCCCGGCGTCCGGGCTACTCCTCGCGATCGGTTTCGAGCGGCCTCGGTCGACGTCGCGCTCTGCCTGACGCTGGCCGGATTGGCCGGCCGCCGCGGGTCGCGGCCAACTCTGGCGATCGCCGCCGCCTACCACGTCGCCTGCTGGAGCATCTGGGGCCGCACGTTTGGCGGCCTGGTCGTGAGGCAGCGCGTGGTCGGCATCGACGGGTCACGCATGACGGTCGCGCAGTCGCTGCTCCGGCTGGGCTTGCTTCCCGCTTACTGGGTCACCGGGCGCCCGGTCCATGACGAGCTCGCCTGCACCGAGGTCGTCACCGACCAGGCCACTTAAAAAGAAGGGGCGGCACGCGCCGCCCCTTTTAAGGATGCTGCGGTCGGCTGCTTACGCGCGCGCTCCCGAGGACATGCCGCCCTGCATCCAGAGCGCCGGCTTGTTCGGGTAGAGCACGAGGACGAGCACGGCTGCCAGGATCGCGATGATGAATGCGACGATGTCGAACCTGCCGATGGTGATCTGCGTGAAGATCTGGTAGACGATCTCCAGGATCGCGTACAGGACCAGCGCGCGGACCCAGCTGATGTTGGCGATCGGGTCGAAGCCCGCGATCATCATGCCCGCCCCGAAGGCGATACCTGCGACTGGAGCTGTGACGCCGGCGCCGCTACCGAAGTTGAAGATCGCGTCCCCGACAAAGCTCGCGGCCGAGCCCACGACGAGCAGCACGCCCATCACCCAGAGAAGAATCTTCAGCGCCAGGGGGTTCCACTTTGCCATTGACTGCACTTTGTGCATGCCTCCATTTCGACCGCTGTTGATTCGTATTTGGGCAGCTGGCGGCCGTTCAGGTGCAACTTATAGCCCGAGTGCACGCATTTAGCAACCTCTAATCACGCGAAAGTTTGCGTTCCGCGCAGCCAGACCACGCTTGGTTTGAGCCCGTAGGCCCAGGCGAACGCTCCTTCGTGCTCGGCTTCCCAGAGCACGAGATCCGCGAGTTTGTGAGGCGCGATCATGCCCCGATCCGAGAGTGAGAGCGATTTGGCGCCGCCGATCGTGGCCGCCAGCAGAGCACGCTCCACCGACATCTTGAAGACGGCCGCCGCCAGTGCCACGACCACGCTCATGCTCGTGATGCCACTGGTGCCCGGGTTGTGATCGGTGCCCAGCGCGATCACGGCGCCGGCTTCAGTGAGCTCCTTGACCGGGGGCAACTTGCCGATCGACAAGGCCGTGCCGGGCGCAAGCGTCGCCACCACGCCCGCTCGCGCAAGAGCCACCGCATCGCCCCTGTTCGCGCGCAGAAGGTGATCGGCCGATGCTGCGTGCAGCTCGGCGGCCAGTCGGGCACCGCCTGTGCGATCGAGCTCGTCGGCGTGCAGGCGCGGGATCAGCTTGGCTTTGAGCGCCGCTTTCAGGATGCTCCGCGTTTGCGGCACGCTGAAGTATCCGCGGTCGCAGAACACGTCGCAGAACCGCGCGCCCGCCATGTAGGCGTCGTCGCACCACTCACGCACGTCCTTCACGTACCTGCCCATTCGCGCCCATCGATCGGGCGGCAAGGCGTGCGCAGCGAGGAAGGTGACTTCGATGCGCGGAAGGTCTTTGCGCTGGCTCAGGCGCGCCAGCAGTCGCGTCGCCTCGAGCTCGCCCTCGCGTTGCAGGTGGTAGCCCGTCTTGGCCTCGACGGTGGTCGCGCCGCC
>DASYRZ010000010.1:0-1696 GCA_036003865.1 Gemmatimonadales bacterium | reverse complement strand
TTTTGGGCATCCAGATCAAAACGATCGGTGTCGACGCCGCGCATCCAGCAGGAACGGTGACGGTCCACGCCTCGAGCTTCCGGCCTTCCCCCTCGACTTACCTGGTCGCCCTCGCCTGGCTGCGCGAAGAGAAACGATTCCACGACGAGTGCTTGTTCGTGCCGACCGAGGAGCTGCGGGCGATCTGCCGGCCGCATGAGTCCGGGACCCACATCAGCTTCGACTGGCACCCCGGCTCACCGTCCCCGGCACAACTCGACCACTTTCGAACGCCTAGATCCGACTTACTAGTTCAAGTCGCGAACACCTTGGGATAGATGTCGCTGTGCGCGCTGTCCGCGCTGTCGACGCTAGGAGCCTGCCGAGGCCACCTCTGATGCTCGCGTCTCCAGCCGCTGTCGTCGTGACGCGAATAGCACCGCGATACCGGCGATGAGCACGCCGGCGGCGAGGACGACCAGGCCCATGAAGTCGGCGTGGAGGCCGCGGTAGAGCCCCTCGCGAGCTTCGAGCGGCGCGTGTGCTGACCCGACGTAACGCTGCAGCACGATTCCCATCAGGGCGACCCCGATTGCTCCACCGATCGTGCGAGAGAATTGGTTGAGCGCAGTCGCGGCTCCGCGCCGCGCCCATTCGACGCTGGACTGAATCACAATCAGCAGCGGCGCTGTGAAGGTTCCCATGCCGACGCCGATGATCAGAGATGCGCCGCCTGTCCACAGCAGGCCACTTTTCGGTTGGGCGACAGCAAGCATGATGCTCCCGGCCAGCAGGGCGAGTGCGCCGATCACTACCAGGCGCTGGTAACCCATGCGGACCATCGCGAAGCCGGAAACCGACGACGCGATTGGCCAGCCGAACGACATCGCGGCGACGGCGACGCCAGCCTCGTAGGCTGATCCACCCTGGACCGATTGCACCCAGAGCGGTAGATAGGCAGTGACGCCGAACATCAGCGTGCCGGCGATCAGGCCGATCAACATCGCCGGGCCGATGATGCGATGCCTCAACAAGCGCAACGGCACTGTTGGGTTTCTCGATCGCCACTCGAGCGCAACGAACGCCCCCAGCAATAACAGCGCGATTCCGACAATGGGCCAGTTCGGGGTCGCGCTCCGGGTGCCGGTGCCGAGGCCGATCAGCAGGACGGTGATGCCCACCGTCAGCAGGACCGCGCCGCGAACGTCGAGCCTGGCCTCGACTCTTTGGTCTTTGCGCTCCGCGTAGCCCCACAGCAGCGCCGCGGCGGCTATGCCGATCGGGATGTTGATCGTGAAGATCCAACGCCAGCCGATCGTCGAGACGAAAAGCGCGCCCAGGCCCGGCCCGACGATCGCCGCGATCGCCCACATGCTGCTGAAGAAGCCCTGGAGGCGAGCGCGCTGCGCAAGCGGAAATATGTCGCCGACGGTCGTGAACACCACTGGTTGGATGCATCCGGCTCCGATTCCCTGCAGCGTGCGGAACGCGATCAGCCACAGCATGGATGGGCTCCAAGCGCACAGCGCCGACGCGATGACGAAGATGGCGAGGCCGGCGAGCAGGACCGGTTTCCTGCCGCGGATGTCGGCCAGGCGGCCCCAGAGCGGGACCGTCGTCGTGCCGGTGATGAGATACCCGGCAACGATCCACGGGTAGAGCTCGAAGCTTCCCAACTCGCGCGCAATCGTCGGCAGCGCCGTGCCGACCACCGTCG
>DASYRZ010000009.1:0-9534 GCA_036003865.1 Gemmatimonadales bacterium | reverse complement strand
CCATACCCTCCGCTGGAACGCGGTTGCGCGAATATCGAGCGGCACATCGAGATGCGGCTCGCGACCTTCCAGGTATGAGAGAATGGAGTCGACGAACCCCTCGAGCTTCCCGCCTTTTTCCTGCCGCACATGCGCCGCGTCAAACTCGGTGCGGAGGTCGGCTTGGAGCTTCGCCGCGTTGTCACCCAGCATGACGCGGCAGACGCCCCGCTCGGTGGCGGCCACGAGCAGTCGGCCGAGGGATGTGGCCATCGTGACAAAGACGATATCGATCCCGGCGCCACCGCGCGCATAGGTGGCGGGCGTCATGCCGAGCTGTTCGTGGGTGCGCTCGTAGACGCGGCTCGTCGAGCTATAACCGGCTTCGTACAGTGCGGGACTCACGTGCTTCCTCCGTTTCAATTCCTGTTTGAACCGCGCAATCCGGCGCGCCGCGGCGTATTCCTTGGGCGTGATGCCGAGGACCCGTTTGAATGCGCGGGCCAGTCGGCGCGGCGCCGCCGTGGGGGACTCGCCAGCGTCGAGCGCGCGGCAGGCTTCGCGCACGAGTGCAACCGCGGGATCGCCGCCATTCGCGTCGGCGGGATGGCAGCGGCGGCAGGCGCGGAAGCCCTCACGCTCGGCGGCCTCGGGGATCGGGAAGAACGTGACTTGGTTGCGCCGCGGCCGCCGGCTCGCGCACGAGGGACGGCAATAGATGCCGGTCGAGCGGACCGCATAGACGAACGTGCCGTCAAAGCGCCGGTCGCGTGTCTGCACGGCATGCCAGCGCTCGTCGGCGCTGAGCGAAGGCAGAGCGGGGGCTGAGACAGCAGCGGCACCAGTCACGCGAGGAACATAGCGTCTGGTGCCGCCGGCATCTATCCGTTTTTCGCCGGTAAAGTCACATCCACTTTTCGTCCGCTGAGGGGCCGTAAATCGACGGTACCTTGCCGCCGGCCATGCGCAGATACACCGAGAATTGTCCCCGATGGTGGATCTGGTCGTTCAAGAGGAACCACAGGACATCGAGTCGCCGCAAGTCACCCTGCTGCTTCGGGCCGGTCATGAACTTCACCGTAGTATTCAACTGCTTTTCATCGACTTTCCTGACCTTGTCACTCATGACGTTCAAGGCTTTTTCAACTTCGCCGACCATGCCCTGCCAGGTCCCTGGCATAGGCGGCATGTTCGGGGGCGGAAACTTCATCTCACCCTCGACGGCTTGAGATCCGGCAACGCCCTCGAACACGAACGTCCAGGCGAGGTCCTTCGCGCTACGACAGGCGGCAGCAGGCTTCAGGTCCTCTTTGCCGCCCGGATAGGCGCGCAACACCTTGAGCGTCGTTGCCGCCTCTCGCTCCCAGGCATTGAGGAACGCTTGTTTCTCGCTCATATGACCCTCGGTCGTCGGTGATTCTCTCAAACCTATGTCTGGAGCCTGCAGGACGCGACTCGCTTGCCACGACCTCTGGCCACTGATATACTGTACCAGTACAGTAAATCCGTGAGGTCTGCTTGTTTCATGGCATTGATGCGCGCAGTCCTGTTCCTCTCTATGCCCAGATCGCCGAGCGTGTGCGCCTTGCGATCGCCACGGGTGCGCTGGGCAGTGCCGACGCGCTGCCGTCCGTTCGTCAGCTTGCCAGCGAGCTGCGAGTGAATCCGGCCACGGTGATCCAGGCCTACCGCGAGCTCGAGGCGCAGGGATTCGTCGAGATCCGGCACGGAGCGGGCACGTTCGTCCGCGAGTTGGCGCCGGGTCGCCGGGCCCGGGAGCGCTCGCACCAGGCTGCCGCGCTCGTGCGCAAACTCCTCGCCGACGCGCGCCGTTCCGGCGTGTCGCTGCCTGAGCTCCACCGCGCCCTCGAGGCGGAGCTGGGGGTGAAAACCACATGAGCCACGCGATCGAGATCGAGCGCCTGCATTATCGCTTCGACAAAGCGTTCGAAATCAAGGAGCTCGATCTTCACGTTCCCACCGGATCGATCTACGGCTTTCTCGGTCCCAATGGGTCCGGCAAGACAACCACCATTCGACTCATCCTCGGGTTGCTCAGACCGCTGAGTGGCCGCATCACGGTCCTGGGCGATCCGATGCCGGAGCAACATGCCCGGATCCTCGGCCGAGTCGGCTATGTGCCGGAGCAACCGCATCTCGACGCGACGCTGACCGTCCGCGAGCTGATCGCGTTCCAGGCCCCGTTCTATCCCCGGTGGGAGCGCGCGCGAGCGGACGAACTGCTCGAGCGCTTCGAGCTCGACGGGACTCGTCTCTTCGGCAGGCTGTCGAAGGGCCAAAAGGCGAAGCTGATGATTCTGCTCGCGCTCGCGCAGTGCGGAGATCTTCTGGTCCTCGATGAGCCCACGGATGGTCTCGATCCCGTCGTGCGGCGCGACATCCTCAGCGCCCTGCTCACCTATGTGTCCGAACGAGGCGCGACGATCTTCATCTCGAGCCATTTGGTGCACGAGCTGGAGCGCGTCTGTGACTGGGTCGCCGTGATGGACGACGGCCGGCTCATCACCGAAGCGCCGATGGAGAAGCTGAAGCACGGGACCAAGCGGCTCGTGGTGACCGGTGCCCCGGCGGAGATCGGCCATGCGCCTCCTCCGTTCCGGGTACTGGCGCGGGAATCCTCCAACGGGGCGGGGGAGAACTGGGTCGTCGGTGATTGGGAGCCCGGGATGACCGCCTACTTCGATCGCTTGGGGGCGTCGGTACGCGAAGTGATCGATCTCGATCTCGAAGACGGCTTCGTCGAGTTGCTGCGCAGCTTCCGCACGAAAGTGAGGGGACGAGCATGAGTGCCATGTTCCGAGCGATCCTCTACACTCAGTGGAAATGGTCTCGGTTGATCATCCTGCTAGGGACCATCGCCGGTTTTGCGATTCCGCTGCTGTCGCTGCAAGGGGCGGCACGCGCGGATCGCGGTGCGCTGCAAGCTCAGGAATTGCTCCGCTCGGTACAGTCGTGGGGGACGCTCTACCCACTGCTTGCCACCGCGCTGGGCCTGTTGATGGCGATCGCAGCCTGGGCGGCCGATCACCGCGGGCGCCACATCCACGCGCTGACGCTACCCGTCCCACGATGGCGCTACGTGCTGTTCCGCTTCGGCGCCGGCACGGTGCTTCTTGCGGCGCCAATTGCTGGGGTCCTTGTCGGTGCTTTCCTCGCGGCCATTGCCGCTACGATCCCACCCGGCCTCGAGACCTATCCGCTCGCACTGGCCCTCCGGTTCGGATTGGCGGTCCTTGTGGCATTCGCCGTGTTTTTCGCCATCTCGGCGGGTACAGCACGAACGGCGGGCATCATCCTCGGCGCGATAGCCCTACTCGTGCTCGCCCAAGTCATCGTGAGCGTCGCGAACCTGGAATGGGACCTGCTCGGCGCGCTTCAAATCGCGCTGCTGCAAGGACCCGGTCCGCTCGCCGTGTTCACCGGTCGCTGGATGCTCGTCGATGTCTAGAGCGCTGTCGTTGGCGATTTTCCTTTGGACGCTGGCGCCAAACGCATGGGCGCAAGACACCATGATGACGCGTTTGCGGAGCCGCGCTGACAGTCTGTTGCAAGCCTGGCGCAACGCACAGGCGCTCGCGAATTTTTCCGACAGTCTGGAGCGCGAGCGGGCGACCGTCGCTCGCGACACGATCGCCGTCGGCCATCTCCGCATCATAGCGAATCAATCGCCCCTTCCCTTACGCGAAGCTGCGGAACGCGTCTGGCCCGCGATCGACAGTCTCTATGGCGGTGCCGCGGCCGAACTGGTCCACTACCCATACATCATCCGCGCTGTCGATCCGGATACCGCACTGCGGCGATCCAGCCTCCACGTCGGTATGGAGGTGCCCTGGGATCTCGATTTGCGCTCGACGACGACGTTGCTGCTGACGAGCCTGCCGATAGCGCCGCTCGACCCACCGCTCGCCGAATGGCTTGGCATGCCACTGCGTCCCTCGGTGTACCCGGAAGACGAGCGTCGCGCGGTCTATGTGCAGCTCGTCACTGCTCCCTCACAAGCGGTGCGGGCCTGTTTTTTGGGGATGCTCGCCCGCTGCGCCGACGTGTTGGCGCTCGGTGACACCAGCGGGCTGCTCGAGCGCTGGTATCCGAGTCCGGCCGAGCGTCGCGCGCTCGTCACCGAATCATTCCGGGACTTCTTCAATCATGGCGCCAACGCCCTGGCGTTCCAGGCCTGCCTCGCGCTGAGCGATGCGGCGTGCACCGGGTTGCTGCGTTCCTTGCCGGCCGGCACTCTGTCGAGACCGCTCGGACCTGCCGCGCGCGCTACGATGGTGCGTGAGGCGCTGCGGTTGGGTGGACGAGACGCCTATCGCCGGCTCCTCGAGTCAGACGCGACAATCGGTGAACGTCTCGCCGCGGCGGCTGGTGTGGGCCTGGACTCGTTGGTCGGAGCATGGCGGAGTGCGATTGTCGCTGCACGGCCGCCGGCGGTAGCCCTGCCGTGGTGGGCGATCGGCACGGCTTTCGGCTGGCTGACTTTGTTCGCGGCCTGCGGACTGCGGAGCTCGCGTTGGCGCCTCTAAAGCGCTGGGTTGCCATCGCGCTCGCTGCGTGCGCGGCGCTCGCCCTGGCATACGTACCGCCGCGCGGAGCCACGGGGAGCGGTCCACGATTCTTTGCGATCCAAGTCCCGCAGCTCACTCGCGCACGCCAGCGGGCTCAAGCGTTGGCAGACGAGTGGCGATCCACCGATGGTGCTCTGCTGCTCCTGGAGTACCGCCAGCAGGTGAGAGCGATGCTGGCAAATCGGGAGCAGGATCGTTTCGGGAGACCCACAGTCATTGTTCGTGGTGCGGAAGACTCTCCCGCCGCGGTTCAATACATCGAGGCTGTGATGGACACCGCGTGGCAGGCCTTGGGCCTGGCCGAGACGAAAGTGCGCGTCGCGGTTGTCATCGAGCTGGCGCGGCCGCGCAATGTGATGGACCGACCCACGCGCGAGGACCGAGTGGCGTACCTCCCACCGGACTCGACGGATCGCACGACGTGCATCGCCTTCCTACCCGCGGGTCCGTACTGGACGCGGTACCTGCTCGGGAAGCGGGAAGCGCGCCACGTAGGATTCGGCCGATTCGTTCAGTGGTTAGAGGCCGGCCTCGGCCCCTGCGCGTTCTACGCGGCATACGGGACTCCGGGAAAGCCAGTGCGGCGCTGGTTGGCGGCACGCAACTGGGACGTGGCAACCCACCTGGGCACGCACGGCATCGCAGGGGAACGTTTCTCCTCGGTCGACCTGATGGGCGATCCCCGCTACTCCTGGTACTGGGCCCATGTGTACTCATTCCCGCCCGCCACGGTCGCGTGTCTCGCCGGGCGATCCTCCGGTTGTCGCGCCGCAGTCCTCGAGGGAGCAGATGCGGACTCGCCGGGTATCTGGCCGCAAATCATGCGTCCGGAGCGGCGCTGGTGGCGTACGCAGCGCCTTCTTCCTGGGGAGCGGTATCTGTCGGATGTCGCCCGCGAAGTGGGACGCGACCGCTTCCAAAGTTTTTGGACCTCGACGCTGCCGGTGGACAGTGCACTCGCGACGGCACTCAAACAGCCGGTGGGCGAATGGACCAGCCAGTGGGAGCGCCGGTTCATCGCGCCGATCCGCTTAGGCGCTGCCGCCCCGCTCGGCGCTACCGCTATAGCGCTGCTGCTCGGCGCGGTCGCCGTTTTGGCTGTGATGCTGACGGCATCGCGGCGGCAGGTCCGATGAGACCCCAGAATTGCATCCTTGCTGCCAGCCTGGCTGTACTCATCGGTGCGGCCATCCCATGTCCCGCCGTGTCGCAAAACCGTTGGGAGCGGGAAGTTCACAGTCAGCTGCAGCGTGCCATCCACGCAGTCAGGGCAAACGCGGACGCGTCGCCGCTCCTCTCAAAAACGGGGACGCTGAATGAGGAGGAAGCGGAGACGTTCCTGGTGATCCTAGAAAGAGGAGTGCCGTATTCCATTCTCGGTGTGTGTGACAACGATTGCTCGAGATTGCAGCTGCTCCTGGCAACGCAGAGCAACGAGCTTGCCATCGACCGCAACAGTGAAAGCTTCCCCGTTCTGCAGTTCACGCCCAGGGCGACGATGGAGTATCGCATCCGCGTCGTCATGGAACGGTGCCGAATGAATCCCTGCTGGTACGGTGTGGGGGTCGTCCGATCCGGACGCTCCACGCCCAAGCCCACCTAGATCGATCCTGCCGGTCCCGTAGCGTCAGTGTAGCTTTGTCAGTCAGTCGTCCAACGGGAGCAGGGATGCTGCGAGAGTGCTTGCCGATCATCGTGCTGGGCCTGGCTGCGATTGGTGCACTGACCTGGGCCATCATGGCGCTGCGGCGCTCACTGGCGCGCGAGCAGCGCTTGGCGCGGGTGGACGACCTCACGGGCGTCCGCAACGCCCGTGCGTTTCACGAGGCCGCCGGAGCGGAAATCGAGCGCGCCCGCCGCTATCAGCACCCCTTCAGCGTGGCTGCGGTTGATCTGGGAACCCGGGTCGGCGACGAGCTGGTCCGGTCTGCCGCGGCTACCCTGCGCGGGGCGCTGCGGGCGACCGACGTCGTCGCCCGGCTGGGGCGGGACGAGTTCATCGCCCTCCTGCCCGAAACGACAGCGGCTTCCGCTCGCATCGTTCTCGAGAAGCTCCGGGCGGGGCTCGCCGAGCTTCGGACGACAGACGGAAAACTCGCCGTCCCCAGTATCGGCGGCGTGACATTCCTCAATCCGCCCCGCGCGGTGGAAGAGATCGTCCGCGCTACCGATGAGCGTATCGCCGAAGCGAAGTCCACCGGCACGCCGTCGCACGTCACGTGGAATGCGGCGCCGGCACCCGGTCTCGAAGGACGATGAATCGGCAAAACATCACGAGCGGCGCGCCCTGGGAACCGGTCGTCGGCTACTCCCGCGCGGTGCGGGTCGGCCGGGTCGTTCACGTCTCGGGCACCACGGCCACCGACGCGAGCGGCAAGATTGTCGGACCGGGTGATCCGTATGCGCAGGCGGTCCAAGCCTTGCGGAATATCCGCCGCGCGCTGGAGCAGGCTGGGGCGGGTCTGTCGGACGTCGTGCGCACGCGGATGTATTTGACCGACATCGAGCATTGGCAGGCCGTCGGCCGAGCACACGGCGAAGTGTTTCGCGACATTCGGCCGGCAGCGACGTTGGTGGCGGTGACGCGGCTGGTTGATCCAAGCATGCTGGTCGAAATCGAGGCAGAAGCGATTCTTCCCGAATGAAAATCGTAGTCAGTGGGGCCACGGGCCTGATCGGCTCCGCCCTCACCGCAGCGCTGCAGCGGCGGGACCACGAGGTCGTGCCGCTGGTGCGGCGGCGGCCCGCGGCAGGCGAGCGGGCGATCGCCTGGGATCCCGAGCACGGCACGATCGATCGCGCCGGGCTCGAGGGAGCCGACGTGGTCGTGCACCTCGCCGGCGAAAACGTGTTCGGGCGCTGGTCTCCGGCCAAGAAGCAGCGCATCCGAGATAGCCGGGTGCTGGGGACGCGCCTCGTCAGCGACGCCATCGCCGGACTCGAACGACCTCCCCAAGTGCTGCTCGCGGCATCGGCGATTGGCTACTACGGCGATCGAGGGGACGAAGCGCTCACCGAGCAGAGTCCGCCGGGCGAAGATTTCTTGGCGCACGTGGCCCGCGACTGGGAGGCCGCGACGGCGCCGGTGACTCGCGCCGGGCTGCGCGTCGTGAACATGCGCTTCGGAGTGGTACTGAGTACCAAAGGCGGTGCCCTGGCGACGATGCTACCCGCCTTCCGGCTCGGTCTCGGCGGTCCCGTGGGGAGCGGCAATCAATATCTGAGCTGGATTACCCTGGACGATGCCGTCAATGCAATCATCCACGTCCTCACGACCGGCACGGTCGTTGGACCGGTGAACGTCACGGCACCCGCGCCAGTCACCAACCGCGAGTTCGCCCGAACGTTGGGGAAAGTGCTCGGCCGCCCAGCCGTCGTGACGGTCCCGGCATTCGCACTGCGGATGGCGTTCGGCACGGAGGGCGCCGCGATGCTCCAGAGCGGGCAACGCGTGTACCCCCAACGATTGCGCGCGTCCGGCTTTCATTTTGCCTGTGACGCGGTCGAGCCCGCGCTGCGTCACTTGCTTGCCGCTCCGCACAGCGGCCGATAGTATCGGGCATGACGCTGCCTGACGCGTATAGCGACGAACCGGAGATCCAGCTTCCTGAGCCTGAGATCTCCAAGCGGTCGCGCGGGGTGGCGTTGGGTCTCTGTTTCTTTGGCGGGATCTTCGGACTGCACCGTTTTTACGTGGACAAGCCGAAGACCGCGATCGCGATGATCCTGACTTTCGGTGGTTGCGGCATCTGGTATTTGTACGATCTCGTGCTGATCGCCGCCGGTGAATTCCGTGACTCCGAAGAGCTCCCCGTGCGCAACTGGGCCGTCGAGCAGTCGCACTTCATGCGCCGTGAGCTGACCGGCCGCGCGGAGCGGCGCGTGAGCGAGCTGGAGGAGCAATTCGACGGTTTGCGGCAGCAGTTCAACGAGCTTGCCGAGCGCGTCGATTTCGCCGAGCGGATGCTGGCGCAACAGCGTGAGCCCCCCCCTCCCCGGCTGCCCCCGGCACAACCGCGCGGATCATAGACCGCATGCGCATCGGAGTGCCGAAGGAAACCGCCGCGAACGAGCGGCGAGTCGCACTTACGCCGGACGTCGCAGGCCGGCTGGTGAAGGGCGGCTACGAGGTCCTCATCGAGCGCGGCGCGGGGACGGCCGCGTTTTTCCCGGATGAGGCATACTCGGCGGCGGGGGCGTCCGTCGCCGATCGCGCCGCGGTCCTCGGGCACGCCGACGTGGTGCTGCAAGTCCAGGCGCCTGCCGCCGCCGATGTCACCCGCTACCGCGAGGGCGGCGCGCTCGTCGCGATCTTCCAGCCCGGCGCGGACCCCGCGCTCGTGCAACAGCTGGCGCAACGCAAACTCACGACCTTCAGTCTCGTGCTGCTGCCGCGCATCACGCGCGCGCAGCCGATGGATGTGCTGTCGTCGCAGGCCACGGTCGCCGGCTACAAAGCGGTGCTGCTGGGCGCGACGGCGACCGGCCGGCTGCTGCCGATGCTCGTGACCGCGGCGGGGACGCTGCCCGCGGCGCGGGTGTTGGTGTTGGGGGCGGGGGTGGCCGGGCTCCAAGCAATCGCGACGGCGCGGCGCCTCGGCGCGATCGTCTCCGCGTTCGACGTGCGGCCGGTAGTGAAAGAGCAGGTGCAGAGCCTGGGCGCCGCATTCCTCGAAATGACGATCGAGGAGCACGCCGAGACGGCGGGCGGCTACGCGACGCAGTTGTCGGAAGAGACGCACCGCAAAGAGCTCGCGTTTCTGGCCGCAGCCGTCAAAGACGCCGACATCGTCATCGCGACGGCCGCGATTCCCGGCAAGAAGGCGCCGATCCTCATCACGGCAGGCGGGGTGGAAGGGATGAAACCGGGCTCGGTGATCGTGGATCTCGCCGCCGAGACCGGCGGTAACTGCGAGCTCACCGAACCCGGGGCCGAAATCGTGCGCCACGGCGTGGCGATCCTCGG
>DASYRZ010000008.1:0-3464 GCA_036003865.1 Gemmatimonadales bacterium | reverse complement strand
GCGGCTACGGGCGGCATCGGCGGCGGTCGACGCGATGCGGAAGAAGATCGTAGCCACCAAAGAAGGCGGGATGATCACGGGTGAGGAGCGGTTGCGTGAGAACCTCACCGATCTATACGGCAACATCATCTTCTACGATGGTGGGCCCTCGCAGACGCAGATCGAGCGCGCGGACGCGCTGGCGCGCGAGCTGGCGGATGTGCAGCGGGACTTCGATGCCTGGACGACGCGGGAGCTGGCGGGCATCAACGCGGCGCTCCGAGGCAAGCGGCTCGAGCCGATCGCGGTCATCACCCGCCAGCAGTGGGAGGCGGCGGGGCAGTAGACGCATCAGGGGGTCATGGGATTCGAGCCGCGCGGGCCTTGAGGGCGGCCGCCTCGCTCGCCCGACCCGCGCGCCGCAGCAACTCGGCGTAGTCGCGCAGCGTCTCCCCGACGCTCGAATTGTCGGGCCCGAGGGCGCGCTCGCGGATCGCGAGCGCACGGCGATACAAGGGCTCCGCCTCGGCAAAGCGGCCCTGGTCCCGCAGCAGGCCGGCGAGCCCGTTCAGCGTGACCGCGATGTCGGCATGAGTCGGGGTGAGCACCTGCTCCTTGATCGCGAGCGAGCGGCGGAAAAGCGATTCGGCCTCGGCGTAGCGCTGCAGCTTCCAGTCTGTCTCGGCGAGGTTGTTGAGGACCGCGGCCACGTCCGGGTGATTCGGACCGAGTGCCCGCTCGAGGATGTGGCGCGTGCGCTCGTAGAGCGGCCGGGCATCGGCGTATCTACCCTGCGTCCAGTAGAGGGCGCCGAGATTGTTGAGTGTCGCGGCTACGTCGGGATGGTCCGGGCCGAGCGCCTGCTCTTGGATCGCCAGGGCGCGCTGCAACAGGGGCTCGACATCCTTGTAGCGTTCTTCGGACCAGTACACGACGGCGAGGCCCATTAGGTGCCGAGCCCAGCGCGGGTCGCCGCCACCTAGGGCGCGCGCATCGATGGCGAGCACCCTCGTGTACAGCGATTCCGCCTCCGCGTTCCTACCTTGTTTGAAGCGGAGCACAGCGAGCGCTGCGAGGGAGGCGGCGACCTTCGGATTATCCGGCCCGAGGGCGACCTCCCGGATGGCCAGTGCTCGGCGGTAGTAGCGCTCGGCTTCCGCGAAGTCCCCCTTACTGCGCGCGACATCGGCCAGCGCATCGAGCGTTTCCGCCACCGCCGTGTCTCCCGGCCCGAGCTCGCGCTCGCGCACGCGCAGCGCCTCTTCCAGCAGGGGCCGCGCCGACTCATAAAGACCGAGGGCCTCGTAGACGGTGCCCATCGTGTGCATGATCCGTCCCTGGAGCAGGGGCTGACCGGCCAACTGGCGTGAGACGCGCCGGGCTCCTGTGTCGAGGATTTCCCGTGCGGTGACTGCGTTGCCGCGCGCCTCCCCGGGATCGGAAACCCGGAAGAGATCCACGAGGAAATCCGTCACCTGTTTCGCGGCGGCCGCTTCCTGCACGGCGTGCCGCTCTGCGCGAGTTGCCCGCACCATCCCGACCGTGGTCAACACGGCGCCCGTGACAACGGCTGCGGCCACGACCGCACCGGCCACGACCCCTGCTCGATGCCGCCGCGCGAACTTGCCGAAACGGTCCGCTGCGCTCGGCGGGCGTGCCGCGACCGGCTCGTGTGCCAGGTAATGTTGCAGGTCCAGTGCGAGGGCGTTCGCCGTCTCGTAGCGGCGCGTTCGGTTAGGCTCCATAGCCTTCATGACGATCCAATCGAGGTCACCTCTTACTTCGCGCCGGAGGTGGATGAGATCGGTGTGGCGCGACAGCGCGACCCGCTCCTTCTGTGTGCCCAGGGTGAGCAACGACGCACTCGGCGTGGGTGGGTTCGTCCCGTGCGCCACTAGGAGCGCGAGGAACGCGTGGACGCCCAGCTCCGCAGGATCCACCGGGAGACGGCCGACTAGCAGTTCGTACAGCAACACGCCGAGCGAGTAGATGTCGGTCCGCGTGTCGACGTCGAGCCCCGATGCCTCCGCCTGCTCGGGACTCATGTAGGCTGCGGTCCCGACCGTCTGACCTAATTCCGTGACCAGCGTCTTTTCGGTGAGCCGGAGACCGACCGCCTTCGCGATGCCGAAGTCGATGATCTTGGGCTCCGCTGCGCCATCATGCTCGGCCACCAGCACATTCGACGGCTTCAAGTCGCGGTGAATGACGCCCTTCTGGTGCGCGTGTTGCACCGCCTGACAGACTGCCACGAACAGCTCGAGACGCTCACGGGTGGAGAGGGTGCGCGTGTCGCAGTAGTCCGTAAGCGGGAGTCCCCTCACCAGCTCCATCACGAAGTACGGCAGTCCCGACTCCGTCGTGCCGGCGTCCAGGATCTTGGCGATCCCAGGATGGTTCATCACGGCGAGCGCTTGGCGCTCGGCCTCGAAGCGGGAGACCACCTGCCGGGTATCGAGTCCGGGCTTCATGACTTTCAGCGCTACCCGCCGCCGAACGGGCTCCGACTGTTCTGCCTCGTACACGACGCCCATCCCGCCCTCGCCCAGAACCTGGAGGATCCGGTAGAGGCCAATGCGCTCGGGGTGGGGCAGCGGATCCGGAGGACTGCTTCTGTCAGGCACGAGGCGTCGCCAGGGCGGGAAGAGCGGGATGCACACGGGGGCCGGCTGGACAACCCGCCGGGACCCACGTGTGTGAGCGCGCTAGTGGATGATGATCTGCGGGTCGATGTCCACTGTGTCGGTGCTGCCGCTCGCGCAGATCATTTGGACCGCATAGCCAAAACGCTTCCCGCGTTGGTTGGGCTTCATTTTCTTCGCGCGCGCAGGCTTGCCGTGGTGGCCGTGGTATCGTAGGCCGTCGGCGAAGGGCCAGGCGCTCTGCTTCGGGGTGATGGTCAGCTCGCTCGTGGTGGCGCTATCGGCGAGCACCCATTCCAGCTCGTCCCCCTGGGCGATCTTCGCCGTGTCGGGGTCGACGGTGTAACGATGGACGCCTGGAGCACTACAGCGGAGGTCCACCGCAACTTGGACCGTGGCCGCCGCGGTGGGATGGCGCCCGTGCAGGCCCACGACGCCGAGTATGCCGGCGAGCGATGCAAGTAGCGGACGCATCTGAGGCTCCCTCGAGGAAGGCGTGATACTGGCACACCATACGATGGTCCGCAAGACAACCGAGTCGCCTAGCGCGCGTCGCTACGTGGATCTGGGCGCACAGTGAAGGTCTGGGTCAATGCCCGGCCGTTCACGGTCAATCGCGCCGTGAACGTACCGGTGAGCCGCGCGCCGCCGCCGCGTCGAGGTCCACCCGCACCGGGACCGGCGGGCTCGGCCGGTGCGACGGGCCGCCAGACGACGCGGTGCATCCCAGCCGCCGTCGAGAAAACCTCAGGGGCGGGCTGCCACAGCGGCGACACGCGCGGCAGCCCCGTCCCACGGCCGGTCCGCCCTGAAGTCTCCGGTTCGCCGGGCCACTTCCGCAGG
>DASYRZ010000007.1:0-6500 GCA_036003865.1 Gemmatimonadales bacterium | reverse complement strand
GGGCCGCGGCGGGCGGCCGCCCCTGGAGCGCCGGCACGCAGGAGGCGTTGATCGTGATCCTCGCCGTCACGGCGTACTCTGCTACCTCGGAGGAGAATCGTCAGCGCAACGCGTTCACGTTCGGCCCGCTCGTCGAGGTGGCGGTGCTGTTCGCGGGGATCTTCGTGACGATGGCGCCGGTGCTCGAGCTCCTGAACGCCTGGAGCCAGGGGGCGCGCACGGTGCTGGGTATGAGCTTCGCCGTGTCCCAGCCCTGGCAGTTCTTCTGGACGTCGGGAGCGTTGTCGAGCGTGCTCGACAACGCCCCGACCTATCTCGCGTTCGCGGCAAGCGCCGCGGGGCTCCAGGGCGTCGCACCGCATGGTGCGTACATCGGCACCCTGGCGCTCGATCCCGCCGCGGGGAAGATCCTTGCCGCAATCTCGACGGGCGCGGTGTTCATGGGGGCAAACACCTACATCGGGAACGCCCCGAACTTCATGGTAAAAGCGATAGCCGAAGAAAACGGCGTGAAGATGCCGTCATTCTTCGGCTATCTGGGTTACAGCTTGGGAATTCTGCTACCGCTCTTCCTGCTGGTCTCCTTCGTCTTCTTCAGGTGAGTACCGGAGTCCTACTCCACTCCTCCACCAGCTCGTCGACCGTCTTCAGCTGGCTCTTCGGATCGGTGGCGTACCAGGCCTCGAAGTAGCCGATGCCGGCCTTGTGCGCCTCGTCGGTGAACGCCTGCAGCGCGTCGGTGACCCACACGAGATCGAAGCCGCGCTGAAACGCGTCGCCCGAGGTGTGACGCGCGCAGCAGTCGGTGTGGAGGCCGGTGATGTAGAGCTTCGTGATCCCGCGCTCCTCGAGCAGCTGCTCGAAGCCGGGATTCAGGAATGGCGAGTACGTCTGCTTCCCCCACACGACGTCGCCGGGCAGCGGCGCGAGCTCGGTGACGATCTCGGCCTCATGCGAGCCCGCCATCGAATGCGGCGGCCACTTCCGCAGCTCTTTGTCTTTAGGGGTGTGGGCATCGGTGGCGTAAATGACCTGAATGCCGTTCGCGCGCGCCGCGGCGAGCAGCTTGGCGAGGCACGGGATGATGGCCTGGGCGCGCTGCTGGTACTCGGGCCCGCCGGCATCGGCGATCGTGCCGCCCGGATACACGAAATCGTTCGCCATGTCGATGACGAGGACTGCGGAGGACTGTGACATTGGATGCTCCCATTGTTGGTAGAGTCCGGCCGGAACGTCCGGCCGGGGGCGGGGGGCCGATTGGGCAACGCCTCTCCCGCGAACACGAACTGTATACAGTTGGTATAGGAAACGGGAGGGATCACGATTTGTTTCCCCCCCGTTCATCGTTTCGCACTATCATAGACTCTGATGGCCTTAACCCCACTCCCTCAGCAACGCCGCGCCATCGAAGCGCCGCTCGGCCCAGTTCTCGTCGTTGCGGGCCCGGGGGCCGGCAAGACGTTCTGCCTCATCTCGCGCATCGAGCACGTCATCGCGAATGGTATCGATCCGAAACGCGTCTGCGCGGTCACGTTCACCAATCGCGCCGCCGAGGAGATCGCGTTGCGTCTGGGCGCGCGGGCGGAACAGATCACGCGCGGGACGATTCACGCGTTTTGCCTGGCGCTGCTGCGCGAGTACGTGGATGACGCCGGGCTGCGGCGCGGCTTTGGGGTCGCCGACGAGCCGTATCAGAAGGTGATCCTCGCCCGCCTGAGTGTACCGCTGGACCGGCGCGGCCAGCTGCTGACGCTGTTCAGCCGGCACCGCTTTCAAGGCCATCGGCTGACCGATGGGGATGCGCGGCTGTTTCGCGAGTACGTCTCGTGGCTGCGGCATCGCAACATGGTCGACTTCGATGAGCTGATCACGAAGGCGGAGCCGCTCGCCGATCGCCTCGCGGACCGCTGGGATTATGTGCTGGTGGACGAATTCCAGGACGTGAACGCGGTGCAGTACGATCTGTTGAAGAAGTTGGTCGAGCCGCATGGCAACTGCTTCGTAGTGGGTGACGACGAGCAGTCGATCTTCGCGTGGACCGGTGCGGACCCGATGGTCCTGGAGCGATTCCGGCGCGACTATGACGTCGTTCCCATCATCCTCGACAAGAATCGCCGCTGCTCGCGGCAGATCTTCGAAACGGCGCGGCGCGTGCTGGCGCAAAATCCACAGCTGTTTCAAAAACAATTGACGGCGGATCAGGAGTCGCCGCACGAGGTGGTGGCACGCGGCTTCCGCGACGAGCACGATGAGGCGACCTGGCTGCTCGAGGATATTCGGAACGACCGCGCCGCGTCGCGTCTCTCGTGGGGCGACTATGCGGTCCTCTATCGCAAGCACAAAGTCGGCGAGCATATCGAGGGCCGGCTGCTGCGCGCCGGCATCCCGTGCCGGCTGGCGCGCGGCCGCTCGCTGATCGAGGACGAGGTCATCGGCTACGTGATTGCGGCGCTCCGCGTCGTCCGGAATCCCGACGATCCTGCCGCGATGCACACCTTCGCCAAGTGCGTGCTGTCGCAGCACTTCCTGCAGGAAGTCGAGGCCGCCCTGAGCGAGAACAGCGACTTTCTCGGCTCGGCTCGTGGGCTCGCCGACCGGCGCCCCGCGAAGGATCCGGACACCCGCAAGCTGTGGCGGCTGATTTACCAGCTCGAGAATCTGCGCGCGTTGCCGCGCTCGCACGGCACGCTGCCGGCGGTGATCGAGGAAATTCTGTCGCAGACGGTCGGGCCGTACCGCAACAAACTCGAGGAGCGGCACGACGAGCTTTCCGATCCGGCTGACCTGCCCGAGGCCGTGGAGCTCGCTGCAAAGCTGCAGAAAGCCAGCGAGATCTCGTTTGCTCCACGGGGTGGCGTTGAGATCGCGTTGCGGGGAATGCTCGGCGCAGCGGGATTTCGCAAGCTGCCCTCAACGCCGGCCGGCACCGTTATCGACGCAGACGCGCTGACGGTCTTCAAAGCTCTCCAGCTGCTCGACGCCGGCAAGCTCGACACCACACTCGACCGTTACGTCACCTTCGACTTTGAGACGACCGACAACGACGCGGCGACGTGCGGCGTCGTCGAAATCGGGGCGGTACGCGTGGTGAGCGGCGAGATCGTCGACCGCTTTCACTCCATGGTGAATCCCTACCGGCCGATTTCGCCCAAGGCGAGCGCCTTACACGGCTACGGCGACGCCGATGTGGCGGACGCACCGCCGTTTCACGAAGTATTCACGCAGTTTCGCGCCTTTGTGGGTCGGGACGTCCTCATTGCCCACAACGGCATGAAGTTCGACGTGCCGGTGCTGCGGCGCCTGGCGGCCGGTCGCGACGGTGTGGACTCGCTGGTGTTTTACGACACCTTCCCGCTGGTCCGATCGCTGTCGCAGGACAGTCCCAAGCAGGAAGACATCGCGCACCGCTTTGGGATCGACTGCGGCCGAGCGCATCACGCGCTCGATGACGCAATCACGCTGGCGCATGTCTATCGCGAGCTGCAGAAGCTCCGCGCCGAGCGCGCGCGCAAAGCCGTCTTGAGTAACGTGCTCGATTATTTGGGATTGGCGATGGCTCTCGAGTCATCGGGAAACGAGAAACGAGAAACGGGAAACGAGCGGCAGCTGCTCTTCAACATCGCCCGTTACCGCACGTTAGGGCGATACAGTGACGCACTCGAATTCTACGCTGCGACGAGAACCGACGGCACGCTGACGCTCGACGAGGTGATCCAGCGACTCGGCGGCCGGACGCTCATGCTGAAGCTGCGCGCGCAGCGTGACCCGGCGCAGCGCTACGCGACTGCCGTGGCTCGACTCAACGCACTCGTGAGTGAGGGCACGCTGGAGGAGAGTATCGACCTGCTGCTCGAGCGCGTTGCGCTGTCGACGTCTGAAGGCGTCGAGCTCGCGCCCGATCGCGTGAACCTGCTGACGCTCCACTCGACCAAGGGGCTCGAGTTCTCACGTGTGTACATTCTGGGAGTCGAGGACTCTGAGATCCTCGGATATCAGGCGACCAGAGACGAAATCGAAGAAGCCCGACGCCTGCTCTACGTCGGCATGACGCGCGCGCGCGATCGACTGGTGCTCACGCGAGTGGAGCGACGCTTTGGGCGCGACACGGGGGGCTCGAGCTTCCTCGAGGAAATGGGGCTCATTGCACCATCCCAAATCGCTTATTCTGAGCCGTCATCTTGAGGAAATAGCGCAGCCGCTGCTCGAAAGCCTCCCGCCGCTGCCGCGCCGCGTCAATCCACCCAATACGAATGCGTTTGTACGACGCCGGGAACTTCTGGAAGTTCTTCCAGGTAGTCGGGTCGCGTTTGAGACGGGCGAGAATATCCGCCGGAAGCGTTGCCGAGCGCTGGCCGGTGTGCTCGATCGCGGCGAGCCCGGCTTTTGTCATGCGGCCCGACTTGATCAGGCGCCGCACGCGCTCGCGATTCATGTCCGACAGTCTGCTCGTCTTCTTCCGGGGCGAGTAGCGCTGCGCGTACTTATGGGCGTCGAGCGGCTTGACGAGGCTGTCGATCCAGCCGTAGCAGAGCGCTTCGTCCACGGCGTCGTTGTAGGGAATCCGAGGCTTGCCGCTCGTCTTCTTATAGTAGATCAGCCAAATCTCCGAGGCGGTTTTGTGGTGCTCGGCGAGCCAGGAGCGCCACTCCTTCCGATTCTTGACATACAGCGTCTTCCCGATCTTCACGGCCGCTTGACCTGCGGCACCTGAATCTGCGCCCGGCTCGTCTTGGACAGCGCCGTATCGGCCCCGATCTCGGGCGCGTACACGCGCCGCAGCGCTGCGAGGTATTGGCCCTGCAAGCCCGCCAGTGTTTTGTGTTCTTCGGTGACCGCGGCGCGCAGCTCGGGCCGCGTCAGGAAGTCGAACAACACCGCTGCCTCGATTTGCGCGTCGAGCAGGAATGCCTTGTGCCCGATCTCGGCAAACGTGTCGTCGCGCATGCCGTAGGTGTGATTGGCGAATGCCGAGCTGCGCACCGTGATCCCCACGCCGGGAATCTCACGGCTCATCCACCCGGTCTCCTCGTAACCGGCCGGTCTGCCCTTCTCTTCTTGTAGACCGGGCGCGCCGAGTTTCTTCGCGTACGCGAACCAGAGCTCTTCGAGCGCCGACACGGTGACGCCGTCGCGATACTCACCGTAGCGCGTGATCGCAACTTCGGTCTCGGTCATTTGCGCGGCGCCGTTCGCGGCGTCGTCCATCATGCGGGCGATGTGCTCGAGGTACACCTCGTCGGGGAATCGAATGAAGTAGTCCACGACCGTATGGTCGGGGACGACGTTGGGGGCGATCCCGCCTTCGGGGATCACGCCCTGGACGCGGTGCTCGGAGCGCCACGTCGAGCGCAGATGATCGACCGCCGAGTAGAACTGCACCGCCGCTTCGAGCGCATTGCGGCCGTTCCAGGCGGTGAGCTGGTGCGCCGGGCGCCCGGTGAAGGTGTACTTCACCGCGTCGATGTTGAGGCAGCAGACGCCGAAGCCCGGCCGGTCGCGCCGTGTTTCCACCGACGAGTGGCTGCGCACCAGAATGTCCGCGCCCTTGAAGACGCCGGCCTGGTACAGGATGGCCTTGGCGGGAGGATCGACTTCTTCAGCCGGCGTCCCGTACACGATGACGCGACCGGGGACGCGCGCCTGCGCCATGTATTCGACGAGCGCGCGCGCCGCGGCGAACGCCACGGGGCTCTGCGCGTTGTGCTGATCGCCGTGGAAGTCGCCCTGCGTGCCGCGCAGCGCGTCGTACTCGGCGATGAGGCCGAGTGTGGGGCCGCCCGCCCCCGCTGGGGAGGTCCAGGTCGCGACGAACGCCGTCGGCATCCCCGCCATGCCGGTGTCCACCCGGAACCCGTAGCTGCGCAGCAGCGCGGTGAGGGTGTCGAACGCCTGGAACTCGTGCCACCCGACTTCGGGGTGATGGCCGATCCAGTCCGACAGGTTCTGGAGCTCGCTGCTCCAAAGCGTGGACACGCGCGCCAGCACACGATCGCGCGCAGGATCGTTGCGGCCGACGAGCCGCTGCGCGCTCTCGGTGGGCTTGAGCCGAGCCTCGAGCGAATCGATCTGGCGCAGGATCCCGCCTGCCGCTTCGCGTTCGATGTCGGTGGTTTGCGTGACGAGAGCCAGCGCGAGCAGGAGTGGCGTCATTGGGTCACCTTGATTTTCATGGGCACGATCATTGTCCCCCATTGCAAGCGGAGCAGCGCCGAGTCGGCGTCGACCAGCGGGAAGTAGTACGTCAGCGTCTCCACGTGGGTCCCTGTCTCCGGCGTTACAGTCAATCGCAGCGCGTCCTGCGACTCGCCGGGATAATTCGTGTGCCACCCCCCGACGCCCTTGTTGAAGATCACGGTCCAGGGTTTGGACTCTTCGGGGATCGTCCAGAGCGAATACCGTCCCGCCGCGAGCCTGTGGCCGTCGATCAGCACGTCCTTGCTGAACGAGATCGTGGTCGCCGAGTCGGCGCCGGGATGCCAGATGCGATCCCACCGAACCAG
>DASYRZ010000006.1:0-6217 GCA_036003865.1 Gemmatimonadales bacterium | reverse complement strand
CGCCGGTTGGTCGATGCGCAGCAGAGCGTCGAACGGCTCCTTCGTGACGTATTCCACCACGCCACTGAGCGGCGGGACACCGCCGGGTGCCGAGAACCGCTGCCCGACACTCATCTCTTTCAGTCCGAATGCCGCCGTCAGCGCATCCCAACTCTCTTCGTCCGTAGCCGGGGCGGGAGCCCTGAACTCCTTCATCGCCGAACGCTGACCGCGGAAGTGCGTGAGATAGAGCTGCAGGAGTTTGAGGAAGCTGGCAAATCCCTGGTTTGCGCTCTCCAGCTGTGCGTCCCAATCGTCCGTGCTCGCGAAAAGACTCTGGACAATGCGGACGATGCACGTGCCGCCTCCGCGCGCTTCAACCGTCCACTCGCCCGCGATGGGCGGCGAACCTGGGAGCCAACCGTTTGCCGTCCTGGTGAACGTTCGCGGCGGATCCCAGGTGGTGACCTCGGAACGCATCTCCATCCCGCCGAAGTTGATCTTCACCGCGACAGGCTTCCCGTTGCGCTCTTCGATCTCGGTCGGCACGAACCAGGACGAGATGCCAGGCCCGGTGGCGATGGCCTGCCACACTTCCTCCGGCGTGCCGGGGACCTCGAATTCGACCTGCACCGATCGGCGTCCGTTGGCTTCTCGCTTCACGCTCATGATGGCTCCTTGGGCTCGGATTTGTTCGGGAGAGGATGCGCCACGACCACGAGTCGATGCGCGCGGCCGCCGGGGGCAGATTCGTCGTGGTACTTCGAAACGAGTTTTGTGATGGCTTCGGTGAGTTCGGCGCTGAACGCCGCGCGGTCCGTCGGCGACCGGAAGCGAACCTCGGTATCCACTGCGAGAGTCGCGAGACGTTTGCCCGACTCATTCGCGCGACGAACGAGACCGCCCACCTCGCGGACAACCCGTGCGCCCAAGGCGATGAGATAGCTCGCGGACAGCCGATCGACTTCCCGATTCGGATCGACGGCGACCCGGCCCATGGCGCTCGGCGAAACGACGTAGGTAGCGGCCGTCGCAACGAGCAGCCGTTCCGTCAGCCCGCCCCACTTGCGTTTCTGGGCCAGCCGCACGAGCCCGTGCGCCTCCAGCGCGTGCAGGTGGTAGTTGACCTTCTGCCGAGCCAAGCCGACCCGCGTGGCCAACGTCGCCGCCGAGGCGGGCGCGGCCAGCTCGGAGAGGAGTCGGCTTCGCATCGGCTCCAAGGCCACCGTCGCCGCCGCCGGATCATCGATGACTTGGATGTCGAGCATGAGGAGATTGTATCATTGACAACTTTTATTGTCAATAGCGTCTTGCAACTTCTCTTGTGCCTGTTGGCTTCAGTCTTCTTTTTGGCCGAACAGCGCCATGTTAGAGCTGTGCCCCGGCATCACCTTGGCTGCCGGGTTCAGGAAGTGCGCGATCTGGTTCACCGCGATACAGGCTTCCGAAAACCCCGTCGCGATGAGCTTCAGCTTCCCCGGGTACGTGGTGATATCCCCGGCGGCGTAGATGCCGGGGATGTTGGTCTCCATCGTCTGGGTCACCTTGATGTCGCCCTTCTCGATCTCGAGCCCCCATTCGGCGATCGCGCCGAGCGACGAGATAAAGCCGAGCTGGGGAATCACGCAATCCATAGGTAGGGTTTCTTCCGCTTTCGTCTTGTTGTTGAAGATGGTGACGCGCTCGATCCGGTTCGACCCGGCGATCTCTTTCAGCTCCCAGAACGTGCGCAGCTCCATCTTGCCCGCCGCCGCCAGTGCCTGCACCTGATCGACGGTCGCCTGGTGGGCGCGAAAGCCGTCGCGCCGATGAATCATCACGATCGACTTCGCGACCCCCTGCAGGTTCACCGCCCAGTCGAACGCCGAATCACCGCCGCCGACAATCAGGATCCGCTTGCCGGCGAACGTCCGCAGATTCAGCACGCGATCGTGCAGCCCTTTGTCGTTCCACTGGTCGACGTCTTTGAGCGGCAGCTTGCGCGGCGTGAACGCGCCGATGCCGCCGGCGATCAGCACCGTGCGGCCCGGATACTCGTCCTTGTCGGTGACGATCGTGAACAGCGGCTTGCCGTTCTCCTCACTGCGGCGCAGTCCGATGACCTTCTCGGCGAGATGGACCGGCGGTTTCCACTGCAGGCCCTGCTCCGCGAGCGCTTTCACCAGATCCTTGGCGAGGATCTTCGGAAAACCGGCGACATCGAAGATGTATTTCTCCGGATACAGCGCGGTCAGCTGTCCACCGACTTGATCGAGGTTGTCGATCAGGCGGTGGGACGCGCCGCGCATGCCGGCGTAAAACGCGGCGAACAGGCCGGTCGGGCCGGCGCCGATGATGGTGATATCTTTTGCCTCTTGCATCGCGCGAACGCTAGCGTCCTAATCGTTCTCGGGCTACTGGGTTGCGCCGGTAACAGGCAGCACGCCGCGCTGGGGTGGAGCCTCGGTGGGGAAGCGCACGTGTTCGTGACCGACGACGACTTCGCGCGCGATTTCTACCGTCAGCTCACGGGCAAAGGGCTCGCAGATGCGCTGGAGGGTCACCAGCTCATCGCCGTAGACGCGCGCACCGCCCGCGGCGCGACGGTCCTGTCGGCGAACGGCGCGGCGCCCGCGCGCCTGACCCTGGCCCGCTTCCACGCGCCCCGCAGCTGCGGGTACAGGGGAGTCGTCACCGAGCTGGTCCTGGCGTTTCCGCCGGGAGGAGCCGCCGGTCGCAGCGCGCCGCCGTCGCATGTGACGGTGGTCGCGTTGCTCGATCAAGCGCCGTTCGCCGGCGGGGCCGGAAAGCCGCGGCCTGCGCTGTCCAGCGCGGATGCCATGGCGCTCATCAGACGAGTCGCGGACCGGGCGGAGCTGTCCACCCGGGGGGCGATGATCGGGCTGCTGCACCGTCCCACGCTCGATGCCGACCAGGCCGCGGATGCCGGCGAAGTCGTCGCGCTGCGCTCGCAGTACGCGGTCGGATTTCGCGCGACGTTTGCCGCTGCGGTCCGAGAGAACAAGATCGATACGACGCTGATCACGGGTGTCGCGGTCACCGACCCTGATTTGCACCAGCTGCGCTGGATCGTCCGGCCGGTCCGCCTGCGGCTGGTGCGAGGAATGATCGCGCGCACCAATTCCGGTGTGCGCTATTCCCTGCGCGGCGCGGTCGCCAGCGCGGGGGGAGGCGCGCTGCTGTTGGTAGACGAGATCGCCGACGTCTCACCGCGCGACTCGCGGGCAACGGCGGTGGACGCCGCGACGCGACGGGTGGTTGCCGCGCAGCCGCTCGCGCTGCGTTGTCCGTGACGATACGTTCCGCGCGTTCCCCCTCTCCCGACATGGGAGAGGGGGTCAGGGGGTGAGGACGTGAAGATCTACACGAAGACCGGCGACGCTGGTGAGACGGGCTTGTTCGGCGGTGGCCGAGTGCCCAAGGACGACCCTCGGGTGCGCGCGTACGGGGACATCGATGAATTGAATGCCACACTGGGATTCGGGGTGGCGCTCGAGCCGGCGGATTTCGAGCTCGCGACGTTGCAAACGATTCAACGGGATCTCTTCAGCATCGGGGCGGAGTTGGCGACCCCCAACCCCGCGAAACTGCGTGCCGCGGTCTCGGCGGATCAGGTGAGTGCACTCGAGCAAGCGATCGACACGTACGAGGCGACGCTGCCGCCCCTGAAGAACTTCATCCTGCCTGGCGGCACTCCCAAGGCGGCCGCATTCCATCTCGCGCGTACGACGTGCCGCCGCGCCGAACGCTCCGTCGTGACATTGTCGCGCAATCAGCAGATCAATCCGGTCATCATCCACTATCTCAATCGCCTGTCCGACTTGCTCTTCGTGCTGGCTCGCGCCGTGAACCAACAGGCGGGCCGCTCCGAGATCGTGTGGTAACGATCCGGGTCCCGCTCATCGAACAGCGGGACGCGTCCTACGACATCCTGGTCGGCGCGGGTCTCCTGCAGCAGCTCGACAAGATCCTGCCGCAGTACTGCCCGGCGGCGGCGTACGCGCTGATATCGGATTCACACGTGGGGAAGCTTTACGGGGAAGATCTGGTGCAGCGGCTATTGGCTATCGGCCATCGGGCGGAGTTGTTGACGTTCCCCGCTGGAGAGTGGAACAAGACACGCGAGACGTGGGCCGCCCTTTCCGATCGGATGCTCGCGGCCCATTTCGGGCGTGACTGCGCGGTGATCGCGGTCGGCGGCGGCGTGGTGAACGACGTCGCCGGCTTTGTGGCGGCGACCTACCTGCGTGGCGTGCCGCTCGTACAGGTCCCGACGTCGCTGCTGGCGATGATTGATTCTTCGATCGGCGGGAAAACCGGTGTCGATGTCCCCGCCGGCAAGAACCTGCTCGGCGCCTTCCATCAACCCCGTGTGGTCGTCGCCGATCCGGGGCTGCTCGGCTCGCTCTCGAGCGTCCAACTCTCCGCCGGACTCGCGGAGGCGGTGAAGCACGGCGTGATCGCCGACGCGGAGTATTTCGCGTTCCTCGAAACCGAGTATGCGGCGATCTTTGCGAAGCACGCACCCGCGCTCGAGCGCGTCGTGCGCCGTTCGGTCGAGATCAAAGCCGCCGTGGTCGCGCAGGATGAGCGCGAAACGGGCAAGCGCGCGATCCTCAACTTCGGTCACACCGTCGGCCACGCGATCGAGGCGACGTCGAAGTACGAGGTGCTGCACGGCGAGGCAGTGGCGATCGGCATGGTGTACGAGGGCCGGCTTGCCGAAACACTGGGCATCGCGCCCGCCGGCACGGCGCAGCGCATCACGGCGGTGCTCGAGCGGCTCAATCTGCCGGTCGCGCGCCCTGATGCGAGTCAGGTCGACGATCTGATCGCCGCCATGCGCGCCGATAAGAAGGTGCGCGCCGGAGAAATCCGGCTTGCGCTTCCGCGCGCGATCGGGAGCGCCTACGGTGACGATGGTCACGGCTGGACAGTCCCCGTCGAAGAGGCGACGATTCGTCAGGTCCTGGTCAACACGTAGCCCACATTGCTTTCCACCTCTCCACAAGGCAGTTTCCTATCCCTCGGATTGAGTTAGCAGGCAAGCGGTTATCCACTGCGCGAGCCCGGTTTCCACAGGACCTGTGGATCGTGGACAAACTGGGGAATCCCTACAAACCCAATAATTTGTGATGTGGAAAACTGTGTATATTTGCACCTATTGGCAGGAAAACCTATATTGCCACGTGATTTAGGTGGCCTAGGTGGCGGTTCCGCCCGCCATGTTCACACACAACTCGCGTTTCAAGGGGAGTCGCGCATGGCGAGGTCGAATGGCGGCAAGGCGAAGGCGTTTTTCCGCACCACCCCTTCCGGAGCATTCGACCAGTACCTGCAAGACATACAAAAACTTCCCCTCATCAAAGATCCCGCTGAAGAACGTCGCCTCGCTCGCCGGGTCCAGCGTGGCGATGAAAAAGCCGCCGAGCGTCTCGTCACTGCCAATCTGCGTTTCGTCATCTCCTACGTAAAAAAATATCAGGGCCACGGACTCGATCTCTCCGAGCTCGTCGCCATCGGCAATGAAGGACTGCTCAAGGCCGTCAAGAAGTTCGATCCCGATCAGGGCGTCAAATTCATCTCATACGCGGTGTGGTGGGTGCGGCAGGCGGTGCTGAAAGCATTGGCCGAGCAGACGCGCAGCGTCCGCATTCCGTTGAACCAGAATTCGCAATTGATCCGCATGAGCCGCACCGAGACGTACCTCTCGCAAGAGCTCGGCCGCGAGCCCACCGACAACGAAATCGCCCAGGCCCTCGAAGACAGTGTCGAGAACGTCCGCACCGCGCGCCGGATGACGGCGGCGGAGCTGTCGCTCGACGCGCCGGTCGATCGCACCGACAAGGATGCGGCGACGCTCGGCGAGCGCTTCGCGGGCCAGGAAGGCGGCGAGATCGAAGAGCGCACCGACGGCAAGTTGATGCGCGAGTTCATCGACCGGATCTTCCAGAAGTATCTCACGCCGCGCGAGCGCAAGATTCTCTATCTCTACTACGGGCTCGAAGAGGGCAGCGAGGCGATGACGCTCGAGAAGATCGGCGCGCTCATGGGCGTCACGCGGGAACGAATCAGGCAGATTCGGGAACGCGCATTCGAGAAGCTGCGCGAATCGCCGGATGGCAAAGCCCTGAAAGGGTTCTGGAGAGCGGCCTAGGACAGGCAAAAGCTAGACGCACCGACGCACCGCGGTTCAGAGTCAACGGGGTTTGGGACAACAAGTTGGTCCCAGACCCCG
>DASYRZ010000005.1:0-4115 GCA_036003865.1 Gemmatimonadales bacterium | reverse complement strand
TGGCTCGCGGATCGTTTCGCGAAGAAGTACGTGATGCTCCTGATTTATTTGCTCGTCGTCTCGGCGATCCCGCTGCTGCTCCTGACGGGCACCCGCGGCACGATCTATTTGTTTGCGGTCGTCTTCGGCCTCGGTCTGGGGGGCGAATACATGGTCATCCCCCTGATGGCCGGCGAGTTGTTCGGCGTGCGCGTGCTGGGGCGCACGATGGGTGTGGTGCTCACGGGGGATGGGATCGCCGAAGCAGTCGCGCCCTGGGTCGTCGGCCGCATGCACGACGCGACCGGCAGCTACACGACGGGGTTCCTGACCCTGATCGGGTTCGCGGTGACCGGGGCGATCGCGATTGCCTGCCTGCCACGGTCCTCACCCCCTATCCCCCTCTCCCTTCCGGAGAGGGGGAACGAAGCCTCAGTGTCGTCCCCCCTCTCCCGAAGGGAGAGGGGGATAGGGGGTGAGGACAGGGTGCGGCCGTGAGGATCGGGATCATCATGAATGGCGTCACCGGACGCATGGGGTTGAACCAACATCTCGTCCGGTCGATCGTCGCGATCCGCGAGCAGGGTGGGGTGCCGCTGCCCGACGGCGGGAAGCTGGTCCCCGATCCGATCCTCGTCGGGCGAAATGAGGCGAAGCTTCGCGAGATCGCTCGGGCGCACGGCATCGAACGTGTCGCGACCGATCTCGACAGCTGCCTCGCGAACACCGCCGACGCGATCTACTTCGACGCGACGCTCACGAGCCTACGCGTCGACCACGTGCGCCGCGCCATCGCGGCGGGGAAACACGTCTACTGCGAGAAGCCGCTCGCGCCGACGACGGCGGAGGCGCTCGATCTCGCGCGGGCGGCGGAGCGCGCGAAGGTGAAGCACGGCGTGGTGCAGGACAAGCTCTTCCTCCCCGGCATCCGCAAGCTGAAGCAGCTGGTCGACGACGGCTTCTTCGGCCGGATTCTGAGCGTGCGCGGCGAGTTCGGCTACTGGGTGTTCGAAGGCGACGACCAGACGGCGCAGCGACCGTCGTGGAACTACCGAAAGGAAGACGGGGGCGGGATCATCCTCGATATGTTCGCACATTGGCGATATTTGCTCGACCACACCTTCGGTGACGTGACGGCCGTGCACTGCACGGGCGCCACCCACATACCCACGCGTGTGGACGAGAATGGCCGACGCTACACGGTGACGGCGGACGACGCGGCGTACGCCACGTTCGTGCTGAAGGGTCCGCGCGGCGGGGGTGACATTATCGTGCAGTTCAATTCCTCGTGGACGGTCCGCGTCTATCGCGACGACCTGTTGCAGATCCAGGTCGACGGGACCCTGGGGAGCGCGGTGGCGGGCCTGCGCACCTGCAAGACGCAGTCGCGCGCCGCGACGCCGCGCCCGGTGTGGAACCCCGACGAGCCAAACCCCTTCGATTTTTATAGACAGTGGGAGGAAGTCCGGGACGCCGCCGAGCCGGACAACGCCTTCAAGGCGCAGTGGGAGCTGTTTCTGCGCCACGTCGCAGCCGGCGAGCCGTTCGTCCACGACTTCTACGAAGGAGCGAAGGGCGTGCAGCTCGCGGAGCTGGGGCTCGAATCGTGGGCGGAGCGCCGTTGGATCGACGTTCCCCCTCTCCCGAAGAGCCTGCCCTGAGCGCAGCGAAGGGGAGAGGGGGCCAGGGGGTGAGGCCGATCACGAGCCGCGTGGCCTACGCGGCAGCGCACGTCGTCTGTGATCCGCACTCGCCAACCGAAATCGACTGGGAGGCGACCCTCGCCTACCGGCGTTACTTGTGGTCGCTCGGTCTCGGCGTCGCGGAGGCGATGGACACCGCGCAGCGGGGCATGGGTCTCGATTGGCCCCAAGCGCGTGAGCTGATCCGCCGTTCGCTGGCTGAGGCGCGCGCGGCCGGCGGCCTGATCGCCTGTGGCGCCGGGACCGACCAGCTCGTGCCCGACCCGCGCGTCACCCTCGAGGATGTAGAGCGGGCGTACGAGGAGCAGGTGGGCTACGTCGAGGGGCAAGGTGGGCGCGTGATTCTGATGGCGAGCCGCGCGCTCGCACGGGCCGCCCGCTCGGCAGACGACTACGCGCGAGTCTACGGCGCCATCCTGCGCCAGGTTCGCCGACCGGTCATTCTCCACTGGCTGGGTGACATGTTCGATCCCCAGCTCGCGGGCTACTGGGGCAGCCGAGACCTTGGCGAGGCGATGGAGGTCTGCCTCCGGATCATCTGCGAGCATCGCGAGCAGGTCGACGGGATCAAGATTTCGCTGCTCGATCCGGAGCGTGAGGTCGCGATGCGCACCCGCCTGCCGCAGGGGGTGCGTATGTACACCGGCGACGACTTCAATTATGACCGCCTGATTCTGGGCGAGCACGGCGTCCACAGCGACGCGCTGCTCGGCATCTTCGACGCGATCGCGCCCGTTGCGGCGGCGGCGTTGCGGGCGCTCGACCGCGGGGACGTCGCCGGCTACCGCGCCGCCCTCGAACCGACCATCCCCCTCTCGCGCCACGTCTTCGAGCCTCCCACGCACGCCTACAAGACGGGCATCGTGTTCCTCGCGTCCCTGAACGGCCATCCGTCGCACTTCCGGATGTTGGCGGGTGCGGAGGGCGCCCGGTCGCGGCAACACCTGACGGTGCTGTTCCGGCTCGCCGACGCCGCGGGCGTCCTCGCGGACCGGGAGCGCGCCGCCGAGCGCATGGGGCGCGTGTTGGCCTGATGGACTCGATCACCCGCCTCAGCCTGAATCAAATCACGACGGAGCACGCCAGCCTCGGAGAGACCGTCGATGCGTGCGCGCGGCACGGCGTGCCGTACGTGGCCGTGTGGCGTCACAAGCTCGCCGAGACGGGCGTGGAGCGGGCGGTGCGCCTCATCCGCGACGCCGGAATCCGGGTCTCGAGCCTGTGCCGCGGCGGGATGTTTCCGGCGGCCACCGCCGCGGAACGCGCCGCGCGGATCGAGGACAACCGGCGGGTCGTGGACGACGCCGCGGCGCTCGGCGCCGACGTCCTCATCCTGGTATGCGGGGCCGCGCCCGATAAGGACATCGCGGCGGCGCGCCGCATGGTCGCGGACGGCATCGCGGAGCTCGCACCGTACGCTCGGGAGCGCGGCGTACGGCTCGGGATCGAGCCCCTGCACCCCGCGTTCGCCGCCGAGCGGTCCTGCATCACGACGTTGCGCGAGGCGCGCTGCCTGGCGGAGCGGTTCGACGCCGCCACGGTGGGTGTCGTGGCCGACGTCTATCACATCTGGTGGGACCCCGACCTGTTCGACGAGATCGCGCGCGCCGCAGGCCGCCTGGTGGGATTCCACGTGTCCGACTGGCTCGTGCCGGTACAGAACGTGCTCATGAACCGCGGCTTGATGGGCGACGGCGTCATCGAGCTGCGCGCCCTCCGCGCAGCCGTCGACCAAGCGGGCTACGCGGCGGGGCCGATCGAAGTCGAGATCATGAATGAGGCGGTGTGGAATACGCCGCTCGATACGCTGCTCCCCTTGATCAAGGAGCGATATCTCGCATGCGTCTGACGATTGCGTGTCTGCTGGTCGGGTGCGCCGCGGGTGGAAGCGACCTCCCGGTCAATTACGTAGCCGGTCCGTTGATCGAGTTGAACGACAACGGTGCATGGTCGTGGTTCATGGACGAGCGGGCCATCGTTCACGACGGCAAGCTGATCGTGGGATCGGTCCGCGCCGTGGGCGACTATCGCAACGACAGCGCGCCCGGCTGGGGCAACGTCGAGATCGCGGTCTACGACCTCGCCTCGGGAAGGGTCCAGCGGACCGTGTTGCACCGCCACTTGCAGCAGGACGATCACGACAATCCCGCGTTTCTCGCACTGCCGGACGGCCGCTATCTGGCGGTGTACACGCAGCACGGCGTCGAGCGCCGCATCTACTACCGCGTGTCGGAGCCCCGCAATCCGCTGTCGTGGGGACCGGCGGAGACGTTCGACACGCCGGGAGATTCCGCGAGCCCGCTGCGCGGCAACAACGTCACCTACTCGAACCTGTTCCGGTTGGCTTCCGGTCGCATCATGAACTTCTTCCGCGGCTTCGATCTCGATCCCAACTACATGTACTCCGACGACTCCGGCCGCACCTGGCGCTAT
>DASYRZ010000004.1:0-10498 GCA_036003865.1 Gemmatimonadales bacterium | reverse complement strand
TGTCCTGCATCCACTCGGCGGATTACAGCGATGACCCGGAGGTGCAGCGGCGGTTCGGGCCGACGCGCACCGTCCTGACCCACCGTCTCGAGGGGCGGCGCGTTTACGTGAACTCCGCGATCACCCACCTGGAGACCGGGCACGACGCGCTGCACCGCGTCCCCGTGCTCGCGGGGGTCCAACCCTGGTTCCTGCTGGACCGTCTGAAGCATTTCCACGTGGAGGTGACGATCCCGGCGCACCGGCATCGTCTCCATCGCTTGGGGATGATCCCCCTGTCATTCATGCCCGCCCTGCCGGTCCGGAGAAATTCGAAACACGACTTCCGCAAGGGTCGGACCCTGGGGAACGAGGCTTACGATGACACCTATTCGCGGCTGACCACGGACGGAGATCAGCCGCATCCCGTGGTGACGCTGAAGGACTGGTTCCGTGATCTCCATCTGTCGGTCGGCGTGGTGCGTGGGTACGACGAGCTCACGATGTATCGGCCGGCCGGAATGAACACCGTGTGTCTGGAGCCTCAGATCAGCGCGCCGCTCGCTGCCCAGGTGCCGATCATCGCGCGCGGCGAGACGTTCGAGACCAGCATGTATGTCGAGGCGATGGTGCTGTCGCGGCTGGGCGTCCCGTGCCGGTTCGCGGCCGCGGCCCCTCCAGAGGCGCGCCGCGTGAACGATCGGCATTTTCCGGTGCTCTTACCGGGAGGCATGGGCACGTCGCCGCTGGCGCACCCGGAGAAAACGGCAACGCACAAAGATGCGTTTCGCGTGTGCTTCGGCGGGAAGTGGCATATCTACGGGACTGGTCACGAGATGAAGGATCCGACCAACCCGCCGCCCGGCCATCGCCCCCACCGAGGCAGCGTCCTGTTCCACCTCGTGGCCGACCACCAAGCGGGTCCATACGTCGAGCTCGATCCACCCCTCCTGCTGGGGAAGTTTCCCCCGGGCATCTACGAAGCGCCGACTCTGGTCGCCGAGGGCGAAACACTGCACCTGTTCGCGCAGACAACGTACTACCGGCTCGCGGGAACGATCGAACACTTCGTGTCGAACGATGGACATCACTTTACCTGGAGGAACACCGCCCTCCGTTCCATCGCAGGCGGCCCGCAGGCAGGCGTTTACGATGCGGACGCAGCCTGGCTGCCGATCGGGGGCAGAACCCGGCCGGTGCTGACGTATTCCGGTTTTTCACGCGACGGCGGCCGCGACGACCGGCCCGATCCCTGCGTGTTCATGGCCGTAAGCGATAACGGATGGGATGGGCCATTCGTCCATGGGCGCGCGCCCCTACTGGCGGACGCGGACGTCCCCTGGCATAACTCGCACGATCCCGCCAACCCGTTTTATGAATGGGGATTGGAGGGCGGCCAGATCATGGCGATGCCGAACGGCACCTATCTGCTGCTTGCGGTGGCGTTCGAGCAGCGGCCCGGACGGGACTACATGCCGGCGCAGCGGCTGCTGTTTGCAATCTACGACAGGAATTTCAGGTTGATCGAGGTCTCCAACCCGATTTTGCCGCGGTCGCCGGCCTGGGATGAGTACGGGCACGGCAGCATGATGATCGATGTGAACGACCCGCGGCGGCTGCGCCTGCTGTTCCAGGCGCGGCCCGCCAACGAGGACCAGGCCTTCCGGGACAGTAACAGCTGGCGGCTTTTCGAAGCGGTGTTCGACGTGTCGCATTTCTCACCTGGCATCTGAATCCAACCCCTGCTCCGCCCGGCCCGATTCGAGGTGCGGCGTCATTTCACCACCCGCGCAGCCTGGGCTGCGCTCACGGAGGCCAGCAGGCTCTCGAGCCTCGCGATGCTCATTGGCTTCGTCAGGTGGAAGTCGAATCCCGCCGCCTGTGACCGGGCTTTGTGCTGACTTTCTCCCCAGCCGGTCAGCGCGACGAGCGTCATGCGTTTGCTCCATGGCTGCTCGCGAATCCGCTGCGCGGCTTCGTAGCCGTTCAGCTTCGGCATCGCAATGTCGAGAAAGATCACGTCCGGCCGGAACGCCGCCGCCGCATTCACCGCCTCGAGCCCATCATGCAAAGCGTGCGCCTCGTGCCCGAGGAGTTCCAGTAATTCCTTCAGCGCGTTGGCGTTGTCGGGTTGATCATCGACCACGAGCATTCGCAATGGCGCGGAGTCCCCGGTCCTGCCCCCGTCCTGCGCGACGTCGTCCGTGGCGACCGCAGGTTGGCTGATCGGGAGGCGAACGAGAACCTCGCTGCCCTTGCCCGGGCCGTCACTCCTCACCTCGACGGTCCCACCATGCAGTTCGACCAGACCCTTGACCAGTGTCAAACCGATTCCGAGGCCACTCCGCGGGCGCTCCAATGAATGATCGGCTTGCGCGAACATCTCGAACACCTGCGGCAGAAACTCTGGCGCGATCCCCATGCCATTGTCGCGCACCGAGATCGTGACGTTCGCAGCGTTGCGCTGCGCCACCAGGCGGATCTGCCCCCCGCGGTCGGTGAACTTCGCGGCATTGTTCAGCAAATTGGCGAACACCTGCGCGAGGCGCGTCACGTCGGCAGACAGGTAGACGGGCTCATCCGGGAGCGTGACCCGGAGCTCATGGCCAGCCTGCTCCATGAGCGGACGGCAGGCCTCCACCGCGTCCTCGAGGATAGTCGCAAGTTCCACCCGTTCTTTCTTCAATTCCACCTTCCCGCGGGTGATGCGGCCGACGTCGAGGAGGTCGTCCACGAGACGGACGAGATGTCCGAGCTGCCGCTCCATCCTGGAGCGGGCCTGCTCGACGACCGTTCCGTTCCCCCGCGACAACCGCATGATTTCCAGGCCCTGCTGGAGAGGCGCGAGCGGGTTGCGCAGCTCGTGCGCCAGCGTGGCCAGAAACTCGTCCTTGCGCCGATTGGCTTCTTTCAGGGCCTCGTCGGCGAGCTTGCGCTCGGTGATATCGCGCGTGAAGCACTGCGTATGCACGAATTGGTCCCCGTCCCAGAGCACGCTGGAATCGATCAGCACGATCTTGACCGACCCATCTTTGCACTTCACGCGGGCTTCATACTCGCGCACCTTTTCGCCGCGATGCAGGCGCGCCAGGATGTCCGCGATGAGGTCCTGGTCGGCATGAAACTCCGCGATGTTATGTCCGACATACTCGTCGCGGGCATAGCCCAACATCTGCAGCTCGGCATCGTTCGCCCACAAAATGACCCCGTCCGGGCCGACGCGGTGCAATCCAATCGCCGCGGTTTCCAGGAACATGGACAGCTGGTTCGTCCGGCGCAGCAGTTCCAGCTCCGCTTCTTTCAGAGCGCTGGTATCGTGGAAAACGTTGATCGCACCCACGATGGCGCCTGTGTCATCGCGGATCGGATCGATGTTCACGAGCACGGAAATCCGCGAGCCGTCGGGCCGCTCGATGACCACGTCCACATTGCGGAAGGCGCGCCCGTCCTGCATCGCCATGGCCATTGGTGTCTGGTCGTGAGGCAGCGCAGTGCCGTCCGGATACCACAACCGGAACGAGCCGCAGAACCGCTCATCGCGGTCGCCCAATCTGGGGACGCGACCCCAGAGCTCGGCGGCTTTGTCGTTGTAGTAGGTGACCATTCCCGAGGGGGCTTCGCACGTGTAGACGGCCGCGGGCAGCAGCGCCATCAACCGGCGGTAGCGCTCTTCGCTGGCGCGGAGCGCCGCTGCGGACTCCCGAGCTTCCGTGAGGTCGACCAGGACATTGATGCCGCCCGTGATCCGGCCGGAGGCATCCCGCAGGGGCGTCGGGAAGGGACGAAACAGGATCCGCCGGCCGTCAGGCCGCTCGGCGATTGCCTCGGTTCCGCGTACCGGACGACCCTCCTTCAGGGCGACGGCCATTGGACATTCATCGTGTCGCATTGGCGTGCCGTCGGGATAATACAGCTTCCAGCTCACGCACCACTGGTCAGTGCCGATCTCGGGGACGCGGCCGGAGAATTCGACCGCCGCGCGATTGAAGTACGTCAGGCGTCCGTCCGCGTCGGTCGTGTACACGGCCGCCGGAACGGCGTCGAGCATCTGCCGCAGGGTGTGGTCGCTTTCGCCGGCCGCTCGCGACGGAGCGGGATGGGCTACTGAAACGTCTTTCATCTGACCTCCATATCGCTCGCTGGAGAAGCCGCTATTAGCACGGCTCTGGCAGGGTAATCAATGTCGTCACTAGGGTTATCCTAAACTCGTCACGGGGCGGTGGAAAAGTCCATCCACCCGTCTGGCGGGCGATCTCGATTCCGAGGAGCGCCGGACCTCGGCAGCTGCCGGAACCAGAGCGTGTCCCCTGTGGTCGCGTTGAACGCGTACATCCCATCATCCGCCGGCCATGTACACCACGCCCTCGGAGACGACCGGCTCAGCGAAGCTGCCCCTCCTCGGCGCCTCTCGCTTGCAACCTTGCGATCGTCCCTCGTATCCAACGCGTATGCTCCTCCACCTCTCCCTCCTCGCGACGATCGCCGCCAGCGCCCAGACGCCGCAAGCGGCGCCGCAAGCGCGGCTGCTCGAAGCCCTGCAAACAAACAGGCTCCCTCTGACCATGAGCGAGGGTCGGCCCGCCGGGCCCGGCTGGGATTGGCTCGTGGGGGAAGCGCGAAATGCCCGCTTCACATTGATCGGCGAAGAACACGGCGTCGCGGAGACTACTCAGCTTGCGGCGGCGCTGTTCAGTGCGCTCCGTCCATCGGGTTACAGCCGGTTCGCCATCGAGCTCTCGCCGCCCATCGCGCAGGACATCGAAACGGCCGCGCGGCGCAATGGCCAGCAGGGGATCGAGGATTTCCTGTCCGCACCCAACATCTTCACCTTCTACAACCTGCACGAGGAAGCGCGTTTCCTCGCGGACGTCGTCCAGGCGGCGCCGAAGAATGAGCGGGTCCTGTTCGGATTCGACCGCGAGATCTTCAACGATCGCTATCTGATCTCCAAGCTCGAACCCAAAGTCCCGCCGGGCGCGCGCGCGGCGTTTGCGCGCGTCAAGGAGGCGTCCACCAACGCGTGGGCGCAGAACGCGCGGACCGGAAACCCGGATGACATGTTCATCCTGGCGGCAGACTCGGGGTTAGTGTCGGCGCTGCGCGCCGCCTGGCCGAATCCGGACCGTGAGAGTGACGCGGTGATGCGCACGCTCGAGGCGTCGCTGGCCATCGAAACGGCGGAACGCGGCGGCGGCGCATGGCCCTACATGGAGCGCCGAGCGCAATGGGGCCGGAACAACTTTGCCGCGCTGTTACGGGCGGAATCCCCAAAGATCCTGATGAAGTTCGGCTACAACCACATGATCCGCGGCGCCAATTATTTCAATGGATTCGATATCGGCGCCATGGCGGACGAGGTGGCAGCCCTCACGGGCGAGCGCGCGTTTCACATTCTCGTGCTCCCGGGTCCCGGATCTCGTCAGGCGGTCCTTGGTGGAAGCGGCTTTGGGTCCACCGCGAGCGAGGAGTTTGACGAGCTCCGCGCCGGCGATCAGCGTCTCACGCGCGTGCTCTCGAATGCGAATGCCACCGGTCATGAAGTGATCGACCTGCGGCCCCTGCGGCGCCTGGCCATGCGCGGCCTCGAGACCTGGAATGCCGACGTCATCAAGACGATCCACGGCTATGACGCGGTCGTGATCTGGAAGAGTGCACATGCCTCGTCAGGCTTGAAGAAGCCAGGACCTAATTGACGGAACATTCCCCTCCTCTCCGTTCGTCGTCAGAATACAGCCATGCCAAAACTCCGCGTGCACAACTTTGCGATCTCGCTCGACGGGTACGGAGCGGGGCCACGACAGACTCGCGAGGAACCTCTGGGTGTCGGAGGCGAGGAACTTCACAACTGGTTCGTTCCCACGCGCACATTCCGCGAGAAAAACGGTCAAGCCGGCGGAACGACCGGAGTCGACAACGACTTCGCGGCCAGGGGTTTCGCGGGGATCGGCGCCTGGATCATGGGCCGCAACATGTTCGGCCCGATCCGGGGCGCGTGGCCGGACGAACAGTGGCGTGGCTGGTGGGGACGGAACCCGCCGTATCACGTGCCCGTGTTCGTGCTCACGCATCATGCCCGCCCCTCTCAGCCCATGGAAGGCAGCACGGTCTTTCACTTCGTGACGGGCGGCGTCCGCGAGGCGCTGGACCGCGCGTTCGAGGCAGCGCACGGCCGCGACGTCCAGCTCGGTGGCGGGGTCTCGACGATTCGGCAGTATCTCGAGGTGCGACTGATCGACGAGATGCATGTCGCGATCGCGCCCCTGCTGCTCGGCTCCGGCGAACACCTGTTTGCGGGACTGGATCTAACCGCGCTCGGCTACACCTGCGCCGAGCACGTGCCGTCACCGAACGCCACGCACGTGGTATTCAGGAAGCGCGAGCAATGACCGACCACAATCCCCCGGGACACGAGCTGCTCTGCGAACAGGCGCGTCATGGCGTTGAGCGCGACCTTGCTCCGTAGTCACTGGGCGCTTCTGCGGCCATGCGCTCGAGGTCCGCGAGTGACAGCTGCGGATCACAGAGGCGCCTGACCAGGCGCGCCCGCTGCGCCGAGAGCTCGCCCAGCAGATCGAGGACTTCGGCGTGATTAGAGGTATGGCGTTTCTTGCGTCAAGAATCGCCGCGGCGCGCGACAACAGCCGCGGCGTGGTGGGCGTCGCACCCGGGGCGCGGCTCTGGGCGCTGCGCGTCTTTCAATGCGGCGGCCTGACGTTCTTCTCCGACATCATCGCGGCGATGGACTGGTCGATCGACGAGGGGATGAAAGTCCTGAACATGAGCCTGAGCGGCGGCGGGCGCGACGACGGCAATTGCGGCTTCAGCAACGGCGACGTCTTCCACCAGGCCGTGTGCCGCACGGTGGCCGCCGGAATCACGATCGTCGTCGCCGCGGGCAACTCCTCGCGCGACGCGGCGCTCGAGCGGCCGGCGTCCTACGACGAGGTGATCACCGTGAGCGCCAGCGATTCGACCGACGCGCTCGCGTCGTTCTCGAACTTCGGCGCCGACATCGACCTCGCGGCCCCCGGCGTCCGCATCCTCAACACCTACATCGACGGGCAATACGTGCGGCTCAGCGGCACGTCGATGGCGAGCCCGCACGTGGCGGGCGCGGCCGCGCTACTGATCGCTTCTTCGCGCCGCACGCTGTCGCCGGCGCAAGTGAAAGAGGCGCTGATCCGCAACGCCCGGGGCACGGTCCGGAACGACCGCGACGGAACCCCCGACCGCATCGTGTACGTGGGAAGCTTCTGACAGCCCTGCGGCCGTTCCCCTCTCTTCTGTTACCGGGAGAGGGGAACGGTCTGTTTTACTTCACCCACCAATCCGGCTGAGCGGACCGTCACCGTAGTCGTCGGCAGCATCGTCCCACTGCGATGCTGCTCGGCATCGGAGATCTCTGCCGGAATAATTGTGCGCAGATAGGGATCCGCCGCTGCTCCATCGAGGAGCCGATGCCGTGAGCGCCGCGAGCCCCCTTCCGGTTACTTCTTGCCCTCTTCGCGCCGCCGTCTGCGGCGCGCCCGGCGATCCGTAAGCGTTCCAGGAACGGGAGGTAGCTGCGTCCAATTCATCGCGGCCCATTCCCACGCGTAGAACGCGCCGTCGTCACAAATGACGACGATGCCGGCGCCCGGGGACCCTCCCGCGACTCCCTGAAACTGAAAAGCATGGAGCGGTTCTCGTGCCATAAAAAAACTCCTTCGATAGTTCAAGTCATGCTCGTTTTGACATCGGGTCGCGCTGGAAGAAAAAGTCCCACACGGGTTACGGTGTGAGACTCGTCCTTGCCGAGTCGGGACGGCGGGATTTGAATTCAACGGCTCCCAAGCGGAGCCGTTGCTTTTTAGGCACTTACCTGTTTCCAAGAGACCGCATTGGCCGCTATCGGTATCTATGGAACGGCAAACATTACGGCAAATATACTCTGCGCCGTCATTAGGATGTAGTCGAAACTGTGAATCGCGGTCTGTTTAATCGATTATGGGGCCTCAAAAGACGAGACTGGATCAGCGCTGGCCTACAAGGTTTTTGAAGCGCGGGTGTCCCCGCAGCGGGTCCCACGTCGGATCGATGCGAAGCCACGCGCGTGTGAGGTAGCCCGGGATCGACAGCAGGTATTCGAGACGATCGAGAGCCGAATCATACTCGCCGGCCATCGCGTAGATCCGAGCGAGGTCCCACTCGCGAGCGTAACCCTGATATGTATCCTCATTGATCGGCCGCAGTTCTGCCGCGCGCCGCCCCTCCTGAATGGCCTCCTGCATTCGACCTAGCCCGGCATAGGCAATGCCCAAGGCGCTATGGAGGCGCGGATCCTCCGGCTGCTGCCCAAGCCTCGCGACCACGATCGCACGCGCGGAGTCGGAATACGCGCGCGCCACATGAGGACGTTGCATCAGCCCGTAGACTTCCGCGTACAGTTGCGCCCTAGGCGCGAACCGGAGTTGATCTGCGAAGACGTCCGGAGTTCCTGAGAGTCGCGTGATCGCCTCATTGTACTTACGCTCGTAGATCGCAATCAGAATCCGGTTGAAGACGATCTCGGGCGATTCAGCGAGACCCAAATTGTCGGCCTCGTCGAGGACGGCCCGCGCTTGAGCTGTGGCCCCGTTCCGCCGGAGGTACAGCCCCGCCTTCAGAACGTAGGGACCGGCCCAGTCGGGCGACAACGCGATGGCCCGATCATACAAGCGTTCGGCCCGTGCAAAGTCCCGAGTGAGATCCCAGAGCTCGCCGTGGGTGCTGGTCATCGCCGCAGACGCTGGATCGAGATCCAGAGCGCGCGCGATGTCCACGAGTGCTTCGGGATACCTGCCCCGCCTCCCGCGGAGTACCGCTCGCGCGGCGAAGAAACGGGGATCGTAGGGACGGCTCGCCTCCGTGATCGCAAGTTCTCGCAGCGCCCGGTCGTAGTCGTTCTCACTCGCCCTCGCCCAGTAGTACATGCCTAACGACTGGTGCGCTTCGGGCAGGTCGGGCTGCAGCGCGAACGCCTTGTCGACGGCCGACTTCGCGCTCGCGAGGCGGGTTTGCGAGCGATCGAAGTATTGCTGGTACATGCGGGTGTGCGCCAGCGACAGCATCGCGTGAGCGAGAGCGAAGTTCGAATCCAACTCAACAGCCCGCTCGAACATTCGCGTGGCGGCGCGAAAGAGCCGGTCCTCGCGGCCGCGGCGCCAATACTCGATCCCGCGCAAGTAGTAATCGTACGCCTGGATGTTGTGCGTCGGGACCGCTTCGACAGCGTGGCGTTCCCGCTCGAGCAGAGTGACGTCGAGCGCTTGCACCACTTTCCGCGCGATGTCGGACTGGACCCGAAAGAGCTCGTCGAGCGGCTCGTCATAGACTCGCGCCCAGAGATGCATCCCGTCCTTCGTGCTGACGAGCTGCGGCGTGACGCGCACGCGAGCCGCGCCACCGGGCGATTTCTCCCAGCGGACGCTTCCTTCCAACACGTAGTCGACACCAAGCTCGCGACCGATCTCCGGAATGGTCTTCTCAGTGCCCTTGTAGCGGTTGGTGCTCGTGCGCCCGATCACGCGCAGGCGTTCGATCGCCGCCAATCGCGCCGCGATCTCCTCGGTGATCCCGTCGGCGAAATACTCGTCCTCGGCAGGGCCCAGATTGGTGAACGGAAGGACTACGATCCGCGGCGTCGATGAGCTGTTGATCAGTGGCCGCAGAACAAACCAGCCGCCCAGCAAGCAGCCCACCAATAGCGCGAGAGCCGCGGCGACACGTCGTCGGCCCACAACCGTTCTCGGCACCGGGGGGTGCGGACCTTCCCTGGGAAGCGCTGCATCCATGACGATTGCACCGGCGGACCACGCATCGGGTTTGCGGATCGCATCCGCGAGGGCCCGCGTCTTGGCTGACGGTTCGAGCTCATATTGTCCCGCGAGCCTGGACGCGAATTCCTCGTACGCGCGGATCGCCGCTGCCCGATCGCCCAGACCAGTCAGGAAAGTCATGAGCCGCCGCGCCACCGCTTCATCCGCGGGCGCCAATTCGGCTGCGCGCCGGGCCCATCGCCCAGCCTCCACCGCATCGCCCGCCGCGGCCCGTTCCTCCGCCAGCGTCCACGCCCCCTGCGACGCCCGCTCACGCAGCCGGGCGCGCTCCCGATCGATCCAACGTTCAAACTCAGGCGCGCCCGTGACGAAGAATCCCTCAAGCAGATCGCCCCGGTAGAGCGCCATCGCCTCACCGGAGCGTCCCGCGTCGAGCGCCGCCTCGAACGCGGTCACGTCGCACCAGACCGCATCGCCATTGAGGGTTACGTCACCATCGCCGCGCGACAAGACCGCGTTTTCGCCTAATGCCGTGCGCAGCACGTACAAGGCCTGATTCAATGCTGCGCGCGCGTGCGCGATATCCGACTCAGGCCAGAAGAGTGCGAGCAGCGTGTCGCGGCGGTGGGATCCCTTCGGGAGCGCCGCGGCGAGATAGGCGAGCAGTGCGGCGCGCTTCGCGTGCCGGGCCAGCACTTCTACATCTCGCCCGTCCGCTGATT
>DASYRZ010000003.1:0-5759 GCA_036003865.1 Gemmatimonadales bacterium | reverse complement strand
CTGAATCGCCTCGGCGAGATCCTTCGCCTTCAGGACGGCGAGGACGGGCCCAAAGATCTCCTCCTGCTCGACCCGCATCCCCGGCTTGACGCCCGTGAGCACCGTCGGCTCGTAGAACCAGCCGCACTCGAGCCGTTTGTCGCCCTGCGGAATCCGGCCGCCGAGGGCGACACTGGCGCCTTCCTTCTTGGCGATGTCGACGTATTCGGCGACCTTCTGGCGCGCCTCTTCGTGGATCAGGGGACCGACTTCGGTTTTGGCGTCGAGGCCGGGGCCGAGCCGCAGCTTTCCCGCGCGATCGACGAGCAGCTGCACGAACTTGTCGTGGACTTTCTCCTGAAGAATGAGACGGCTGGTCGCGGTGCACCGCTGCCCGGTCGTGCCGAACGCACCCCACAGCACCCCGTCCAGGGCAAGGTCCAGATCCGCATCGTCCATCACGATCATCGCGTTCTTGCCACCCATCTCCAGCGACAGCCGCTTGTGCATCTTGCCGCAGGTTGCGCCGATGGCCGAGCCGGTTTCGGTGGAGCCGGTGAACGAGATCACCGGGACCTCCGGGTGCTCCACCAGCGCGCGACCAACCACCGAGCCCTGCCCGTGGACGAGCTGTACGACTTCGGGAGGCAGCCCCGCCTCGAGCAGAATCTCGACCAACAGATGCGCGGTGTGCGGGACGTCTTCGGCGGGCTTGAAGATCACCGCGTTCCCGCACAGCAGCGCCGGAAACATTTTCCAGGTGGGAATCGCGAGCGGGAAGTTGAACGGCGTGATCAGACCCGCGATGCCGATCGGCCGGCGATAGCTCATCGCCCACTTGTTGCGCAGCTCCGACGGAACGACGCGCCCGAACAGCCTTCGGCCTTCAGTCGCCGCATAGAACGCCGTGTCGATCCCCTCCTGCACGTCGCCGCCCGTCTCGGCGAGGACCTTCCCCATCTCTCGCGTCATCGCCTTCGCGATATCGTCCTTGCGCTCGACCAGCAGCTGGCCGACGCGTTGCAGGACCTGGCCGCGAATCGGGGCCGGCGTCTTCGACCATTGCGCGAAACCGCGCCGCGCCGACGCGATCGCGCGCTTCAGGTCATCCGCCCCGGAACGCGGGAAGCGACCGATGACGTCGTTCCAGTCAGCCGGATTGCGGTTCTCGAAGTACTCGCCCGTCGAGGGAACGACCCAGTCGCCGGCGATGAAGTTCTTGAATTGCGGAGGTGTCATGGTCGCGGTTCGGGACAGAAGAATGGAATGGGAGTCTTGCCGTAGAAGCGCGGCAGCAGTTGCCGGCCCGCGAGCGCGAGCCCCCAAATGATCAGAATCATCGAAAAGGTATGCGCGATGCCCAAACGCCGCTTCCAGGACGTCAGGGCGCTCCAGACTCCGGCGACCGTCACCGCCGTCGCTCCGATAAGATAGAACACGAGCTTGAGACCGCACGCGTGCGTGTACGGCCACACGAGCATCCCGATGCCCAGCGCCACACCGAGACCGACACGCATCCACGTGGTGAGCCAGGCGCGTCCTCGAGCCGGGCCGGTGGGCTGGAAGCCTCCGGAGACTGCGGGGCCGCCGACCGACCCACGAGGCGTGACCGGCACGGTCGGCACACCGCGGCCGAGCGTTGGATCGGCCTCCGGCAGCTTCGCGAGCAGCTTGTCCACCTCACGCATCTCGCGATCCCAGTCGCGCTCTTTTTGGTCCTTCTCCTTCACTGGACTCCCCCTTCGCCGCCGCGCGACAGCCCATAGCGCTCGATTTTCTTGTAGAGATTGCTGCGCGGCATCTGCAATGTGCGCGCGGTCTCCGACACGTTCCAGTCGTTCTCTTGCAATTTGCGGAGCAGGTACGCGCGCTCCGCCGACTGCTTGAATTCCTCGAACGTTGCGGCGCGCAACCAGGCGGCATCGCCGCCGCCCGCTCCGACGCCGGTCCCCTTCCCCCGTCCCCCTTCCCCCTTCCCCACGAGTCGCTCGACGTCGTGCTGCGTCACGGCGGGTCCACTCGCGAGAATGAGGAGCCGCTCCACGGCGTTCTTTAGCTCGCGGATGTTCCCCGGCCAGTCGTGCGCCGTCAGCCGCTCGACCGCCGCAGCCTCGAAGTCTTTCGCCGGCAGACCGTCTTTCGTCAACTCGGCGGTGAAATGGGAGATGAGCTGGGCGACATCGGCGCGGCGCTCGCGCAACGGTGGCACATGGATCGGAATGACATTGAGCCGATGCAGCAGGTCCTCGCGGAATCGGCCCTGGGCGATTTCCGCATCGAGATTCTTGTTGGTGGCGGCGACCACGCGCACGTCCACTGGCAGCGCCTTGCCCGACCCCACGCGCGAGATCACGCCTTCCTGCAGCGCGCGCAGCATTTTGGCCTGCGCGGATAAGCTCATGTCGCCGACTTCATCGAGGAACAGCGTGCCGCCGTCGGCGATCTCGAACTTGCCCGCGCGGTCGGCGAACGCGCCGGTGAAGCTGCCCTTCATGTGGCCAAACAGCTCGCTCTCGATCAGCTCGGCGGGGATCGCCGCACAATTGACTTCGACGAACGGACCTGACGCGCGGGGACTCAACGCATGGATCGCCCGAGCGACGAGCTCCTTGCCGGTGCCGTTCTCGCCCGTGATCAGCACGCGCGCCGGGGTGGGACCGACCTTTTCGATCAGGCCGATCACCTGACGGATGGCCTTGCTCGAGCCGACGATCTCGTACTGTGCGCGGACTTCCTGCTTGAGCCGCACATTTTCGTTGACGAGCACGACGTGCTGCAGCGCGTTGCGCAGCGTGAGCAGGATGCGATCGGTATCGAGCGGCTTTTCGAGGAAATCGTACGCGCCCAGCTGCGTGGCTTCGACGGCAGTCTGGATCGTGCCGTGCCCCGAGATCATCACGACTTGAGCCTGCGGGTCGAGCTCGCGGACGCGCTTGAGCGTCTCCAGCCCGTCCATGCCTTCCATCTTTACGTCGAGGAAAACGAGATGCGGCTTGAACTCCGGGTAGACTCGGATCGCCTCGTGACCTGAGGCGCACGCTTGGACTTCGATCTCCTCGTACTCGAGGACCTGCTTCAGCGCCTCGCGGATGCCCTTCTCATCATCCACGATCATCACGCGGCGCGGGCTCATGGAGCGCCTCTCCGCCGCTTGTAGAGCACGACTCCCGTCGTATGGACCTTCACCTCGGTCACCGCCGGATCCACCTTGACGGGGACCGCCCCGTTCGGTGACGCCCCCGCCATCTGCTTCGTCAACTGCTTCACGAACGGGCCGGGAATCTCGATGCCCCGGAGAGTGATCTCGGTGATGTCATACAGCGCCGTCCCGGGGCGCCCGACCGACACGGTGCCCGCCATCCGCAGCGGCTCGTGTTCGCCGAACATGCCCGCGAACGGGCCGAGCGTTCCGGGCGGCAAAGCCTTTGTGTCGAGCCGCGCGTGCAAGATCAGCTTGCCTTCCTGGAGCTCGACGCGCAGTGAGTCATACATCTTGCGCACGTTCCAATCGATCCCCGCGCCGATCAATGAGGCCATTTCGTTCGGGTTGAGCACCACGGAGTCGGGCCCGGCCTCGGTCCGGAGGTTGCCGACCTTGGCTTTGCCGGAGGCCGTGGCCGCCGGAGTCGGCGCGCCGACCGCCGTGTCGGACACGGGCGGCAACGCGGTCGAACGGCCGAACCAGCGCGCGAAAGTGGACATGATCGGCTCGCGGAACCACCACGCCAACGCGAGCACGCCGATGACGGCGATGGCGCAGCCGAGCTTGAAGATGCCTTTAAGACAACCGTTCATGGTATTTGACCTGATACACCGGGCCATCCTTTTGGAGTGTGCTCTGCATCAGGTCCACCTCAGCGACTGTAACTGCCTCATCGAAATCGAGCGTCGCGAGGATCTCCTCGAGTCCCTTGAAATCACGCGGCCGCGCGTCGCGGGCGGCCCGTCCCAGCGTCACGTGCGGCCGAAACGGCCGCGCTTCGGTTGGAAATCCAAGCGGCGCGAACGACGCCTCGACCGCGTGCTGGAGCAGCTCGAGTCCAGGCTCCGCGGTGACGCCCGCCCACAGCACGTGGGGCCGGTGATAATCGGGAAACACGCCAAAGCCCGTGATCTGCAGGGTCAGGGGACGCGGTTCGCCGCGCGTGCCGGCCGCCTGTTGCAAGGCCTGGCGCAGCTCCGGCTCCCGCGCGTCCTCCACATCGCCCAGAAACTTGAGACTGAGATGAATGTTCTCTGGACGAACCCATTTCACCGGCAGTTTCTCACGACGCTCGCGCAGGGGCGCGAGCGCGTCCCATAACTCCCGGCGCACGGGCTCGGGGAAGTTCAGGGCGACGAACGCTCTAACAGGCTCCCCCGGCGGTACCCGCGCGGGTCGATCTCCACCTGCGCGAATCCGAGCGTCGTGAGATGAGCCGTGATGGCTGCGCGGCGCGTTTCGATCCACGGAATCCACGACGGCTCGACTTCGATCCGCGCGACATCGCCCAGATGCCTGACGCGGAGGTCGCCCGCCACCCCGAGCTCACGCAGAAACGCCTCGCCCCGCTCGACCTGCTTCAAGCGCGACGGCGTGATCGCCAGTCCGTACTGCACCCGGCTCGACAAACACGGCGCGGCAGGTGCGTCCCAGGTCGGCAGCCCCAGCTCGCGCGAGGCGGCGCGGATCTCCGCCTTCGTGAGTCCCACTTCTGCGAGCGGCGAACGCACGCCCGCCTGCTGGCCCGCGGCTTTCCCGGGCCGGTGCTCGTGCAGATCGTCCGCGTTCGTGCCGTCGCACACGACGGCGAAGCCGCGTTCCCGCGCGAGCGGCACGAGCCGGTTCCATAATTCGGTCTTGCAGTAGAAGCAGCGGTTTGACGGATTCGCCAGATAGTTCGCGTCGTCGAGCTCGTGGGTCTCGATTTCGAGCAGTGGGATGTCGAACTGGACTGCGACCTGGCGGGCCACCTGCCACTGGGCGTCGGGATATGAGGCGCTGCGCCCGCTCACCGCGAGCATCCGATCCTTGCCCAGCTCCTGCCGCAGCACGACGGCGAGAAAGGCCGAATCGACGCCCCCCGAATAGCCAAGCAGGACTGACGGAAGCTCTCGGATCAGGGCGCGCAACGATTCCATGGCCGGAATAGTACCCCTCGCACTGTCCTAATCCAAGGACAATTTGCCCGGCAGAACCGGATATTCCGTAGGAAGGAACCTGATTAGACTTACGAAGCGTTCACCAAAAAACCTGAGAGCCTTCCAAATGCCCGCAAAGACCGAGCTCGACGCCACCGACAGACGCATTCTTCGCATCCTCGCGCAAGACGGCCGCGCGAGCTACCAGGCGATCGCCGACGAAGTCGGTCTCTCGCGCCCCGCCATCATGGAACGCGTCAAGCGCCTCGAAGAGGCGGGATACATCCGCGGCTACCGCGTACAGCTCGACCGCGGCAAGGTCGGCCTGCCGGTGACCGCTTTCGTGGCCGTGCGCTACGGCTCGAGCGATTACGTCGGCGATGAGCCACGCATGCGCGAGATGGAGAAACATCCGGGGGTGCTCGAGTGCCATCACATCGCCGGTGACGATTGCTACATCCTCAAGGTCGTCGCGCCCGATCTCGAAGGCGTCCAGGAAATTCTGCGTGACCTGCGGGGACCGAACGCGCAGATGAACACGCGCACCACCATCGTGCTGTCGACCCTGTTCGAAAAGCCGGGCTTCATTCCCACGGAGCCCGACTGATGCCGGCGCTCAAGGGCAAAGCACTCATCGCCTATCTGGTTGTCTGCGTCTT
>DASYRZ010000002.1:0-3504 GCA_036003865.1 Gemmatimonadales bacterium | reverse complement strand
CGTGCTCGTCGGCGGCGGGATCGACGAGCGGGTGCAGCCGACGTTGCCGGAGGCGTCGAACATCAACTTCGCGCCGTATATCCGCCCGCCCAAGCTGCTGCTCAACGGTCGAGACGACGAGGAGCATCCCTGGCTGACGCGGGCGTTGCCGTTGTGGAACCTGTTGCGCGAGCCGAAGCAGCTCGTGTTGGTGCCAGGGGCTGGGCATGTGCCGCCGCTCGCGGCGCGAGTGCCGGCGATTAATCGGTTTTTGGATCAGACACTGGGGGCGGTGCGGCGACGCTAGTAATGCGTCCCATCGTTATGCCGAAGACCAACGCTGGGGAACGACAGCCCCTTACGGCACCGGTGGCGTAGCGCGCTTCTTTAGAATAAAGACTCCCTCACCCATGCTCGACACCGCGACCACGCCGCTCTTGAAGAACGGATAGTTGCCCCAGGCGCCCAAGAAGGCGGGCTCATCTGGACCCACCGGGCGCGTGTCGAAATAGCCGATCTCCACGGGATGCAGCCGGTCGGTGATGTCGAGCACGCGCAGGCCGCTCACGTAGTTCGCCTGATACAGCGTATTGCCGACGATGTACTGGTTGTGGTCCGAGGCTCGGCTTTTGGAGATGTATTGGCCCGCGAGCAGCGGATTCTCTAAGTCGCTCACGTCCCAGATCAGGGTACGCGTGCCATCGACCAGACCGTTCATTTCGTCGAGCTCGTCGTCCTCATAGATGTAGCGTTGATCCTCGGTGAGCCATCCCTGGTGTATGTACGCGGAGTTGGGATAGGTGCCGCGCGAGATCGCGACCGTATGGGCTTTGTCCGTGACGTCAGCGATGGACAGCGCGGTTTCATTGAAGCCAAAGCAGATCTGCCGCCCCTGATACTTCGTGTGGGGGCCGTGATACACGACGCACTGGGCGTCGTGCGTTTGGCCGGGCCGTCCCATGCCGGTCTGGGGATCGTTGAAGCAGCCGGCGAACGTGGGGTGGAGCGGATCGCGCACATCGACAATGTGCAAGCCACCCCCGCAGTCGATCCCGCCCCACCCGGCAGCGGTGAGGTACATGTAGCCGCTGACCGTGTCGGACGCGATATCGTGCGCGCTATGCACCGTGCCGTAGTGCGCGTCCTCGGTGAACGTGACGGGGATTGTCACGTCGCGCAGCCGATGCATGTCGAAGACTTGCATGCCGTGCGCGCGCGCGCCGTCGGCGACGATGAACGCATAGTGCTTGTACGTCTTGATCTCGCGCCACACACTGGACGGCGTGCCTGCCGTCTTGGGCAGATCGCCCAAGTACCGCGGCCGGCTCGGATCGCTGATGTCCACGAACGAGGTCCCATCGATCCGGCCTACGATCACGTACTCGCGGCCGGTCTCGGCGTCGGTGTAGCCCCACACGTCACTCAGCTGCACGCCACGCTTGCCGCCGATCGCGGGGATCGGCAAAAACGACAGCAGGTCAACTTGGTGGCAGTCGAAGATGCCGACTTTGTTGCCCGTGCATTCGCGGGATGCACCGGTGATCGGCGGCAGCGTCGTCACTTCGCCGGTGAGACGCGCAGCGAGCGTCCACGCGCCAGTGGGTCGGCGATTGAAGATCGCGACGCCCCCTTCTTCGTGATCGAGGCCCGTGAGGCCGATGACGGCAAGCGACCCTGAGACCGCGAGCGTGCCGCCGAAGCCGGCTTCGCCGAGCTGGGGAATGCCCCATTTCACGGAGCTCTTGATGCCGGTCGAATCACGCGTCACGCGATAGATCCGACCCTGGCGGTTGTCGACGCCGGGTGCGCCGACCCACAGCTCCGAGCCGACTTCGGCGAGCGACGCACCAAAGCGTGACAACCAGATGCCGTCGAAGGGGAGCACGCGCCGTTCGAGTCCCCACTGGCCGCTCGTCGTGTCGCGGGCAAAGATCCAGACCGCGCCGGAGAAGCGGTCATTCGGCGCGCCGACGAACATCGTGTCGCCGCGGAGTAGCAGTGCCGAGCCGAAATGGGCGCCCTGCCAGGTAGCGCCGCGCGAGCCCATCCGCCACGGCGACGGGATGCGCTGTTCCATCTTCCAGGTGCCGGTCGTGGTGTCGCGCGTGTAGGCGTACACGGCCCCGGCATTCGAGTCGGCGTCGGCGCTGCCGATCAGCAGGCGATTGCCTTGCACGGCGATCGCGGCACCGAACGCCTGATTCGGGAGCGTGTCCGTAGGCGCGAGGGTCGTCTCCGCGACGAACGTGCCGCCGCCGCCGCCGGTCTTCTTGAAGACGTAGACCGCTCCGCGTCCTTTCTGGCGATTGCTCGAGACGTACGCGCGCGCTCCCGCCAGCACCACCGTCTTGCCGAAGCCGTCACCTGGCCTGCCGTCTGGTGCAGTGACGCGAGCTGTCTGGGTCCATTGCGTGCCGGCACGCGTGAACACGAAGACGACGCCGCGTCCCGAATCCGCGACGCCCGAGCTGATCAGGAGCAACCCGGATGCCGGATCGAGCGCGAGGGCTCTCCCGAAATCGTCGCCGTTGCCGGCGCCCTGCATCGTGAGCTTCGCAGCTGCGCTCCAGGCGCCGTTGGCACTCGCGCGATAGACATAGACCATGCCGGGCGCATAGGGATTGCCGGGCTGGCTGATGAATAGTTCGCGGCCGGCGATGGCGATGGCGTGGCCGAATTCGCCGGGCTGGGACACCTTCCATTGCGCGGCGGCGGCGGTTGGGAGGAGAGGCAGCAGCGCGATCAGTCGCAGGGTGCGGTGCGACATAGCAGCAGCTCCGCAGGGGGAAGGGGGAACTGTGAGAATGCTGCGCGGTGAGAAAGGTGGCAAGGCTCAATGCCCAAGAGCAGCGCCGGTTTGCTTCTGTATCGCCGCACCCCCGCGGGGCTCGAAGTGTTTCTTGTCCATCCTGGTGGGCCCTTCTGGGCAAAGAAGGACGATGGTGCCTGGTCGATCCCCAAGGGCGAGTTCGCGCCCAGCGAGGATCCATTGGCGGCCGCGCGGCGCGAGTTCACCGAAGAGACGGGCTTCCCCGTTAGCGGTGAGTTCATTGCGCTGACACCGCTCGAGCAGCGCAGCGGCAAGATCGTGCACGCGTGGGCGGTTCAGGGAGATTGCGATCCCGCGCAGGTGCGGAGCAACACATTCACATTTCGGGGACGGGAGTTTCCGGAGGTCGATCGGGCTGGTTGGTTCAGCCTTGCGATCGGGAGACAGAAGATTTTGCCTGGCCAGAGCAGCTTTCTGGATCAACTCGAAAGGCTGGTGGGGGAGGACTGATGCGGCGGGTTCGCTACTCGGTAGCCATGAGTCTCGACGGTTTCATCGCCGATCCCAAGGGCGGCTATGACTGGATCGTGATCGACCCGGAGATCGATTTCGACGCGATGTTCAAGGAGTACGACGCGGTGCTGATGGGCCGCAAATCGTACGATGCGGCGAAGCAGCACGGTGGGTACGGGATGCCCGGCCCGAAGGCGTATGTCTTCTCGAAGACACTCCGGCAGGAGGATTGCCCCGATGCC
>DASYRZ010000001.1:0-1581 GCA_036003865.1 Gemmatimonadales bacterium | reverse complement strand
CACAGCGGCCACCGTCGCCGTCGTCACCTCCCGGCCGGTCACCGAGTAGATCCCGAGGGTAATGAAGATGTCGTGCACGAGGGCTGTCAGCACGGGAACGGCGAACTTGAACTCGAACCGCCAGGCCACGTAGCCGACGATCAGGAGCAGCGAGACGATGACCGCGATCAGCGCCTTCTTCAGGATCTGCTGCGAGAAGCTCGCGGAGACGTTCTTGACCCCGACCGAGCTGGCCGCGAACTTCGTCTTGAGCGCGCTCTGGAGATCGTTCTGCGTCTGGAGCGACAGCGACTTCGTGCGGACCTGGAATTGCTTGTAGCCGCCGCCCTCAGCCGTGCCGCGGCCCTGAATGACGGCGTCTCCCAGCCCGAGCGAAGCCGCTTCCCCGCGCACGTCCTGGACGCTGTGCGCCTGCGGCGTCTTGAAGGTGATCTGACTGCCGCCCTTGAAGTCGATGCCGAGATTCAGCCCCTGGTAGCCGAGTGACGCGATTCCGACGAGGAGGACGACTCCGGAGAGCGCAAACCAGACCCTCGTCTTGCCGATGAAGTCGACCCGCTGCCAGGCGGGGATCTTCTGGGCGCTCGCGCCCATGAACGCCGGGTTGTTGAACCAGCGGAAGCCGGCCAGGACGCCGAGCAGAGCGCGCGTAGCCGCGACGGCGGTCACCATCGAGATCAGCGTTCCGATCAGGAGCATGAGGGCGAATCCCTTGACTCCCCCGGTCGCCGTGATGAAGAGGACGGCCGCCGTGATCATGGTGACCACGTTGGCGTCGACGATCGTGTTGAAGCCCTTGTGATAGCCCGTGGCGATGGCGGCGCGCACCGACTTGCCCGCTCGCACTTCTTCCTTGATGCGCTCGAAGATGACGACGTTCGCGTCCGCGGCCACCCCGATCGTGAGCACGAGGCCCGCGAATCCGGGCAGCGTCATCGTGACGTTGAAGATGAGGATGGCGCCATAGAGGAGGACGCCGTAGATGCCGAGGCCGATGATCGCGATGACCCCGAGGAAGCGGTAGAAGAGGAGTAGGAAGAGGGCGACGGCGAGCAGGCCGCCGATACCTGCGATCAACGCCTGGTGGAGCGAGTCCTCACCGAGTGTGGCGGAAATGTCCTGGCGCTCGAGCTGGACGAACTCCACCGGCAGGGCGCCGGTTTGGAGCACGAGCGCGAGGTCCTTCGCTTCGCCGATCGAGTCGAGGCCGCTGATCTCCGCACGCCCGCCCGCGATCCCGTCGGGCAGCTTGTCGAAGTCGATCGACGGGAACGAACGGATCTCGCCGTCGAGGACGATGGCGAAGCTCTGGTTGTAGTTCTCCCGCTCCGCGCCGGACGCGCCCGCCAGGTTGGCCTGCTGGAGCCCTCGCTGCGCTAGTTGGCGGGTGATCTCGTGGAACTTGTCCCCGCCCTTGTTCGTGAACTCGAGCGTGACAATGGGCTCGTTGTTCTGCCCGAAGTCCTGTCGTGTTCCCTCCCCCTTGAGGTCGCTCCCGGTCAGCTCCGGGATCGGCTTCTCGGCATTGGTCGGCTCGTACTTGAAGAGGTAGTAGTAGTTGCGGGTGGGAGGCACCTGATT